>CAZWSC010000048.1:0-51470 GCA_964636385.1 uncultured bacterium
ACGTCAGAAAGGAGAAGCAGATATGCTGAGGTCACTTCTGGTCACCGTGGTACTGGCGCTATTCCTGGTTGCTCCCTGCATGGCAGGGCGACTTGACACGGGTATGGTTGAGCTGTCGCTCAGTGGCAGTCACACAGGCGCCAGTTACAGCTATGACGGCACTTCACTGGGCTCGGCCTCGTCCAGCGAGTTGTCGACTTCAGTCGGGTACTCGGTTACGCCGGTCGTCCAGATCCTTGGAGGGCTGGGTGTCAGTCGTGGCAGCGAGTCTCCTAAAGGGTACGAGGACGAGTCGTGGCACGCTGTCACCTTGATTGCAGGGATGACGCTGAACGTGCCAACGCCGTCGGACGCGGTTCCCTTCGTCGATATCAGACTAGGCATGATCTCGTATGGCGGGGATGGCTTCGGCGGTTCCACCGGATACGTCTTGCCATCGATAAGCGGCGGAGTCCGCGCCTTTATATCAGGCAGCGCATCTGTGAACTTCGGCGTGGGGTACACCCGCGTCACGAACCTTGGCGGGTGGGAGGACCTGGTATCCACATCGTTCGGAGCGTCGGCCGGGGTGTCGATATACCTGGGAGGGCGGTAGGGGTTTTGCAGGTAGCCCGCGAATGCTCCGTAACGCACGGATGCGATCCCGGACGGACGGCGAGTCTGGCCTCAATCACCAGTCCGCGGGGTCCCGGGCGTTGTGCCTGGCGCCGCAGCCGGAGGCGTTCCCCGACAGGCAGATTCTTTCGGCGCTGTCGAAAGAATCGGGGTGGTCGCACTTCGTAGAGCTCTTGACGCTCGGTGAGTATGATGCGGCGACACTCTCGCCAAGGCGCCAGGATCGCCAAGGGACTGGTTACTCGGGGAGGCTGAACCAGTCCCCGGGTGCCGGCCGCACCCCAGGGCAAGACGCGCTTCTCATGCTTTCCAATGACGCAAATACGTGCTAGGTTTTGCGTCATGAAGAGCAAGTTACAGGAGTCGCAATCGATAGCAAAGAAAGTGATTAGGTCCATTCGCGGCCACGGACGTGGATGGGTCTTCTCTCCGGCCAGTTTCAAGGGGCTTGGAAGCTGCTCCGCCGTGGAAAGCGCCCTGCGACGCCACAAGGACGAGGGCACGATCCGCCGGCTTGCCAGAGGGCTCTACGATTATCCCCGCACCGATCCCGATCTCGGCCTTCTCGCTCCATCTGTGGAGCAGATCATGGCCGCTCTGGAGGCAAGGGATGCAGTACGCCTCCAGCCGTCTGGAGCGTACGCCGCCAACCTGCTCGGCTTGAGTGATCAGGTGCCCATGAGGGTCGTCTTCCTGACAGACGGCCCCACGCGCAGGTTGCAGGTTGGGAACAGGCAGATCCTGCTCAAGCGCACAACACCTCGGAACATGGCAACGGCGGGCCGCATCAGCGGAACAGTCATCCAGGCCCTTCGTTGGTTGGGACAACGAAACGTCGATGATCGAACAAGGTCAACTCTCAGGCGAAGACTCGACTCCAGGGACAAGGTGCAGTTGATGAAGGACATTCACTACGCGCCGAGTTGGATCGCTCAGGTCATCCGTGCAGTCGCTGAGGAAGGCGTGAGCTGATGAACGGGTTCCTTCAGATGCCTGTCGAACGTAGGCACCTGATATGTGAGCAGGCGCAAGCCCGGCTGAACCTGCCGGAAGCATCTCTGGAGAAGGACTACTGGGTGTGCTGGACGCTCCGGGAACTCTTTGAGCTCCCCGGGTGGGGCACGAGCATCACGTTCAAGGGTGGGACCTCCCTGTCAAAATGCTGGGGCCTCATCAGCAGATTCTCCGAAGACATCGACATTGTGATCAACAAGCACTTCCTCGGATTTGGTGGAGACCATAGCCCGGAGGAGGCGCACAGCAGGAAGCAGACGAGGAAGCGCCTGAATGCCATGAAGGAAGCCACCCAGATCAAGATCCATGACGACTTGATGCCGGCGTTGGCGGCCCGCATTGCCGCATCATTGCCGGATACTGATACCTGGGAGTTGTTCCCGGCATCTGATGACGAGGATCGAGACAGGCAGACACTGCTGTTCAGGTACCCAACGTCGATACCGGCTGCCCAGGACTATGTGCGCCGTTTGGTCAGGATCGAGCTGGGTGCTCGCTCAGACAGCGAACCTGTCGAGAACGCGGAGGTGCATCCTTACCTGTACGACGCATTCCCTGATGCTCTTGGACCAAGTACCTTCCGCGTAAGGGCGCTGGCACCAGAGAGGACCTTCTGGGAGAAGGCCATGCTGCTTCATGAGGAGACCTGTCGTCCGCCCGACAGGCCAAGGAGAGATCCGCGAATGGCGCGTCATTACTACGATCTATCGTGTCTGATCACCCAGGGTGTTGCTGCAAGGGCGCTGGATCGACGCGACATCTTCTCCCGTGCGGCTCAACACAGGGAGATATACTTCGGCTGGTCGTGGATGGACTACAGCACCCTGCGCCAGGGCTCGCTCCGCTTGCTGCCCCTTCCTGATCAAGAGCCCGGATGGAGGCGGGATTATCAGGCAATGCGAGATGAGATGTTCTTTGGTGAAGTGCCGAGCTTTGATGAGATCCTGAGGGTTGTTGCGAACTTTCAGAGAGAGTTCAATGAGAGATGATTTAACAACATGGAAGCTCCCTTCTACCAATCCTGCCTGGCGCCGTAGGTGCGCCCGGCATCGGCACTGACATGTAGGTGCAAGTCCTCCCCTACGCAGGCCGGGACCGAGTGGAGGATCCGGATTCACGATGGAGGGGAGATCAGCGAGTTCGCCGTGCCGTGCATGTCTCATCCACCCTCCGCGCCCTTCGCGCCTCTGCGAGAGTCATCTCTTCTGTCTTCGGACCACCTGCACAGCGGCGATCCCCACGAAGCCCTGGGCGGCACGGAGGCTGAACCAGCTCCCCGGGTGCCCGCCGCACACCATGCGCAGCCGCCCCGGACCCGGCCGTGTACCTTTTCTGCGCGAGAGCAAATCTTGTTGCGCCTTTTTTGCGTCGGGGCCTACCTGAGCTGGGACAACCGTGAGGATCGCCGCGAGATCCGGGCTGGCCGCCCTGGCGTGAGGCGCATTGCAGATAATCTGCAGTGAGACTGCACGATTGCTGACCATCGTGCGCTCACGCGGCATCCCCGCGACCCGCCAGCTCGCGCCAGGACGCGATCCGGATCCCGCCCAGATCCATCGCCTCCTCGCCACCATACACGAGCCGCCCGCGGATCTTGTGGTCGCCGAGTTGATGCCGAGCAGGTGGCACACGAGGCCTGTGTCGAGGAAGTAGATCTTCGGCGACCGGGTCAGCCGCTTGCGGACATTCGTGAGAAAGGGCTGCAGCCGCACCGCGAGGTAGCTTTCCTCCAAATCCGGCAAGCAACTCCTGATTTTACGCCACTGGCCAACCTCGTGGTCGCCGGTCGATACCGATTCCGATAGCGACCCCGACACCGAGTGTCCCAATGCCAGCCCTCAGATAACCCCCACCGGGATCGCCATGTGATCGCCACCCAGGGGGAAGAGCTCGGCGGCAAGGCACACGACACCTCCAGTCGACACCGGCAATCCCAGGCGCTCCAGGTATGCGAACGGCTGAACCCACTCCCTGCGGGGGGAGGCTGATCGCTTGATCTCCAGGGGGTGCAGGGCTCCGGAGTGCTCGATCAGCAGATCGACTTCCCGCCTGTCACGGTCCCGGTAGTAGTAGAAGCCGGCGGGGCGTGCCCGGTGCCACCAGCTCCTGAGGATCTCGCTCACGACGAAAGTCTCGAAGACGGCGCCGGCCATGGATCCTGCAGCAAGCGTCTCCGGAGATGACCACTCACAGAGGTAACAGCACAACCCCGTGTCCAGGAAGTGGAGCTTGGGGCGTTTGATGAGTCGCTTGGTCACGTTCCTGTGGTAGGGGCGCAGCAGAAGGATCTGGTGGCTCGCCTCGAGAATCGACAGCCAGCTCTTGATCGTCATCACGGAGACATCCACATCACGGGCGAGATCGGACAGGTTCAGCTCCTGGGCAGTCCGCGCGGCACAGGCGCGAAGGAAGCGGAGGAAGAGTTGCTGATCGCCCACCCGGGTCAGATCGCGAACGTCACGCTGGAGATACGTCTGCACATAGGAGCTGTAGAAGACATCGCGCTCGGTGATCCTGCCCGTGACGAGCGCGGGCATCGATCCCATCCAGATGGAGCGGAAGATGTCAGGCTCGGATACCCATCCCTCGATCGGCTCAGTTGCGGTCAGCTTCTCCGGAACCGGCAGGAACGGCTCATCCCGCCGCGCCACGCCCTGTGCCTCCCTCTGCGAGAAGCCCAGCAGGTTCACCAGCGCCACCCTGCCGGCCAGCGTCTCGGTGATGCCGCGCATCATGTGGAACTGCTGCGAGCCGGTCAGCCAGAAGTCGCCGGGACGCTGCTCCTGGTCGATTGCGATCTTGACGAGGGGAAGGAGCCCCGGTGCGTACTGGATTTCGTCGATCAGTACGGGCGGCGGATACCTCTGCATGAAGAGCGCGGGATCGTCATTGGCCAGCTCCCTGGCCGTCGGGTCGTCCAGCGTGACATAGCGGCGGTCCGTGCCGGCGAGCAGATGTCGCAGAAGCGTCGTCTTGCCGACCTGGCGGGGGCCGGTCAGAAGAAGCGCGGGAAACTCGCTTGAGATGGTTAACCAGCGGTCTTCTAACGTCCTGCCACGGTACATGTTGTGCCCCCATTCGGCAAATCTATAGTCGCACTATAAATCCGCGGGCTGATCTTGGCAACTGGAATCTGTGTGGCTGTGGCTGCTACATGATTCTGTCATGGCTAACTGCAACGTGAAAATGTCACCCCATTATGGGAGACACACACGTTTTGAGTCGCAAGGAGTTGCCGCGGCCGGGGCTGGTACGGCTTGCCCTGGCGGGCTCGATTGGGAACGCCGAGGGAGCTGATGCTCTCGGAGTTAGTGTTCGTAAGGTTCAGAGGTACAAGGTTCGTGTTCTGGAAGGCGGGGAACGGAGTTTAGCGTCAGCTTCACTTTCACCAACGTTGCTCCCGGCTCCTACTACCTGGATGTCTGGAAGGACTCGAACAACAACGGGAGAATCGACCCGGGCGACTTCTTCGGAGTCCACGGCACCTCGCAGTGGCCAAACCCGGTCTTGTCTCCCCTTTGGGTGATCCCTGGACAGACGTCGGTGGCCACTATCTACGCCGTCCTGATCCAGTAGCAACGAACCGGGATTTTGCGGGCAGAGCATCCCGCAGAGCTGGTATCGATACCGATTCCGATAGCGACCCCGACACCGAGTGTCCCAACGCCCGGCCTCAGATGAGCCACGCAGGGATCGCCATCTGATCGTTGCGCGGTAGAAAGTGCTCGATCAGCAGATCGACTTCCCGCCTGTCACGGCCCCGGTGGCAGTGGAAGCCGGCGGTGCGTGCCGGCACGCCCCCCGGCGGCAACGGCCGGAGGTGCTGGCCATTGTCCAGCCCGTGGTCAAACTGCCATCACATTTCCCACCCCCAACGACAGCGGTTGTCGTACCCGGTCTGTCATCCTCTACAGGTCGATTCGGGCACGGGACGCTACCTGTCAGCTGCAGGTCGAGTCGGGACACGAACTCGCGGGGGCGTCCATCGCGATCCGGCCCGGTGTCGTTGACTGAACGGAGTTCTGCAACTCCGGGAAGAAGGAGGTGGAATCATGAAGGGTCCACAAAGGCTGCTTCTGCTCATCCTCTCAATGGGGTTGGCGCTTCACACTTTCGCCAGTCCCGTATGGGCACAGAGGAGGGTGGCCGAGGAGACGCACGTCTTCCGGGCCGTCCGGGATGGCGTCTTCACGGTGTTTGGAGACCGCGGCCATGGCAGCGGGTTTCTGGTCCATGAGAGCGGCCTGCTTCTTACCAACTCGCACGTGGTCTCGTCATCGAGGCACATCAGCGTTCAACTGGATGATTCCACTCGTGTAAGGGCGCGACTGCTCCAGGAGGACAAGCCCGCGGACATCGCCCTGCTTTGGATCTCGTCTGATGTGGTGCGGGACAGGCCCGTGCTGAAGCTGACGGACCGGCCTCCCGAGGACCTCGCGTTCGAGGGAGAGAAGGTCCTGGCAATCGGCAGCCCCCTGAATCAGACACGCATTCTTACGGCAGGCATAGTCAGCAAGGTGGAAGAGAGGGCGGTCATATCCGACGTGAACCTGAATCCCGGCAACTCCGGCGGCCCCCTGCTGAATCTCGACGCGGAGGTGATAGCGATCAACACGTTCCGTGATCCGTCGCTGGGAGGTCCGGGCGTATCGGGCAGTGTGCCTGTCGGATCTGCGTTTCCAATGATTGCATCTGCGCTTGCGGTGCAGAGAGAGCCGGGGCCATCGGCTGAGCTTCTCCCCGTCAAACCGGGGCATCCCTATCCCTCCCAACTCCTGCGCTGGGCATCCAGCCGCTCATATCAGGGGAGCAACTACGAGTTCAAGACAGGGGGCTTCCGGATCACGATAGCCACGCCGCCGCGCAGGCTTTTCCTGCAGACGGCGGAGCAGCAGAGGCTGGCAGGCAAGCGCCAGCGGAGGGAGATCGCTGCCGGGGCAGAGTCGTCTGATCTCTATGATCCCCTGGGCGACAGGCTTCACCAGTGGCGCGAGTACGTCGGCGACTATGCCCCGGTCGTCGTAATCCACGTGACGCCCGAGATAGGGGAGACTGCGGGCAGCGTGTTCGCCAACATACTCGGAGCAGGACTTGCGGGCGCTGCCGGGACGACTCACTCCAGCCATCATGTCTATGCGTTCAGGGGCGATCTTGAGGACTTCGAGCTTCTCGTAGACGGGCGGCGTGCCGGTGAACTGTTCCGCTCGCTGAACATGATGCCTGTCTCCGTTTCGGTGAGGGGCGCGAGCATGGACGACATCGCGCAGCAGGGAGTTTTCGCATTCCTGCCGGAGATCTTCGACGAGCCCCATGCCTCGAACTACACCGCAGTCATCCAGTGCCTGAAGAAGTCCGGCGAGAAGCTGGCCGTGCAGTTTCCCCGGCAGGTCGCAGAGCAGATCTGGGTCGACTTCGAGCCGTACAGGGACATGCTGGCTGCAAGACGACAGGCCCTTCTGGTCAGATAGGAGGTGATCCCGATGAAACCTGAACTATTGCACACACGGTTGTACAGCGCCATGGCATGTCTTCTGCTTGCGTCGGTTCTCATCTGTGGATGCGCTCCAATCCACAGGTACTCCCACCCCGGTCACAAGACATTCACGGAGGCCAACACTTCGGCACTCGAGGTTGGGATGGATGCAGACCTCGTCCGGTCAGTGTTCGGCGCTCCCGATGATGTGCAGACCATGACGTTCGGCGCGGATCTGGGAGAGGAGTGGACCGGAACTGCATGGATCTACTTCACGGAACCGGACAGGAGCCTGATGTATGCCAGGCGGTACAAGAAGAGTGTCTTAGTCTTCCACGGTTCTGCCGGCAACATGAAGCTTAACCACTGGAGCATCGAACCCTGAGCCGCATTCCACAGCCCTGGTGCTACCACATCGTGGAGATCGGAGTGGCGTAGATACGGTCGCCCAAGGGGACCGTCGCATCCCGGAGGCGAGCCGGGGCTTGCCTTGTCAACCGCAACGGGTTAGCTCTCTTACCCCATCACCCCCAAGATCTCCGTGAAAGACCCCCCTCTTGACAGTTAGATATCGAGATGATATCATCCTGACGTCGCGCGGCCAGAGTGGCTGCGGGCACTAATCGATGGAGGTTCCTGCCCATGCACACCGAGAAGACTCTGAAGGCAAGCCCGGGGCTGCCGGCTCTGCTGCTCCTGCTGCTCGTGATGGCCGGCTCGATCTGGATGTTCGTTGCCGGTGTCACCTCTCCCAGGACGGTCTGGATGATCTGGACCTCCATCGGGATCTTTCTCGCCGATCTGCTTCTGCTGTTTGGCCTGACGGTCGTCAACCCCAACCAGGCAGCGGTGTGCCTGCTCTTCGGAGACTACAGGGGCACGATCAAGCGCAACGGGTTCTACTGGGTGAACCCCTTCTACACGGGGCACAAGATCTCGCTGCGCGCGCGCAACCTCAACGGCGAGCGGCTCAAGGTCAATGACCTGGCCGGCAACCCGATCGAGATCGCGGCGGTCGTGGTCTGGCGGGTTGTGAACACGACCGAGGCGCTCTTCGAGGTCGACAACTACGAGCAATACGTCGTCACTCAGGAGGAGGCGGCTGTGCGGAACCTCGCCAGCGCATACCCCTACGACGGCGAGGATGGCGAGCTGACCCTTCGCGGCTGCACGGAGGAGATCAACCAGCGCCTCGAGAAGGAGCTGCACGAGCGCCTGATGAGGGCCGGCGTCGAGGTCATCGAGGCGAGGCTCAGTCACCTTGCCTACGCTCCCGAGATCGCTGGCGCCATGCTGCAGCGCCAGCAGGCCAGCGCAGTAGTGGCAGCCCGCCAGAAGATCGTCGAGGGTGCGGTGGGAATGGTCGAGCTGGCCCTTGCAGAGCTCAGCAGCAAGTCCCTGGTCCAGCTTGACGAGGAGCGGAAGGCGACGATGGTCTCGAATCTGCTGGTCGTGTTGTGCAGCGAGCACGCCACCCAGCCGGTGATAAACACCGGCACGCTCTACCAGTAACTCGCGCCAGGCGGGAAAGGACTGCATGGTGGCTGAACGCAAAGCCTTCCCACTGCGCCTGAACCCCGGCCTCTACGAGGAGCTGCGCCGCTGGGCGGAGCAGGAGTTCCGCAGCGTTAACGGCCAGATCGAGTTCCTGCTACGCGAGGCTGTCGAGAAGCGCCGCAGGGCGAAGCTACGGGACGGGGCGGGAAGCGGGGAGGCGGGGGAGTAGGCCAACCGGACGCGGGCGCGCCCCGGCCAGCCTCCAGGATCGCTGTCAATCACCCGATCCTGCCCATGGAGCCTCACCGTCAACCTCGCCCATTCGTGCTTCCGGCCACCGGCGCATTCGCCTCACCCATGGTTTGCCTCCCGGGTAAACTTTTCCTACACTCCCCCCCATGAAAACCCCCAGGCACCCCAATCGCGCGGGACGCGCCGATCGCATTGGCCGCCCCGGGCTGCACGGCCCTGACTGGGTCGGCGGCCGCGTTGCCGCCCCCTTCTACATCACCGAGGGCACCCCTTACCGGCCGGATATCATACTCTGGCTGGAGCTACCCGAAGGCATCGTCGTGCACTTCGAGATCTGCGACGAGAGCGCGGCGCCGGTCTCATTTGGCGCATCCCTGCAGAAGGCCATGGAGTCGCCGATGGTCGGTCCAGGGCGTCAGCCCGGCACTGTCCGGGTGGCCGAAGCGCACCTCGCGGAGGAGGTGCGGCAGATCCTTCCGGACACCCGGGTGATCGAGGCGCCTACGCCGGAGGTCCACGAGGTGATCAGACACATGTCCGAGGCCAAGTCTGGGGAGGAAGGCCGCAGCAAGCCGAGCTACTTTGAGGATGGGCGTGTCGGAGTTGACGCGATCGAGGCGCTCTTCGGAGCGGCAAAGATCCTTTACAGGATCGCACCGTGGAAGAAT
This sequence comes from uncultured bacterium, assembly GCA_964636385.1. Lineage (GTDB taxonomy): Bacteria > Eisenbacteria > RBG-16-71-46 > CAIMUX01 > CAIMUX01 > CAZWSC01. The sequence continues at coordinate 9,520 of CAZWSC010000048.1, forward strand.
GCCGATGACAGCCGGATCCTGCGCGTGGACATCCCGGCGTACAATATCGAGGGTGCATGCCTCTCCATCATCGGCCATCTCGGTGAGAGCATCGGCCTGATCCTCTTCCCGTCCGTTGAGGGGTTAGAGCAGTTCCTCTTGAATACCGAGGCACAGAACTCGCCCGGTGCGCCGCTTGACCTCGGAACCACGACACTTTCCCTGAACTTCGTGGCCGGATCCGAACTGCCCGCGTCGATGCGGAAGGAGGCGCTGAAGCACGGGTGGCCGCTGGCCGATGCGAACGCCTACCCGCTGGTGGAGCACCGGGACACTGACGGTATGCCCCGGCCGCTGTCGGAGCAGGATGTCCGCATCATGACCGCCTGTGCAACCTCCCTGGCAGCCTTCTACATCAGCCACAGGAGCGTCTTCGAGGAGGACAGCTTTGGTCCGGTCTGCGAGTCGTACTTCGACGACGATGACGTAGAGGTGCGCTTCACCTTTCCGTACGAAGCTGCGGAGTTGTTCGACGCCGACGAGCCGCCCGATCGCGGCAAGCCAACCGCTCCGACGCCGAGGGAGCGGGGGATCCCGGAAGGGGCGAAGATAGGGCGCAATGAACCTTGCCCCTGCGGGAGCGGGAAGAAGTACAAGCGCTGCTGCCTGGAGCGCGACGAGGAGCGCGAGTGCGGGCAGTACACCTACGAGGGCGCCGGTGGCAGGCGTGCGGCAGTACACGACCTGGACAGGAAGCTGAACATGCGAATGTTCCGGTACGCCGCAGAACGTTTCGGGCGGAACTGGATAGACCATGCCGCCGAAGTCTTCCTCGATGAGAAGATGTCCAACGAGCTGCTGGATTCCTGGGCGATGCATCACCACCTCCTGGACGGAAAGCCGCTCTCCCAGTGGTTCCTCGAGGACCCGGGCATCGAGCTGTCGGGAACCGAGCGCGAGTTGCTCATTGCCCAGCGGTCCGCCTGGCTCTCGGTCTGGGAGGTGGTCGGAACAGAACCCGGCCGAAGCCTCGACCTGGTGGATCTCCTCACCGGCGAGACCAGGCGAGTTGTGGAGACCACGGCTTCACGCACGCTGGTCAGTAGGGATGCCATACTGACGCGCGTGGTGGACCATCGGGGGACTTCGGTGCTTTGCGGTTTCTACCAGCGCGTTCTGAGTCCGCGCGATGCTGCTGAGGTGGTCCGGCGGGCGCGGGGCCGCCTGCGGCGCAGGAAGAACGTTCCCGCAGACCGGCTGCGCGACGAGGCGATCGGCAGCTACCTCATCGCCTGCTGGGAGGATGCGGTGGAGGATGCCGTAATCCGGGCCGGCACACCCCCTGTCCTGCAGAACACCGACGGCGATCCCATGCTGTTCACGGTGGACCACTTCGCCTTCGGCTCTTCTGATCTGGAGGAGATACAGTGCCGCATCTCGTCCATCGAAGGTGTGGATGGCCCGCCGGAGTCCCACGGATCGGAGATGATCTACCCATTCACGAAGAAGGGGAACTCGATGAATCGCGGCCTTGAGAACACTCTTATCGGCAGGGTCGTGATCGCGCCCAACGGGCTGAGAGTGGAGACCAACTCGCTCCGCCGGGCGGACACAATGCGGGATCTCCTTGAATCAGCGCTGGGCCCGCTGATTGCTCACCAGAAACGGGAGCATACGGATCCGCAGTCCCTGATCCGGGAGGCTCACCAGCAGGCCGGTGGCCGGCACGCGTCTGCCCCTAGCCCGGAACGGACAGCCGGCATCTCGCAATCGACAGCCGGCACTCCACAGCCGCCGCTATCATCCACGGAGATTGATCACGCCATCCTCGAGATGAAGACGAAGCACTATGCCGACTGGGCTGATCATCCTCTCCCCTCGCTCGGCGGGAAGACACCCCGCGAGGCCACGGAGACGAAGGAGGGCCGGCGGATGGTCGATACGCTGCTGAAGGACTGTGAGAACCACGAGGCCAGGCAGCCCGCCGGACAGAGATATGACTTCGGCCGTATTCGCAGGGATCTGGGACTGTAGGAGTAGGGAGAGCGGAACTCCCTTGGACCGCAGTTGCCCTGCCGCGAACAGGTTGATACCCGTAGTCTCATTACCACGCCTGGGCGATCAGTTTCGGGGACTAGAATCGGTGGTAGATAATCACGTTGAGGCAGGTGCATCAGTATGGTATCATGAGCTCTGAATTGGGGTGAACCTTCCTAAGCGTGATCGGCCCTGTCGGCTGCGTCTTTGGGGAGTTCGGTGCCCGATTCGGTGCAGTGCGACTCTACTGTTGAGGTTTGCCTTGCCCATATCAGGCTGGGCATCAGGGCTCAAGTTCAACCCAGGAAGGGGTAGCTTATGCGTAAACTCCTATTATGTGCACTGATCGCCGTTGGTGTTGCCCTCCCGGCGCACGCCAACCTGATCGACCAGAATCAACCCAGCGGGCCCACCTACATGGCGGCCTTCTCCCAGACGGACCTTGCACAGTCATTCCAGCAGACGAATACCAACATTTCGGGCGCGGGCATTCTCCTTCAGGCGAATGTCGGCGGAACCGACAATGTCGTAATCGAGCTCTGGGATGCGCTGCCGAACGCGGGCGGAACGCTTATGACCTCCGCCGCGGCAATGGGTACGCAGGGCCAGTGGGTCGATGTCTACTGGGATCCGGTTGCCGTAACCCCGGGAACCACGTACTACCTGGTCTTTACCGGGAACATGACCCTGGGAATCGCGGGTGACACGAGCAACCCGTATCCCTTCGGTCACGTCTATGCCAATCCGGGCTTCAACCCGTTCCCGGACTTCGACTACGCATTCCGGACCTACTACAGCGAAGACCCGACTCCGGTCATCGACTCGAGCTGGGGCGCGATCAAGAACCTGTACCGCTAGTCTGATACTCGCGGCAGCGTTCTGATCATACGCTCACTGCATCAGGCCCGGGGCTGAGGCTCCGGGCCTTCTTCTATGCCCCGTTATCCTGAGAGAGCAAGAGCGCACTGTACGGAGCGATGCTGATCCCGGCGGATGCGGGAAGGCCGTCCCTGTCCGGTGTTCCGGCATGCACCATGTGGCTCCCGAAGTCTCCGAACTCCCGGTCGTAGGATCTGCTGTCGCTGTTGAAGACCACGGTCCAGTCGCCCGCCGCCGGCAGGCCGATCCCGTAGTCCTCGAGTCTCCTGGATGAGAAGTTCGCCATCACCACAACGCTGTCGCCCGGGCCTCCCGATCCCCATCGATGATAGGCAATGACCTTGTCCACGTTGTTGGTGTGGTAGACATCGATCTCCTGGGCCATCAGCCCTCCTGCCCGCCCTTCGCGGTTGAGACGGAGCGCAATGAGATCCATGTACAACCGAAGTATTCCCGCAAATCGGTCCGCCTTTGCCCAGTCGACGGGATCCTCGTCATGAAACCAGTCGTCTTCGAGGAACTCCTGGCCCTGGAAGATCATGGGAATGCCGGGCGCGGTGAAGACAAGCACTGCGCCAAGCGCTGACTTCTTCTTTGCCGCCCAGGAGGAGGCCCTCCCGGGGTCCACCTCTTCTGGAACCCTGGCCTTGCCGTTTGCGACTTCGTCATGCGATTCGGTGTAGATGACGCGCTCGAAGGCGTTCAGGTAATAGCGGTGCAGAAGCGCGTTCCGGACAGCCTCCATGTCCCGGGACGAGTCCTCCGCCTCGATGAGCGCCGCGCGGATCGCGTGCACAAAGGGAGCGGCCCATTGCGCATCAAAGCCGGCGCCCTGGTCCTCCTGCCGCCTGGTCAGGAAGGGGTTTCCCTGGAGATCCTCGGCTATCGAGATAAAACCGGGCCTGGCCTTTCGCGTCTGGTCGTTGACCCAGCTCATGAGGCTCCACCCGTCGGGCAGGTCGCCCTGCGGATCGTCGTTCCGCCCGTGAACATTGCGGATGAATGCGGTCATGTCCCAGCGGAGGCCGTCGACGTCGAACTCCTTCAGCCACATCATGGCGTTGTCCCTGATGTACTCCCGGACCTCTCCCCGGCCGTAGTCCGGGCGGGTTTCGCCCCAGGGGGTCCGTGCGCGCCAGTCGTTGTAGAAGTAGATGCCGCCCCTGCCATTCTCGGACCATCCGTCGAACTGCCAGAGGTCAAGATCGCCCGGGCCGAAGTGGTTGTACACTACATCCACGATCACGGCTATGCCGAGGTCGTGAGCCTCGGCGACGAAGTCCCTGAACGAGCGCGGCGTCCCGTAGTCGCTCTCGACGGCGAAGATGTGCGAAGGATTATAGCCCCACGAATACCCGCCCGCGAACTCGGCCAACGGCATTACCTCGACCGCGTTGATTCCCAGCTCACGAAGGTATGGGAGACGCTCGATGGCGCCCTCGATGGTGCCGGGACCTTCCTGGCCCTTCTTCTTCCCGAATGTGCCTATGTGGAGTTCGTAGATGACCAGCTCGTTGAGGGGAGGAATGGTGAACTGTCGCGACGGTGACTGCCGGGGGAGCTTCGTGATGATCGCGTTCCCGACGCTGTTCGTGACCCGGCGCGTGTACGGATCGATCCGGAAGAACTCCTCTCCGCCTGTGACGATCCGGTACCTGTACTCATCGCCCGCAGCCGCGCCGGGCACATCCGCTGTCCAGACGCCGTCAGGTTGCCGTATCATCGGATGCGAGGTGCTGTTCCAGTCGTTGAACGTTCCGGTCACGAACACCTGCTCTGCATGGGGCGCCCAGACTGCGAACCGGCACCCATCCCTGTACGGCTTTGCGCCCTTCTTCAACCTGGATGGCATTGCTGATACTCCTGGTCTGTTACTGCCCTGCGCAAGCATCTCCCGGCCGGGACTCACCGCTGCTTCGGAAGATACGCGCAGTCAATGTGCCCTCGGCAGGTCCCTCTTCAGCCGTGAGAGGCAGCAACAGGATCGCCGGAGTCGTCCCGGATGACCAGAGGAAACTGGATGAGAGTGGCGTTCTGCTCTGCAATGCGGGGACTGTTGTCATGAGCCCGGGCGAGGTCTCGGAACGGTCATCAATCGGGTGGCCAGGGGGTGGAATCAGGCAGGGAGGTTGAAGAGACATGACTTCACCTCTATACTCAGGGGCAATTCCGGTGAGTCTGCCTGCCTTCAGACCCAACTGAGAACGTTCGACTCATGTGGAGGCTTCCACGACCCCTGGATCTGTCGCAGGCATCAGTTCCCACCGGGAAGGAGGTGACAATGCGCACAATCTGGATGACAGCCGCCGTCCTGTCGTTGGTGCCGGGCTCGGCGCCTGCCGGCGGCGATTGGAAGATGCTGGTTCACGAAGGGGAAGCAGTCACCGAGTTCTCCGTTTCGGCGATCGACAGCCTGACATTCCGTGAAGGAATGATTGCACCGCCCGTGATCACTGTCCCTGCCGGTACATTCATCATGGGCGACGGATTCGCCACCTGCGGGGTTGATCAGCGCGAGGTGACGCTGACGCGTGACTTCGATCTGGGCACATGCCTGGTGACTAACCGGGAGTTCCTCGAGTCGCTGCAGTGGGCTTATGATCTCGGGTACGTGACGGTGACGGACACGGAGGTCCTCGACAATCTTGACGGAAGCGATGACGTGCTCCTGAACCTGGACAGCGAGCATGCGGAGATCCAGTTCAACGGACAGGATCTGTTCTATCTGCGCGAGTCTCCATCAGCCGAGGCCCAGAACGCATACCCCGACGGCTACGACCCCTCGGATCATCCCGTGATCATGGTGAGCTGGTTCGGTGCAGCCCGCTACTGCGACTGGCTGAGCATTCGATCGGGGCTTCCCCGGGCATATGCACACAACGGTGACTGGGCCTGCAATGGAGGCGATCCGTATGGAGCAGCCGGCTATCGCCTGCCGACCGACGCGGAGTGGGAGTATGCCGCGCAGTGGAACGACGGGCGGCTGTACCCTTGGGGCAACACGGCTCCGCACTGCGGTATCGCCAACTACCGGCTGACCCAGGCCGAATACTGCGTGGGGTGGACGACACCGGCCGGCAGCTATCCTGCGGCGCCCGAGGAACTGGGCTTTCATGACCTGGGGGGGCTTCTGTCGGAGTGGTGCAACGACTGGATGGAGTGCGACCTGGGGTCCGATCCGGTGACGGATCCACCCGGCCTCGAAGCCGGTGACGTGCGTGCACGCCACAGCGGCTTCTGGGGATCCTACGCCGGTAGTCTGCGAAGGGCGAACCGGTTCAGTGCCTTGCCCCAGGCTTGCTCCAACGCCATAGGGATTCGCATCGCCAGGACGGCAGCCCGGTACGGGCGCTGAGGAGTATCATGCCGATCACAAGCCTCACTCCGAACACGATGGTTGCCGAGGTTCTGAGTGCCTACCCCTTCATGCTCGAGTTCATGACCACTCTCTCGCCCAGGTTCAAACTTCTGAGGAATCCGGTTGCGATGAAGACCGTGGGCTCCGTGGCGACTCTGGCACAGGCTGCCTCCATCGGGGGCCTGAGTGTCGACACACTCCTCTCCAGGATGGCGGAGAAGATCGCGGCGGAGACAGGGGAGGAGGTCTCCTGGTCCGCCGGCGGGTCGAAGGTTGGTCGCATGGAAGATGTTGATGCGCGCCACGAGGTCCTGAAGGAGATCATCCGCGACCTGCACGCCGGCGAAAGCATGGAGAGTGTGAAAGCACGCTTCCGGGAACTGATCCGGGACATCGATGCATCCGAGATCTCGAAGATGGAACAGCGCCTGATCGAGGAGGGGATGCCGAGCGACGAGGTGAAGCGGCTGTGCGACGTCCACGTCCAGGTCTTCCAGGAGTCGCTGGAGGGAAGGGATCCGCCGGTGACAAGGCAGGGACACCCGGTGCACACGTTCATGCTGGAGAACAGGGCTTCGGAGGAGATAATGGACCGCCTCGAGGCACTCTGCGACAGGCTGGGCGACAGTCCGGATGGGGACAGCTTCGGCGCGTACAGAAACGAACTGAAAGAGCTGCTTGCGAGTCTCCTGAAGATCGACCTGCACTACCAGCGCAAGGAGTACCAGCTCTTCCCGGTCCTCGAGAAGCACGGCGTGTCGGGGCCTACGCAGGTGATGTGGGCCATACACGACGACATCCGCGCGCTGCTGAAGCAAGGGGCTGCGGGAACTGCGCGAGGGCGAACCGCCTGCCTTCATCGCGCCGGCACGGGAGGCGATCCGCACGATCAGGGAGATGATCTACAAGGAGGAACGGATCCTTTATCCGGTCGCGATGGATCTGCTGTCGGCGGAGGAGTGGGAAGCGGTGAGGAAGGGCGAGGCGGAGATCGGCTATGCCTGGATGGAGCCTGCGGATGACATGCAGGGGACCGCCGAGGGCGTGGAGGCGCACGGAAGCGGCTTGGATGCCGGGGAAGGTAACATTCCAACGCCCGCAGGCAGCTCGAAGACTGCGGAAGAGGGAAGCAGGACCATGACCGACGGAGAGATCACCCTGGACACCGGCAGGATGACGGCCGGACAGATCAACCTGATGCTGAAGGCCCTTCCTGTGGACATTTCGTTCGTGGATCAGAACGACGAAGTTGCCTACTACTCGGCAACCGATGACCGGATCTTCCCAAGGAGCCCGGGTATCATCGGGCGCAAGGTCCAGAACTGTCATCCGCCGAAGAGCATGGGCGCCGTCCAGACGATTCTGGACGACTTCAGGGCAGGCAGGCGGGACTCGGCCGAGTTCTGGATAACGATGCAGGGGCGGTTCGTCCACATAAGGTACTTCGCCCTTCGGGGTGCCGGGGGGGTGTACAAGGGCTGCCTCGAGGTCTCCCAGGATGTAACCGGGATTCGGGCGCTGGAAGGGGAGAAGCGGTTGCTGGACTGAGGTGGGCGGCGCCGTGTGCTGCGCCAGTCCTGCTGCGCATGGCGGCCGGCCCGGCAGGATCGTTGGAGCATCCTCCATCCGCAGGCTGTCCGACTCAATCGGACAGGAACCAGTTGACCGCCCGCTCAAGCACCTCCATCAGGCCTGTTTGAGGATCCTCCTGTGCCCCGTCGGCCGGATCCAGAACCTTCTCGAATCCGTGCCCTGCACCGTGCAGACGGATCTCTGTAAAGGGCCGTCCGTGCAGGGCGAGCTTGGCGATCAGCAGATCATGGGCATGGATGGATGTGGCGTCGTCCGCGGTCCCCTGGGCAAGGAGTATCTTCGCCTCGGTCCTGGTCAGTTCCTCGACAAGGCTGTGGCGCAGAAAGCTGCTCCACCTCCTGAAAGGGTGCCCCAGCCATAACTCGTCGGTCGCGTCAGGGTCCTGCTCGATCTCGCGCCATTTGGCCAGAACGTGTTCCCGGCGCGCCGCAATTGCCTCAGGGGTATCATCATCACCCTGCATCCTGGCATAGATCTCCAGGAGGTCGAACAGTTGAGTCGGTCCGCCCCCTGCAAGGCTCGCGACATGCGTAACCTTCGGCTCCCGCGCGGCTACCATTCCGGCGATGAGGCCGCCCTCTGAGTGGCCGATTGCTAGTGTGCGCGAGGGATCCACGCCCGGCAGATTCAGAGCTGCGCGCAATGCTGCCAGATTGGCTTCCGTCCAGCGTTCAGCGGTGAACTCCCACAGGTACTCCTCGGATGCACCAACAGCGCTGCCGGGATGGTCCGGATCATCCAGGAAGGCTACTCCCGGCTTCTCCACGATCAAAGTCCTGGCCCGCCCGGTCGCCAGGGAGTGGAGTAGCGTCTGAATGCCGCCCCCGATATGGTTCCCGATGCGCATGAAGGAAGATTGCGCGCCCGAACCCTGAACAAACAGGATCAAGGGCAGGGCAGCTGAATCATCGGCGTGATCGATGAGGTAGAAGGTGATTTCGCGACTCAGACTATCGTGAACCAGGTATCGCCTGAACGGAAGGACTGGCTGTTCAGTATCCTCTCGAACATGTGTCGAGGGCAATACCGCCGAGCAGGTGCCGAGCAGGAGCAGGCCCGGAAGGGCAAGATGCAGAAGGAAACGGTGGCACTGGGTCATTTCTGCACTCCTTCAGGCTTCACACACGCAAATGTGGTGTACCCTCGGCCGTTCTCGGCGTACGTGTACTGATGGATCTCGAAGCCCGCGCCGGCCAGCGAATCCTTCCACAGATCCAGGGCAAACAACCCCATGTCGTGGCGATCAGTCTCGACCCGAAGCCTGCGCCAGCATGACCGGGCTGGGGTCGCCGCCTGTGACACGGCAATCTCGCTTCAGGTTGAAGGCGTTCTTGCCGCCTCCTCACGACAGAGGCGCTGTCTGCCGCTTCAGCTTCCCCTGCATGATCGCGAGGATCTCCGTATCGGCATTCGCCATCCCGCGCTGCGCGAGACGGCCGAGGTTGGCGAGCGAGTCGCCTGCGCTCTCTCCAACAATGCCGTCCGTAGGCGGGACACCGATGCCCAGCAGGGCCAGGTTGGCCGCACGGAATGCGGCGTCGACGCCGGTCATCGTCTTCATGGCACAGCCGATCTTGGCGCCGTCGCAGATCATCCCTGCGAGATTGCCGACCATTGTTCCGATGGCCATGTCGATCTGCCGGAGGCTGCCGCCTTTCATGAGCACGAGGCCGGCGGCGATCCCTATGCCGCTCGCATTCGCCGCACCACAGATGGCAGAAAGGGTGCCCAGGTGCCAGGTCGTTGCGGATGTGAGCAGGCAGGCGAGGGCGAGAACCTCGTCGATCCTCTCCTGCGCTACATCCTGCTCGCGGCCGTAGAGGACCAGCGGCACAGACACCGAGATCCCCTTGTTCCCCGAGCCTGCGAGCGACATGACGGTCAGAGACTCGCCCGACATCCTGCCGAAGACCCCTGCGGCCACCTTCATGCTGAGCCGCTCGCACCTGCCGAGCTCATCGCCGGCGATGAACCCCTGCGGGAGCATGCCGGTCGCGTGGTCGGCCATGGCGATGTTCAACTCCGCCCCCTCGCGCAGGGCGGTGCGGTCGTCGGGCGTCAGGCTGTGTGCAAGATCCACGATATCGGCCAGCGGCATCCCGGCCAGGATCTCCCTTATACAGACAGCCTCGTCGGCTCCTTCCGACTCGTGGTCCTCCACGACCCTGCCGTCAATCTCGACCCGCGACACGTGGGTGTGCTCGCCGGTCACGACGACCCGGGCGGAGCCGCTCGCCCTGACCACGGTTGCATCGATCAGTAGTGTCTCCCTTGCCGGCTCCACCTCCACGTGAACCCCTTTGCGGGCGAGGAGGGCGGCGGCATCGGCGACGGTGGTCCTGTCCGAGCCTTCGAAGCAGCGCAACCCCGGGGAGGTGTCCGGCAGATGCGCCCCAATCGCGAGGGTCCAGAGAATGCCGGTCTTCCCGCCGGAGTTGGGGATGCCCACCGAATAGCAGTTCTTGTAGGTCCGCGCATCGCACACGAGGCGGACCATCCGCACCTCACCGTTCTGCCGCACTGCTGCCGAGGCCGAGGCCAGGGCAACAGCCGCGGGCTCTGTGCAGCCAAGGGAGGCGCGCCAGTCGGCAGCCAGGTAGTCGGAGAAGCGCAGTTTCGGGGGTGTCGGCACTACCGCACCCTCCCCCCAAGCCACTCCACGATCGCCTCGATCACGGCGGGGGAGAAGGTCTCCTCGATCCTGGAGTATTCGTCGACACCGCCGGTCTCCGCTGTCTGGAAGAGATGGTTGACGCCCGGGAACTCCCGCACCGTAACGTCGAGTGCCGGTGCCTCGGCGAGGGCCTGCTGGAGAGCGGCGAGGTTCTCCGCAGGCGTCACCTGTCGGTCCAGCTCTCCGATCAGGGCGAGCACAGGCGCCCTGACACTGCGCAGGGCAGGCCGCGGGTCGTACCCCAGGAAGAAGCGGTACCACGGCGAGAGGAGCCCCGAGAGCTGGGCGTTGATCTGCTCCTGGGACATTCCGTACTCCAGGAGAAGCTCCGCGATCTCATCACCTGCGGCATCCGCGTCGTCGTCTCCGGCTGACAGCACGAGGTCGTATACACGCCGGTTGATTTCGAGCGCAGGCTGCATAGCCTCTTCGCCCATTCCCGCAGCCCGCATGAGGGCACCGGTCTGCAGCATCATGAGTTCGTCTCCGGGGAGGGCATGTCCGCCAAGGAGCACCAGGAACGCAGGGGCGACTGCACCCTGTCTGTCGTCCGCGGCAGGCGGGACGGCGGCAGTGGCCGCCATCACAGCCAGCAGCGCGCCCTCGCTGTGCCCTATGTACCCCACGCGGCCGGGGGATACACCCTCATGCGAAGCCAGGAAGGCCAGCGCCGCGGCTGCATCCCGGGCGAGATCCTCGCTGGTTATGGAGACAAGTGTCTCCCGGCCTCCGGACTCGCCTGCCCCGCGGTCGTCGTAGCGCAGCACCGCGAATCCGGCCCTGGTCAGGGCGTCGGCCAGCACCAGGAATGGCCTGTGTCCGAAGATCGGCTGGTCCCGCTCGCGCTGCCCGCTTCCGGAGAGAAGTACCACACCGGGAACCGGGCTGGTTTCGCCGGCTGCTTCCGGGATGGTTACAGTCCCGGCCAGTTGCACACCATCCGCGGCGTTTGCGAAAGTGATGTCGATCGAGAGGTAGTCGAAGGGGGGTTCGGGCTCCTGGGGACGGCGCCGGATTGCCCTCGAGACATCGGGGGTTCCATCATCCGTGCCGGGCTCACCGGTTACCCGGGCAAATGCCAGGGGAAGCTCTGTCCCGCCCTGTGTCCACTGCCCCTTCATGACCGCGCCGTCTTCATCCATCGTCGCCCTGTACGAGGCGCCGATCGCCGGAAGATCGACTGTGACCTCGCTGCCGTCCTGGGAAACGGATCCAACCGGAATCCCGAAGGCGCCCTGGTCGGGGCTGTCAATCACGGCAGTTAGTGATCCATCTTCGGCCCTTTCCACGTGCAGGACCAGGTGGAGCTCAGCTCCTCCAAACCCGATCACGCCACTCCATTCGCCGGCCATATCCATGGCACCACTTGTCGCCGGCTCATCAGTCCCGCATCCAGGCAGGGCCGCCAGGCACAAGGACAGAACCAATGCACGCAGGAACCTGGAATGCATAACCGTCTCCCTTCGCTGTGAACGGCACACCTCTTCTGCCTTTCTCTCACGGAGACACAGAGAGCACAAAGAAGGAGCCACTCGGGAAGCCCCCGTCTTCCCCTCTGTGTCCTCTGCGCCTCTGTGAGAGCCCTCTTCCGCCCAGGACCGGCACGCCGGATGACGCTACATGCTCCGCCTGTACTGGCCGCCCACCTCGTACAGCGCCTGGCTGATCTGGCCAAGGCTGCAGAACTTCACAGTCTCCAACAGCTCGTCGAAGGTGTTTCCGCCTGACCTCGCAACCTCCTTCAGGCGGGCAAGTGCGGCAGGCGCCCTGTCGGCGTTGCGTGCGTGGAATGCCTTCAGGTTGTCGATCTGCTGCTTCTTCTCGGCCTCGGTGCTGCGTATCAGTTCCGGCGGGCCGGGCTCGTCCGGGTTCGGATTCAGGAAGGTGTTCACCCCGATCAGGGGAAGCTCGCCGCTGTGCTTGAGGTGCTCGTAGTGCATCGACTCTTCCTGGATCTTGCCACGCTGGTACATCGTCTCCATGGCGCCCAGCACGCCGCCCCGGTCGGCGATCCTGCGGAACTCCATCAGGACCGCCTCTTCGACCAGGTCCGTCAGCTCCTCCATGATGAACGAGCCCTGAAGGGGATTCTCGTTCTTCGTGAGGCCGAGCTCCCTGCTGATGATGAGCTGGATCGCGATCGCGCGCCGCACACTCTCCTCGGTGGGTGTCGTAATCGCCTCGTCATAGGAGTTCGTGTGAAGACTGTTGCAGTTGTCGTGAATGGCGGAGAGGGCCTGCAGGGTCGTTCGGATGTCGTTGAAGTCGATCTCCTGCGCATGGAGGGAGCGGCCGGAGGTCTGGATGTGATACTTCAGCTTCTGGCTGCGTTCGTTGCCGCGGTACTTCTCCCTTATGGCGACAGACCAGATCCTCCGTGCAACGCGGCCTATGACGCTGTACTCGGCATCCAGCCCGTTGCTGAAGAAGAAGCTCAGGTTTGGCGCGAACTCGTCGATGTCCATCCCCCTGGAGAGGTAGTACTCGACGTAGGTGAAGCCGTTGGCAAGGGTGAAGGCGAGCTGGGTGATCGGATTCGCGCCCGCCTCCGCGATGTGATACCCGCTGATGCTGACCGAGTAGAAGTTGCGTACCTTCTCGCGGATGAAGGACTCCTGGATGTCGCCCATGACCTTGAGGGCGAACTCGGTGGAGAAGATGCAGGTGTTCTGCGCCTGGTCCTCCTTCAGGATATCGGCCTGCACGGTGCCGCGTATCGTGCACAGGGCCTCGGCCTTGAGCTGTGCATACACGCCCGGTGGCAGGATCTCATCCGCGCTCACGCCCAGCAGGGCCAACCCGAGGCCGTCGTTCCCTTCGGGCAGGTTCCCCGCATAGCGCGGCCTCTTGAGCCCCTTGCCGGCGAAGATCGAGTCGATCTTCCTGGATGCCTCCTCCAGCTTTCCCTGCTCCTTCAGCCACTTCTCGGCATTCTGGTCGATCGCCGCGTTGACGTAGAAGGCCAGCATTGTGGGGGCGGGCCCGTTGATCGTCATGCTGACGCTGGTAGAGGGGGAAGTGAGGTCGAATCCGGAGTAGAGCTTCTTCGCATCGTCGAATGTGCAGACCGCGACACCGCTGTTCCCGATCTTGCCGTATATGTCGGGCCTGACGTCGGGATCCTGTCCGTACAGGGTGACGCTGTCGAAGGCGGTGCTCAGTCGCACCGCGGGCTGGCCCTTGCTGACGTAGTGGAAGCGCTTGTTCGTGCGTTCGGGCGTGCCCTCGCCCGCGAACATGCGGGTCGGGTCCTCTCCGGTGCGCCGGTACTGGAAGACCCCTGCTGTGAACGGGAAGCAGCCGGGAGTGTTCTCCAGAAGCTGCCAGCGGAGAAGCTCGCCCCAGCTGCGGTAGCGGGGGAGGGTCACCTTGGGAACAGGAGTACCCGAAAGGGTGCGTGTGTAGTTCGGCGTGCGGATCTCGCGGCCGCGGACGACGTAGACATTCTCCTCGTCCCTGTATGTGCTGCAGGTGCGGTCCCACGAGGAGAGGGCCGCGCGCGACCCGGCGTTGAGCTCTCCGAGGTGCTCCTGGTAGCGCCGGCGCATCATCACGATGGTCTCGCCATTGTCGTTTTCCACGGATTCTGTGAGTTTCGCCGGATCGTAGAACTCGCCCATGGCAGGGACATGGTCCCCAAGCGACTCCAGGCAGGTGTAGAAGGCGTGGGCCATCTCCGCGCACTCCGCCTGGCGGGCGGCCCATCGCTTGTACCCCTGCACGGTGTCGGCGATCTCCGCGAGGTAGCGCTCGCGCTTGCCGGGTATGATCGCACGCACGCCGCTGCGGCCGGGCGCTGCATCCAGCTTCGACTCCCACGCAACGCCCGTCTTCGCCGATATCAGGCGGATCGTGTTCACGTAGGCCCAGTCAGTCCCGGGGTCGTTGAACTGGCTTGCGATCGTCGGGTAGACGGGGAGGTCTTCAGGGGCGATCTCGAAGCACTTGCGGTTGCGCTGGTACTGCTTGCGGACGTCCCTGAGGGCGTCCTCGGAACCCCGCTTGTCCGACTTGTTCAGCACAACGATGTCAGCGAAGTCCAGCATGTCGATCTTCTCGAGCTGGCTGGGCGCGCCGTACTCGGGTGTCATCACGTACATCGAGACGTCGACGATGTCGGCGATCTCGCTGTTGCTCTGCCCTATCCCCGCAGTCTCGATGATGACGAGGTCGTAGCCGGCGGCCTGTGTCTCCCGAATCGCCGCAAGGAGCGCGGTGCTGGTCGCGCTGTGCGCCGTGCGGGTTGCGAGGCTGCGCATGAAGATCTGCGATGTCATGTCGGGGTGGAAGATCGTGTTCATCCGGATCCGGTCGCCGAGCAGGGCGCCCCCGGTCTTGCGCTTGCTTGGGTCGACACTCAGGATCGCGACTTTCCTGTCCGGAAAGTCCGTAAGGAAGCGGCGGACCAGTTCGTCGGTGAGGCTGGACTTGCCGGCTCCGCCGGTGCCTGTGATCCCGAGGACTGGCACCCCGGCGGCCGGCGCCACGGGGGCTTCAGTACCGTTCAGCTCGATTCCGGTGATCCGGCGCGCAAGCGGGATCGCGGCGCTCTTGGTCCGGAGGTCGAAGTCGCAGCGCGCGAGCATGTCGTTGATCATCCCCTGGAGGCCCATGATACGTCCGTCCTCGGGGCTGTATATGCGCGCGACGCCGTACTCCTCGAGCTCGCGGATCTCATCGGGGACGATGACGCCACCTCCGCCGCCGAAGACCTGGACATGCCCGGCCCCGGCCTCGCGAAGGAGATC
Source organism: uncultured bacterium (assembly GCA_964636385.1). Classification (GTDB taxonomy): domain Bacteria; phylum Eisenbacteria; class RBG-16-71-46; order CAIMUX01; family CAIMUX01; genus CAZWSC01. The sequence goes on from CAZWSC010000048.1 coordinate 24,788, forward strand.
CACCATGTATTTGAAGTATTCCAGGTGGCCGCCCTGATAGCTGGAGACGGCGATGCCGTGGACATCCTCCTGGAGCGCCGTGTCCACCACCTCTTTCACACTGCGGTCGTGGCCGAGGTGGATCACCTCGGCCCCGCTCGCCTGAAGGATGCGCCGCACGATGTTCGCGCTCACGTCGTGACCGTCGAAGAGGCTGGCGGCCGTGACGAACCGGACCTTGTTGACGGGCTGGTAGACGCCTTCCGCGTCAAACGATCCGGGGCCGCTGGTCCTCATGGTTGGCGTAACGGACATTTCCGACTCCTCTGCGGTCCGGAGTTCATTGGGGCCGCCATCGGCAGCCATGCGCTTTGCTACTACGGTACTCTACTGCTTCAGCCTGGCTGTCAGCGCCGGAAGGAACTGGACCACATCCGCGACAACCAGTACGTCGGCTGCCTCGGTGATCGGGGCGTTCTTGTCGGTGTTGACGGCGACTATGAAGTCGGCGTTCTTCATGCCGACCAGGTGCTGGACCGCCCCCGAAATCCCGCAGCCGACATACAGCCTGGGGTTGACCATCTGGCCTGTGGTTCCAACCTGCAGGCTGTGATCCACCCAGCCCGAGTCGACGACCGGACGCGTGGCGCCAACCTCGCCGCCCAGGGTCTCTGCAAGCGCGGTGACGAGGGCCATGTTGTCCTTCTTCCCTATTCCCCGGCCCGCGCAGACGATGACCTCGGCCTTCGTGAGGTCGACAGCCTTCGCTTCCGCCGGCTCATAGCCCAGGAACTCGACCAACGGCGTGCCATCGACATCGAGCCTTTCGATGACCGGCGTTCCGGCGGGCTCCCCCTCCGGACTGAACGCGCCTGCCTGCACCGTGAGAACGGCAGGAAGATTCGAAGGCTTCACAGTCCTGCGCATCTTCGCATTGCAGCAGCCGACCTCGAAGCCGTCGTCGTTGATGCCGATGACCTCCGGGATCATGCATGTGTCAAGGCCGGCGGCAACGCGGGGCGCAAGATCCCATCCGTACGAGGAGTGCAGGAAGACGACATAGTCGGGCGACTCCCGCTCAACCGCTGCCAGCACTGCCTGACTGTGCAGGTCGGGCGCGTACTCCCCGAGCCTCGAAACATCGGCCAGGTATACCCTGCCGTCGAATCGCGGCGCATTCGCCTCGTCGCCGATCAGAAGCGCCGCGCAGTCGGCGCCGAGCAGTCTGTTGAACGCCGTGAGTTCATAGGAGGAATCGAGCAGCTTTCCATCCCGGTACTCGAAGATCAGCAATGCCTTCATCGGTCCCTCCCTGTTCTACCTGACCACGGTTGTCTTCTCACGAAGGATGCCGAGCAGCCTGTCGGCCATCTCGTTAACATCCCCTTCCAGGAGCATGCAGTCGCCCTTTCGCGGGGGAGGCGGGTAGAATCGGCAGGTGATCGCCCTCGCCTCGGTGGAGATGAGCGAATCGGCCGCCACGGCCAGGATCTCCTTCTTCTTCGCCCTCATGAGATTCGGGAGCGTCGGGTAGCGGGGGAGATTCAGCCCCAGCTGGCAGGTTACGACCGCGGGGGTCCGCATCTTCACGATCCCCTTCAGCCCGCCCTCCAGTTCGCGCTTCACAACAACCGCCCCGTCAGCGTATTCGAAGCCGACTATGGTCGAAGTGCAGGCCCAGCCCAGGATCCCGGCGATCGTGACGCCTACCTGGGCGGAGCCGCGGTCCTGCGACTGCATGCCGGTGAATACGAGGTCGAAACCCTTGTCCTTCGCGAAGCCGGCGATGATGGATGCGATCTGCCACGGATCCCTGCGGTGCGACTCGGGATCCCGGATGTGGACTGCGCGGTCGCAGCCCATCGCCAGGGCCTTCTTGATCTCCTTGACAACGCGGTCCGGACCCACGGAGAGAACCGTCAGGTCGGCATCGGCCCCCAGCTTCTCTCTCAGCCTGACAGCCTCTTCGACTGCGTACTCGTCGTACTCGTTCAACCTGTAGGTAAGGTCGGTCTCGGAATACCATAGACCTTCCTCATCGGGCTTGAACCTGGACTCCATGTCCGGAACCTGTTTGATGCATACGAGAATCTTCATGATGCCTCCTACGAGAGAACTCCCCTCGAGATCACGAGGCGCAGCACCTCGTTCGTCCCCTCGTAGATCTCAGTGATCTTGGCGTCCCGGAACATGCGCTCCACCTCGTACTCGGAGACGTAGCCGTAGCCGCCGTGGATCTGGATCGCCTGCCTGGTGACGTCCATCGCCGCCTCCGAGGCCACGATCTTGCAGACCGCGGATTCGACGAGGTAGGGCTTGCCGAGGCCCTTCAGCCACGCCGCCTTGTAGGTCAGAAGCCTTGCGGCCTCGATCCGGGCGTACATGTCGGCCAGCTTGAACTGGATCGCCTGCAGCGAGCTGATCGGCGAGCCGAACTGCTTCCGCTCCCTCGCATAGGCCACGGAGAGGTCGAGCGCCCCCTCTGCAATCCCCAGCGCCTGCGCCCCGATCCCGATCCGGCCGCCCTCGAGGGTGTTCATGGCGACCTTGAAGCCGTGGCCCTCCTTGCCGAGCAGGCAGTCCGCAGGCACACGGACGTTGTCGAAGGCGAATGTGGATGTATAACTGCCCCGGATGCCCAGCTTCTGCTCGTTCTTCTGAAGCTCCACGCCCGGCAGATTGAGGTCGACGATGAAGGCGGAGATCCCCTTGTGCTTCAGCTCCCGGTTCGAGGTCGCGAAGACGATCCCGGTCCCGAGAAGGCCGCCGTTCGTCACGAAGATCTTCGAACCGTTGATTATGAAGTCGTCGCCGTCCGCCTTGTACGTGGTTGCGATCGCGCCAGCATCGGTGCCGGCGCCAGGCTCGGTGAGCATGTAGCAGCCGATCTTCTCGCCGGTGGCGAGGGGGGGAAGCCACTTCTTCTTCTGCTCCTCGGTGCCGAAGTTCAGGATCGGATCGCAGGCGAGGGATGTGTGGGCCGAGATGAGGACGCCGGTCGAGCCGCATGCCCTCGACACCTCCTCAACGACGAGAATGTAGGAGAGTACGTCCAGGCCCGCACCCCCGTACTCCTCCGGGATGTAGCTGCCGAGGAAGCCCATCTCAGCGAGCTTGGCGATGAGGGGCTCCGGTATGGAGTGCTCCTCATCGATCTGGATCGCGATCGGCTTGATCTCATTGGTGACGAAATCGCGGACCGCGTCCCGCAGTACCTTGTGGTCCTCGCTCAGTTCGAAATCCATGTTGCCTCCCTGACAGGGTCGGTTCTGGTTGTCCCGTCCTCCCGCGACTACTGGGCGCGGCGGTATACGATTGCGACGAGGCTCTTGTCATCGCCGCCCATGTTGACCGAAAGCCCGAACGGACGGTCGCCCGGTATCGGGATCTGCGCATCGCCGGCCTTCCCGGTGAACTGCTCCCAGATCGTGACCGCCTGGTGGACGCCCGTGCCGCCCGTCGGGTGACCCCACCCGATCAGGCCGCCGGTGGTGTTGACGGGGATCCGGCCGTCGCGGGCAGTGTGCCCTTCGAGGACGTAGTCGGGCCCCGCGCCCTGTTCCGCGAATCCGATCGCCTCCATCGAGAGGATCCCCGCGATGGAGAAGCAGTCGTGAATCTCGGCCGTGGCCAGGTCCTTCGGGGTTATGCCAGCGCGCTCGAAAGCGAGGCGCGCCGCCTCCCTTGTGGTGAGGAGCTGTGTGGGATCTTTCGGCCCCTCAGTGAGGTTGTCCGCTATGCCTGCGAAGCCGACGATCTCCACAGCCTCGCTCTTCGGGATTCCAACGCGCTTCAGCCCCTCCTCAGAGACGAAGGCGATGCTGGAAGCCGCGTCGGAGACCTTGGAGCAGTCGAAGACGTTGAGATTGTCGACGAAGCCCCTCGGGTTCGGCGGTGTGAGGCCCTGGGCCTCGAGATCCTTGACGGTGTTGTGATACTCCTGGGCGGTGGGACAGAGGCGCGCGTTCTGAATCGCATTGGCGTACCATCGGGCCATCGCCTTGCGCATCTTGTCCCTGCCGTACTTCCCGAAGCAGGCGCCCGCACGGTCGCTGAACTTGCCTGGGAAGTAGTAGGCATGCCCGTTCTTCCGCTCGGCCGCCCAGCCGGCGCCTGCAAGGATGTCCGCGCCGTAGATCGCCTTCACCGTGTTCTGAACCTCGAACCCGATGACAAGGGCGACTTCGGCCGTCTCAGCAAGCACGGACTTGATGCCCGATATCAGCGCCAGACCGCCCGAGGCGCATGCGCCCTCGACCGCGATGGCCGGCTTGTACCTGAGACCCTCGTCGATCATCGGGAAGAAGGCGCCGAGGTTCCCCTGGCGGTTGAATCTGGCTGCCATGAAGTTGCCGATTACACAGTCATCGACATTGGCGGCGCCATCTATCATCTTCAGAGTGGCACCTCCCGCCTCCTTCAGGTAGTGCTCCGGACCGGGCCTCTCCTTCTTCGGGTTGAACTCCCTGCGGCCGGTTCCCATCGATATGGTGTTGTACCCGGCCACCGCGTATACCTTGCGTCTCATCTTTCCCATTGGATCACCTCGCTGATTACCGGCCGAAGTAGTTGTTGATCGGGCCATAGCTGTGGAAGAACCCGGTCAGGAGGACCGTGTTTACATCATCGTCGGACCTTGCCACCCTGTCTGCGACAAGCTGCTTCCCGATGGCCATCGAGCGTTGTCCGTAGCTCCATGCGAGCTTCGCGCCCGGCGTGTCCGCCTTTTTCAGGCCTTCGAAGAAGGCGGTCAGAATTCCGTCCCTGTCGGGAGCGCCGATGACGGCCTTCCACGGAAGGCCCGGCTTGGGCAGCGGGCCGATCCGCTCGTCGCACTTCGCCTGAATGTCTGCGACCGGCACGTAGGCCTTCTTCTCCGGGTCGTAGACGCCTGTCGGCCTTCCCTTCTCATACTTGAGGAAGCCGTCCTTCTGAGATCCGTCGGAGTTCTGCCCGCCCCTTACACCCATCCCGTCCATCCGGTCCAGGAGATCGCTGTGAAGGTCCTCGTTCGGCAGGTGCGGGTTCATTACGCTCATGATGTACCGGCACACATCCACGCCGACGTAGTCGATGAGCTGGAAGATCCCCATCGGCCGGACCAGGAAGTCCTGGGTGACCTTGTTCACCGTGTAGAGCGCCTCGACGAACGGCATGTCGCTGCTGAGGCGCTCAACCTCCGAGATCCCGTGGAGGGCGTCGCGCATGAAGTGGCCGTTTCCGATGAAGCCGGCGAAGTCGTTCGAGGGGACGACCGTCTTGCGGAGATTCTTCGCGTACGCCAGCGAGAACTCGACGAGATCCTTCTGCGTTCCGTCCGACTGGATGAGCTCTACCAGCTTCTGCACCGCAGGCGGATTATAGAAGTGGAACCCGATGACGCGGCCGCCCAGCCCGGCTTTTCCGTCAAGCTCGCTGATCGGGATGGAGGAGGTGTTCGTCAGGAACCATGGATCCTTCCCGTTGTTCTGGTCGATCTGCCGGAAAACCTTTACCTTGACTTCCGGGTTCTCGATGATGGCCTCGAACACGAGCGTGGAGTCGTAGGCCGCCTCGGTGAGGGTGGTGGGGCGCACGATGCTCAGAACGTCGAACACGTACTGGTTGATGATGTCAGTGTTCTCGATCAGATCGGCGCGGTCCCTGTAGACCTCGCGCAGGGCCACGGTCTTCTTCTCTGCGGCCTTCTGCGCCTGAACCTTCAGGAACTTCATGAGGCCATTCAGACCGGGCTGTGACAGGTCCACGGCGTTCAGCACGAAGCTCTTCCCCCTGTTCTCAGGCTTCAGGCTGAGGTCCGCCATCTCCAGGGCGGTCAGCAGCAGTATGCCGCTGCCCATCTTCCCCGCTGCCCCGAGAACGGTGACGTTCTCCAATCTCTCTGCGTAGTTCATCATGCTCTCCTGTAGTGGGTCTCGTTGAAGTGGATGCTTACCACCTGGGCTCGCGCTTCTCCAGGAAGGCCTTCATCCCCTCGGTCCCCTCGTTTCCGAAGGTGTCGCCGAAGCGCTCGGCCTCGAGTTCCGATCCGGCATCGAACTCCATGAGGAACCCCCGCCGCGCGACATTCTTGACGTTTCGTACGGCCTTCGGGCCCTTCGATGCGATCTTCTGCGCGATCCTCCGCGCCTCGTCCATCAGCTGCTCCGGCTCGACGACCTTCTGTACAAGACCAAGCCGCAGGGCCTCCTCCGCGCCGATCATGTCGGCCGTCAGAAGCAGGTGCAGGGCGTTCCCGAGGCCGAGCAGCCTCGGCAACCGCTGCGTACCGCCGTAGCCGGGAATCAGGCCCAGGTTGACCTCGGGCTGCCCGAACTTCGCCTTTGTGCTGGCGATGCGGATGTCGCATGCCATGGCGAGCTCGCATCCTCCGCCAAGGGCGAAGCCGTTGACGGCGGCGATGACGGGGATGTCCATCAGTTCCAGCGACCGGAACCCCCTCTGTCCCGTTGTGGAGAAGACGCGGGCCTCCTGCGGGTTCATCCCGGCCATCTCGGCGATGTCTGCACCGGCGACGAAGGCTTTCCCCTCGCCTGTGATGATGATCGCCTTGAGATCGTCGCGGGGCTTGAGCTCGGCTGTCATCGCTTCCAGCTCCCTGAAGAAGCCGGAGTTGAGGGCGTTGAGCGCCGCCGGGCGGGAGATCGTGATTGTCGCGATCCCCTCGGCGACGTCCAGCTTGAGTATCTCGTAGGGCATGCCTGAAACCTCCGGTGGGCGTTATTGCTCGCGGCTTTGGACCAGCTTGGATGCTATGACGTTCCGCTGGATCTGGTTGGTCCCTTCGTAGATCTGGGTCGCCTTGGCGTCCCGCATCATCTTCTCGACGGGATACTCCCGTGTATAACCATAGCCGCCGAATACCTGCACGGCATCGGTCGTGACCTGCATGGCCATGTCGGTGGCGAAGAGCTTGGACATGGCGGAAACCTTTGTGATCTCCTTCTCGCCGGCGTCCACCATGCGGGCCCCCTGGTAGACGAGGAGGCGTGCGGCCTCGATCTGCGTTGCCATGTCGGCCAGCATGTGGCGGATCGCCTGGAAGGAGCTGATCGGCCGCTGGAACTGCTCGCGGATCTCCGAGTAGGCAATCGCCTCGTCGAGGGCGCTCTGGGCGATGCCGACTGCCTGCGCCCCGATCCCCATCCGGCTGCGGTCGAGGAGGCCGAGGGCGATGTAGAAACCCTTCCCGGGTTCCCCGATCATGTTCTCCACGGGGATCTCGCATCCGTCGAGGACCACCTCGTTGGTGATCGAGGAGCGGATCCCCATCTTGTCCTCCTTGCGCCCCACCACGAATCCGGGGGTGTCCTTCTCAACGATGAAGGCGGAGTGGCCCCTGTACCCCTTTTCCGGGTCGGTCACTGCAATGACCATGGTGATGTCGGCGAAGGATGCGTTGGTGATGAACTGCTTGCGGCCGTTGAGGACGTAGCGGTCGCCCTTCTTCTCGGCCCTGGTCTTGAGGGCGGCAGCGTCCGAGCCGGCACCCGGCTCTGTGATCGCGAAGGCTGTGAAGAGTGTGCCGTCGGCGATCCCGGGGAGGTACTTCTGCTTCTGGGCCTCGTTTCCGTAAAGGAGGATGCCCTTGGTGGCGATGGCGTTCACCGCGAACGATACCCCGATGCCGCCGTCACCTCTGGAGAGCTCCTCGATACCCAGGCAGGTCATCATCTGGGAGTCGGCTATCCCGCCGTACTCCTCGGGGACGATGATCCTGAAGAAGTCGTCCTCCGCCATCTTCCGGAAGATATCCATCGGGAACTCGGCCTTCTCGTCGAGTTCCTTCCGCCGGGGGATGATCTGACCGTCGACAAACTCTGAGAACAGGCCCTGGACGTCCTGTTCCTGCTCGGACAGGAAGTAGTTCATCTGTGTCTCCGTGCGGGACGGGAAGCGTGCGTTCCGCCGGCTCTAACCGTTGTCACAGATCCGCATCCCTCCGCTCGCAGGGTGTAAATGACGATAACACTGTGGTGGGAAGACCGGGGCGAGCGCTCTCCGCCCGATTCCGCCCGCGATGAGGTGCATGGCTCTCGAGGGCGAGGGCCTTCTCCTCTTCGTTGCCGGGAAGCAGCTTACAGGCAGACGAGATTGTCCATCGCCCCAATGCCTCTGGCCCGATCCAGCACGACAGAAACCGGAGAATAGCTCAACCTAAGGGCGCACGCAAAGCCCTTTTCGGATGTGCTATCCTGCGGCGGGACAGTCAGATCTGTCTCTGGTGTGCCCCGGGGGCCGGGCCTGGACCAAGGGGTGTCTTATGCGCCGCCCCTGGCCGCGAGAAGGGATGCCAGGGCAATGGAGTAGAGCTTCGTCGGCCCGCTGTCGGAGCGTGAGGAGACGATCATCGGGACTTCGGCGCCAAGCACGCAGCAGGCCGCCTCCAGTCCCGCGAAGAAGATCATCGACTTGTAGAGGATGTTGGCCGCCTCGATGTCGGGTGCGATCAGGATGTCCGCCTTTCCCGCTACCGGCCCGGCACCCTGCTTCGTTCTGGAGGACTCGGGCGATACGGCCATGTCCAGCGCGAACGGCCCGTCGACCTCGCAGTCCCCCAGTTGGCCGTTGGACGCCATCTGCGCGATGATGGCGGCGTCGGTCGTCGCCGACATCTCGGGCTTGATCTTCTCGACCGCGGCCAGCATCGCGACCCTCGGCCTCTCCATCCCGAGCGCCCTGGCCAGCCGGACCGTGTTCTCCAGGATTCCGATCTTCCTCGAGACATCCGGCGCGATGTTCACAGCCGCATCTGCGGCAATGAAGAGGCGGTTGTAGATCGGGCTGTGGACGACCGCCGCATGGCTGAGGAGCTTTCTGTACAAGCCGGCCTCGCGGTCCAGCACGGCTTTCAGGAGGATTGCCGTGCCCACGATTCCCTTCATGATGAGGGAGGCCCTGCCCTCGCGGCAGAGGGCAACGGCGGTGGCGCAGGCGGTGTAGGGGTCGGGTTCGTGGACGATCTCGATCCCCTTCAGGGACATCCGCAGGGACCTGGCGGTCCTCTGGATGGCCGCCTTCTCCCCGATCAGGATTGGCCGGCAGATGCCGGCGCTGACGGCTTCGCCCAAGCCGCTCAGGACCGCCTTGTTCTCGGCCATGGCGACCGCAACCGTGGGGGTCTGTCTAAGTTCGACAGCTGCCCTGTATATGTCGTCAAGGGTCCGTATCCTCTTCGTGCGTGGCATCCGGCGTCTCCGTGCGCGGTATCGTTGTCGCAGTAGCGGAACCGTGGGTGATGGAAGCTACACGTCGTCCCCGGTTGGAAGCGCGACGAGCCCAGTCCGGGCCACGGCGCGAATGCCCAGGGGACCGAGCATCTGGATCAGGCCGTCGATCTTGCTCTCATCGCCGACTATCTCGAGGGTCACGGTGGAGCGGCCGACGGCGCACGCCCGCGCGCCGAACAGCTCGGCGATCTGCGAGATCTGGCTGACCGAATCCGGCCCCGAGCTGACCTTGATCAGCGCGAGCTCCCGGTCCACGAACTCCTTGCTGGAGAGGTCGTCGATCTGGATGATCTCCTTCATCTTGCGAAGCACCTTGGTGGTGCGGACGATCTCGTCGTCATGGCCTTCGACCACGATGGTCATCCTGCATGCGTCGAACAGGTCCGTTGCACTGACCGCGATGCTCTTGATGTTCACTTCATAATCGGCGAACGCGGCTGCGACGCTCTCCAGGACTCCTGGCTGGTTCTTGACCAGGCCCGAGATGGTGTGCTTCACGGATTACGTCTCCTTGGCGAAGAGAGTAAGCATGGCGATCTGTGATGGATTTCGGAGGAGGGTACATGCGGCCAGGAGGGATGTCAACGGGGCGGGAGCAGGCTTCGCAGATCCGACCAGATATGCTGCCTTGCCGGTACTAATGGCTCTCACGATTGGTGCCGCGCTTCCGCCAGACCAGGACTCAGGCGGTGAGTCTCGTTCAACCTGTAGGATGGCCACTTCCGTCGAGCGGTGTGTCCGGCCTGCGGTTGCAGAACTCACAGTCGGGGTCTGCGCACACTGAGCCCAGCCAGGTGTTGCAGACTGGACAGAACTCCGAATCATGGTGCTCATGATAGACAATGAGAGAACTGCAATCAGAGCAGTGCTGATCCGTGATGTGCCCCTCCATCGACACTCCGTTGACGACGACCTCCTCCCGCTCCGGGATCTCGACCAGGTCAATGCCGAGGCGGCCCGCCATATGAAGCATGAGACGGCGTCGGCCCGGCACATGGAAACCCAGCTCGGCGAGAGAGGACAGGAAGAGCTTCTTCGCATCATCGTGTTCGCAGGGGGTGAGACCAGCCAGCAGGACAAGTGAAGGGGAGTCCAATCCATCCAGCATCACCGAGCGCGCCCAGTCCACCAACTCCCTGTCGACGGGAAGTTCGCGCTCAAGCTGAGCCAGAAGCCAGAGGTAATCGGATTTCACCCGGCATCTCCAGGAGCATGGCGTCCCTCGGCGGAGCCGGCTGCCTGCGATCCTGAAGGGGATACGGCCTCCTTCCACCCCGCCAGCATCGGAGCCAGCCCGTCCATGAAGCAGAGTTCTGTATAACCGCCCTCCAGGACCAGCAGCGCAGGGACGCCCATCCTCGTGATCGTGTGCGCGAGCAGCCGCCCGATCTCGAGGAAATCGGGGCCATGGAGACGAAGCCCGCCGAGCAGATCGTCACGGTGCGTGTCGAAGCCTGCGCTTATCATGATCAGCTGCGGTTCGTGCTTTTCCACGGCAGGCAGGGCCTGGTGCTCGAGGGCGTGCATGAACTCCGCACCCCCGGTACCGGACAGCAGGGGAAGATTCAGCGTGGCGCCGCGTCCCTCGCCCATTCCGGTCTCCATCGAATACCCGGTTCCGGGGAACTGGTACCGCGGGTCCTCGTGCAGGCTGCAGAAGAGTACCTCGCCGTTCCCGTAGAAGACCTCCTGGGTGCCGTTGCCGTGATGCACGTCGATGTCCAGGATGGCGACGCGCCCGGCGCCGGTGCGGATCGCTTCGCACACGGCGACGGCGAGGTTGTTGATGTAGCAGAAGCCCATCGTGTGTCTGACTCCGGAATGGTGTCCCGGTGGCCTCGGCAGGCAAAGGCCCGGCCCGCCCCCGTCCAGCACCCGCCGCAGCGCCCACAGCGTGGCGCGCACTGAGTCGAGGGCCGCCTGTGGTGTTCCGGGGCTGACCGGGCACTCAGGCGTGTCCAGCATCGGCGGCCCCGTCACTGCCGCCTCGTGCAGGCGGAGCAGGCGGGCGTCCTTGTGCACGGGCGCGATCGCATCCTCGTATGGAACGCCTGCCAGGTCTTCCGTGGAGAGATGCTGCACCGGCACTGAGGCCTCGCGGCAGGCCGCCTCCGCCCATGCTATCCGCAGAGGCTGCTCGGGGTGCCACGACGGCATCGTGTGGAGTCTCTGACTTACGTTGCTGCAGGCAAACATGGCATCAGTATGGGACAGAGAGGGCCCTCCGGTCACCCCCGGCTTGCGTCGTTCCCGCGGGCCTTTCCGTCCTCTCCAGGCCTCCCCCGCCAGGAATCGTGGGGCCTGACCAAGACGGGCAGGACCCCGCTCACGGCTGTCGCACCCTCCTCCAGATGTTCTCCATAAGGCTGCCCTCCTCCGCCGGCACCGCGCATCCGGGGCATGCGTGGAAGGAGGGCTGCCCGCTCCTGAGGTCGTGGCGCAACTCCTGATAGGCTGCGCCGTTCCATATCTCCTTCAGGAAGTCCTCCCGCAATGGATCCCCGAGATCGGCCTCTGATTCGTGGGAGTACCGCGAGCACGGGCGGATCCTGCCGCCGGCGGTGAGATACGTCGAGATCCACGGTCGGAGGCACGGACCCGCATGGGGAGGGGGCGCATTGCCATACCGGTGGCGCACGATGTCCGGGCGGGCCAGGATCCTGCCCAGGTTGGTGGGCAGCCCGATTCGGTCCGCCTCGAGCCGTGCGCGCCGCAGGGATTCCAGGATCTCCTCCGGACGCGCCCCGCCGATCAGGACGGGTTTTCGGTTCTCGATCGAACGCAGATCCAGAGTCAGGAAGATCGCCGCGTCTGCGCCCAGGCCATGGGCCATCGTCACAAACTCCCCGGCCTCGGTGTGGTTGTCATTCAGTATGAGAAGCGACGCGATCATCTCCGGCCGGCCGTTTCCCCGCCCGCGGCTGATGTCGCGTAGCGAGCGGAACCGCTCCTGCACCGGGCCAAGCTCTTCGCCCGAGCGCACAGCTGCGTACGTCTCCGGGCGGGCTGCGTCAATTCCGACGACCAGCCGGTCCAGGTGCGGGAGGGCCTGCAGCGCCTGGTCCATCATCCCCTCCGCCGGAAGGCTTGTGACCAGGGTCACGGTGCAGCCTGCATTGGCCGCCGTTCCGCACAGCCGGCCGATCTCCGGGTGCACAAGAGGCTCGCCGCTCCCGTGGAAGTGGACGATCCTGGGGCGGACCGAAGCCAGGATGCGCTCGAATGCCGCCGGGTCGAGGTTGCGCTCCTCGCCGACCCACTCGCGGCGGCCGCACGCAAGGCAGTCCATGGGGCACGCGTTGCTCGGCTCGCAGGCCAGCCTTGCGGGAGGCACCGGCACGTGGGGGCTGTGTGTAAGACAAGCGAGGCCGAGCGGCGCGAGCCTTGCAGCCCGGCCGGGCGCGACGAGGTCCAGGGTGCGCCGCAGGCTCCGGCGTCCCTGGTTCAAGTCAACCTCCGGTTCCCGGTCTGTGCAGGCGCTGCCGTCAGCCCAGCACCTGAACCCTGATCGTTCCGACCACGTTGATGTCGAGTTTCAGCTCCCAGTCGAAGTCGGTCGACACGTTGGCGGGAGTCGACAAGCCGCTGGGAAGGCAGCTCAACTGCCCTGTTGGCAGCGGAGTCCCATGGCGGATCGCATTCAGGTATTCCTCGAGAATCCCGTTGATCAGATCCACGCCGTCCGGGTGCAGCTCCGCCGGCTTCCAGCTTACAACGGCGTTTACCGGCGATTCGTTGAAGTTCTGGATCAGGTAGAGATCCGGAGTCGAGCCCCTGCCCACCATCACCTGCCCGTTCAGGATGGCGCGGTCTGCGGTGGGATCAGGTTTCACGACCCTGTAGGAGACCCCGTAGAGGCTGATGCTGATGACATCGCTCACATCGACTCCGGCGTCGTCCAGAAGCTTCCTCAGGTCGATCCCCTCCACGAGATCGATCGTCTGCAGTTCGCCGAATACATTCTCGAGGCCTCTCGCCTCGAACCTGACCGTGGCCGAGGCGCCCATCGCGAGCTCCACGGCCTTCTCCTCCACTGTCGGGATGGACGGGCATTCGGCCCCCATGACGCCGAGGCAAAGCACGAGGAGGAGGCCCCACTGCAGGGTGGTCTTCGTCTTCATAGGATTGTCTCCCCCTACCGGCCGATGCTGAGGCCAGCTGCTATGGCCGTCGAGTTGGCCTGGTTGATCTCCGCGTGCAGTTGTACAACCGGAAGAACAAGGCTGGCTCCAAGGGTGAAGTGCAGGCTGTTCTTCGAGTCGAACGACAGCTTGATGTCGGTGTTCCCGGTGTCGAGGCCGCTCTCGTACTCCACATCCATCGAGTATGAGTCGATTCCCAGCCCGACATACGGCTCGAGTACGCCGAACCGCCTGCTTCCCGTCACGTTAAAGTGAAGCGCGTTCGACTTGATGAGATCCTTGCCGACCCGGAAGCTCTGGTAGAAGAATCCGGCTGCGAGATCCAGCGGAAGGTCGTCGAAGTACCGGGATACCGAGTGCTGGAGACCGAGGCCCAGGAGCTGGATTTCGCCAAGGTCGACATCCCCGAGATCGACGGCGATGAACCGCACCACGGCCTGAGTTCCGTACAGGTAGCCGAACGAAAGCTGTGGCGTGGCGATCATCAGGCTGCCGATGTCGAAGCCTCCGGGGTAGTACAATGCCGTGCCGGCCTGGCCGCGCACCATCCTGGAGTCGCCGTCCCCGATCACGGTTGGGGCGGAGACGGCCTCTCCCTGGTCCAGTGTGACAAACCCGACCGGGTGTGCCGGCCTGTAGGTCCTGTCCTTGTCATTGAATCCCACTACCACAGCCTCGAGGCCGACACGGAGGCTGATGCCGTTGTCCGGAATGTGGCCGGTCCTGAAGATCGCGGTGTTAAGGGCACCGGAGAAGGCATCCGGCAGCGGCTTCAGATACTTCCTCGCATTCTCCTGAGTCAGACCGCCAAGATTGGCCTCCAGCTGGGCGTGTGAGCTCCCGGCCAGGAACACTGCCGGCAGGAGCATGAGGAATACTATCCTCAGGGCCTTGTGCGTCATCAGATACCTCCGAGTAATGGGGACTTCCCGGTCCGATCCTGTCACCGGGCCTGCAGCAACCTGCATCCGGATCATGAGAGTTCTAGCACATCCGCGCCCCGGCCGTCATCAGCTAACACCCGGTTTGCGCCGGGTCCGGTCAGATCTGTGACCTGCCCTTGAGCCCCGCGTCCCCTGCGGATACACTCCTGACCTTGCATGGACAGTCGGGTCCGGTTTCCGCCGAAGGAGGAGGTTCGCTTGCGTCTTGATCTGTTGGAAGCGCGGCTTGCCAAGCTGGCCAGGCTCCGCGAAATGGGTGTGAATCCATATCCCTGCCGCTTCGAGCGGACCCACACAACGGACCGGCTGCTGGAGGGGTTCGACAGCCTGGATCCCTCCGCCACCGTTTCGGTTGCGGGCAGGATCATGGCGCTTCGGCCGATGGGGAAGGCGGTGTTCGGCCACGTTCAGGATCCCGGCGGACGCATCCAGTTCTATGCACGCAGGGATGACCTGGGGGACAGGGGTTTCGAGATCCTCGGCCAGCTTGACCTGGGCGACCTTGTCGGTGTGACGGGGAGGCCGATGCGGACCCGCACCGGTGAGGCGACCATCCAGGTCGAGTCGCTCGAGATCCTCTGCAAGGCGCTGAGGCCTCTTCCGGTCGTCAAGGAGAAGGACGGACAGGTCTTCGACGCATGGGACGACATCGAAGCGAGATACAGGTACCGCCATCTGGATCTCCTGCTCAACCCCGAGACCCGCCGCGTATTCGAGGTCCGGGCGCGCGCAATCCGCTCGCTTCGCGCATTCCTGGACCGGGAAGGCTTCCTCGAGGTCGAGACCCCGGTTCTTCAGCCCCTCTATGGCGGGGCGATGGCCCGTCCGTTCGTCACCCATCACAACGCACTCGATCAGAAGCTCTACCTGAGGATTGCGGAGGAACTGCCGCTCAAGAAGCTCCTTGTCGGGGGACTGGAGCGCGTGTACGAGCTGGGTCGTGTCTTCCGCAACGAGGGGATGGACCGCAATCACAACCCCGAGTTCACCATGCTGGAGTTCTACTGGGCATGGGCGGACTACCGCGACGCTATGGAGATGGTGGAGGCGATGATCCGGAGCGCGGCGAGCGACGCAGCGGGGTCGCTGCGAGTATCGTGGCGGGGGCATGAGATCGATCTGGAGCCTGCATTTGCGCGCCGCCCGATGGTCGATCTCGCGCGGGAAGCGGCCGGCCTGGACGTGCTCACCGCTCCTGAGCAGGAGCTGCGGGTCTTTCTCGAGACGCGTGAGGTTGAGCTTCCGCCTTATGCGGCCAGGGGGCACCTGATCGATGCCATCTTCGAGACGGTCGTGCAGCCCGGGCTTGTTCAGCCGACCTTCGTGACCGACTACCCGAGGGAGATCTCGCCCCTTGCCAAGGCGCACAGGGATCAGCCCGGCCTCCTGGTCGAGCGTTTCGAGCTCTTCATCGGTGGCGTCGAGTTCGGCAACGCCTTCAGCGAGCTGAACGATCCGCAGGATCAGAGGTGCCGCTTCGAGGACCAGGCCGCCCTGCGTGAAAAGGGTGACAGGGAAGCGCAGGTTCTGGACGAGGAGTTCCTCGGCGCCCTCGAGCAGGGGATGCCGCCCGCTGCGGGCGTTGGGATAGGAGTGGACCGCCTGGTGATGCTCCTGAGCGGGGCTGCGACCCTGCGGGATGTCCTGCTGTTTCCCCACATGAGGCCACAGGACGGGGCCGTGCAGGAGGCGACGGATGAGTTGCCGGGTGGCTGAGCCGCCGCGCGTGGCGCGTGAGCGGGAGATCGGCGTGTCCGGTGGAGACGAAGGATGAGTGATCGCTTCGGAGGGGCGGCCGGGTACCACGAGGTACGTACCGAGCGTGACCAGTCCGAGACCGTCATCGGGCGCTCGGAGGCGATGCGCCGTGTCCTGCGGCTTGCCGAGAAGATCGCTCCCACCGAGACGACGGTCCTGATCACAGGCGAGAGCGGGACCGGCAAGGAGAAGGTGGCGCGGTTTCTGCACCTCCTCAGCCACCGCTCGTCGCATCCCTTCGTTGCGATCAACGCTGCGGCCATCCCCGAAGGGCTGATCGAGTCGGAGCTCTTCGGGCACGTAAGGGGCGCCTTCACCGATGCGAAGGAACAGAAACGGGGTGTGTTCGAGCTGGCCGACGGCGGGACCCTCTTCCTGGACGAGATCGCAGAGACTTCCGCCGCGGTGCAGGTGAAGCTGCTGCGCGTCCTGCAGGAGCGGGAGATCCGCCCCGTCGGGAGCGATGCTCCGATGCGTGTTGATGCGCGGGTGATCGCCGCGACAAACCAGGATCTCCGTGTCGCCATGGCCGAAAAGCGGTTCCGCGAGGATCTCTTCTACAGGCTGAATGTCTTCCGCATCCACATGCCGGCACTGCGGGAACGGCAGGAGGACATCCCGCTCCTTGCGGAGTACTTCCTCAGGGTTTACAGCGAACGCCACAGGAAGCAGTTCGAGGGTTTCAGCGAGCAGACGATCGGCTACCTGCTCAACTACCCCTGGCCTGGGAACATCCGCGAGCTCGAGAACGCAGTCGAGCGGGCGGCCACACTCGCCGAAGGTTCGCTCATCATTCCCCGCGACCTGCCGCCGGATCTGATCGAGAGGGGGCTGCCGCTTCTTCCGGACGCCCGCGTGGAGGCCCTTCCGGACGACCTGACCCTCGAGCAGCTCGAGGCCCGGTACATCCGGCAGGTTCTGCAGAAGGAGGGGGGGAACCTCTCCGCCACGGCCAGGAGCCTGGGGATCTCCAGGTCGACCCTGTGGCGCAAGATCCGCAAGTACGGGATCGTATCTCCATCGGGATAGGCTGTCCTTCTGACCGGTCGCGTGGTGAGAAGCCCTGGCTGACATGACACCGTCAGACCTCCCGGTTGTGATCGCGGGAGGCCCGACTGACCCGGGATGCGCGCCTCTCCGGCTACCTTCCTCCAGCAGGGTCATCAACAACCGACCCTGGCGGCAGCGGCTTCTGCGGTCCGTGCATGCGCTCCCTCTCCTGTGGGGTGATTCTGTCGTCAAGACCTGCCGACCGCTCCGCGAGGCTAACGAACTCCTGCACGGCGGGGTCATCCCGCAGCCGGGCGGCTGCGGATCTGGCCACCGGGAGAACATCGGCGATCCGGCTCTCCCTGGCCCAGTAACTGCGGCGCAGGATCTCGGCGAACTCGGCGACCGCTGCGGTGAGGCGGAAGTGCGGTGAGGCTTCGGCGAAGCTGCCGTGAAGGGTGCCGGAGTCCAGCAGGCTTTCGATCTCCCGCACATCAGGAGACAGCCCCGACTCGTCCCCGGGGGGCGCATAGCGGAAGCGCACAGTCGCAATCCGGCCCCTGCCCGCCTCAGGCGCCAGCTTCACCTCGTACAGCGCCGTCACGGAGTGGCCTGCGCCGATCTCTCCGGCGTCAACCCTGTCGTTGCGGAAGTCGCGACCGGCAACGTGGCGGTTCTCGAACCCGAGCAGGCGCCAGAGGACTACGCGCTCCGGATCGAACTCCACCTGCACCTTGGCGTCCCTGGCGATCGTCTGCAGGGTGCCTGTCAGGTTTTCCACGAGGACGCGGCGTGCTTCGCAGAGTCTGTCCACGTAGTGGTACGCACCGTCACCCCTGTTGGCCAGCTGCTCCATCAGAACGTCGTTGTAGTTGCCCATCCCGAACCCGATCGCGGTCAGCTGGATCCCCTTGTCCGCCTCGGTGCGGACTTTCTCCAGGATCGACTCGGGGCCGGTTCTCCCCACATTTCCGACGCCGTCCGAGCAGAGGATGATCCGGTTGATCGCACCCGGCCTGTACATCCTGCGCGCCATCTCGTAACCCAGAAGAAGGCCTTCCTCCGTGTTTGTGCTGCCTTCCGGCTGAACCCGGTCGATCGCGTCGAGCAGCTGCTCCCTCCGGTCATGAATCCACTCATCCCGCTCCCCGGCATCGGCCAGCGCGAGGTCGGCACCGCTTCCGATGGGGGCGGGTTCCAGCAACACGCGGCCGCGGGTGCCGAAGACGACGATTCCCACACTGTCGTCCTGACGCAGCCGCTCCACCAGCAGCCGCAGGGAACTCCTCACAAGACCCAGCCGGTCTTCGCGCGCCATCGACCCGGAAACGTCGACGACGAAGGTGAGGTTGGCCGGCTTGCGTTCATGGTCCTCGATCACGCGGCCCTTGATCCCGATCCTGATAAGCTGGTAACTCCCCCCGAATGGCGAGGGGGCGCCGTCGAGGAAGATGCGGAAGTCGGTGTCCGTGAAGTCGGGGTATCCCTGGTCGAAGTAGTTCACGAACTCCTCGACCCGCACTGCCTCCTTCGGAGGCAGATGGCCTCCTTCGATGTAGCGTCTCGTGATCGTGTAGGATCCGTGGTCGACATCCACGGCGAATGTGGAGAGGGCGTCTTCATCGGCGGGCACGAACGGGTTCACTCCGTAGTGCTCGAAGAACATCGAGTCGTAGACCTGGTCGTTCGGCAGTGTCGTGCCGCCGGTGGTCGGGAGGAATGGGGGAGGGATATGCCGCTTCTCCACCCCGGGGTGACCGCCACGGAAGTGGAGTTGGCCCTCTCTGGCGATGACGCCGGCTTTGAGACTCAGCATTTCTGACATTTCGTGCGTCGGCAGGCTCATGATCGGCGCGTCAGACGGATGCTCTCCGGAGAGAGGCATTCCGGTGCGCACAGGGCGATCCGCTTTGATCTCGACCATGTCATGAGCCGCTTTCGGTCTTTCCGGGAGCACGAAGTCCACCTGCACGGTCTGGTTCGCCGAGACAACGACACCATCCACCCGCTGCCCCTGACAGCCGATGTTCTCTGCCAACAGCGAGTACGTCCCGGCAGGAACCCCGCTGATCCGGTAACTTCCATCGTTACGGGTGAAGCTGCCGTACTGCTCGTTCAGGACGATGATGCTCGCGTGTGCGATCGGCGTCCCGTCAGTGCCGCGAACCGTTCCGGCGATGCTTCCGGTGGCGGCTTTGGCGACATACTGCGAGACAGCGTCCGGATGCGTTCCCGTCACTGCAACCCGCTCCTGTGGAGTGGATGAACTCCTGCCGAGGCGTGACGCCACTTCCGCATAACGGCTCTCCGCACCAGCCTCGAGACGGGTCATCTTCCGGTGCTGGTGTTCCGCTTCCGGGGGTAACGCGGCCGCCAGCGCCGGATCCGTTGCTGTACCGGAAGGCGGCTCCGAACCCGCTCCGGGTCCGCCTGTCTCCGGTTGTCGGGCGACCTCCTGATCCACACGGACCTCTGTTGGAGCGGGTTCGGATTGCTCTGCGTCTGCCGAAGGCGCCAAAGCTCTTGCGATCGAAGGCGGGAGCGGGAGTTCGGCTCCTCCCGGTCTTGCATGCGGCCGTGAGTCCTGTACCGCCGCGATCTCCCGGCCGGATTCGATCGCGTCTCCGTCGGCCAAACCATCAGCCGGCTTCACAGGATCCGCGGCACTCACGCCCGGGCTGACGATGCGTGTGACTGAGTCCAATCCTGCAGCCTCCTTCAAGGGGTACTGCTGCGCCAGTTGCCCGGAGACCCCGTGGTGCATCTCTTCCTGCCGGCTGTGCATCATCTGTTCCCCTACATCGCGCCTCTGATGTAGCCAGATCGAACCGGCCACGATCAGGACAGCCGCGACAGCGACCCATGCCGGACGCAGAAGGCCGGTGCTCGGCGGACTCTCACTGGTCGCTTCCTGAATGCGGTTCCACAGGGCCCGGGACTCCTCGCGACTCAGCCGGTCGCGATGGCGACCGAATAGCTGCTTCATATCCGTGTTCCTTCCCACTCCTCCAGACCGAAGGGAACAGCACCGGCGTTCAGGAGGCTGCGCATCCGCCTGCAGGCTCGCGTGTGATGGACCCTGGCTGTGCTCTCGTTGCATCCCACGATTGCGGCAATCTCCCTGAAGCTTCGCTCCTCCCACTCGCGCAGCAACAGGACAGCCCGCTGCTTCCCGGAGAGGATGCCCAATGCACGGCGGAGTGCCCTGCCTTCGGACTCGAACCGCAGGCCTTCCCCCGGGAGTGGGCCGGATGTGTCCTTCAGGTGTTCGTGCGTGCCGCCGAGCGGGACTGTCCGCTTGAGCCTGCACAGCCAGCTTCGCTTCCAGTCGATCGCCTTGCGCAGGGCAATCCTGCGGAGCCACACCTCCAGCGGCGCCTCGCCACGGAACGTGGCGATGTGACGGAATGCAGCCACGTACGTCATCTGGAGTAGATCCCTGGCCTCCTCCCGGTCCCCCGTCTGGAAGACCAGGAATGAGAAGAGCCTGTCCGAGGTTGCTTCGTAGATCTGTCGCCAGGAAGGTGCGTCGCCTGAGGCTGCCATCCGGGCCAGTTCCCTGTCGGTCTGAAGTTCTCGCATCTGGTCGCCCTCTTTCCCCGTTGACAATATCAAGGACGGAAGACGGAGTGCCGGCGCTTACAGGATGGATGGCCCTTTCTGCATGGACGTCACCCGGTGTCGCCTGGTCATGCCTGTAGCATTCGTGCGGAGTCCCGGTGTCTTGTCACTGGTCTGGCGAATGGTGCCTGCCTGATCCTGCGCACATTGTCTCAAACTGGAACGCCCTGGGTGTTTCATTCTGAATCATCTGCCCTGAAGCGTGCAGGCTCGGCCACCCAGGGGAAAATCGCCCCTGCAACTCGTTCCTGTACAGTCAACTAAAATGGCTGAAGGATGGCCGATTCGGCACGGAGCTTGTGATGATGTTGGGGCAATAGATACTTATGACAGGGTCGGTCCGGGCCTGCCACCTGGTCCAGATGGCCGGGGTTCAGAATGGAGCCACCGGCCGGACAGGCGGCAGGCAAGGACCTTATCCCTGGAGGCATTGGCAAAGAGAGGTGGCACTCGATGGGCAAGATCATCGGAATCGACCTCGGCACGACTAACTCCTGCGTGGCCGTCATGGAGGGGGGAGAGCCCACTGTGATTGAGAATGCCGAGGGCAACCGCACAACCCCCTCGGTCGTGGGCTTCAAGAAGGACAGCGAAACCCTCGTCGGGACGGTCGCGAAGAGGCAGGCCGTGACGAATCCCAGGAACACGGTCTACTCCATCAAGCGATTCATGGGGCGCCGGTACGATGAGGTTTCCTCCGAGATCTCCCAGGTCTCCTACGAGGTGATCAGCGGCGATTCCGGAGACGTGCGCGTGCGTGCGGGTGGCAAGGTCTACTCCCCTCCGGAGATCTCGGCCCTCGTGCTGCAGAAGATGAAGCAGACGGCTGAGGCGCACCTGGGAGAAACGGTGACCGAAGCTGTCATCACCGTCCCGGCCTACTTCAACGACAGCCAGCGTCAGGCGACGAAGGATGCGGGTAGGATCGCCGGGCTGGACGTGAAGCGTATCATCAACGAGCCTACCGCGGCAGCTCTGGCATACGGCCTGGACAAGGGAAAGGGCGACAAGCGCGTCGCGGTGTACGATCTCGGCGGAGGTACATTCGACATTTCTATCCTCGACCTGGGTGACGGGGTGTTCGAGGTCAAGTCGACGAACGGGGACACGCATCTGGGCGGAGACGACTTCGACCAGCGCGTCATGGACTGGCTCGCCGACGAGTTCCTGAAGAGCGACGGAGTGGATCTCCGCAAGGATCCGATGGCTCTGCAGCGTCTGCGCGAGGCTGCCGAGAAGGCGAAGTGCGAGCTTTCGAGCACCCAGCAGACGGACATCAACCTGCCGTACGTGACGGCCGACTCCAGCGGACCGAAGCACCTCAACATGACCCTCACCCGGGCGAAGTTCGAGCAGCTCGTGGACGATCTGATCCAGCGTACCGTCGGGCCGTGCAGGAAGGCGCTGTCGGACGCCGGTATGAAGCAGTCGGATGTCGATGAGATCATCCTCGTCGGCGGCTCGACCCGAATCCCGAAGGTGCAGGAAGTCGTGCGGGAGCTGTTCGGACGCGAGCCGCATCGCGGCGTCAACCCGGATGAGGTTGTGGCTGTCGGCGCTGCGATCCAGGGTGGAGTGCTGGCAGGCGACGTCAAGGATGTGCTGCTGCTGGACGTGACTCCCCTTTCCCTGGGGATCGAGACCCTCGGCGGAGTCTGCACACGACTGATCGAGCGGAATACCACGATCCCGACCCGCAAGTCTCAGATCTTCTCCACGGCGAGCGACAGCCAGACCACGGTGGAGATCAAGGTGCTGCAGGGCGAGCGGGAGATGGCGGCGGACAACAAGTGCCTGGGGACGTTCCAGCTCGTCGGGATCCCGCCTGCGCCGCGCGGCATACCGCAGATCGAGGTGACCTTCGATATCGACGCCAATGGGATCCTGAAGGTCACAGCGAAGGACAAGGCCACAGGCAAGGAACAGAATATCGTGATCCAGGCTGGTTCCGGGCTCAGCGAGGACGAGATCCAGAAGATGGTGCGCGACGCCGAAGCGAACGCCGCCGAGGACAAGAAGCGCCGGGAGGCAATCGACACCAAGAACCAGGCCGAGCACCTCGCATACGAGATCGAGAAAAGCCTCAAGGAGTTCGGCGACAAGGTGGATGCCGGCGAGCGTTCAAGCGTAGAAGACCGGATCAAGCGACTGCGCGAGGCGGCGGAGCTCGGGAACACCGACGAGATCAAGCGCGCCACCGATGAGCTCAACAAGGTCTGGCAGGGAGTGGCTGCGAAGATGTACCAGCAGACCGCCCAGGGCGCCGGCGCCGCTGCTCCAGGTGCGGACACGACCGACCAGGGTGGCGACATGCCGGGCAAGCAGGACGACAACGGCCCGGTGGACGCGGACTTCGAGGTGGTCGACGAGGACAGGAAGGGTTGATAAGCCCTTCCTGCCCCCGGTTGAAGGCTCTGCCAGATCACAGACTCAGGACAGACCTGCAGGGTCAGGGTTGATCTGCAGGTTGATCAGATCGCCGGCCTGACTGCCGGAGCATCTGAACAAGCTTCCGGAGGAACTCCATGACCGACAAGTACGAGCAGGATCCACTGTTCTCGATGTTCCTGATGCAGCAGCAGCAGCTGGCATGGTTGTACCTCGGGAAGATGGCAAACCCCGCGACCGGAGAGGCAGAACGCAACCTGGAGGCCGCCAAGTTCACGATCGACCTGCTGGGCATGATCGAGAAGAGGACCGAAGGCAACCTCTCCGGTGATGAGCAGAGTCTTCTCGGGCAGGTGCTGACTGCGCTGAGGCTGAATTACCTCGAGGAGGCGCGCAGGGAGGCGGCGGATACTGCGTCAGACAAGGCTGAAGGATCCGAGGCGGACGGAGCGGCCGGGGAGAGTGACGAGGCCTCCGGTGGGGACGAGTCGGAAAAGAGAGATACAGGGAGCGAAACGGGAAGCGATGCGGAGCCTGGTGAGGATCAGGCATCCGTTTGACAAACAGTCCGGGAGACGGGAAGTCTTGGAGGCAGGACAGGCATCATGGCGAGGAGGCTCCGCAGGCGGAAGAGGGGCGACGAGGAGAACAGCCGGCAGCTGAACAGATCAGCCGCGGGGACGGAGGAGGAACTGCGGTCCGAGCCGGCCGGTGAGCAGCCTGTGGCTTCCGAAAGCGAAGAGGCCGCAGTCGAAGACCGCGTGAACGAAGGGCCCCAGGAACCTGAAGATTCCCGGAAGGCCGCAGAACCCTGTACCTCCGGGGATGACCTGTCCGCCGAATACCTTGATCAGCTTCAGAGACTCAAGGCCGAGTTCGATAACTACAGGAGGCGGGTCGCCCGCGAGAAGGAGGAGTGGTTTCGCCTGGCAAAGGCCGAGGTGATGGCCGGGCTCCTTCCGGTTCTGGACGACCTGCGGAGGGCCCGGGAGCACTCGGACGGTTCGGATGAGCCGCCGGACGCCCAGGGTCTCCTTCTCATCCTGAAGCGTTTCGAAGACATTCTCGCACAGCTCGGACTGGAAGAGCAGGACACACGGGACGGCCATGAGTTCGACCCTGAGATTCACGAGGCGGTCCTGACGGAACCTTCTGAGGAGACATCCGAGGGGCGTATCGTCCGGATCCTGGAGCCCGGTTATTCATTCGACGGGCGCATGCTCAGGCCGGGTAAGGTCTCGGTCTCTTCCGGCCGGCTGCCGGAGTAGATGTGCCAGCCAACACAGACTCTGCAGACGCCGGACAGGATCGGATAGAGGTCCTGATCGCGGGCAACTCGCCTGATCTGTCCGAGTGTGTTCAGCAAGGCCTTGACGGAGTCCCCCATCGTTTGACCCGGATCCCCGGATTGGATGGCGCACGACTGTGTCGTCCTGAGGGGGTCGAGATCAACCCGCAGATCGCGCTGGTCGAGGAGGAGGGGGAGGCCGGGTTCACTGACCGCCTGCGTGACTTCAGAAACCGGCATGCCCGCTGCCAGATCATCCTGGTGGGGCGTGAGGATTCACTCCTGAGCCCCAGGCAAACCGGGGGCGCGACGGTCCGACACTGGTTCTTCAGGCCACTGGAGAAGGATGCCCTGGAGGGGGTTCTCCAGGCCGCCGGGCGTTCGCTCTCCAGAGACTGGAGACAGCGCCACAGGCACACTCGCTCCCTGGCCGGCTTCGACAGGCTCCTGGGATCGCACCCAAGGATGACGGATCTGCTGGATCTCGCGGCCCGCGTGTCCCGGAGTTCCACTACAGGCCTGCTGATTCAGGGAGAGACCGGGACCGGCAAGGGGATGCTGGCGAGGGCCGTCCACAGTGAGAGCCCCCGGCGTGAAGGCCCGTTCGTGGACGTCAACTGCGCGGCAATTCCTGAGAGCCTGCTCGAGACCGAGCTGTTCGGCCATGTCAGCGGCGCCTTCACATCTGCCCACCGGGACAAGCCCGGCCTGCTGGAGCTCGCCGACGGGGGAACCGCTTTCCTGGACGAGATCGGGGAGCTGGATCCACTGATGCAGGTCAAGATCCTGAAGTTTCTGGACAACGGAGTGATCCGCCGTGTGCAGGGGACTGAGACCTTGAAGGTGGATGTGCGTGTGATCGCCGCCACGAACCGGGACCTCAGGCACGAGGTCAATGCCGGCAGATTCCGCCCTGACCTCTACCACAGGCTCAGCGTCGTCGTTCTGGAGATGCCGCCCCTGCGCGAGCGGCCTGATGACATTCCTCTCCTTGCCAGGCACTTCCTCGACCACTTCGCGCGCCGTCTTCAGGGATCTCGCATGAAATGGTCTCACGGAGCGCTGGATCTGCTGATCAACTACTCCTGGCCTGGGAATGTGCGCGAGCTGATTAACCTGTGCGAGCGGATCGTGCTCCTTGCAAAGGGATCGGAGATCGTTGGTGCGGAAGACCTGCCGATCGGCATTGCGGCTCCGCCTGTCGTCTACAGTATGCCGTCAGGTACGGATATGCCCGAGGTCTCCCTTCCCGAGGGGGGCATCTCATTCGACGATGTCGAGCGGGCGGTTCTGGAGACAGCCCTGAGCCGGAACGACGGGAACGTCACGCGTGCAGCAGCCTTCCTGCAGATGGGCCGGGGGAGCCTCCGTTACCGCCTGGACAGACTTGGCCTGTCAGGGAAGGCATCAAGCCGCCGCGGCAGACCAATGGGCAGGAGAAGGAAGGCGGCCTAGACGGACCAGTCAGGCGTCTTCCTCTGCGTCTTCGCCTGTCGTCTGTGCCTCGGGGCTTATCCCGAAGACCTCGTGCACGTGATCCACCATGCGGAAGCCGTACCTGTCGGCGATCTCCTTCTGGAGGGTTTCGATCCGCTCGTCCTCGAACTCGATGATCTTCCCGGTTCGGATGCAGATCAGGTGGTCGTGATGCACCCTGCCCACGACAGACTCGAAGAAGTGGCGGTTGCGGCCGAAGAGTGACTTCCGGAGTATCCCACACTCCTCGAGAAGAGACAGAGTGCGGTAAACCGTTGCTCGGCTTACACGACCGTCCCTGGATTTGAGAGTCCTGATCAGATCCTCGGCCTCGAAGTGCCGCGGCGCTTCGAACATGGCTGCCAGCAACTCCTCACGTTCGCGTGTCATGCGCAGTTTGCGGGTCGCAAGAAAGGCCCTGAAGCGCTCGGTGATATCCTTGAGAGTCTGCTGGTCTCCCGTGCTGGCGGGCATCTTAGCGGTAGTGGTCTGGTCCATCTCAGTCTACTCCCTGTCTCTGTCGGCCTGCCCTGAATCAGCTTCCGGGACAGACCGGGTTGGGGTGTTCAACCGGATCCCCGTTCTTGGCAGTCGGCCTCAGGCTGCACGCACTCGTGTTGTGGAATCTGGTGAACGACTTCATGGGGCACGAGCAGCATACTGAGTCTACGGTACAGCTGCCAAGCTGCAAAGGGTCAGATGCGGCAGGTCGTCTCGCGACTGTGTGTTTCTGCAGACTCCGCTTGACCCTTCCCGTCTGGACCCAAAACTGCATCTCTAGTGGGCCCGGAACTTGCGTGTGCTGGCAGTCTCAGGAGCAGGGCTCAGGCAGATAGCACGCACCCTCGGTGTCTCCCATTCGACAGT
>CAZWSC010000049.1:0-59726 GCA_964636385.1 uncultured bacterium
CCCGTCCTGCCCATTCCGCCTGCGCAGGAATGCGCCTGCTCGCGTTGATCAACCCACTCGCCGGTGGCTCCGGCGGGCGCGCACTCGTGCGCCGCATCCGGCGGGGGTTCGCAGCCGGACCTCACCGCTGTGAATGGGAGGCGCCATCCGGCACCGAAGCGATGCGCGCGCGGATCCATGATGCCCGCGCCGAAGGCTTCGACGGCCTGCTCCTGGCCGGGGGAGACGGCACGCTCCACGCCGCCCTGCCGGCTCTCTGCACGGAGGAGATCCCCTTCGGCCTGATCCCGGCGGGGCGCGGCAACGATTTCGCCCGGGCACTTCACCAGGGCGGAGGTTCGATTCTCGAGTGGGACTTCCGCTCCGGGCCGCGCCGGCGCGAGATCGACCTGCCGGAGGTCAACGGGGTCCCCTACTGCTCCGTCTCCTGCGCAGGATTCGATGCCCGCGTCAACCGCCTGGCGCTCGAGCGCCGGGGGCGCCTCCCAGGGTCACTGGGGTACGCAGTCTGCGTCTTCCTGGCCCTGCGCGACCTGGAGGCGTTCCCGGTCCGGGTGACGCTTGATGGCATCACGCGCGAGGAATCGGTAGTCATGGTCACGGTTGCCAACGGCAGCTTCTACGGTGGGGGGATGCGGATCGCGCCCGACGCGGCGGTCGACGACGGGCTCCTCGACGTCTGCGTGGTCCGGGAGATCGGGCGGGTGGAGCTGGCCCGGCAGTTCCCGCGCGTCTATCGCGGAACGCACCTGTCCCACCCCCGCGTCTGGCATGCTACCGCGCGTCAAGTCGAGATCACGGCCGATACGCCCCGCGAGATCTTTGCCGACGGCGAGTTCGTCGGGCGGTCCCCCATGCGCTGCGGGATCGCACGGAGATTGACGACGCTCTGGTTCCCGGCGTCGGTCTCGGTGCAGGCGCAGTAGGCCCTCAGCAGACGTTTCGGTTGTGCGCTCAGATGAACGCGGGGGAGACAGCCGTGGTTGATCATGCGGTGGCAATCTCCTGTATCCGAGGACGTCGGCTGGAGGACCTGAACAGGCCGCTGCGTCTGAGGATGTTGAGGGCAACTGCATTGCTTTGCACTGCATGGCCGGGTGAGCGTAGAGTTCCCGGGGGAGACCATCATGACACCTGATCTAACTCGCCGTGGCTTTGTGGCAAGCCTTGCGTGGTTCGGCGCGGCAGTCGGGACAGGGCTCTGGCGCCGGGGCGCCGAAGCCGCTGCCGACGAAGCGGGAGGATTTCCAGTGATCAAGTCGGAGTTTGATCTGGGCTTTCAGTGGCCTGTGCAGGAGCCGTTCATCTTCTGCGTTCATCACGATGACCGCTATCCGCCGGGGACCGCCAACTTTGGTCCTGATCCGAAGCTCCTGCGCGGGCGGCCGATGGGACGGGACTTCCAGATCAGGGGCGGGTTCCGCATGTATCACGGAGAAACAGTGCCCGGTTTCCCGGTCCACCCGCACCGGGGCTTCGAGACGGTCACTGTTGTGCGCAAAGGGTATGTGGACCACTCCGACTCCATGGGGGCCGCCGGCCGCTATGGCGAGGGGGATGTGCAGTGGATGACTGCGGGAAGTGGCATCCAGCATTCGGAGATGTTCCCGCTGCTGCGCGACGATGTGGAGAACCATCTCGAGCTCTTCCAGATCTGGCTGAATCTGCCGGCGCGCAGCAAGATGGTCGAACCCCACTTCGCCATGTTCTGGAGCGAGCAAATCCCGCAGCTGCATTTCGATGACGGACGTGTACACGTCAACCTCATAGCCGGGTCCTGGGAAGACCGGAAAGCCCTGGATCCACCGCCGGACAGCTGGGCGAGCCGGCCGGAAAGTCAGGTCGGCATCTGGCTGATCCGCATTCTGCCCGGCGGGACAGTCAGATTGCCGACGGCGCCTTCATCGGCCACGCGCATGGCCTACTTCTTCGAGGGGGGTGGCGCGATGCTGAACGGCATAAGGGTCGAGGGCGCCCGGGGGTTCCAACTGGACAGCCAGATCCCGATGGAGCTGGTTGCCGGCGAGTCGACCACGGAGGTCCTGGTACTTCAGGCGAGGGCGATCGGGGAACCGGTGGTTCAGCATGGGCCGTTCGTGATGAACACGCAGGCGGAAATCAGGCAGGCGTTCGACGATTACGAGAGGACTCGCTTCGGCGGCTGGCCGTGGCCTGAGCGGGAGATGGTTCACGGACCGGGGCTCGAGCGGTTCGCGAAGTATCCCGACGGAAGGATCGAAAGACCCGGCGGATAGCCATCCGCGGCTGCTGAAGGACGGCTCAGGTTCGCATGGAGTACCACAGGCAAGGGCTCGGCCGCAGCCTCGTGAGCCAGGCGGAGGAGTGGGCCATACGCCGCGCCATGGCACACCTCTCCGTGAAGACCCTCGGACCATCGCCACCTGACACCCACTACGCCATGACCGGGAGGTTCTACGAGCCCGCACTGTTCGCGCGCACTCCCGGTGTTGCAGTAGAGGACTCGCGAACCGTGTGGGCCAGGGGGGCTGCGTCGCCGATGACGTCCCGAAAGAGCCCCGGCCAACCTGCCCGGGAAGCCAGGATTCCATGCAAGCCATGGAGAGGGATGCGGGTGACCGGGGAGACGGATGGCTGACACGACCCCTTGCCGGATGGTACGATGCGCTGCGCCCGGCCGTGGGACGGCCTGGCAATGGCCCCTTTGCCGGCAGGAGAGACCAGAGGAGGAACACGAGAGCCATGATTAGATCGATGAAGGTCCCCACATGGATGGCGCTCTTTGCCATCGCCCACCTTCTCTTCCTGGGTTGTGGAAAAGACAAGTCCAGCCCCACCGGATCCTCTCCACCACCACCTCCTCCTCCAACGCATACATATGAAGACGACGCCATCAATGAGGTGACGGACACGTCCGGCCGCATACGGATCACCAGTTCGAAGATCATACCGAACGAGACCGTGACCTACGAACTCACCGTGAAGAATCAGGCCGGCGCTCCGGTGAAGGACCTCGAGATTTCCTACGACGAGGTCATGAACAAGTCGCTTCTGTTCCTGCACGATCCCAGCGGCACCTACGTGCCGGCGCTGATTCAGGGGACTCCCGAGGAGATCGCTGCACGTTTTGGCTCCGGTGTGACAAGGGCCCTCGACAAGGACGGCCAGCAGCTGGTGTTCATCACCCTGGTGCTGGTTGTGGTCACACTCGCCGCGGCCCAGATCTCATTCATCCTCGACTCGTACAGGATCCAGTCATTCTACCTGAGCGACGTTGTCGAAGTGGGTGAAGACTACATCCTGTACTGCAAGACCTGGGAAGAGATAGCAGTTCTTATAAAGAGCCGGCTCAGTGGACTGCTGAACCTGACCTCTGTTGTCACCGCCTTTGCAACCGGCCCCGTTCAAGGCATGAACATGACGGCGTTCGGCCAGACTGTGGAGACGGTACTTACGGCATCAGCGGAGAACCTCCGACTCAACCTGATCGCCCAGGCGGTCGACGCCTGGTCAGTGGCTGAATCGGAGATTCGGGACCGGCGTGTTGCGGTGAGGGTCTACCCGTTCCACGAGGAGCAGTTCGCCGACCGCTTCCGCAACACCTGGGCTGCCTTTGTAATCGAGCGCGACAACCCGATCTGTGGTCAGGATGGAGGAGGGCTGTCGGGAAGGATCATCGATGCGACCAACAGCGCCGCCATTGCCGGGGTTGCGGTCACACTCTCGGGCACAGCGCAGCGCACGACGGTGACCTCATCCGACGGCGCCTATGGCTTTGCGGATCTGCCTGCCGGTCCGTACACCGTAACCGCTGAGAAGGACGGCTACATCACCGAGATCAGAGAGGCTTCCGTTGCGGGCAGTCCAGTCGAGGTCAACATCGTGATGAGCCCGACGATCCAGGGCTCTCAGTACCGGATTGTCCTTACGTGGGGCACCACCCCGCGCGACCTCGATTCGCACCTGTGGATTGGCGACGACTACCACGTCTACTGGTCGAATCGGGGTAATGCATCCTCCCCCCCCTACGCTGAACTGGACATGGACCATATGGACGGCGAGGGCCCCGAGACGATCACGATTCATCAGCTGACCGGTCCATACAAGTACGCCGTGCACAACTACAGCGGGACGCCCTCTCTTACAGCTTCCAATGCGGTGGTACGGGTATACAGCGGTTCGCAGCTTGTACGTACCTTCACGGTACCGGGGACCGGTTCGGGCCTGTGGTGGCATGTGTTCGACATGTCGCCCTCAGGAGCGATAACGAGCCGTGACTACCTGACCGACACGCCGCCCGGGCAGACCTTCGCGCCACAGGAGAAGGCTGTGCCTGCGGGTGGTTACAGGTAGGCTGCTATGATCGCCGTGTCGATCACCGCACACTCGCAGGGCTGATCGACAGGACACTGCTGAAGCCGCTGCCTGGTGTCTAGCGGACACATCACCGGACACCTGCGACATCCGGGCTGCAGCAGACACAGGATTGTACATCCCATCGCATCGACTCTTCACATGGACATTGTTCCGGCAGTCCAGAGGATGCTACATTTCCCTTTGAAACGTGAGGAGCCTGGTGCGACCCATGCAGGCAGCGGGCGAAAGCCTGGCTGTTCATCATTCTGTATCCAATGGCTTCAATGCCCGAGAGGTCGATTGTGGATCTGCTGCCAGTTCCCTGGAATCCAGAATCTCTTCGATCACTGCCACGTCGTCCGGAGGACTCCTGGGAGTGCGCATGCTTCCGTCTGCCTGCGTGGATCAGGGATGAGAAGACTGGCGGGTACTACAGGCCCGATGCGGTCATCTGGGCGAGCGGGACTGACGGTTACAGGGTGGTTCCCCTGCCACATGGAGGGGAACCCTCCACAGGTGTGCTGGACTCCCTTCAGGCCGCGATCACCGGAGTGGAAGGCTTCAGTCGCCTGCCCGGATCCATAGCCGTTACGGCACCGGACCTGGCCGAAGCGCTCGGAGATGTACTTGTGCGCATGGGGATCCGCGTCAAGGTAAAGGACGAACTCCCGCTCGCGGAAGTGGCGGCCATCATGCTGCGCGGGGAGTTATACAAAAATACGGGATCCGAACCCGGATACCTTGAGGGGAAGGGTGTCGATTTCGGAAGGGTCCGGGCATTCGCGGATGCGGCTGTGCAGTATTAGAGGGCCCGGCCATGGCGGCACATAAACTCCCTGGACCTGGTGCAGGTTAAGTCGTACCGGCCCGAAGCCAGGATGGGCTGGTTCAGCCCCATTGCCAAGGAGGGTGACAGGAAGGTGGCATTCGCGTTCTTCTCATCGATGATCGAGTGGAACAACATCCTGAAGGAGAGCGTTCCACTGCCGATCAACGCCGATCTGTACCCCCCGAGGCCGGGGTTCTGGGCCATGGAGTATCGTGCAGTGCACGAAATCCCGATAGCGGACTCGGAACTCTGGGAAAGGGAGAATCTCCCCCTGGCAGGGCCGAATGCGTACCCGGTTGTCATGCGCTACGGCAGGAGCGGGTTGCGAAAACCCGACGCGAAGCGGCTCGCATTCCTGGAGGGGATCCTCAGGACTCTGGTTCTTACCACGGAGGACGAGATCGACTCGGCCGAGTGGGAAAGGACTGTGGAGACAGACGACGGCCCCCGCGCAGTCCGCCTCGCGATGCCGCTTCTCACACTCCCAATCATCCCGGACAATCCCGCGCCCCCCGAGGGGCCGATTCTGGATTTCAGATCGATGGAGAGGCTGATGCTGAACATGAGCCGGCACATGGCTGCGGAGCGGCGCAAGTCCATGAAGAAGGCGGGCGACAGGGTCAGGAAGAGGTTCGTGGGGAATCAGGTGACGCACGTGCCCGGATCGACCCCGCTGGAGCAGGCGCAGGACGTAATCTACCAGGCGTTCGAAGTCAGGGGCCGCCGCCGGATCCAGA
Source organism: uncultured bacterium (assembly GCA_964636385.1). Classification (GTDB taxonomy): domain Bacteria; phylum Eisenbacteria; class RBG-16-71-46; order CAIMUX01; family CAIMUX01; genus CAZWSC01. The sequence continues at coordinate 5,902 of CAZWSC010000049.1, forward strand.
TGGCACGCAGGGCGCTGGAAATCTGCCCGGAATGCGCGGACGCGCATGCGACCCTGGCGGAGAGCGCTTTTGACGACGAGGAGGCGCTCAGGCGGTACGACCTCGGCGTGGAAACCGGGCGAAGGAATCTCGGCCCGAGGATCTTTGACGACCCGCTCGTGACCTTCTGGGCGCGTCTCGAGACAAGGCCCTTCATGCGTGCCCTGCTGGGCCGGGCGCAGCTCCTGATGCAGAGAGGGGAGTACGAAGGGGCGAGGCGCGACATGGAGGAACTCCTCGAACTCAACCCGGGCGACAACCAGGGGGTGCGCTACTCGTACCTGGAGCTGCTCCTGCTGAGCCGCGCTGACAGGGACCTGCTGAAGTTCGAGATGGAGCGCCGCGAAGACCTCGAGCTCATGGGGCCCTACGCCAGGGCATTGGCGCTGTACAGGCTCGACCCGGCATCGCGCGCCGCGGCGGACGCCTTGAGGAAGGCGGTTGATGCACATCGTCTTGTTGCCCTCTTCCTGCTTGGCCTCAGGGAGCCTCCGGTTCAGACGTGGTTGACCACGATTTACCGCGGCAGCGAGGAGGAGGTTGCCTGGGCGGTGGATCATCTGAGGAAGTCATGGGAACGGACGGAGGGTGCAATGGACTGGCTGCGCCGAGTCGTGCCGGATGCCGGCGGGGAGTATCGAAAGGAGGAACTGCCATGAGATCCAGGAACCTGTGGAGTGTGTTCTGCATCGGTGTGCTGATCGCATTCGCAGCCGGATGCGGGGATGATGACAACAGCGTGAAGCCGGATCCCGATCCGGATCCGTTTCTGCCCCAGTCGTCTCCGGCAAACTGCCTGGAGAACCTGATCACTGCGTATGTGGAGGGCGATCTGGAGGAGTATCTCAAACTCTTCTCCGAAGACTTCATCTTCATGTTCAGCCCGGATGATGTCGTTCAGGATCCGGGGATTCCACCACAGTGGGGTCTTGTGGATGAGAGTTTCGCCACGGAGGGGATGTTCACCTCGGACCGCGTTGACCGTATCGAACTGGGGTTCGTCCAGTCCGTTGCAGACACATCCGCCCACGAGTACCCCGACACGTGGAAGGTGCATGCTACCGAGGTGGAACTACGGATCCACATGCGCACCGAAGATGGGGAGTACCTGCTGCTGAAAGTGTCAGGCGGGTTCGGCACCTTCTACTTCAAAGAGTACCCGGACGAGACCGCCTCCGACGGGCAGCCTCTCTGGAGAATCTGGCGCTGGGAGGATCAGCCGTCGGGCTTCAGGATCTTCGGGGGGCAGTGGGAGAAGACCATCGAGAGCTCGTGGGGGTCTGTGAAGGCTGTTTTCAGGTGATAACCGGCCAGGCCTGCGCACTCGTCAGGAGATGAACAGGCCGGCGTGATGATGCTATGGAACCGCGTGCGGCAAGGGCCGCCTCCTTCCGGAGGGCGGCCCTTCATGTAGCAGTGAGACTCGCGGATTAGCGGAAGAGCGCCTTGATCTCGCCCCAGCTGCTCCTCTCGGTCGGTGTCGGCTGGATCTCGCCTTCGACAATGAAGGGGAGGCCCTTCTGGCAGAAGCTGCCCGAGTCGGTGACATAGGCGAATGCGCCGCCGGTTGTGCTCTGAAGCGCATCGCCGGTGTCGCAGTCGTCGATGATCGGGATGGGCGGAGCCCATGGCCCCGAGCTCAGCGTGCCGCCGAACATGGCGCCGACCCAGTACTGGCCCTCTCCCAGCACAGCATCCACCCCGGCGGTGACTGCCATGATCGGACGGGTCGTGCCTCCGGGAGCGGACTCGAGTGTGCGGTAGATGCTCGACCATGATGTCGCATCCAGCAGGTTCGTGCCCCAGTCGCCGTAGATGATGTTGTTGTCGATGCCGGCCGGCAACGCGTTGTAGATCACCATCCTGACGTCGTTGATCGTGGACTGCAGGCCACTGCCGGTCTGGTACACGAAGAAGGTGACACCGGTGATGTGCCATGTCTCGCCTGCAGGAATCACGAAGTCATCGGCCATCCTGTTGTCTGCCGTGATCTGCGCGCCGAAACCATAGGTGTTCTCACCCCACATCACGTCCTGAAGGACGGACCAGTGAATGCCGGCCCCGCCGCAGTTCTCGCAGTTGTAGAAGGGACCGTTTGTGAAAAGGACATCCCTGCTCCAGTTGAAGATCTCATCCGGCGCCTGGTGGACGTCGTACGATTCTCCGGGGCTGTTGAAGATCGTCTCTTCAGCAGCCTGAGAAGGGACCGCAAAGCCTGGTAACAGTAACAAGACCATCAGCAATGATCGCATGGCCTACCTCCTCTAAACGTTGTTCGCGAACAGCCGCAATACCGGAAGCGGGAAGACATCCACCACACGCTCTGCGCTGCCGCCGGCCGGCGTGTAACCAAAACGGGATGCTCCCGTCCCGACGTCTGCCGTTGCCTCGATGCTCTGCGGCCGACATGGCATCAAGGGCCTGCAAACGACGGCGACAGAATTATGCACCTGCCGGTCCTGGAATGAGAAGGAGATTCGTAATCCCCGATGCCCCGACACCCCCTCACGCGGCCCGGCCAGACCACTCTGTGTAATGATACATCCTGTATCATTACATGATGAGACAAGACAGATCAAAAGGCCAATTGTCGCAGGAGGCTGTGATATGGCGCAGCTACGCCTCCGGGCGCATAGCCTCCTGAGGCGAACCCACCCGCATCGGCAATGGTTTCTTTCCGGTCAGCCAAACGGCAAGGCGTTCGGATGCGCGGTTCAGAATCAGATATGCGCTGGGAACTACGAAAAGGGTGAGGAAGGTACTGACCGACAGCCCGCCAACCACGGCAATCGCCAGGGGCCGCATCAGCTCGGAGCCCTGCCCGAGGCCCAGGGCGAGGGGGAGCATCCCGAACAGGGTTGTGAGGGTCGTCATCACGATCGGCCTCAGCCTGACGGCGCCCGCCTCCACAACAGCCTCTTCGCGTGAGAGGCCACGCTCCCGCCGCCCCCGCTCGGTGTACTCAACCAGCAGGATCGCGTTGTTGACCACAATGCCCGCCAGGAGGATCACCCCCAGGAGAACTGGTGCGCTGAGGGTTGTGCCGGACAGCCACAGGAGGAGACCGACACCGATCAGGGAAAGGGGGATGGCAAGGATGATCACGAAGGGGTTCACCAGGCTCTCGTACTGGACCGCGAGGACGACGAAGACCAGGAAGACCGCCATCAGAACGACTATGGTCAGGGTGCGGTTGTTCTCCCGGATCGCCTCCTCATCGCCGCCGACGATCACACCGTACCCCTCCGGGAGGGTCATTGCGGCCAGTCTGCTGCGGATCTCCTGGTTCACCTCCCCGACACTGGCCACCTCCGATATGATGTCGCCGGTGAGGCGGAGTACGCGATTCTGGTTCTGCCGCATTATTGTTGTCGGACCCAATGCTGTGCGCACCGTCGCCACGTCGCGCAGGTACACGGGCGCCCCGCCTGCCCGTCCGGGGAAGAGGGCGATCGACTCCAGCTCTTCAGGGCTGGTGAACCGCTCGCGGGGAAACATGACTCGCAGGTCGTACTCCTGGTTCCCGGAGGTGAAGCGCGTCGGAACAGTGCCGTCCAGCGCGGTCCTGATCGCCTGCCCTACTGCGGCCGCGCTGAGGCCCAGGTAAGCCGCGCGCTCCCGGTCGAGACGGATGACAAGCTCCGGGCTTGCCTCGTCGGCGGACGGTTCGAGGTTCTGCAGGCCAGGGATGTCGCTGAGTTCCGCCATGAGGGTCCCGGCGATCCGCTGGAGCTCCATCAGGTCATCCCCCTGCACATCCAGCGCGACGGCCGAACCGGCGATGGATGTGCGCAGGCCGCGGATCCTCGGGGGACGGACGGCGATCCGGGCGCCCGGGAAACCGCGCTGCTGGATCTTCCCCTGCAGGGAGCGGACCCAGGCGTCGGCGCTCATCTCCCGTCGGTTGACAGGCTCCAGCACGACGTCGATGCTTCCGGATCTGCCACGCTCGCTTGTGCCGGCCCCCCAGAGAAAACCCCCGGCCACCGCGAAGACCGCGCGGACGTCGGGCATTGTGGCGATCAGCTCTTCGATCTCCAGGGCCACACGGTTGGTCTCCGGCGCTGCAGAGCCCGGGGGAAGGTTGATCCAGATCCTCACATTTCCGTCATCCACCTGGGGAAGGAACTCGGTGCCCAGCCCGCGGGTCAGTCCCAGAATGCCGACAAGCATCAGGACGGCGGCGCCGAGCACGGCCCAGCGACCCCTAACAACCACGACAGCCGCAAGCCGCCTGTAGCCGGAGCGCACCCGCCCGAGGAATCGATCGAATCCCGCAATCGGACGGAAGCGGTTGATCCCGCTGGAGAAACGCACCTTCGCGAGCTGCGAGGCCAGCATCGGCACCACGGTGAGCGCGACGAAGAGCGACGCCAGGATTGCGAAGGAGATTGTGAGGATGAGTTCGCGGAAGATCATGGCCGCAAGCCCCGAGATCAGGAGAAACGGCGTGACGGCCGCCAGGTTCGTCACCGTCGCAGCAGTCACCGCCCCCTGCACCTCTCCGGAGCCCGCGAGAGCCGCCTCCTTCGGATCGGCGATCCCTTCTTCTCTCCGCCTGAAGATGTTCTCGATCATCACGATCGAGTTGTCGATCAGAAGCCCCACTCCAAGCGCCAGCCCGCCCAGGGTCATGATGTTCAGCGTGAGCCTGGACATACCCATCATCATGAAGGTGGAGAGCACGGCCAGGGGGATCGCCAGCCCGATGATGAAGGTCTTGCGCAGCGACCCGAGGAACAGAAGCACCACGAACATGGCAAGAGTCGCCCCCAGGAGCGCCGCGTTCCTCACGGAGTTGATCGAACTGCGGATGAAGTCTGCCTGATTCTGGATCGTGTTGAAGGCCACATCCCGCGGTATGAAGCCGGTGGAGGCAAGATCCTGCAGGCGTGCCTCCACCTGGTCGGCGACGGCGACGGTGTTGGCGGTTGGCTGTTTCCGTACCGAGATCTTGACCGCGGGGGCTCCATCCAGCCTCGCCCAGAGCCTCTGCTCGCGATTCGTGTCCTGGACCACCGCAACCTCGGACAGGGGGACGCGCCCATCTCCCGGAAGGAACAGCAGAACCGACCTGACATCCTCCACCGTGCGGAACTTCCCCTCGGTCCTGCCGAGCACCTCGCGCCTTTCGGATGAGACGCGCCCCGCGGCGACGTCCTGGTTGGCGTTGCGCACTGCCTCTATCACCTGCGAGACGGTGAGTCCGTAGGACAGCAGCCGCTCCTGGTCCAGGATCACCTGCACCTCCCGGGCAAGTCCGCCCGAGACGTCGACCGATGCGATCCCCTCGATGGTGAGAAGCTGGGGCCGCAGCCTGTACTCGGCCCAGTCGCGCAGGGAAACCAGGTCCCTGGTCTCCGAGGAGAAAGCCGCCTCGTAAACGGGGAATTGCGAAGGATCGAACTTGAAAACGGTGGGAGGGTCGGCATCCGGGGGGAGGGCCGCCCGGGCTCGGTCGAGATTCTTGGAGGCGTCCTGCAGGGCGAAGTCGATGTTCGTCCCATACGAGAAGTGCAGGCTCACCCCCACGCGCCCCTCCTGGATATCCGTCTCCATGCGGATCAGGTTTTCGGTGGTGGCGAGCGCTGTCTCGAGAGGCCTGGCCACGGTCTCCTCCAGGACCGCGGGCTCGACCCCGCGATTCGTCACGCCGGCGCGGATCTGGGGATAGACGATGCCGGGGAGAAGATCCAGCGGCAGGCCCGACAGGAAGAATGCGCCGACCACGACGACGATCGAGGCCAGCATGACCGTTCCCACCGGTCTGCGAATGGAGAATCCGGGGAGTCCCCGGTATGCGTGGCGGTTGCTCATGGTTGTGATCCCCCGGCAGGAACGGATGACACTTCCCGGTCCGCCTCCCTCGCAGGCTCCACCGCACGCACCGCTGCCCCGTCACGCAGCATGTTGTTTCCGAGGGTCACGACCTCTTCTCCCGCCTGAAGACCGGAGGTGACCTCTATGCTCCCGAGCCAGCTGAGCCCCGTGGAGACACGCCTGCTCTCAGCAATCTCCCCCTCGACGACGAAGACCGTTTCCGCTCCGCCGTTCGCGACGATGGCGGAGGCAGGGACCAGCAGTACATCGTCATGCCGTTCCAGCGCGAAGGTGGCGCGCGCCAGGAACCCGGGGCGGGCAAGCGCACGGGCCTCGCCTTCCAGCGCTACCTCCACAGGCACGAGGCGGGTTGCCGGGTCTGCGGAGGGGAATACGCGCCGGATCCTGCCCCGGAGTTCCCGGCGGGGGAATGCGTCGAGGGCGATGGTGACCTCGTCGCCCTCGCGAAGGTGTACAACCTCGAGCTCGGATACCTGAACGCGCACGACCATCACCGACATGTCGGCCAGTTCGAAGAGGCGGCTCTGTGGGGCGGCCAGATCCCCGGCCTCGATCTGCTTTCGCGTAACGATACCGTCAAGGGGGGCCCTGATGGTTGCGAAGTCGAGGCGGGTTCTGACCTGGTCGAGACGGGAAGCGGCGGCCACGCTGGCGGTTCGCTCGCGCTCGTATTCCGGCACCGTTATCACCAGCCGCTCACGAAGCTGGACAGCCCTGGAGTACGCAGCCTCGGCCACCTGGAACGCAGCCTCGGCCGCCTCCAGCTCGGCCTTGAGCTCGCGGTCGTCCATCCGGGCGAGGATCTGGTCGCGCCGCACTGCGTCGCCCTCCTCGGCGTGGACCGAGATGACAGCCCCGCTGAGCCTGCTGTTGACGCCCACTGTACGGATCGGTTCAACCACGCCCGACACGGTGATTGCCCGCGCGATGGAGCCTTTCTCGACGACAGCGACCTCAACGGCAACGGGCCCCGAAGCCCTGGGCCCCCCGGAGAAGGCGCCCCCGCCTCTGCCCGGGCCGCTGCCCGAGCCTGCGGCCGGCGTCTGCGAATCCTGCGATGCGCCGTCACCTCCGCAACCGGACATGAACAGGAAGAGAGCCGCGGAACAGATGACCACTCCACCAAGCATGTTGCAGCGGGTTCTACTCACGAATACCCCCACCGATGAACTCTCCCAGGATCGCCTCCAGGCGGGCCACGGCAGTTCCCAGGGCCTGCCGCGCCCGCACGGCAGCCGCTTCCGCCTCCGTCAGGGCCACTTGAGAAGTCTGGAGATCCAGGATTGCGGCGGCGCCAAGCTGATACCGCTCTTCCAGAACGCGCAAGTCCTCCCGGGCAAGCCCTACCGCCCGGTCTGAAATCGCAACACGCGCCTCGGCCGCCTCGATCCGGCCGACGGCTGCTTCAACCTCCACGCCCACCGCAAGCTCCTCGTCGCGAAGTCGCACCTCTGCCAGATCCAGGTACGCCGCGGCTCGCTTCACGGACGCCTCCCGCTGGAAACCGTCCAGGATCGGGAGGACAGCGGACAGTCGAAGGCTCCAGCTCCTGCGGTCCGGCGGGAAGTCGAAGGCGAACCAGTCATAACCGCCGCTCAGGCTGACGGAAGGCAGGTACGCCCCGTATCGCCGGATCCGGTCCCTGTCCCGCGCGCGCAGCAGCTCCCTGGCGGAGAGGACGCCCGGGGCGTCGCGTCTCGCACTTCGCACCAGTTCCAGGACTGCCGGGAGGTCCGGCGCACGGTCAGGCAGGGCTCCCTCGACAGGGTGGATCTCGCCCGCGATGCCGATACGCCTTCCCAGCCGGAGCGCAGATGTGCGCAGCTCAACCTCCGCTTCCAGGACCGCGAGCTCTGCATTGCCGAGCTCGAGCTCGGCCCGCAGGACATCGGAAGCCGTTACAGTTCCCAGGTCCAGCCTTGCCTGGGCAAAGGCGAGCTGTTGCTGCGCCCTTTCCAGTCGCTGCCCGGCCAGCTTCCGCAGATCCGCAGCCGCTGCGGCTGTATAGAAGGACTCCGTAGTCCGGAGGATCGTCTCGAACCTGCGGGCCCGGTAATCCGCCTCTGCAGCCGCCAGGCCCGCTGACGCAGCCTGTTGCGCGAAGAGACGCCTTCCGCCGCCGAAGATGAGAAGACCGGCCGACGCCTGCGCAGTGTAGCTCTCGCTGACAAGGCGGCCGGTTGTCTGATCGACCCGCTCGTCGCTGGAGCTCAGGTAGCCGGAGCTCACGGACAGAGTGGGGATCCAGCTTCCCCTTGCCTCCAGCAGGTCTGCAGAGGCAGCCGAGACAGCCGCAGCCGCCGCCGAGTGCGCCGGATCGCACGCGATCGACATCAGGATCGCCTCCTCCAGCGTGACCGCGTCGCCGGAGGGTGGCGACCCTGTCTCACCGGCAGAGGCAGGGGAGATGGCAGGAAGACAGATGGCTGCAAGGAGCGCAAGAATCGTCGATATCCGTGAATGTGATCGAAGCATGGCTACTCTGAATATCCTCCGTGAAGAGTTGGATGATCCTCGGTGTCCCTTTGGAAGTTCCCCGCGTGGACAATCGAGATCCCGGCCGGGTCGATGTGCCGGCGTACCGCCTCGTGGATCTCCTCTGGAGTCAGAAGCGAGACCTTCTCCTCGAACGCCGCATCCCAGAGAAGATCGCGGCCCTCGCGCTCCCTGCCGGTCAGTGTCCAGACCAGCGAACGCTCCTGGGCCCTGGACATCTCCCTGCCCTGCAGCCATCCGGACTTGGCCTCGGCCACCTCTTCGGGGGTGAAGCCGTCGGCGACTATCCGCTCGATCTCCTCCCGGAAGGCGCGCTCCAGTGCTTCGATGTTCTGCGGTGCGTACATCGCATGGGCGCCGAACCACCCGTCCCGCTCGAACGCGCTCGCGGACAACCATCCTCCGACGGAGTAGCTCAGGCCATCGTCCTGCCTGATCCGCGTAGCGAGGCGGGAGTTCAGGAACCCTCCGCCGGTCATGAAGGAGGCCAGGGTCAGAGCCGGGTAGTCCGGGTCGTCATCGCGGATGTTCAGCCGCATCCCGGCACGGAACGCGGCGCTCTCCCTGTCCGCGATCTCGATCACCTCACGGATCGGGCGGATCTCGCGGTATCCCCCGGCCAGGCGCACAGGCTCGACGCCGCAGTTCCAGTCGCCGAACAGCTCAACGGCCAGGTCCCGGATTACCTGCGGATCGAAGTCGCCGACAATCGCCAGCTCACCGCTGCCGGCGCAGTAGAACTCCCGGTGGAACTCGCGGAGTTCATCCACGGTGACATGCTGCAGTTCCTCGATCTGCTCCTCGACAGTCGCTTGGTAGCGCGGGTCGTTCGGGGGCCAGGGCGAAAGGTGGCGGTCGATGAGGTTTGCCGCCCGCGTGCGCGGATCGGTCCTCGATTCCTCCAGCGAGATCAGCCGCTGCTCCAGCAGCTGATCGAACTCCGTCTCCGGGAACGCGGGCTCGCGCAGGATCTCGGCGGCCAGGCGCAGAACGCCGGCCAGGTGGTCGCGGGTGGTTTCGCCTCCGGCATTAGCGTAACTGGCGCCTCCTCCGACGTGCATGCGGGTGTGCATGTCGTCAAGCGCGTCACGGATCTCCTGTCTCGTGCGCTTCTCCGTACCGCGCATGAGCATGCTGCCTGCCATGTCCGCCGCGGTCCGCCAACCCTGCAGGGCCTCCTCGTTTCCAAGACGAAGCTGGAGCTGGAAGTGCACAGACCCGCCCCTGGTCTTCTTCGGCAGCATGATCAGCCGGAGTCCGGAAGGGAGTTCCGCGCGCAGGATCATCTCCTCGATCCGTTCAGGCCGCGGGTCGAACTCTTCGCCCTCCGCCATCGGTTCCCCGCCTGTATAACCGTAGAGGAGTTCCTCCAGGTCGGGCGGTTGCGGGATCTCCACCCGTTCGGGGGCGTCCGTCGGGATGTAGGTTCCCAGCGTTCTGTTGTTCCGGACAAGGTATGACGCCGCGACCCGCTGCACATCTTCGGCGGTCGCCTCGCGCAGCCTGTCGCGGTGCAGGAAGAGGAGGCGCCAGTCGCCCATGGCGGCCCATTCGGAAAGCCCGATCGCCGCGCCCTGGCTGTTGCGCATCGAGGTCTCCCAGTTGCGCAGGAGCGCCTTCCTGGCCCTCTCCATCTCCTCGTCCGTCGGAGGCTCCACCCCGGCGCCCTCGACGATCCGCAGCATCTCCCCGGTCACATCTTCGAGGGAACGGTCCCGGCGAACCCTTGCCTGGAAGAAGATCGTCGTCGGGTCGCGGAACTGCCTGGCCCAGGCGCCGACGCTCGTCGCCATGCGGGACTCCACGAGCGCCCTGTAGAGGCGTCCCGAGGGCTGATCACCCAGGATGTGCGCCAGGATCTGAACCGCTGCGAAGTCGGGATGCGACCCTGAGGGGACGTGATATGCGATCCCCATCGCCTGGTAATCGCCGACCCTGCGCAGCGTCACCGTGCGCTCACCGTCCTGCGGAGGCTCCATTGTGTAAGTCTGCGGGAGCACTCTCGCGGGCCGCGGGATCCTGCCGAACGTGTCGACGACCTCGGCAAGGACGAACTCCGGCTCGAATCTCCCCGCCACGACCAGAACGGCGTTGTCGGGCTGGTACCAGGTTTCGTAGAAGGCGCGGATTCTCTCCATCGGGACGCCCTCTATGTCGGAACGCGCTCCGATGGTGGAGTTGCCGTAGTTGTGCCAAAGGTATGCGGTGGACAGGATCCGCTGGCTGAGTACGCGTTCGGGGTTGTTCTCCCCGATCTCGAACTCGTTGCGGACCACGGTCATCTCCGATTCCAGGTCCTCGGGGCTGAGGAGTGCGTTCACCATCCTGTCGGCTTCGAGGCCGATGGCCCAGCGCAGGTTGTCCTCGGTGGCGTTGAAGCTCTCGAAGTAGTTGGTCCTGTCCGCCCAGGTCGACCCGTTCGGCCTCGCGCCGCGTGCCGTCAGCTCGTCCGGGATGTTGGGGTGGTTCTTCGAACCCTTGAACATGAGGTGCTCCAGGAGATGCGCCATGCCGGTCTCGCCGTAGCTTTCGTGCCTCGAACCGACCAGGTATGTGATCGCCACTGTCGCAGTCCTCCTGGAAGGATCGGGGAAGAGGAGAAGCTGAAGCCCGTTGTCGAGGCGGTATTCGTGTATCCCCTCGACCGAGGTCACATAGGTCATCCCTGCGGATCCCTCCGCAGAGGGAGCGGCAGAAGCCGGAGGCGCCAGGACAGGGACTGACAGCAGGATGAGTGTCAATGCCGTGATTGCGGTCCTGGTCGTCGCGGGCAGGATTCTCTTCGCGGTGCGCGGCGTTCGGTGAAGGGACTTGAAGGTCATATGTACACCCCCTCTGGCGGGTTGCCGAGGTCGATACGCCCGGAACCTGCGGGGCCGGTCCGGGCCATTGACGAAGTTCCAGACTGGGCGCGGAAAAGGAGCACGGGACACATTGCGTGCGGTTCCCGCGGCGCAGGCATACCTCATGAAGTATGCCGGTGCGCGGGCGAAGTAGCAACGCGGTATCCGGACGCCGATATGGGTGCGTATCCTGATCGATACGCGGTCAACACGGTCGCAGGCCCGGGCGGTTGCGGGAGCCGACAGGATGCGATAGGGTGCGCCAGGCGCGATAGTACCGGCCGGCATGAGGGGGCCGTCTCAACGAGGATCTCCGTTCCGGGACTCTCCGGTTTGTTCGCACAACTGCCGTCCAGAAGTCGATCAGAGAAAGGAGAGCGCTGATGTTCCGGATCCCAGTCGACCGCCGGTGGGACCTGCTCGCAGTGGTCTGCATGCTGTGCGCGGTTCTCACTCTCACATGCAGTGACGACGAGACCCCGACACAGCCCGCTCCCCCTGTCGGCGCCTGCTGCCATGCCGACGGCAGCTGCGAGCTTCTGACCGAGGCTGCCTGCGCGGATCCCGAGGGAGGCGAGGGGGAGTGGCTGGGCATGGGCACAGTCTGCGATCCGAACCCATGCGATCAGCCTGTCCGTGTCTGTTGCATATCGGGCAATTGCGTCATGATGACTGAGGAAGCCTGCCTGGCAGTACCGGGTGAGTGGTACTTCGAGTTCACGAGCTGCAGCCCGAATCCCTGCCCGCAGCGCGGGGCCTGCTGCTTCGAGGACGGCACATGCGAGCTTCTGTTCGAAGCAGTCTGCGTTTCCCGCCCCGGCGAGTGGGAGGGCGAGGATACAGTCTGCAATCCGAATCCGTGTCCGCAGCCTGAACGCGTCTGCTGCCTGCCCGACGATAGCTGTGATCTCATGACCGGGGAGGACTGCCTGGCTGCCGACGGGACATGGCATTCCGAGCTGACAAGCTGCGACCCGAATCCGTGCGAAGAGCTCGGCGCCTGCTGCTTCCCGGACGGTTCGTGTGAGTATCTCTTCGAGGAGCACTGCCCGACAGGCGAGTGGCTCGGCATGGACACTGTCTGCGATCCGAATCCGTGTCCACAGCCCGAAGGCGCCTGCTGCTTCCCGGATGGCAGTTGCGAGCTTCTGACCGAGGCTGATTGCGATGCGGATGAGGGCGACTGGCTCGGCATTGACGCGGCGTGTGATCCGAACCCATGTCCGCAGCCTGAGGGTGCCTGCTGCTTCCCGGATGGCAGTTGCGAGCTTCTGACCGAGGCTGACTGCAATGCGGATGACGGCGACTGGCTCGGCATGGACGCAGTATGCGATCCTAATCCCTGTCCCCCGCCGCCTGACGGGGCCTGCTGCTTCCCCGACGGCTCCTGCCAGGTGATGACCGAGGCGGGGTGCGGGGAGGAGGATGACGGTGAGTGGGAGGGCGAGGATACAGCCTGCGATCCGAACCCGTGCCCACAGCCTGTGCGTGCGTGCTGCCTGGCAGGCAACCACTGCGTTCTGATGACGGAAGCGGACTGTTCGGTCAGCAACGGAACCTGGCATCCCGAGCTGATCGGTTGCGACCCCGATCCGTGCGGCCAGCCAGCGGGCGCCTGCTGCTTCGAGGACGGCACCTGCGAGATTCTGATCGAGGTGGTGTGCGATGCCCGCCTGGGTGAATGGGAGGGCGAGGACACCGTCTGCGATCCGAATCCGTGCGCGCAGCCTGAACGCGTCTGCTGCCTGGCAGGTGGTCACTGTGTTCTGATGCGTGAAGAGGATTGCACCACCAGCAACGGGTCCTGGCACTTCGAGCTGACCAGCTGCGTGCCGAACCGGTGTCCAGACTTCGGCGCCTGCTGTCTCCCGGACGGCTCGTGCGAGCACACGCTCGAGGAAGACTGTACCGCCGGCGAGTGGCTCGGGGCGGATACCGTCTGCGATCCGAACCCGTGTCCGCAGCCTGCCGGCGCGTGCTGTTTCCCCGACGGCACCTGCGAGCCTCTGACAGAGGCTGGCTGCGACGCGCAGGACGGCGACTGGCTCGGCATGGACGCAGTCTGCGATCCGAATCCGTGTCCGCAGCCTGAAGGCGCCTGCTGCTTCGATGACGACAGTTGCGAACTCCTGACCGAGGCTGATTGCGTTGCCCAGGGCGGCGCGTGGGAGGGCATGGACACGGTCTGCGATCCGAACCCTTGTCCCCAGCCTCCCTGGGAACCGGCGCACCCGATCGGTGAGATGCTCACGATCCCGTCAGGAGAAGTGCGGCTCGGGCAGGAGGGGATAGTCGAAGCGCCGGTCCACGATGTCGATGTCGAAGAGTTCCAGATCGGCCGGTACCTGGTCACCAACGGTGAGTACGGGGAGTTCATCGAAGCGGGGGGATACACAACCGAGGAGTACTGGAACCCGGTGGGCTGGACATGGCGTCAGGACGGGGGGATTACGGTGCCTCTGTTCTGGAACGACGACGTGTATCACGGTGGCGGCATACCCGGAAATGAACACTTCCCCGTGAACGGCGTTTCCTGGTGGGAAGCGGACGCGTATTGCCGCTGGGCAGAGAAGCGTCTTCCGACTGAGGCGGAGTGGGAGAAGGCGGCGAAGGGGGGCTGCGAGACCTGGGGCGACCCTGACGATTGCGATGACGCGGACACGCCGACCTATCCCTGGGGTGAGGGGGTGAGCGGGCAGCGGGCGAATTACTACGGAAGCGGCGACCCCTACGACAACAACACGACCCCGGTAGGCTACTACGATGGCAGCGACCACGACGGCTTCCAGACAATGGACAGCCCGGGCCCGTACGGGCTCTACGATGCTGCGGGGAACGTCTGGGAGTGGACCAGCACCCGGTTCGAGGACTATCCGTATCTGCCTGACGACGGGCGGGAGGATCCACCGGCATTCAGCGGGGAGTTCCCGGGCCGCGTTGTCCGCGGAGGTGCCTGGAACTACGATACAGACCATCTGCGCTGTGCCTACCGGATGGGCGCCAACCCGGCACATCGGGACAGCGACCGCGGATTCCGTGTGGCGGACGACTGATCGGGTTCAGTCCCCGCGAAGAGGTGAGCCCGGCCTAGAACCGCTCCATGACCCAGGGCGATGGCGCTGCGAACAGCCGGTCGAGTGACCCGGCTGCCGATGCGGGCGAGATCTCGGCGAGGCCGAAACCGACGGCCTCGCCGAATCCGAGGGCGCCCGCCCACAGCCGCGACAGAGCCGGCAGGCCCGCGGTCAGGGTGGCCCGGCGCGGTCTCCCCCCCGCCGCATTCTCTCCGCGGATGACGGAGCGGAAGCGGATTCTCCTTCCGGAGAGCGGATCCACGGTCCGGACATCCAGGGAAATCGCTTCGCCGCCGGCGTACGGCCGGACCCTGAATGCCTCCTCAGGGTCCTCAAGGCGGAGCATCGCCCCGAGCCCCACAACAGGCCCATGGTCCAGGGCACGGTGTATGTTTGGGGTTCCAGGCCGGATCTGCTCGCGCAGGATCGCGTCCAGGTTCCCCTCCCTGGGCCAGAGCAGATGGATCTCGCGCACCTGGTCGCGCTGGGAGGAGAGGAACCCCAGCAGGGCACGCATGGCCCCGGGTGTGGTCCACTCCATCTCCTGCACTTCGAGATCATGGTGGAAGTCGTGCGGGTACTCCGTGACGCGCTTCATGCTGAGGAGGATGTACCCCTCCGGCCTGGCTGGAGGCCCGGCCAGGAAGACTTGGGAGGCCGATCTCAGAAGCCAGTCCCACCTGGAGGCGGGGCGTGACAGGCCCAGGGCGCCCCTCGCGCCGACAGCCTCCCTGTGAACCCGGTCCAGCACCGTCCAGTCCGGCTCGCCGGCAGGCGTCACATCACAACGTTCCGGATAGAGGGGGAGAGAGTCCGGTGCGATGCGGTACTGCTTCATCTCGCAGATGGCTCCCCAGCCCATGTCCGCATAGAAGCTGCGTCTGAACGGATACAGAAAGGAGAGCGGGCAGCCCGCCCGTCCGGCGCGCCGGACGAAGTCCTTCATGATCTGAAGCGCTACCCGCTGCTTCTTCCTGTGCAGGGCAGTGGCCACAAGCCCCAGGCCTGCCGCCGGGATGCCCCTGCCCAGGATCGTTGCCACGAAGGTGTAGAACGCGTACGTGCCTGCGACGCGGTCATCGGAGTCCATGCCGGCGATCAGCTGCGGATAGCCGGTCTTCAGAACGCTTTCGAAACGTTGCGCTACGGAATCACGATCGGTGAAGAAGAGCGGATAGGAGCCCCTCAGAACCTCCACATACCCTGGGAGATCCCCCGCAGTAATCCGCCCGAAACGGACCTTCCGGGGGGTGCTGTCAGCTGTGCGCCGCATAAGGTTGCCTCCCTCGCCCGTCACGGGGATCCGCAAGGGCGCTGCCGCGTGCCTGCCTGTTGACCCGGATGATCCTGCCCGTGCAACTACCTGGCCGCAAGGGGTGATCCTTCTCATGGATCCCACATGGGGGTGCCGATGGTGTATGCTGGGTCGACTTGCCCGGGGCGGGCAGGCATGCGCGACGGATGGAGCAGGTGCCGGGGAACCCTCCATCAGCGGGCGGGTTAACGTCCCCGTCTGCAACGGAGCGGTTTCTCGTCAGCGCACTGAAGGGAATCCGGCGCCGGGCCGATTCCTTTGTTATGGGTAATGTCGGAGGAGAGAGGATACTGGTATGGGGCTTCACCCGTGTTCTTCGGGGCGGCGCGGATGCCCGCAGGACGTCGCAACTGTCTCATCGAGCCGATCCGCACACACAGGCTCGTTCACACTTCCCAATCCGGGCTGCTCATGTCGCGGGATCCTGTTCCCTGCTGTGGTTCTGACCTGGGTTCTCCTTCTGTGTGCGGGTGCTTCCCCAGTCCTGGCCGACTCACAGGTCACGTATGCATCCATCCGGATAGGTGGTGCGCAGGCTGAGCCGGCCTGGGAGCCGGCTGTGGGCCTCCTCCTGACAGTGGCCGACACCCTGGATCCTGCGGGGCTGATCTTTGACAGCCCGGACTTCCAGCACCAGCTTGTTGTGCCGGGTAACGGTGATGAAGCCTTCCTCCTGAATCTCCCAACGCACGCGGTTCTGTCTCTTCCCAGGGACTCCATCCTCTGGAACGACGAGAAGCTGCCGGTTCCTGATCTCGCCGGGGCGCTGGACATGGGTGGCTTCCTGGTGGAGGAGGGTGTGGTCGCCTTCCACGTTGACGGCATCGAACTGGCCGTCAGGCCGGAGCCCCCGCTCGTGGGCGAGGTGAGCCTTCAGAGGCTGCATGCCTCCAAGCCGGACTACGTCTACACCGCCGGCCGTTACGAGCCCGATCCGAAGGTTGTCGCTGCTGTCCGCGATGTAAGGATCCCGACGGAGGTGGCGGTCTTCTTCGGGACATGGTGCGTGACATGCAAGCAGTACCTCCCGGAGTTCATGAAGATAATGGAGGAGGCGGCCAACCCGGACATCCATGTCAGGTACTTCGGGGTCAGCGAAGACCAGCTTGACCCCAAGGATGCCCTCAAGAGCTACCGCAATTCGGCCACCCCGGCATTCATTGTGCTGCAGGGCGGCAGGGAGATCGGCCGGATCGAGCACGATCCCCTGGATTCCATCGGCCTCGATCTGGCGCACATACTGGGAGTCCGCCCATGAGGCACAGCGGGGTTCTCCTTCCCGCGAAGATCCTCGGTGTGCTTGGAGGACTCTTCCTCGGGGGAATGCTTCTTCTGGCAGGTTTCCTCAAGTCATCCGACCCCGGCCTCTTCATCATGCAGATCAGGGGGTACGAGATCCTTCCGCAGTTCTCGGCACTGTGGGCTCACCTCGTGATATGGGCCGAGATGATCCTCGCAGTCTTCCTGATCCTGCGCCTGGCGCCCCGCCCCGCTCTCCTCGGGACGATTGCGCTGATGGTCTTCTTCATCGGGGTCACTGCGTGGTCATGGGCACAGGGCAACACCGATGCCTGCGGATGTTTCGGGCGTGTGGGCGGGCGGCATCCCAGGGATGTGATCATCGAGGATCTGGTCTACATCGCCATCGCGGCGTTCTCCTACTGGACTGCGCCCTGGGTCTCGAAGTCGCGCATCCGCTGGCGGGTCGGGCTGGTCGCGCTGCCCGTCCTGGCGGCCGGTCCATGGATCCTGCCGAGGATGCCGATCGACTCGATCATCACCCCGCTGAAGCCGGGCGTCAGCCTTCAGACCCTTGCCGCTGATGATCTGCGTGTGCCGATCGACAGAGGCACCGTCTTCCTCGTATTCCTGGCCGACGATTGCCCCAGGTGCGAGGCTGCCCTGCCAACGGTCTTCGACCTGGCCAGGACCCCCGGTGCTCCGCGGGTCAACGGCCTCTTCGCGGGCAGCCGCGTCGAGAGCCGGGCGTGGGTGCTGAAGCACGTTCCGCCGTTCGCCGTCGCCCACTCTCCCGAGAAGGCTATGAGGCAGTACTATCGGTCGCTGCCGGTCTTTGTGCTTGCCCGGGACGGGGTGATCGAGGCTCTGTGGTATCGTGAAGCCCCTTCGGTCGAGGTTGTGATGGAGGCAGCGGCGAGGTAGCAGATCCGACGGACTTGCCCCCGGACCCCGACAGTGCGCCGGAGTGGCGGAATGGCAGACGCGGCGGACTTAAAATCCGCTGAGCCTCAGGCTCGTGAGGGTTCGATCCCCTCCTCCGGCATACCTCCCCTGACCGCGCGGACGGAGTAGTCCTCCCCGTCCGGTGATGGCATATGGACGCCACCCTTCAGTGACTTTCCGAGACAGCCGATAACCATCCTGAATGGCTGCAGACTTCCACCATAAGCGCAGCCGGGGCATCCCCCTTCCCGTAACACGCGGAGGATAGGCCAGATGACCGATCTGCTCCAGACAGGTGTCGACCTCTTTGACAAGAGCCTCGGAGGGCTTCTTCCGGGCCGTCCGTATTTCGCGTTTGGCGGTGACGGAACCGGAAAGACCCTGCTCGGTCTCCAGTTTCTCTGTGCCGGGATAGAACGCGGCGAGCCGGGCCTCCTGCTCACGCTTGAGAGGCCGGATGATCTGCTGCCGCAGGGCGAGCGGATGGGATTCCATCTAGAGGCGGCCGTGGATGACGGCCGTTTAGTCCTGCTCGAGTACGACCGCAACGCCACGGATAACATACTGCGCTTTGGGTGGAAGCCGTTCCTGGACCAGATCCGCCTGGTGGGCGAAGGCAGCGGCATTCGGCGGGCCGTCTTCGACCCGGTGCATCCCCTGGTGGCCGGGAACATAGAAGAGGGGCGTCTTCGCTACGACATGCGCTACTTCGTGGAGAACCTCGAGGAGTGGGGGTGGACCACCCTGTTTCTGAATGAGCGGGGCGCGACCCAGGGGCATCCATCCTTCTACAGGGTCTTCGCGGATCTCTGCTCTGGTGTCTTCGAACTCCAGGATGAGGCCGAGGAGTTGACAGTCGACAAGTTCCTTTTCGTGCACAAGCTTCGTCATGCAACAGGGCCACGTCGCAAGATCCCGTTCCAGATCGTGAACGGGAAGGGATTGGTCGAGGCGGAGACGCCCAGTGCCGGGCATGTCGCCCCGGCTCCCTCCGGACCGATGGTGGCAGCTCCGGATCCGTGTGCGAAGCAGGATCCACAAGGGCGCCCGACGATTCTCATTGCCGACGATGACCCCTTCATCAGGCGCATCCTCTCACGGAAACTGGAGGTGGAGTTCCGTGTCATCTTTGCCGAGGACGGCGTCGACGCGCTGACCATGACTCTTACCGAACACCCGGCGGTCCTCGTTCTGGACGTCGTACTGCCCAAGATCGACGGATTCGAGGTCTGTCGCAGCCTGAGGGACGGCGGGCACCAGCTGCCGATCCTGTTCGTCTCGGGCGGCGCTGTGGATGACAACGACCGCATGCGCGGGCTCCTCCTCGGGGCGAACGACTACATTGCCAAACCGTTCATGGTGCAGGAGGTCGTGGAGAAGATCAGAAACGCCAGCCGCTATCGTGTGGACGGTGCGGGTCATTGCCCCCCGGAGCGGGATGTGGAGACGCTCATACGTTCGGCAAGGGCACGCCGCCTGCGCCCCGAGGCCTTCCGCGAGCGCCTCTCCGAAGCCTGGACCCAGGCGGACAGGTATGGCACCGGCCTCGGGCTAATACGGGTGAGGTGGGACGCAGATGCGAATGGTGAGAATCCTGCGGAGCCCCTGGGCGATCTCCTGGAGCGGATGCTCCCCTCCGCTGACAGCATGGCACGGTGGGCAGGGAACGAGTGGGTTCTCCTGCGCAACATCTGCGATCCCGGGGAGGTCGCCTCGTTCACCGACCGGATCTGCAAAGAGGCCGCTCTCAGCGGGGGGGTGCACAGTGCCGTCCGGGATGCCGGGGTGAGGATTTCGTTCGGGCACTACCAGCCGTCCGGTAACACTCATCCTGACCTGGATTCGGTCATTGCGGGGGCCACCTGGGGGGAACGGTCTCTGGCGTGCTTTGCCGAAACCGACGAGTCGGGGGAAGCGGAGTTCCGTACCGGAACCGACTGGGCGTAGGATGAACGCCGGGTTTGCAGACCGGGCGGTCCGGTTCCGTTCGTTGCGCCCTTCAGGCAGGCTTGTTCTCGTAAGCCTTTCCGCACTGGCAGGCTGGCTTGTTGGCGGATCGCTTCCGGCAGACGCCGTACAGGAACGCACCGGGCTGCAGAGCGCCGGTCAGATGCAATCCTCAATCCAGTCCGGTGCGGGCATGGAGATACGGGATAAGGAAGAGCTTCTCTGCCAGGCAAGGCAGGAGCTCTGGGCGGGAAGGGAGAGATCGGCGGTACCGCTGTTCCGCCGTTACCTCGGCCGCCACCCGGACGATCGGGACGCACGCCTTGACCTGGCGAGGGCGCTGGCCTGGTCGGGCCGCCTGCATGAGTCGATGCAGACCTACCGCCTTCTGGACTCCGGGCGTCCCGCGGACGCGGATGTCCTTTCCGGCATGGGCGACATCCTGGCCTGGTCGGGGCGGCCCGCCGAGGCACTGGATCTGTACCGCAGGGCGCTGACAATCGATCCGAAGCGAGACGCCACGAAGGAGTCTGCGGCAAGGCTGGCGCACCACGAGGGCGCTCTGGTCCGCGGCGGGAGCGAGCGCTTTCATGACTCCGGGGGGACGCTGGCACATGGCACAACCCTGGAGTTCCGCCCGGGCGAGGCAAGCCGGGGCGGGCCGGTCATCAGGTTCTCCAGGGAAGAGATCTCCCACAGCGCCGGAGGGGACGGTCCCCCGCTCTCCACGCTGGGCGCCTCCGCAGGATGGGATGGATGGCTGGGAGCAGGAGTGCACGGCCGCGTCATCTGCGGCGCGACCAGGACAGGAAGCGAAAGGGCCAGAACCTGGAGCGAGTCGCGCGTCAGCCTGCGCACACTGCGCAGGTTAAGCCTCGATCTGTCCCACACATTCCGCGACGTCGGGTACGAACTCTCGAGCCCTGAGGCCCGGCGCCATGGCCTGACGGGCCACGAACTCAGCCTCTCGGGATACCGCTCCTTCTCGGCGGAGTCGGGGCTCTATGCCAGGTTGAGAGGCGGATTCCTGTCTGACGGCAATGCCTGGCGGGGCGGCGACCTCTCGTTCGATATGACCGCCTGGAAAAGGCCGGATGCCCGCGTGGCCCATCGCGTGCGCGCCGTCCTTTCCCTGTACGCAAAGGACTTCGATTCCGCATCGGGCATCTACTACGCGGCCCGGGGGGAGTGGGCGGCTGCCGCCGGAGCGCGGATGACCCTCTACCAGGACAGCCGGATGACCCTGGATGCATCGGCCCGGGGAGGGCGCGCCGGGAATGAGTCGGGCAGGGGCGAGATCCTCGGAGCGGGTGGTACTGCAGCCTGGAGACTGACTCCGGCCAGGGTGCTCGAGGCCGGGTTCACGTACGACCAGTCGATACAGACCGCCACCTACATCCGCCGGGTCTGGCGGCTGGGTCTGCGATGGAGTGTCTGAGATGAGGCGGAAGCTGGGCTACATGTCGCTCTTCCTGCTGCTGACCGGCCTCCTTGGCGCCGTGGCGTATCTCAGCTACTCGCTGGTCTTCAGGCAGCCCGTGCCCGTCATGCCGGTGATGGTGAAGGGAGTGGGCGGGTTCTTCTTCGGGTTCATGTGCCTGCTGATTATCCGTTACATCGTGCTCATGTGGTTCAGCTTCCTGGACCAGGTCGAGGAGATAACGAAACGGGACACGGCGTATCTGCCGGAAGTCAGCATCATCGTCCCGGCGTACAACGAAGGAAGGGTTATACAGGCATCGATCCGGTCGCTGCTGGAGCAGGACTATCCTTTCTATGAGGTCCTGGTTGTGGACGACGGGTCCACGGACGACACGTACATCCGGGCGGGGGAGATGGAGGGGAAGCACTCCAGGGTCAGGGTGCGGGCCCTCACGAAGCGAAACGGCGGCAAGGCGAGCGCGCTCAACCTCGGGATCACGGCCTCGTCCGGAGAGCTTGTCCTGTGCATGGACGCTGATTCCAAGCTGAACCCTGACGCACTGCGACGGGCGGTACGGCACTTCGTGGAGCCGGAGGTGGGGGCCGTCGCGGGCAATGTCAAAGTGGTCAATCGCAACAACGCACTCACGCGTCTCCAGGCGCTCGAGTATGTCGAAGGCCTCAACATGGTCCGCCGGGCGCAGGCCTTCTTCAGATCGGTAAACATAATCCCCGGGCCCCTCGGGGTGTTCCGTCGCCGCGTACTGCGCGAGGTGGGAGGGTACGGGGAGGACACCTATGCCGAGGACTGCGACCTCACCCTCAAGATACTGGAGCGGGGGTGGAGAATCCGGTATGAGCCTGAAGCGATTGCCTTCACGGAGGCCCCGGAGAGCATCCATGACCTGATCAAGCAGCGATACAGGTGGACGCGCGGGGTGCTCCAGGCGGTCGGAAAGCGGATGCACGCATTCGTGGAACCGCGCAACTGGGGGCTGACCCTCGCGGTGTGGTACCTGTCGTTCGAAGGGCTGGTCTGGCCGATCGTGAACGTCGCCGCGCAGCTCTTCCTGATCTACGTTGCGGCGGCATACGGCTACGGCACCCTCCTGCTTCTCTGGTGGCTGCAGCTCACGGTGCTGGATCTGGTCGCCGCCCTCTACTGCATCGTCGTGGAGGAGGAACGGCTGTCACTGGTCCCTTATGCGATTCTCTACCGCCTCTCCTTCGCCCTCATACTCGATGTGTGCAAGCTCGCCGCCGCGGTGGAGGAGGTCTTCTCGGTCGAGATGTCGTGGGGCAAGCTGGAACGAAAGGGGCGGATCTGACCGGAGCGCGGTGCTGCCGCGGATCCGTACATCCATTACGCAGCGGACCGGGGTGGGCGCATCCCGGCCGTGCGATGAGGAATCGAGCATGAATCTGATACCTGTCTTCTCGACCGCGATACTCATCGCGACCGTGGCATCGGTGATCCTTGCCGTTGCTTCTTACGTCGCGTACAAATTCCGCGAGCGGCGCAGGCCGAACCGCAGGTTCACGCCGGAGGATGCGATGCAGGCGGTCTTCTTCCACCGTTATGAACGCAGGACCGGCACGGATGGCTGAGCGGCCTCCAGTCGGTGCCCGCAGGATCAGCAAGCCGGAGATCCGGAGACGATGGCTCCTGCTCTGGGGTTTCGTCGTGATCAGCGGGTCGTTCCTGGCTTCGGTTGCACTGCACTCGCGCGATCTGCAGGGTGTGGATGGCCTGTTCCATGATCCCCGGAGGCCGGATTGCGCCCAGGCCCTTCCTGCATGGAACGGCCCCAGGGTTCTCCTGCGGTCCGACGAAACCGACCGGCGTGTCTTCGACGCGTCGGGCGGCGACTACGATGGACTCATACGGTCGACAGGCTTCACCCTGGACAGGCTGGGGATCCTCCCTGAGGGGACTCACTCACTCTCCCCCGAAGGGGATGTCGTGCTCTTCCTCGAGCACCCCCTGTGCCTCACGCCTTCCGGCTGGGACTCACTCCGCACGTGGGTCGAAGAGGGCGGGGCTCTCCTTCTGTCAGGCCCTCTTGGAGTCAGGGACGGAAGTGGGGAGTGGGCAGGCTGGGACCGCATGCGATCCCTCCTGCAGGTTGATCGTTTCGAGGAGCGCAGGGACGTGCGTCCGGCCTTCGTGACCTTTGCCGGTCATGCTCCTCTCGCTGATCCGGATCTGCAGGGATTCCGCCTTGCACTGAAGCAGGGGTCGCACGTGTCCGGCTTCTTCGACGCGGAGCCTTTGGCATACTGGTCCGGTTTCCACAGGGAGCCTGTTCCCGAATCGGGAATGCCTCTGGCCGCGGCAGCGGCAAGAACCTTCGGGTCGGGCAGGGTCGTATGGCTCGGCTTCCCCCTGGGCTGGATTCACGAGGATCCCGGGAATGACCGTGCCGCATCCGCCTGGCTGCAGGGGCTTCTGAAGTGGTGTACAGGCCAGGCGACGGTGGCCTCACTGGAAGCCTGGCCGCAGGGGGCCGAGGCTGCGGTTCTCCTCACTCAGGACGCGGAGACAGACTTCGGCCAGGCCTCCGCCTTCGCCGAGCTGCTCGACCTGCACGGGCTGAGGGGCACATTCCTGTGCGTTTCCGATGAGGCCGAAGCGCATATGGAACTCGTCCGCTCGATTGCCGTACACCACGAGATCGGGAGCCATACGGACGATCACCGTCCGGTTGCGGGGGACTCGTACGGGGATCAGAAGCGGCGCCTGGAACGCAGCGGCCGTTCGCTCGCCAGGATGAGCGGGAATCGTGTAATGGGGTTCCGTCCCCCGGAGGAGCGCTTCGACTCCACTACCCTGCGGGCGATGGTGTCGGCCGGGTATCGGTACCTGCTCGGGCACGGCAGCGAAGCCCGGGCAGCCCCGGGGATTCTGCATGTACCGCGTCGAAGGGGACAGGAACCGGGCCGTCTTGTACAGATTCCCAGACTGGTGCGGGATGACTACAACTACCTGGTTCTTTCGCCGACTTCACTGGACCATATCCCGGCGGAGCTCTCCGCGGACCTCCTGATGGTGCGCCGCTTCCGCGGGGTCAACTACGTCAGCATCCACACGCATCTTCTGGGACGGGAGGACAGGATCCACGCCCTTGGTCCTTTCCTGAAGAGCCTCCCCGGCCTGCCTGTCTGGGTCGCCACAGGTTCGGAGGCGGCGGAGTGGATCCTGCAGAGGAGCGATCTGAATCTGGAGATCCTTCCGGTTCCTGCAGTGGAGGACGGTCCGGGCGCACAGCCTGCATCCCAGGTCCGGGGCAACGAACACAGCGGAGTGGAAACCATCGTGCGTGTCTCGAACCCTGGCAGACAGAGCGTGAGTGGGCTCGTCCTGGTTGTAAGTGGTCCCCACGGAATGGAAGTCGTCTCCGGCCCTCCTCCCGGCGGACCTGCCGATTCCGCAGGCAGGGTCAGGTATCCGCTTCCGGAGATCCGGCCAGGTGGAGAGTGCGTCCTGGTCCTTGCCCGCGCAGTGCCCTCCTGACCATCCCGCGCCTGGATCTCCCGCCCGGCTGTTGATTCCTGCCCCGGTGTTGACTCCTGACCCACCTGACCGGATCATCCACAGATTGCGTGCATCCTGGCGCAGTCAGGCGCCTGAGAAAGGTACGGATGATCTCCACGATGTCGGTGCTTCCCGGACAGCTGTTTGAAGAGCCGTGCAGGGTCTGTGGCGGTATTGGTCTCCGCTGCCTGCCGTTTGCGTACGATCACTCAGGTTCACGGCACCACGGCGCCGGATGCATCACGTGCGGGGCGGTCTTCCTGCATCCAATGCCCTCGGATGAGGCGATAGCGGGGTTCTACTCCGAGGAGTACTACACAGCCTGCGACGAGGCAGGCGGCGCCCATGGAAACCTCCCGTACACGGAGCTTCTTGAGCAGACGGCCGGAGCGAGGCGCCGGGCAGCGCGCCGACTCGATGCCGACCTCGTGAAGCATCTCGGGATGAGGGGCGCCTTCGCCGAGATAGGCTGCGGCATGGGCCACTTCCTGGGCGAGATGCGCAGCCTGGGCTGGCGGGTGTGGGGGCTCGAGATATCCGGCTATGCCGCGGAGAGGGCCAGGCGGGACCATGGCCTGGATGTGGCCACGGGCGCGATCGAGCCGGGCGCCCTTCCGCGGGGTGCGTTCGATGCCTGCTTCATGGGGGATGTCCTGGAGCATCTTCCACGGCCCGTCGAGGCACTTGGAGTCGTCCGGGACAGCCTGTCACCGGGGGGGATTCTGGCGGTTGCGGTACCATCCACCCTGAACCTGCTTTCAGCCAGACTGGGCATGGCGCTGTACCGCATGAGTGGGAAGGTCAAGGTGATCAGGATCCCTCCATACCATCTCTTCGAGTACCGGCCTGATTCCCTCACGCGCGTCATCGGGGAGTCGGGATTCGACGTGCTGGAAATGCGCCAGTCTGCGGTGCCGATCGGGAGGATGGGTCTGCGGGGAAACGTGGTGGAGAACGCCGGAAAGGTCGTGCTCCAGATCCTTGCGCATGCGACTTCGTCAGTGTGCAACCGGGGCGGGGACCGGTTGCTTGCACTGGCGCGCAGGAGGCTGGAGGGCCAGGACGGCGCCGTTGAAGATCACCATGATCTCCCGGGCCCACTGGACCCTCGCCCGGACGGCCTCCTCCTGTGAAGCGCCGTTCAGGCCGCGCCACATGTAGAAGCCGGCGGGGGCGTGTTGCTCCTTTCCAGGCGCTCCCCTATGCAGAGTCTCTGGTGTGCGGCGGGTCTTCGCCGAACGGCGGGCTCCCCTCCATCCTGCCGACAACTGCTGCGCCGACAGTGTCGCTCCAGACGTTGACCGAGGTGCGCAGCATGTCCAGCGGCCTGTCAACCACGAGTACGAGGAGCGCCCCCTCGAGCGGAAGGTTGAGGGCCTGCAGGATGATTGCCATGGTCACGAGGCCTGCGGACGGGATCCCGGCTGCGCCCACGGATGCAAGCAGGGCGGTCAGCACGACCAGCAACTGCCTCGCGATGGTGAGCTCGTACCCGGACGCTCCGGCGTAGAACTGGGCTATGAAGAGCGCGGCCACACACTGGTAAAGCGCCGTTCCGTCCATGTTGATGGTCGAGCCGAGCGGCAGGACGAATGACGACACCTCGTTCTTCACCTTTCCCTCGCGCTCAACCAGTTCCAGGGTTATCGGCAGGGTCGCACTGGATGAGGATGTCGTGAAGGCGGTCATCAGGGCCCTGGACACCGTCATGGCCCATCGCCGCGGTGAGACCCGGGCGAAAATGATCAGTATGAGCGGCAGCGTGATCAGGGCGTGGACTGCCAGGCCGGCCGACACGGTGAGGAAGTACCTGCCCAGATCCAGGATCTCGCCCCCTTCGCTCCTGGCGGCGATACGCACGACCAGGGAGAACACGGCGATGGGCAGGATCCAGAGGACGATGTGTGCAAGCCTTATCATCAGTTCAAACAGGGCATTGATGCCGTTGGTCAGTGGCTGCCTGTGTCGCGCCGGAAGCTGTGTAAGCGCGAAGCCGGCCAGCAGGCCGAAGGTGATGATCTGGAGCATGTCAAGTTCGGCAAGCGCCTGGAAGATGCTGGACGGTACCATGCGCGAGAAGATGCCCAGGAGATCCCCGGCTTCACCGGGAAGCCCGATCTCGGCGGGAGGCAGCGACAGGTCTGCGCCAACGCCGGGCCTGATCAGGTTCACCAGGAGCAGTCCCGTCAGTATGGCGAGGCAGCTCGTGGACAGGTAGTAGAGGAATGTGCGGGCGCCGATCCTTCCCAGGTCGCGGGGATTTCCGATTCCCGCGACTCCCGCCATGATCGAGAAGAGGACGAGGGGGGCCACCAGCATCCTGAGCAGTCGCATGAAGATTTCGGCGATCATGTCAAAGGGCCGCAGCAGCCCGTCGAACAGCTCGGGGGAGATACGGGGGGACAACACGTTGAGGACGACTCCGACGACAGCGGCGGCCAGGAGTGCCAGCAGTATGGTGCCGGGTGAGCGCCATCCAGGGCCCCTGTACGTCCGCTTCATGCTCATGGTGGGGGAGGGTGCTGAGCAGTCGGGGCGGAGTCAAGACAAAACCAGGAGGGGCACCGCGCCCTCACGCACCGATCCACCCTGCGGCCGGGCTGCAGGGCTGCCGTTGCCCGGGTGCTGCTGCCCGGCTTTGCCTCCGGTGCATGCTCGGAGGGTGAGTCACCACTGCCGGCGGCAACTGGCTTCGGCAGTGCGGATGCGTGGCGCGTCGTGGTTGTGGCAGACGGGGGCTGTTGGGGAGTCACTCGTGTTCGACCGGTACGTCGCGGGGAGAACCGTTGCGAAGAGCCTCTGCTCAGCCATGCCGTTTCTGAAGTGAAAGACCGTGGTGATCGCCGATCCGATCTGCGCCCCTCACAGGCGGTTTGGTCCGCTTTTCCGGGCGAGCCCACCTGACCCTGCGGCGGAGGATATCACCCGCATCTGGTAACAGCCGGGGTAATGGCCTATAGTCAGGTTCTGTAGTCACAGGTCATCACTGTGCCGCCTGCCGGGAGAAGCGCATCGGCGTCCGGGAAGGTGGCAGTCCGTTTGCGGGCGAGGCTGAAGCATGGCCGGCCGGGCCGCCAAGGCTGGTTGACGGCTGCGGCCGGCCTCTACCGGCATGAGACGGGGGACACTGTTGATCGTCGGGGTCGGAATCGATCTGGTTGAGGTGTCCCGGATCGCCGGAGCGGCCGAGCGCCACGGAGATCGGTTCCTGCGCCGTATCTTCACCCGGTTGGAGGTCGAGGGGATTCACGGCGGCCGGGAGCGGTACCTGGCAGCCCGATTTGCTGCGAAGGAGGCAGCTCTGAAGGCGCTGGGCACCGGCCTGCGTGGAGGGGTGCGCTGGGTGGATGTGGAAGTGGACAACCTCGCCTCAGGCCGGCCGGTTCTGAGACTGTATGGTCGGGCCCTGGAGCTGGCGGAACGAATGGGGGCAACTCTGTACCACGTCTCGATCAGCCACACGGCGGAACACGCCCTGGCGCAGGTGGTACTCGAAGGCCGGGAAGCAGAACCACAAGCGCTCCCCGGCAGCAGGCCGGAGATGAATGGTTGGTATCAGACCGCAGACCGCCCCAAGGGGGGGGAGGAGGAACAATGACGAAGGGTTCGGGGATGAAGCATGGGCCGTTCCGGCCCGGGTTTGCGGCCCTCGCCGGCGTCTTCGCGACAGGCGTCATCTTTGCAGGCGTCCTGCTCGGAGTGGTCGGACAGTCCCTGGCCTCGAAGGAGGATGAGGAATCCCCCGCGTCCCGCAGAAGGTACATGATGCCGTCCATCAGTCTGGCTGAGTATGTCGCTTCGGGCACCGACTCGATCAGGATCTGGGTTGAAGACAATGCAGCGAGGGTAGGCGATCGCGGGGCTGTCTTCGAAGGAGTGCGGGACCTTATCGCGCAGCATGACCGATTCAAGGACGAAGTGACCAGAATCTATCCCCGCAACCAGCTCGAGTGGATGCTCATTACTGATGCCGTAGCGGATACGCTCATCAACGAGCTGTACCCAGTCCTGGAGGCCTATCAGAAGGCACATCCGAAGGAAGAGCTCGGGTCGGGCCGGCAGGCCGTTGAGCTCGGGATCCTCACCGGTATCCGGGTGCCGCCCTCACGGATGCTCGGCTTCATTGCGGTGATTCTGGCTCAACGCACTTACGCGCTGGCCGACTCGATCTTCGCCTACGGAGGCGTGGAGGATATCGCGGGAGTCCAGGATGGTGTGTTACGGAACATCCGGGATTGGGGCAGCGAGTACATGCAGGTCCACTCGGATCCAATGTCGGTTTTCCAGTGCCGGCTGGTCCAGCAGGACTGGATCATAGCGCGGCTTGAGGACCGCTGCGGCAACAGCGGTGGCGGCACGTGGCAACTCGGGCAGCAGTGGATGGCGATCGTGGACACGGACTCGACGGTGACGCCACCGGTGCACCGGTTTGCCCATGAGATCCACCTGAAGGCGGTGAAGTGCGAGGGAGACGACCGCGTGCTCTGGATAGACCTGCCCAACTTCCACGAAGTCCAGATGGAACTCCACCGCCGAAGCCTGGAGCTGCAGGAAGAGCGCCGGTCCGGGACACGCTGACTGTGGCCCCTCCGCACCGAAGGAGGATTCTGGCGGTGTTCCCGGATCATCCCCATCCCACCGACATGGGGAGCCGGGTAAGGAACCTTCGCATCCTGGAAACCCTTTCCAGGGAGTATGAGTTGACCACGGTCAGTATGCTCCATGACCCCTCACTGCTCGGCGACCCCGGACCTGTTGCGGGGTTGGGGCGATGGGTTCCGATTGTTGCGTCCCATCGGCGCGGGCTCGTGCGCAAGGTCGGCTGGCACCTGCTTGCCCGCTGGGAGGCCGCCACGCATGGCCTTCACCCCGAGACATTCTTCCAGAGTCTCCCCGTGCTGGCCAGGACTGTCGAGGGTCTTCTCGCCGCCGGGCATTACGACATCGTCCATTCTGCGTACTGGTATGGTCTGCGCCGTGCGGGCGGCTTCACGAGGCCTCCCTTGTGGGTGGTGGACACGCACGATGTCCAGTTCGAAAGGCACGAGAGACTGTGGGGCCGCCGCTCCCCGCGCGAACGCAGGATGGAACTGCGTCAGCTGTGCCGCTACGACCGCATAGTGGCGATAACAGAACGGGACCGGGGGACCTTCCTGAAGGCCCTTCCACGGGGCGCCCCGCCTGTTGAGGTGATCGGAATGGGACTGGACTTCGGGTTCTGGGATCCGGGCCTGGTCTCTCCTGCCCTCCCGCCCGCGCCGAGAGCGGCATTCTACGGGAACCTGACCTCAAGCTCGAACCAGGATGCCGCCCGACACCTTGTTCGGGACGTGTTCCCCTCGGTCAGGGACGCCCTGCCGGATGCGGAGGCGCTTGTGATCGGCCCCGGCGCCCCCGCGGACCTCTGTGGGCTCGCAGAAGGGAACCAGGCGGTTCGGCTGACCGGCTTCGTGGATGATCCGCGCGAGTGGCTCCTTTCGGCGCGTGTCCTTGCCCTTACCCTGCGTACCGGAAGCGGGCAGCGGGGAAGGGTGGTGGAGTGCCTTGCCCTCGGTGTCCCCGTAGTCGGCTATCCCGAAGCGCTCGAGGGCCTGGACCTCGAGCCGGGTGAGGGAATAGTGGTGGCCGGGACGCAGGATGACCTCGCCGCCGCGGTGACCGATCTGCTTCGCGATCCGGAAAAGGCGGCCTGCCTCGGGAAGGCAGGGCGTGATGCCGTGCGCGCCAGGTACGGCTGGGAGAAGACCTACGGGCTCTTCCTGGAGTTGTACAGGAATATGCTCGCATGATGACGGGACTCCGCAGTCCGGCGCAGGGCCGTGAGGGCCGGCTGTATAAGAATGCCGTACAAGGCGAGAGACCCCGGAGACGTCCGTCTCCGGGGCCCCTGTCTGCCAAAACGCCCCGTCTTACGGGGTCTTCCTGCTGCAGCTGAAGACTGCAGCCTGACTCTCTACCGCTTGCGGGCCTTCTTGGCGGCCTTCTTGGCGGTCTTCTTCGCGGGAGCCTTCTTCAGCACGGTGTCCTTGAGGTTCTTGGCAACCGAGAACTTGACAACCTTCTTCGCCGGAATCTTGATTGCTTCGCCGGTCTGCGGATTGCGGCCGATGCGAGCCTTCCGGTTCTGAACGCGGAATTTGCCCAGCCCCGTCAGCGGAACGTCTTCGCTCTTCTTCAGGGACTTCTCCACCAGGCAGGTGAGGCTGTCGAGGAACGCCTTAGTCTCCTTCTTGCTCACCTCGATGGCGTGACCCTTGTGCACTTCCAGCATCAGGGCCTCGATCAACTGGGACTTGGTCATCTTGCAAACCCTCCATGGTCCTTTCCTGTGGCATGGCTCCATTGGCGGAAACCGCCACTTTGGTAGCACCTGCGAAGTGTATCAGCAAGCGGAATCTTCATGAGAGCCTTTATTTTTGCGGATTCGGGGGGCCTTTGGCGCCGGGGCAGGCCCGGGGTTCAGGGATGGCCCGCAGTTCGCGGCCGGACCGGACGCACTGCCCCCCGGCGAATGACCCCGGTGGCGGGCGGTGCAGCCGGCGGATCGGCCGGGCAGGCGGTGTCCGACATGGACCGCCAATCAGCTGGAATCTTGAAATCATCGCCGAATTAGCCGAACATCCAGAAGTGCCCCCGAAAGGCTGTCAGGCAATGCAGCTCTGTCCACCAGGAGGAACTCATGCGGATCCGGATAACGGAACTCTGCCTCATATCCATGGCCGTGCTTCTGTGCGGCGCGTCGCAGGCGGTCAGCAGTACAGAGTCGGTTATCCGTCTGGGATGGTCGCCTGGTGAAGTCTCCCTTGTTCCCGCCGGCGGGAACTGGGTCGAGGTTTCGATGCCGGGTGGGCTCTCAATGGCCGAGCCCGGGGCGCCCGACCTGCCCTGGGTAGTCGTGCCTGTGAGGGTCGCCCCAGGCGAGAGGGTTGTGTCCTGGAACTGGACACCGGAAGCGACCGGGGCCCTTGGTCGCGGTCTCAGACCTGTGCCTGCCCTGGAGGACCGTCCGGTAAGCATGGGCGGCCCCATCCCTGCAGACCCGCTGCCCGGCATCTACGCAGGCTCGGCGCCGTATCCCGAAGTGGAGGTGGTGCACACGGGGGTACAGTCATCCAGGGGTGTTGTCGACGCCTCCTTCCTGATCTGCCCATTCCGGTGGGACCCCCGTGACGGCTCGCTGGCGCTGGTCACGGACGGTGTGTTGAGGATCGTGACCGGGCCGTCGCCGGACGGCGGCGCGGAGACCCTCATGCCGTTGCGCCTCCCGTTGGGGCGGCGCGCCGATCCGGCCAAGGCCGGCGGCGATGGTTCGCTCCTGCACTCTCTAGACGGTGGTCTTCCGGTTTCCGACATGCCTGCGCTGGAGTCCATCCCTGTGGAGTACCTGATCGTGACGACCGGCGAGCTGGAGCCTGTGTTCCGGGATCTGGCCGACTGGAAGACACGCACCGGATATCCGGCTGCGATCAGGACCGTCGACTGGATCAGCGACCGCTATCCGGAGGGTGTGGATCTCGCGGAGAGCATCCGCCTGTTCATCAGGGACGCCTACCAGCTCTGGGGTACGACCACTGTGCTGATGGGGGGCGATCCCATCCACATACCGATGCGAAGGGGCCACAGCTACAGTCACAATCTCCCTGCCGGCACCAGCGTCCCGACCGACTACTACTACGCCTGTCTGGACGGCAACTGGAACGCAAACGGCAATCTCCGCTTTGGTGAGGCGGTGCATCCGACTCACAGCCCTGTCGACGACCGCACTGATCTCCGTCCGGATGTCAGGGTCGGCCGCGTCTCGGTCATGAACGCCGCCGAAGCCCGGGTCTGGGTGGACAAGTACATGACCTATGTACAGAACGATGCCCGCCTGGAGGATGCCGAGCGGAACAGGCAGTACCTGCCGTCCTTCGCCACCCTGGGTGAGGTCCTGTTCCCGACGACATGGCGTGTCGGCCACCGGGATGACTGCTCCGTGGGAGATGAGAGCATCCCCTGTGTAACAACCGACGGAGCCAATGACTGCTTCCTGGTTGTGGATTACGTTAAGGCATCCCTCTATGCCGATTTCTTCGAGTTTGACGAGTTGTACGAGCGGCACTACTGGTGGAACCCGCGCCGTGGAATCGAGTCCAGGCCCCTGAGCAGGGCGAGTGCCCTGGCAGCCCTCAACGAGGGGCGCAACATCGTGTTCCACATGGGTCACGGGGATCGCGACCGCTGGGCCGTCGGTCCGGGCCGTGTTCTGCTGTCGGATGCTGCGGCTATGACGAACGCGCCTTTCTACCACGCGCTTGCCTATGCGGTGAACTGCAATTCGGCCGCCGTCGAGGCCCACTGCTTCGCCGAAGCCTGGATGGCTGCTCCCGACGGCGGCGGCGTTTCCTACCTGGGCTCCACCGATGCGGCGTTCCCCGCATCGGCCCGGCAGACCCAGAGGCTCTTCTTCCGACGCTGGATGAACGACGAGTTCACGACAGCGGGAGATGCCTATTACGCCGCTGCGGATACGATCGGAATGGCCGCGGGTGAGAGCCCATCCCGTAATCGCTTCATGCTGTACAGCATGGTGTTCCTGGGTGATCCGGACATGATCATCTGGCGTGATGTTCCCGGTGAGATGACGGTCGATGTTCCCTCGGCGATTCCTCTCGGTTCCGGTCCGGTGGCCGTGACGGTGAGCCTTGACGGCCAGCCTCTGCACCGGGCCCGCGTCTGCCTGTACAAGGAAGGGGACGCCATGGCGGTGGGCGAGACAGCGGAGTCGGGCGTCGTAAGCCTTCCGTTCTTCCCCGGAGACACCGGCTCCTGCCTGATCACGGTCACGCATCCCCGCGGATTGCCGTATGAGGATGAGATCACGGTAACCGGCACCGCGTCGTCCTTCGCCTTCGCCTCCGGCATCCGGCTCGCCGACACGACGGACAGCGGAGTGATCCTGGGGAACGGCAACGGACGGATCGAGGTGGGGGAGACAGTCGCGCTGGACCTGACCGTGACCAACCGCGGCCAGTCCATTGCAGGCGGTGTCACCGCCAGGCTTGTGATCGATGGGGAGACACCGGACCTCGATGTGGCCCTTGTCGACTCCGTCGCTTTCCTGGGCAACATCGCTCCACAGGGAATCATCCAGGCCGACAATGCGTTCGTCCTCACGGTCCGGGAGGCCGAGTACCCGGCCACGGACAGGAGGGAGGCCGATCTCCCGATCCGCATCTCCTGGGAGTCGGGTGACGGCAGCAGCCACGAGCAGCACAAGGTGCTCACGGTATTCCGCCCGGATCTGGAGCTGATTTCCACGAGGTTCTGGGAGCTCGAGGCGGTTGGAGAGCCGGATTCCCTCCCGAATGTCGGGGAGACGATGGCGATCGTCACGAAGCTCTACAGCCGCGGGGACGGAGAGTGGTCGCACCTGCGCGGCAGGCTGGTGCCGTCGAATCCGACTGCGGTGACACTGATCGACTCGGTGGCTTCATTCGGCGAAGTCGGCCCGAACAGCATCGCCGAATCCGACACATTCCGTTTCGAGGTCCGGATGGCCCAGAACCTCTCGATGAACTTCATTCTTGAGGACACGCTGGATGCGTCGGCCGGCCCGAAGCGGCTCTGGAGCCGGCTTCTCAGGCTGAGCAGCAGGCCCCAGAGGCCGGACAGCCTGATAACGCAGGGGAGTCCGTCCTACATAACACTGAGCTGGGACGACAATCCCTCCAACGACCCCGACACTAATCCAATCTGGGGTTACCGCGTGTATGCTTCCGACAGCCCGGACGGCCCCTTCGAGACTGCCGGTGCCGGGTTCGTCCAGGGGATGAGGGTGTATGCCGACGAGGGGCTGCCGTCCCAGACACGCAGGTATTATCAGGTGAGCGCCGTCGATTCCTCGGGGATCGAGAGCAGGAAAACCCCCGTGACGGCCGGCAGTTCCTCTCCCGGCACTCTTGCAGGCTGGCCGAATGTCATCCACGATGCGCGCGATGTCGCTCCCGCCATCGCGAACCTGAACGGGTGGGGTGATCCGGAGATCATCATCGGCTCCAACGTGATCTATGCATACAACTCGGACGGGACCGACTATCACGATGGGGACAACAATCCCTCCACACGCGGTCCGCTTACGGAACATGTCCCGGGCCGCTGGCACCAGGCCAAGTCCGCCGTGGCCGACCTGAGCGGGAACGGCGAGATGGAGCTGATTGTGCTTGCCACGGCGCAGGATGATGCCTCCAACTGGCTGCCTGCCAGGCTCATCGTCTACGACGACAGGGGCAGGACAAAGTGGGAGCGCACCCTGGCCAACCGGCCGGCAGTCTCCTCACCGGCGGTCGGGAACATTGACGATGATGCCGAGCTCGAGATTGTCTTCCTGCTGGGCCGCCACCTCTACGCGTTCAACCATGACGGGACACCATTCCACGGCAGCACCGGCAGGATGGATATGATCACAACCGGCGGCGACTGGCAGTATGGCAGCGTTGCGCTTGCCGACCTGGACCAGGACGGCCGTGACGAGATCATCTTCACGACAAGCCCCATCTCAGACCAGGAGCGGGCGAAGCTTTTCGTGGTCAAGGGGGTCGACGACTCGGGGAATGTGGGGATTGAAATGCCCGGGTTCCCCATCACCTATTCCGATTTCCCGAATACCGCCTCTGACCAGAACTCGAACTCCTCGCCCGCCATCGGCGATGTCACGTCAAAGGCGACAGGGGAGCCGGACGATAAGCCGGACATAATCGTTGCCAGCAGGACGTGGCTATGGGCATTCGATCCGACAGCCCCCGGCTCGCGACCCCAGGACAAGCTGGTCTGGCGGGTGTCACTGGCGTCATCACGGCGCGAGGATCCGCTCACGCCATCGCCGGCTCTCGGGGACATTAACGGTGACGGGCAGTTGAACGTTGTGGTGACTTCCGGAAACGGACAGACGACCGGGCTCGGCTACCTGCACGTGTTGGACGGGAGGCGGTATCCGCCTCCACCGACCGATCCGCAGCACCACACCTCGGTCCCCCTGCCGGGGTTCTCCGAGAGCGCGGCCATTCCCTACCTCAGGGTCGGCAGCGACAATGCCCGCATTGGGTCACCCATTCTTGCGAACCTGGATGACGACCCGAGGCCTGAGATCATAGTGGGCGACAGCAACGGGTTCGTTTTCGCGCTCCAGTCTGACGGCACAATGCTGGATGGATTCCCGTTCAGGCTGCCCGGAGGAAGGATCGGAACCGGGCTTGCGGCGTGGGATGTGAACCGCAACGGGTTCCAGAACCTCGTGATTCAGGCTGCGAACCTGCAGCACATCACGGTCCTTGAGTTCCCGAATTCGCCTTTCGATCCGGCGGAGGCGGCCATCAGCAATCCGTGGCCGCAGTTCAGGCGTGATCCCCGGAACACCGGCTTCGTCACCGGGGACGCGCCGATATCGATCCACACCATGGCTGTCGTCGCGCAGGCGCTTGATGGGCTGGAGGCCGAGCTGAGCTGGTCAACGGAGCTGCAGGTGGCCAGGTTCCTGGTCCACCGGTCACTGGATCCTGGCGGGGATTGGGAGCTTGTCTCGGAGTGGAGTCCTTTCGAGATCCAGGAGGAACCGGGGCGTTATCGCCTGGTTGATCCGGTTCCCGGCGCGGGCACGTGGAGCTACCGGATAGAAGCACTCGATGTGAACGGTCGTCTGAGCCTCACCGGGACGGCCGTGATCACTGTCGGCGCCGGGCCTCTCAGCTTCGCGCTTCATCCGGCCAGGCCAAATCCCTTCAACCCGAGAACGCTGATAATGCTGGATCTCCCTGGCCGTGGCGAGTGCATGATCGAGGTGCTGGACGTCAGCGGCCGGGTCGTGAGAACGCTCTGGAGCGGTCAGGCGGGCCCGGGGACGCTCAGCCTGGAGTGGGACGGACGGGACGCGGGGGGACGCGACGTATCGTCCGGAATCTACTTCCTCAGGGCTCATGCAGAAGGCCAGGGCCGCGCGTCCCGGAAGATGGTTCTGCTCAAGTAGCCGGGCCGTCATGCCGTAGGGACTCGCAGGGCCGGGCAATGGGAGATCGATGAAGTTTTTGTGGTTGAGATCTGTCGTGAGCGTTCCTTAGAATACAGCCCAGATTGTTGCTGGGGAGTCGTTCAGTGGTAGGACACATGACTCTGGATCATGG
This sequence comes from uncultured bacterium, assembly GCA_964636385.1. Taxonomy (GTDB): domain Bacteria; phylum Eisenbacteria; class RBG-16-71-46; order CAIMUX01; family CAIMUX01; genus CAZWSC01. Next base: position 42,753 of record CAZWSC010000049.1, read on the forward strand.
AACCGGGGTTCGAATCCCTGCTCCCCAGCCATTCTTCCCTGAATGCCGGCCCCGCGAAGGGGCCGGTTTCTTGTCCCCGCATGAAGGGGGCATTCTCGTTCCTGGCCTGGAAGGGCGGATGGGAGACGATGGCTCGGGCAAGGACGCACGAACTCGACTTCGGGGATCACGAAAAGCTGGTCCGGTGGATCGAGCAGACACCCCCGGAGTCGTTCGAGGCCGAGCTCGACCGGCGGCTGAAGAAGTTCAGGGATGAAGCGACCGCGGATTTCCTGACTGCGGGCGCCCTGGCGTCCGCCCGTTCCACTCGATACGAGGGTGCAGGAACCTCTCCGCAGGGGTTTGCGGTGCTTTCCTCGATCCACGCGGCGCTTGCCTCGGACGCCGGTATCCCGTCGGCGGGCCTTCTCCGCTATGGCCTGCGCGTGGTGAACCGGGAGATCCATCATCCCGGCTTTGGCCCCCATCGGATGCTGGATTGCGGTGAGATCCCTGGAGACGGCAGGGAAGGGACGATCTTCGCCTTCATAGAGGCGGTTCGGGCCGGGGAGACGAACTGGGCCGATCACCGTTTCGCATGGCTGATCCGCAACCTCGACAAGGAGCAGGTAGTCGATCTTCTGCTTTCTTCCGGCCTCGAAGGGGTCACCGGAAGCCTCCAGAAGGTAGCCGCGGTTGTTGATGCCGCGGCCTTGCTGCAGGGGGTTGGCTGGAACTGGGCGCCGATTCTCCTGCGCCCGGTGGTGAGGCACCAGGCGGGTGGTCACGGAGGGATGCGCGAGTACGACCAGTGCCGCGATCTCGTGGCCAGGAAGGAACTGCTGCGGCTTGCCAGACGACGATACCCCGGGCAGCCTGCCTGGGGGGAGCATGATCCCGATGCATTCATCCGCGAGACGGTTTCCTGGGCTGAATCGGATCCCGGAGTCCGGGCAGGGGGGATTGCGACGCTCCTCGAGTCCGGCGTCTCTCTTGAGGACGCCGCTGATCTGGTGTCGGTTGGGGCTGCCCTCCTCTTCCTGCAGGAGTCGATGACGGACTCCGATGACATGCGCCTCCCCGCGCGGACGCAGGCCATGGTGGAGTTCTTCACGGGTGTCCTGGCCATGAGGCAGATACTGCATCTCGGGACTCCCGGCCAGCGGATCCTGGGGCTTCTTCTCGCCGGATGGATCCCGACGCTCAGGACGCTGCGGCTGGAATCAGGGTCTTCGGGCAGGCCCGGCTGGCTTGAGCAGGCCGCCCGGCTGAAGGAGCCTGAACCTGGTCTGGAGGCGGTTCCGGACGTCTCAGCCCTGGATGGCATCATCTCAGCCGGTCATGCCGATGAGGTGTTCCCTTACCTTGCGGGGCTGCTGAATCGGGGGAGCCAGGCAACCGGACTCGGCGCCGCCCTGTTGCGAACCGGCTCCCGCCTCGAGCCACTCGGAGGGCGGGCGCTCAAGGTTGCGGCGAGAACTGCGGAGGCGTATCGTAGCTGCCGTACTCCTTACCGCTGGCTTCTGCTCTGGGCCGGCGCGATATGCCTGGCTCAATGGCCCGGTGACTTCGAAAAAGTGGGGTTGCAGGGCTGATTCCGGATCGCTATGCTGTCGGCTGGAGGTTGGGCTGCACGGAAAGGAATCGGGTTGAAAGGTTGGGTGTGGCGCTATCGTCTAGTGGTTAGGACGGGTGGTTCTCAGCCACCAAACCGGGGTTCGATTCCCCGTAGCGCTACCATTTTTTCAATAGATCTCAAATCACCACGCCGGGGGGTCTGGGTAGATGGAGCCCGGGTCCCCTTTTCCATTGCATCGGGAGCTTGAGGGGTCCGGGATTATCGGGAGGCTAAGGCAATATGGCTGAGCCTGGAAAGCCGAGACTGCTGCGCCGGAACGGGCGGTGGGTTCGCGAGGAGGACCTGGGCAAGAACAAGACCTTCAAGGCGGTAATGCGCCGGGTCTGGTATCTGGCCATCCCTTTCGTGGGAATTGTCTGTGCACAGGACTCCTACATCGCACCACAGCTCAGGGCTGATCAGGATACACGAAACCGCGAAGAGGCCGCGCTGATGAAGGTGCAGGACTCCCTCATGGCCGAGTTCCGTAAGATCGAGGGCGACGGAATCACCATCGAGGCCGACATCGATTCCGGATACGCCCCTCAGATTAGCCTCTACCAGGAGATTCTGGACAGTCTGCGGACAGAGAAGGGCTACTACGACCAGACCCTGCCCAGGATGAGGTCCCGTGCCGACTCGCTGCGTGCCGTACTGGGCGAACTGCAGGGATACCTTCAGCAGGCCTCCATGGAGATGCAGGCACGCCAGAACTCCATCGATTCCATGCGGGAGGTCAGGATTGCCATGCGCGACTCAATCCAGGCTGTGAGTCGAACCCTGGTGGTGCTGTCGGACACCTGGGACCGGCTGGCCCACCCAGACAATTATCGCAAAAACACCGCTCTAGTCCCGGGACCGGGAAGCTATCCCAACCGCGACGCGCTGCCGGAACGCTAGGAGGGCTGGGAGATGGCCAAGCAGCCTGTCGAAGGGAAGAAGATCTTCAACCCCGGTTTCGTGATGCCGATCATCGACGTGATTATGATCGGGACTCTGCTGGTCGCCGCCGGCACACACTGGTACAACACGCGCGGTATCGAGCAGATCGAGCAGAGCAAGGCCGAGCTGGCCGAGGCCAGGGAGGACATACAGAACAGGCGCGATGAACTGGAACAGGACCTTGTCGATGCAAGGGCCCGCAACCTGGAGCTCGAGCAGAAGCGTGAAGCGGCAGGCCGGAAGATCGTCGATCTGGGTGAGAGTATCCAGGAAGAGCAGATGGCTTTGCAGGGGCTCCAGAGAACCGACCAGATGCTCACCAGTACGATCCTCGACATGAACGAGCGTATACGTGCCGCGGATGAGCAGAGGCGGATCTACCAGAGCAATCTCCTGGAGCGCGATCTGGAAGTTCAGGCGCTTCGGGAGGAGCTTGCCATCCTCAGGGGCGACCTGGCTGACACGCTGCGCCGGAGGGAGGCGATTGAGCGCGATATCGCCGCACTCAGGCGTGAACGGACTCACGATCCGATAAGCATATTCCCGATCAGGGCGTCGCTCTCCTCAGGTGTCGAGATCGCCGATGCCGCCAATTACTACGCTGTCTCGCTGGCGGGGGTGCTGGGAAGGGTGGGAGATCTGGAGCTTGGCCTTTCAGGAGGGGTCGGCCTTGCCGGCGATGGCAGGGAGTCCGTCAAGGAGGGGGCTTTCTTCGCGAACATCCCGCTTGCGTTCCGGCGCGCCTCGCTGGATCTGATGGGGGGTGTCGCGTCGATGACCGATCCGACCGGAGAGGACGAGATCGGACCCGTCGCAAGTGCGATGCTCAGGTATGCCCCTCTGCGGAGGGAACGTTTCTTCCTCGAGGCGGGAACGAAGTACCGCCAGGAAGACCTCAGCGTCCGGCTCGGTCTGGGTTTCGGAAGGCGCTAGAGTTTCGGAGGGCGCCGGAACTCACGGCCGCTTCTGATCCCGTCTGTTTCCGGCGACTCCCCGCCTCCTGCGGTCGCGGCCCCCGAGGCCGAATGACTCGTGAAGGTGAGGCACGTGCACGCGTGACTCCGGGCTTTCCTCCCTGATTGTGGAGGCGAGTGCGAGCGCCTGCTCCTCCTCCCCGTGAACCACGAAACAGTCGCGCGGGGCGCTTTCGACGGCGCAGACCTCCCTGTACCACTCCAGAAGCTCGATGCGGTCGCCGTGGGCGGAGAACTCGTTCATCGCAAACACCTCTGCCTTCACCTGGTGCGGTTCGCCGAAGATGTTTACCTCCCTGTCGCCCCGGAAGATCTTCCTTCCGAGTGTGTTCTCCGCCATGAACCCTGCGATCAGTATGGCGTTGCGTTTATCCTGGATACTGTTGCGAAGGTGGTGAAGCACCCGCCCGGCTTCCATCATCCCCGATGCGGTGATGACGATGAACGGTCCTTCCTTCGTGTTCAGCATCATCGAATCATCGACGCTCCGTATGTACCGCGCCCTGCTGAAGCCGAAGGGATCACCGTGCTGCCGGAGGATGGAACGGATCTCGTCGTCGTAACACTCGGGATGCCTCTCGAAGACCTCGGTCGCATTGACCGCCAGCGGGCTGTCGATGTAGATCGGCATGTCGGGAATGAGCTTCTCGCGCAGGAGCTGGAGCAGCTCGTAGACTATGTCCTGGGTGCGGCCCACGGCGAATGCGGGGATGATGATCTTGCCACGGCGCCGCGCCACTTCGTGGATGATCCCCGCAAGCCGGGCGCGGGCGCCCTCCATCGGCCCATGCTCGCGGTCCCCGTAGGTGCTCTCCATGATCAGGATGTCGGTTGCCGGGATGTGATCCGGGTCTCGGATTATGGGAAGATCGGGCCTTCCGATGTCGCCGGTGAAGACTATGGACCTGTACTGCCCGTCCTCCTCCGCCTCCAGGTGCACCAGGGCCGAGCCGAGGATGTGCCCTGCATCGTGGAAGGTGGCGGTAAGCCCCGGGAGAACCTGGAACGGGCGGTAGTACGGGTGCCCCGTGAAGTGCTCCAGGGTCTTCTCCGCGTCAGCCTCGGTGTAGAGGGGCCGGCGCATCGCATCGGTGATCCCCCGCTTTCTCATGCGCTTCGAGGCGAACTCGGCGTCCTTCTCCTGTATGTGCCCCGAGTCCCGGAGCATGATCGATGCGAGGTCGGCGGTGGCGAGGGTTGCGTGGATCTCCCCTTCGAACCCGTGCTTGACGAGGGCGGGCAGCGCCCCGGAGTGGTCGATGTGGGCATGGCTCAGTATCACCGCGTCCACGGTGGACGGATCGAATCCAGGCTCGCGGTTCTTCGCGTCAGCCTCGTCCCTGCGCCCCTGGAAGAGCCCGCAGTCCAGAAGGACCTTGTAGCCGTTGAGTTCCACAAGGTGCCGCGACCCGGTGACGGACCGGGCGGCTCCGTGAAAGGTAATCCTCATGTCTCCTCCTTCGTGTTCCAGGGCCGCAGGGACACGCCTACAGCCTGGCCGGCCGCGGCGCAGCCAGGGCCCTGCGTTCTCCCTCGATCGCCTCGGGTCTGACGCGCAGCAGCATGATCCCCCCGGCGATGAAGAAGAGGATGACCCCCAGGACTGCCCGGCGCAGGCTTCCGGTGGCCAGCACGAGGCTGCCATAGACCAGGGGCCCGAACACGGATGCGACCCTGGTCATGATGGCGAAGAACCCGTAGAACTCCGATTCGCGCGAGGCCGGGATCCAGTGTGCCGTCATTGAGCGGGAGCAGGACTGGATTCCTCCGAGGAACAGGCCGGCGATGCCGCTCAGAACCCAGTATTCCCTGACCGCCGAGCCGAGGATCCCCACTACGGCGGCCCACATCGCGACGAAGGTCCACGCCGCAACGCTGACGAGCAGAACCTGCTTGTGTCCCACCCTGTCCGCCAGCCAGCCCATCGCCATGGATCCACAGAAGGCGGTTCCCTGGATGAACAGGAAGAGCATGATGAGCTGGTCCGGCTGCATTCCCAGCTCCTGGGCCCCGAATATGGAGGCCATCGCCACTACGGTCTGCACTCCGTCGTTGTACAGCAGGTAGGCGAGAAAGAACCGGCGGAGGTTGGTTGTCCGGACCAGCTCCAGCAGGGTGCGGCGCACCTGGTGCAGTGCATCGCCTATCTCCAGGTTCCAGGGAGGAAGGGGGCTCAGGGCCCTGATGCGGGCCCGCTCAACCGGCTCGTAGCGGAAGACCCAGAGCAGCGGGATTGTGAAGAGGAGCCACCACCAGCCGGCCGATGCGAAGGTGTCCTGTATCCGGAAAGTCCCCTCGGGGAATCCCAGTAGACCGGGCCTCTGAAGCATCAGCAGGTTCAGCACGAGGAGCAGTCCCCCACCCAGGTATCCGACACCCCACGCGATACCCGAGGCCCGGCCGATCGACTCCTTGGGCGCCACTTCGGGGAGAAGGGCGTTGTAGAAGACCGCGGCAGCCGCAAAGCATGTGTACGCGGCCACGAAGAGCAGTCCCCCGCTGACCCAGTCTCCGGGGTTGACGGTGGAGAGCGCGATCGTAAAGGCGGCTCCCGGTACGCATGCCGCGGCAAGGGCAAAAAGGCGCGAGGCCCGCCGGTCGGCAAGCGCGCCCAGGATCGGGGCCGTTACGGCGATCAGGATCATCGAGAGGGACACGATCCAGCTGTAGAGGGTTGCGCCGGGGACGCGAAGCCCGCCTATGACAACCCCCTCTGCGCCGCCGGCAACCGAGCCCGCATAGTACTGGCTGTAGAGTACCGCGATGATGGTTGTGGCGAACCCGCTCTCGCCGAAGTCGTAGAGGCTGTAGGCCGCGAGTCTGGAGGCCGGACCCGGTCGCTTCCGGGAGGGTCCGTCAGCATCCGTTGAGAGCGCTCTTTTCAGGACTCCTCCATGGGTCGTGGGCCGGCTGTCGATGGCGGGGCCTGGCAGGCTTCCCCGGGGGCAGAGTGCCGCATGCCGGGGGTCCCCGCAAGCAGCATGACAGGCCAGGGTGCGCTTCAGGCAGTGGTTGCCGCCGCGGGGAGACTGACACGGTTGGCTGCCTGGGACGTCGTCGCGGGGCTGAACCGGGGCAGGGAGTGCGAGAATGCGTCAGGTTCCTGCCTCTGCAGATAAGGTGTTCTGTCACAATCATGTGTCACGGTAATCTGACGTTGAGTTTCAAGGCCGTCTGGGATATAATCGCCGCCAAGTGCCCGGAGAACCCCGGCGTTATCGGCTGTTACACCACCTTGGAGGGCTTATCATGAAACTCAGGCTATCGCTACTGCTGTCGCTTCTTCTGCTCGGCGCCGCGGCGACTGTCGGATCGGCCGACTACTTTGTTGACTTCGAGGGTGAGGGGGAGACAAAGGGCTCCTATGCCTCCGGAACGGTCAACCTCAGCGGACTGGACTGGGACATGACCCAGGCTCTGATCGGTACGCTGGCAGGGGACTGGAAGAACGGAGAACGCTCCGCGAGGTTGCGCGGGTACGGACAGGACGATCCTCTGAACCTGTCGTCGATGACGATGCTCGAGGACAAGCAGGGGGGACTCGGGAATCTGAGCTTCCTGTACAGAAGGTACGGGACGGACATCCAGGTCGACTGGATGGTCGAGTACAGTACCGACCAGGGTGCGACATGGACACAGGTCGGCGATGTCTTCACGGCACCTGATTCCGACGTGGTGCAGGTTTTCAGTGAACCGGTCGGTGTCGAAGGCCCGGTCCGCATCAGGATCATGAGAGCTACAATCGATGACAATGCCGCCAACAGGAGGCTGAACATCGACGACATTCTTCTCACCGACTACTCCCCGGGCAGCGCTGCGGCCCCGACATTTGCTCCTCCGGGCGGCACGTACTACAACCCGGTCGAGGTGGAGATGTCGACGACGACACCTGACGCCACCATCTATTACACCGTAAACGGCGACGATCCGGACGATCAGTCCACCGAGTATGTGGATCCCGTGCTGATCGAGGAGACCACCACCCTGAAGGCTGTCGCCTATGCCCCGGGGCTGGATCCCAGCAGCATCACCACCGCTGTGTACACCTTCCCCGAGATCAACGACGTACCGGATGTCGCAACGCTTCGTCAGGGTGCGACAGACGGAACGGTCTACAGGCTGGCCAACGAGGTCGTCCTGACATTCCAGCAGAGCTTCCGGGGCCAGAAGTACATCCAGGATGGCACGGCGGGAATCCTGATCGACGATGATCCGAGGATCATCCAGACTGAGTACGACCGCTATGACGGCATCACCGGGATTACCGGCACCCTGCTCGAATTCGGCAATATGCTTCAATTCCAGCCCATCTATGATCCCGGCCCCGCCACCTCCTTCGGGAATGTGGTCGAACCGGTCGAGATCGCCACGCTGGCCGACTTCAATGCCAACTTCGAGATGTACGAGGCCCGCCTGGTAAGGCTGATGAACGTCCACTTCACGGCCCCGCCGGGCACCTACTTCCAGAATGGGCAGGTCTACATCCTGACCGACGGTGTGGACGAGGCGCTCTTCCGGACCACCTTCTACGGCGTCGACTACATCAACACGCTGGTTCCGGAGGGAACGGTCAACATCGTGGGGCTTCCCAACTCCCGGTCCGAGGGAGACTACATCACGGCACGCGACCTCGCCGACTTCGCGGAGCCGCCCGTGTTCGGAGCCTGCTGTTTCGAGGACGGGTCCTGCCTGGTCCTGACTGAGGATGACTGCGCATCAGAGGGCGGCCTGTGGGAGGGCCCGGATACGGTCTGCGAGCCGAATCCCTGTCCGCAGCCTCTCGGCGCCTGCTGTGTGCTGGACACCGGTGAGTGCCTCGTGCTGACCCAGGAGGACTGCGAGGCCATGCCGGGAACCGAGTACTACGGCGATTTCGTGCCGTGCGACCCGAATCCCTGCCCGCCGCCGGTCCCGACGATCGAAGCCACCTGGGGGAACATCAAGAATCAGTTCCGCTAGGATCTGAAACATCGGGCTTCGTCTGCTGACGGATTGAAGCTGTCTGAGGAAGGCCCGGGAGTTGCATACTCCCGGGCCTTTCGTCGTGTGTAACGCGGGGGGTCCGACCTACTTCTTCTCCGGCCGGATCGCCCTGCCATTGCGGCTTGCCAGCTGGAGCCAGAAGATCGATACAGCTCCCGCGGCGGCGACTCCGAGCGACTCAACACCCGGTTCCATCGGTATCCGGACGCGCACATCCAGCCTGTCGAGGACCGCCTTGTCGAGTCCTGAGCCCTCCGAGCCAAGCACGAGGGCGGTCGGCCTGGCGGGCTCGAGGTTGGTCAGCTCGACCTCGCCTTTCGGCGCCAGCCCGGCGGTGCGGTAGCCGACATTGCTGAGGGTGGTGATCAGCTTGTGAATCGGCTGCTCCTGGAGAATGGGCAGGTGGAACGCCGCTCCCATCGAAGCGCGAAGGGCCCTGTGATGGTAGGGGTCCACGGTGCCCGGAGTGGTGATGAGGGCTTTCACGCCGCCTGCCAGCGCGCTGCGCGAGATGGAGCCGAGGTTTGTGGGATCCTGCAGCTCGTGCGCGACGATGATGTGTCCCGAGAGAGAAGCCCCGCGGGGCCGATGCCAGATCTGCGCTGCCTTTACTTCCGGGCGGCGGAAGATGCCGACGATCCCCTGCGGCGTCTCGACCGGAGAGATGACCCTGAAGAGGTGATCCAGGACCGGGTAGACCGGCAGGCGGGCCGACGCCGCTTCCTCACGAAGCTGCGCGAGCTCCGGATCGCGGCCGGCCACGGTGGCGAAGACCGCCACGCAGTTCAGCCCGGCTCTTATGGCCTCCCGGACGAGATGGACGCCGTCCGCAACCATCACCCCGTCCCGGCGGCACTCCCGGGGGCGTGCGAGGTATCTCCTCACCCTGCTGATCATGCGATTGTGTGAGGATGTGATCGGTGGCAATTCCATTTCGCGGGACCTGCTCCGGACTTACCATTCGAGCAATGGATAGTCGGCTGAGGGTTTCTCGGTTCGGCCTGAGAGGCAGAACCACAGTACCATTCGTCCGTTCTGAGGATGAGGTCAAGCTGGATCTTGGTTGTCGATCCGGATCCGCTCTTCCCGATGAACGACTCCCAACGAACACACTATACTGGAACTGGCCGTCTCAGCGCCACTCACAACTTCGTAATGTCCAGCCTTTCAGTGTGTTCCGGATCGGGTCGGGCCGGGTCCGGTGCACGGTGGAGCCGTAGGGACTCCTGACGCTCCGTTCTGGACACAACATTCGCCCTTTTGGAGTTACCGAAGATGACCTGCGAAGCACACCCCCCGACGAACCGCCTCTATCTCGTCGACAGCCGCCTCCTGGCATTTCGCGCCAGGGTTCTGGCCACGGAGATCCTTGCCGACGGACGCATCCGGACGGCGCTGGACCAGTCGGCGTTCTTTCCGGTGTCAGGCGGCCAGGCATCAGATACGGGGCACCTCGCGGGACGCAGGGTCGACGCCTTGGAGGAGGAGGGCGGCATCATATGGCACCTGCTGCTTCCCGGGAGCCCACTGGACCGGGGACCGGCTGTCGGTGAGATCGTGGATGGGCAGATCGACGCCGGCCACCGTTTCGACATGATCCAGCAGCACACAGGCCAGCACATCCTCAGCCGCTGCCTCATCCGCGCCGGGTGCTCGCCGACCAGAAGCGTTCACTTCGGGCAGGAAGATTGCACAGTCGATCTGGACGGCGGGAAACCGACACGTGAAGAACTCGACGCGGCGCAGGAGGAAGCCGACCGCTGCATCCTCGAGAACCGCCCAATACGCGTTCTCGAAGCCGGCCGTGAAGATATGGACCGCCTTGGCATACGCTGGGATCCCGGCAGTGAGCGCGAGCGGTACCGGGTGGTCGACATCGAGGGGTTCGACATGTCGGCATGCGGGGGGACGCATGCGCGTAGCACCGGCGAGGTCGGGCCGATCCTGATCCTGGGCTGCGAGTCGGTCCGTGGGAGGTGGCGGGTACATTTCGTCTCCGGCAACCGGGCCCTCAGGCTCATGCGTCAGGGTGTGCGGATCCTGGACGACCTGGCGAAGGAGTTCACCGTCAGCTGGAAGGATCTGCCGGCGGCCGTCATGGCCTGCAGGGGGGAGGCCAGGCGCGCCGCAAGGGAGGAGCGCAGGCTTCTCAGGGAGAGGGGAGAGTGGCTTGGCGGGCAGCTCTTCGAGAAGGCCCGGAAGGATGCCGACGGGATCCGCAGGATCGGCGCCTGGCTGGGCCAGGTCTCCTCCGAGGAGATCCGGGCCGCGGGGAGGCGGATCGGAGAGCTGGGACCGGCCGCTTTCATCCTTGGCGGAGATCAGGGAGGGAAGGCCTCCTGGCTGGCCGGCTGTTCGGCCTCGGGGGCGGGAGATACCCCGGCCGACCGGGCCAGCCCTCCCTGGGACGCCGGCAGTGCGCTGAGGAGTTGGCTGCACCGTATCGGGGGAAAGGGCGGCGGAACCGCCACCACGGCCCAGGGGGCATCGCGTCTGCCCGACGGAGAAGAGGAGGCGCGGGCATGGGATCTTGCCCTAAGGCAGTTCGCCCTGGAGGGGATGCGGGATGATCCTGAAGACGGTGGTCGGCCCTAGATTGCCGGATGGAGGGCGCGCTCAGTAGTGAATCCCGAAAGGCCGGGTCACGCTGCTGGAGTCATCCCAATCCAGGTCTACCTTGAGGACGCGCGCCAGGCTCGGTCCGCTATGCAGGAAGTCCACCAGGAGATCCAGCCTGTCCTTCGGGCCTCTGGCGATGACCTCGACACTCCCGTCGGGCAGATTCCGGGCGAATCCGGCGAGGTCGAGTGAGCGGGCCTCCTCCACAGTGGTACCGCGAAAGTAGACGCCCTGTACCCGTCCATGGACGATTGCGCGAACCTGGGATTCGGTGCTCACTGCGGTTGCCTCCCCTGGAGCCGTCAGCCGGGGCGCCTGCAACGGGCCTGCTGCGCCGTGCCGGACGCAGTTCATGGTACCATGCGCCTGGCAGGAGCAGGAGATCATGGACTGGATACGCGAGAGCTTCCCACATGCACGGATCCGGGCCGATAGCCGCGGATACCTGCGCATATGTCATACTGTCGGGCTGAAGACACCCGGGCCGGAATCGATGGCGCAGGTTCAACCGCCATGCCTCTTCTTCGACCTCGAGACCCTGGGGTTCCTTGGGCACCCGGTCTTCCTGATCGGGATCCTGAGGCCCAGGAGGGGGGCTGGCACGTGGGAGGTTGTACAGCTTCTGGCCAGGGACTACACCGAGGAGGAGGCGATCCTCGGCGCCTTCGTCCGGGAGGCGTCCCGTCTGCGCCGTTGGGTCAGCTTCAACGGCAAGAGCTTCGACCTTCCATTCCTGCGCAGGCGGGCTGCGTTCTACGGGATCAGGCTTCCCGAGGCGGGGGAGCACCTGGATCTTCTGCACGCTGCCAGGCGTGTCTACAGGAATGTCCTCCCGGACTGCCGTCTTCAGACTCTGGAGGCCCGGGTCTTCGGACAGTACCGGGTCCGGGATCTCCCGGGTGGCGAGATCCCTGAGGCGTATCATGCGTTCGTGCGGGGAGAGGATCCGGAGGTGATGAGCAGGATCCTCATGCACAACCGGACGGACTTGTACACCCTTTCCAGGCTGATGGCGCACCTGGACGGGGGATAGGGCGTGGATGCGCACCCCACCGGATCTGGTGCCGGGGTCATCGCTCGAGCCTGTCATCGAACGCGTTACCGCGTCCCAGGTCCGGTCCGTAAACGCGCCTGATCCCGATCGAACATCATTCGCCGCCCGCCTTCGCGGGCAGGAGGAAACCGGATGACCGTATCGGCCACAGACTCACCGCTGCTGAAACTCCTTGAAGGGCTCGCCCTGCGTGACGGTCAGGTGGTGCACGTGGAGACGCTTGACGCCCGGCCTGCGACATACCGGGATCCTTCCGCACCACTCGCCGGGCCCCTGGCTTTGCAGCTGAGCGACCAGGGGATCGACCGCCTCTACTCGCACCAGGCCAGGGCGCTCGACACGGTCCGTGCAGGGAGGAACGCCGTCATCGTGACGGGGACTGCCTCGGGCAAGACCCTGTGCTACAACCTCCCTGTGCTGGAGACCCTGATCGCCAACCCCCTCGGCCGCGCGCTCTATCTGTTTCCGACCAAGGCCCTCGCGCAGGATCAGCTGAAGACGCTGCGGCGCTTCATGCGCGATGAGGGGGATGAGGATGTATCGGGAGAGGCAGCCGCAGCAGGCATGTCGACGGCAGGGAGGGGGGATATGCGCAGGTCCGCGAAAAAGAGCACCCTGCGCAGGTCTGCGACGAAGGACGCTGCCGCCTCGCCCGCTGAGCCCGGCATCCTCGCCTTCCGCGCGGGCACCTACGACGGCGACACCCCGGCCTCCCTGCGCACGCGCCTGCGCGACCAGGCGAACATCCTGCTGACGAACCCCGACATGCTGCACTCAGGGATCCTGCCGCATCACGCCCGCTGGGCCGAGTTCTTCGCCCGGCTCGAGTATGTCGTTGTCGACGAGATCCACGTCTACCGCGGGATCTTCGGTTCGCACGTGGCGAATGTCCTGCGCAGGCTCCGGCGCGTCTGCAGGCATCATGGGTCGGATCCGCGCTTCATCTGCGCCTCTGCCACGATAGCGAATCCGAAGAAGCTGGCCGAACGGCTTACAGGGCTGCCTTTCGAGGTGGTGGACGAGGACGGCGCGCCGCGCGGGACGAAGCACTTCCTCTTCTGGAACCCGCCGCGGATCGGATCCGCAGGGATGGAGAGGCGAAGCGCGAATCTCGAAGCGCAGAAGCTCTTCGGGCACCTCGTTGAAGAGGGCTACCAGGTGATCGCCTTCGTCAAGACGCGGCTTCTGACAGAGGTTCTGCTGCGGTACTGCCAGGAGGATCTGCGCAAAAAGGGCGGCGGGCTTGCCTCGCGCGTCCGCGCCTACCGCGCGGGTTATCTCCCGGAGGAGCGCAGGAAGATCGAGGCGGACCTCTTCGAGGGCCGGTTGCTGGGCGTGATCTCGACAAGCGCACTGGAGCTCGGGATCGACGTCGGGTCTCTGGATGCGGCGCTCCTCGTCGGATACCCGGGCACGATCGCATCGACGTGGCAGCAGGCAGGGCGCGCGGGACGCAGGGAGGAGGAGTCCGCCGCGGTTCTTCTCGCGCACAATGCCCCGCTGGATCAGTACCTCATGTCGCACCCGCGCTACTTCCTCGACCGCACTCCCGAGAACGCCATCCTGGATCCGGCCAATCCCCACATCCTTGTGAACCACCTCCGCTGCGCGGCCTTCGAGATACCGATCCGCCGGGAGGAGGAGGAGGGTTTTGGCCCATACGCGCCCGCAATCCTGGATCTGCTGCAGGAGAAACAGCACGCGAGGGAGGTGAAGGGGCGGTGGTTCTACACGCGCGGCGACTATCCGGCCGCGGGCGTGTCGCTGCGCAATGCGGGGGAGAACGTGTACACGATCATCGACACGACAGGCGCCGGGAAGGAGGGTGAGAAGGAGTTGCGGCCAGGTCTTCCGGGTAACCGCGTAATCGGCACGATCGACGAGCTGTCCGCCTTCTCGCAGGTGCATCCGCAGGCGGTTCACATGCAGGAGGGGGAGACTTTCTTCGTGCATCATCTCGACCTGGTGGAGAAGGCGGCATATGTGCACCGTGCGGATCTCGACTATTACACCCAGGCGGTATCGGACAGCCACATCGAGGCGCGGGAGGCCGACCTGGAGAAGGTGTGGCGCCGTGCGGCGGTCTTCTTCGGCGAGTGTTCGGTGCACGACAAGGTCACGATGTTCAAGAAGATCAAGTTCGGCGGGAGGGACTCGCTCGGGTACGGGCAGATCGACCTGCCGCACACGACCCTGCACACCGTGGCCCTGTGGCTGATCCCGCGGCCCGAGGTCCTGGCGCTTGTGCTGGAGCACGGCCGCGTTCCTGCAGATGGCCTGCAGGGGATCGCGAATGTGCTGGCGCAGGTGATCTCGCTGCATGCGATGTGCGATCCGCTCGATCTAGGGACCGTGGTCGACATGCGCAATGTGGAGGGGCCGACCCTGTTTGTCTACGACAAGTATCCCGGCGGCCTCGGGTACGGGCAGAAGGCTTATCACAGCATCGAGGAGGTGATGCAGTCGGCGCTCGAGCTCATCCGCGGGTGCGACTGCGGCGAGGGATGCCCTTCGTGCGTCGGCTCTCCGATCCTGCCGCAGTACCAGCAGGATCCCGACTCGGCCATCAAGGGGAAGATCCCGGACAGGGAGGCTGCCCTGATTCTCCTGCACGGCCTTCTGGAGCTGCCGGGGTACGAGCCGAGGACGAGGCCCAGGGGTGAGTTCGCCGACAGGGCGCGCAGGATCCTGGCGGGCTGGCAGGCAGGTAGCGGCGGCGGTGCAGGCGGTGCGGAGGATGAGGCAGGCGTGGCGGGCGCAGGAGCTGCGGGGCGCGGCTCGTCGCATGCTGGGGGCCGGATGGGGGGCAGGTCGTCGCGGCCCGCAGGGAGGGCTCGAGGCGAAACCGGTGGCGTGAAGGAGGCTGATCTGCCAGTGCGAAACGTGCGCCCCCTCCCCTCGGACCTGCGCCGTAAGCTCGAGGGGCAGATCGAGAGGATGGAGGAGCAGAGGCGGAAGGATCCGCGGAGGGGGTAGCGCCTGAGTGCGAGCGTCCTGCCGTCGAGGAGGGATCTCACCACGAAGGACACGAAGAGCACGAAGGTGTCTGGGTGGCAGCGAATGCACTGTGTTGCGGGATAACTCCCACTTGAGTGGCGAACAACCGTTCGGTATCATCGGATCCGGAGAAACCCATGACACGGATCCGAAACACCGGCACCCCCGGCGATACCCGCGAGCTTCGCGGACAGCAGGGCAACCACCGACCCCCAGGCCCGCTGCCTGTTCCGCTGAGTGTGCACAGCGCCTTCTCGCTCCTGCGGGGAGCGTCGGGCGTGGAGGATCTCGTGAGGCGCGCCGCGCACCTGGGATTCGACACGCTTGCGCTTACCGATCGCGACAACCTGTACGGCGCGGTCGCATTCCTGAAGGCGGCGGAGTCTGAGGGAGTGCGGCCGATTCTGGGCGCGGAGGTCACGGATGCGGATGCGCCGCCTGAAGGACGCAGCGGCGCCCTCTCGAATGCGGCGAACGAGGCTGCGTCGAGCATCGGTCCCGTTCCGTCGACAGCGCCGCCGAATGCGCCCACCAACTGCCCTGCATCCCGCCACGCCACCCGCCCAGCCAGCCGCACGCCGGCCGACCCGCGCGGGATCGAGCGCGGTGCGGCGCTTCCCGCCCGTTCGGTGCTGCTGCTGGTGCGCGAGGCTGCGGGGTATGCCTCGCTCTGCAGGATCCTGACGCGGCGTCGCATGGATCCCGGCTTCCGGCTGCTCGACGCTCTTGCGGAGCATCGTGACGGCCTCCTCGCCCTGTGCGAGCACGCGGATCTTCTCGAACCGCTCGTGCAGAGAATGGGGAAGAATAGCGTAGCCGCCGTGCTCCTGCGCCCATCGCACGACAGCGGCGGAGAGCAGAGGCGGCGCGAGCGGCGTGTGGCCGAAGAGGCGTGGCGCCTGGGAGTGCCGCTGGCTGCAGGCCCGCGGGTCTACATGGCATCACCGCAGGATTGGGAACGCCATCGTCTCCTTGCCGCCATCCGCGAGAACGATCTCGTCACGCGTCTGTCGCCCGAACATCTCGCGCCGCAAGGATCGTGGCTCCCCACGCCGGCCGAGATCTTCGCCCTCTTCCATGACCGGCCAGGCAGCCTCGCCGCTGCGCGGGACCTGGCAGAATCGTGCCGCTTCTCGATGAACGACCTGCGCCGCCGCGGCACGCTCCTTCCACGCCTGCCCCTGCCGAGCGGCGAGAGCGCCTACGACCGGCTCTTCCGCATGGTGCAGGACGGGATCCGCAGCAGGTACCGCACAGTCACCCCGGAAGTCACGCGGCGCATGGCGCACGAGCTTGCGATGATCGAGGAGATGGGTTTCACCGACTACTTCCTGGTGGTGGGCGACCTCGTTGCCGCGGCGTGCGACCGCGGGATCCCGACTGTCGGGCGGGGGAGCGGCGCCGGGTCGATCATCACATATGCACTTGGCGTAACCAACGTGGATCCAATCCAGTACGACCTTACCTTCGAGCGGTTTCTGCACCGTCTTCGCACCGACTGTCCCGACCTCGACATCGACCTCTGCTGGAAGGGACGCGACTCGGTCATCGAGCATGTCTACGAAACCTACGGCCGCGACCGGGTGGCGATGATCTCGGTCCACAACTGTTTCGGGATGCGCGGTGCGCTGCGCGAGACGGCCAAGGCGTACGGCGTCGATCCGGACGATGTGCACGCCGCGCCGACACTGCGTGAGATGGCCAGGCAACTCGTCGGCCTGCCGCACACCCTGGGGATACACTGCGGCGGGATCGTGATCGGGCCGGGTCCGCTGGACCAGTGGGTCCCGCTGGAGGAGGCGACCAAG
>CAZWSC010000050.1:0-2660 GCA_964636385.1 uncultured bacterium
CCTGCGGAGGGAACTGGGGTCCCCCCCCGACACCGGCATCACGCCGGGGGAGTTCGAGAAGAAGATCCGGGATTGGGAGACGGTCCAAGACTCCGTCTGCTACTGCATCCTGGAGAGCGGGAGACCCGTGGGAATGATATCCCTCAGCCACATAGACCTGAAGAGGGCCCGTGCCGGGGCAGGCTACTGGATCGGCAGCAGGTACAGGAACAGGGGCATATGCTCCGCCGCCTTCCGCCTGATCATGGATGTAGCGCGGGGTATCGGGCTGGCATCCCTCTCGGCGACGGTGGCCGCCGGCAACGGTGCATCCCGCGCCATATGGGAGAGGGAGGGCGCCAGGGGGGAGCTGAAGGCCGATGGCAAGATGTCCTACACACTGGACCTGATGCGGAACGGTACTTCCATGAAAGACGAGGCGGCATCAGGTATGAAGCATCACCGGAGCGGATAATGGAACGCGATACTCTCGGGACACTCCTGAAGCCCCTCCTCGCAGTGGCCGGGACCCCCCGCCCCGTCCCGGGGGTCATAGGGATATTCCTGCCCCTGCTGCCCACCACGCCCCTCCTGCTGCTGGCGGCTGCCTGCTACGCCAGGAGTTCCAGGCGCTTCTACCGGTGGCTGATGGGCAACCGCTGGTTCGGCGAGTACGTAAGGAACTACCGGGACGGCAGGGGAGTGACCATGCCCCACAAGGTACTGACCCTGGCCCTTCTCTGGGCTACCATCGGCCTCACGGTCCTGCTGGCGGTCTCCGTTCTCTGGGTGGAGATCCTTCTCCTGCTCATCGCCGTCGGGGTTACCGTGCATGTCCTGAAGCTCAGGACCATGGAGCGGTAGAGGAACCGGCGCCTCAACCTGACCCGGGTCCCGGTATTCATTACGCTATCTGTGTAACGCGGTATGCGTAGAAGAGGGAGGGGCCTGAATGCAGAACCCCTTCACCTATGGCGGAATAGTCGGCGGAGACGATTTCTGCAATCGGACGGAGGAGATCAGGGACCTCGTCCAGGCGGGGCTCAACGGGGAGATGCTCTTCCTGCACGGGGAAAGACGCTAGGCAAGACCTCGCTCCTGAGGGCGGTCGCGAAGGAACTCCGAGGGGTCGGCGCCATTGTGGTTTTGAAAAACGTCTGGGAATGCGTCGACATTTCAGATACGATCGATCTGTGCGCATCCGAGTTCGCCGGGGCAGAAGGCACGGAAGGCGTTCTGAAGAGGGTGGGCAGGATCTTCGAGGGGTAGTCGCCCGCTGCAGCCGTGAGCGATGACGGCAGACCCGTCTTAACCCTCGCCGTGGGTTGCCGCGGGTATTCCCAGGACCAGCCGGGAAAAGTACTGGAGGCCTCCTGGAGGATAGCCGACGCCAACAGCGACAGATGGCTCGTGGTTATCCTTGACGGGTTTCAGCAGGCGGGGAAGCTCGAGGATGAAGGCGTCGAACGGGTACTGAGAAGCTGGTGCAGGAGAGGAACGATATAGCCTGGTTCTTCTGCGGGAGCCGCACGCATCTCATCAGGGAGATGTTCCTGGACTCATCCAGCCCGCTCTACAGGAGCGCCGGGCACTACCCCCTGGAGTCCATCGGAGAGGACAGCTGGATCCCCTTCATCAGGGAGAAGTTCGTCTCCAATGGAAGGGACGTGCGGGACAGCGTGCTGAGGAAACTCGTCGGAATGACTTCCGGTCACCCCTTCTACACGCAGATGCTCTGTTCCGCCCTGCATGACATAAGCGGTTCCGGGAGCAGGATAACGGAGGAGATGACGGACAGGGCCCTGGAAGTGCTGCTCGAAAGGGAACACTCGACCTACCTCACCCTCTGGGACTCACTGCCGGAGATGTCCCGGCGGATGCTCAGGGCCGTGGCCACGGAGGATCCGCTCCTTACCCCATACTCCGGCGATGTCCTCGCCAGGTATGGTTTCAGGTCCCCGTCCAGTGCCGGTAGGGCGATAGAGTACCTGGCTGCCCATGACATCATCATCAGGACCACTGACGGCGGATATGCCGTCATGGACAGGTTCCTGGGCATGTGGTGCAGGAGGAACCTCCTGACCGTCCGCTGATCCCGCCGGGCCGTTTCGGCCCGGCAATTCAATGACGCGGCCGGTCAGGCTGCAGCGATGCTCCGCAGGGAGCCGGATGGTCCCTCCGTGGTACTTCCCGGACGCGAAGTTCGCCACCATCAACGTTCCGATAGACGAGATGCACAACTGCGTGGACATTCTGAGGAACGAGAAACCGGTATACGCGCACCTGAACAGCGACGTGCCCGGGTACAACGGTCTCTGCACCGGGAAAGAGCGAGCCGGGGAAGAGGAGAGCTGAGGAGACGGGCCGGCTTCAGGTAACTGTGCTCGTGCGGTTACCGCAGTCCTGTCGGCCCGCCCACCATCTCCCGTCGGCGGGCATCGAGTCGATAACCGGGTCTGCGCCGGTTATCGATGCCTCGTCCCGGTCTCCCTCCGCCATGACGACGACCTCCCGGCCGAAGGGCACGTCGGGTGTTCCGGTGCTCATGGCATGGCGGGGGTCGGCCGCCTCCTCGGGCCGGAATTCGATGCCGTCCCGGGCGCCGCGCCCCCGATCCGCGGGTCGGCGGCGAAGGCGTCGTCGAGGATCTCGCGCAGGATCTGCTCGGACATCTCGCCCGA
>CAZWSC010000051.1:0-10761 GCA_964636385.1 uncultured bacterium
TGCTCGAACGGCTTGCGGAGGGCGTCGAACTGGAAGGGACCGTAAACCGCATCGAGAGCTTCGGCGCATTCGTCGATCTTGGCGGACTGGACGGCCTCGTTCATGTATCGGAGATCAGCCACAGTCGCGTTGAGCATACCGGCGAGGTGGTCGCCGTGGGGCAGCGTGTGAAGGTCAGGGTGCTCAATGTCGGCAAGGACGACCGCGGACGGCCGCGAATAGGCCTTTCCATGAAGGCGGTCGAGCCGGATCCGTGGATGGAGGTCGAGGAGCAGTACTGGGAAGGCCGCAGGGTCTCCGGAACGGTGGTACGTGTTGCCGAGTTCGGCGCATTCGTCAACCTCTCCCCCGGCATTGACGGGCTTGTGCACGTCTCCGAGCTGGATCTGAAGCCGGTCGGCCATCCCAGGGACGCAGTAGAGGTCGGCCAGATGGTTGAAGTGGTGGTCCTCTCGGTAAACACGGAGAGGAGGAGGATCTCCCTTTCCATCAGGGATGCCCTTGCCGCAGACCATCCGGCCCCCTCCGGCCCGGGTGCGGGCGGCATCGAGCTGCCTGAACCGAAGCCTGGGCTTCAGACGGACGGGTTCGTCAGCGGGATCAAACAGTACGGCCTGTTCGTCGACCTGCCTGAGTTCGGCCATCGCGCGCGCGGGCTTGTCCCGCACGAGGAGACCGGGGAGCCGCGCGGTACGGATCTGTCGAGGCGTTACAGCACCGGCGACAAGCTTCGCGTCGAGATCATCGAAGTGGATTCAGCAGGGAAGATCCGCCTCAGCATGACGCGTGTCCGGGATCGTGCGGAGCAGGAGCGATTCGAGCAGTACCGCGAGGCGGCAGGTCAGGCGAAGGGTGAAGACGGGGCGATGGCGGAGGCGCTCCGGCGGGCGATGGAGGATGCTCAGAAGCGGAAGGGCTGACGGCCGCGGAAGGAGCGATGGCCACCGTCCGCCGAGCGCGGCGGAGGCAGCACCCGCATACCAGGAGGTGAACTATGCGCATGGATCGCGTAACCAGCCCGGATGTGCTGCCCCGGCAGGCACTTCGTTCCCGACCGCTTAGGCGTTCCGCCGCCCTGTCGGCTCTGATCCTGGCCTCGATCCTGTCGGCGGCATCTCCGGCGCGGGCTTCAGGGCCGGCCGGGACCTACTCCATTGCAGCCTTCGATCCCGGCACGGGAGAAGCGGGAGTGGCGGTGCAATCCTGTGTATTCGGAGTCGGGCCGCGTGTCGCCTGGGTCAGGGGGGGCGTAGGGGCGGTCGCCACGCAGGCTCAATCCAACGAATCGTTCGGTCCGGACGGCCTGCGTCTCATGGCATCAGGGCTGTCGGCCGGGGAGACACTGGACTCCCTGCTGGCAGGCGACCCGGAACGGGACGCAAGGCAGGTCGGGATCGTGGATGTCCGGGGAGGTGTCGCTGCATGGACCGGGCCGAACTGTAATGCATGGGCGGGAGATTCCTCGGGGGTATACTTCACCTGCCAGGGGAACATCCTGGCGGGCGAGGATGTGGTGCGCGACATGGTCACGGCCTTCCTCGACACCGGGGGAGAAGATCTTGCCCGTCGCATGCTTGCCGCGCTGGACGCGGCGCAGGCGGCCGGAGGCGACACCAGGGGGCAGCAGTCCGCCGCGATACTTATCGGAAGGGCGCACCCGCAGTTCCCCGAGTATGCAGAGAGGTATGTCGACATCAGGGTGGACGACCATCCTGAACCGCTTGCCGAGCTTCGCCGCCAGTACGAAATGTACGAGTCCTGGGGTCTCCTTCAGGCCCGCCTTCGTTTTGCTGATCTGTACGATGCCGGGGGCGACTCACTTGCCGCCCGCAGGGAGAGGCAGTTCGCGGGTGATCTGATGCTGCGCGCCCTGGAGGACGACCTTCAGGACCCGGAAATGCTGAACGCGCTCGCCTGGTTCTCGGCCGTCAGCAACCTGTACCTGCCACAGGCCCTGGAGGCTGCAACGCGCGCGGTGGCGCTGGCGCCGGAAAACTGGCATATCCTGGATACACTGGCGGAGATTCATTACCGAATGGGTGATGCACGGAAAGCGATCGAGGTGCAGACACGGGCCCTTGAGCTGGCTCCGGACGACACCTATCTGCTGGAGCAGCTGGAGAGGTTCCGCAGCGGGCTGGAGTAGGCGCTTGTGGCCTGTCAGATCCCCATGTGCGCCTTGGCAGCCTCGCTGGCGTGTTCGGCAGGGTCCCAGCGCGGTCTCCAGACCAGGTTGACATCGACTTCCACGACCCCGTCCAATCTCATCGCCTTCTCCCTGACATCCGCAACAAGCTGAGGCCCGAAGAGGCACATGGGACTTGTCAGGGTCATCTCAATCTGCACCATCGCGCCACCCATGAGAACGTCGACGCTGTATATCAGGCCCATGTCCACGATGCTGAGCTCCAGCTCCGGGTCTCTTATCGGCCTCAAGGCCTCGATCACCTTGTCCTTGGTAAGCATCGTCCCCCCTCCTGTGTTTACAACCTCATCGCTCTCGTGGCTTCAGCCGGGATCCCTGCCGCTGCGGCTTTCCTGCCCGAGGGGTGACCTGTCCGGGTGCAGGTGGTGGTGTTCCCTCAGGGGGAGGCGCTTCCCGCCGCGTTCCATGGTCCGTGACGTCTTGTCCTTCCGACGGCGCCTCACCAGGCGGCATTCTAGCCTAGTCGATGCCTCCAGCCAAGGAATCTAACCTCGATTGTGGCTGCCACATGATTCTGTCATGGCTGACTGCTACGTGAAAATGTCACCCCATTATGGGAGACACACACGTTTTGAGTCGCAAGGAGTTGCCGCGGCCGGGGCTGGTACGGCTTGCCCTGGCACTGCGCGGGTCCTGGCGGGGGCAGGCGATTGGCCGGATTGTGTTATGCGGCCAAAGGTTATGACGTCCTGTGCCGTTCGGTCAGATCGCGCCGGGTTGTGGCACCTCGTCTCTGACCGGCACGCGAATCCGGAGGCAGAGGATGAACCCGGCCAGAGCGAGGCCGCCAGCGATCAGGAACACCCAGCGGTAGCCCCAGGCCTCCCAGATGTACCCGGAGAGAATGGGGAGCGACATCGCAACCGAGTGGTCGATGGTGATCCCCAGCGATACCGTCGGTGTGATGTCCGCCTGCTCCACTGCTATCTTCTTCAGGTACGTGGTGCGCGCCACGCGCAGTGCGAACAACACGATGTCCAGGACATAGGCGGCGTAGAGCATGTACAGGGCCCATGGTTCGGCCAGGAGGTCTGTGGCGAACGCATAGGTGAGGCAGATCGCCAGGAAGATCATTTCGTCCACTGCCAGCACGGTGCGTTCACCCAGCCAGTCGATCACGTCCCCGAGCAGGGGACGCACTATGACCCCGAGGGTCGCTGCGATGAAGTAGAGCAGCGCGATTGTCGCTACAGGCGTTCCGTGAATGGATATCAGCACCCACGAGCCGAACACGAGGAAGATCTGCTTGCGAATGCCGAAGAGCGCGCTGATGGCGTAGAAGAGACCGTACCTGCGCCGGATGATGAGGCGGCGGGGCGGGCGCTTCTCGCCTGTTCCCGTCTGCAGGCGGTAGTAGAACCAGGCCGAGACGAAGGCGAACAGGCCGCCCGCCAGGAAGAACAGCCGGTAGTCATTGCCGATGAGCCGTGCAAGCAGGAAGACAAGGCCTACTCCGGTAATGGTCCCGAGATTGCGGGCGCCGCCCAGCTGCCCCAGGCGCCGTCCCTCGGCTCCCTTGTGAGCCAGCCTGAGTCCGAGAGGGCCCTCAACCGCGAAGAGGATGTGATCGCCGAGCGACCAGACGACTATCCAGGCCACCAGGGGCAGGGTGCCGGGAGCAAGGCATCCAAGTCCGATCGCGCCGACTCCGCTCAGCAGCATCGCCACGGTGGCCATGCGTCCCTCTCTCATCCGCATGAGCATTGCGCTCGCTATGAAGAAGAGGAGGAATCCGGGCAGTTCCCGCGGAAGCTCCAGCCAGCCGCGCGAGGCTGCGTCGAAGCTGTGCACCTCGGCCAGGTAGTTGTTGAGGGTCGACTGGAATATGCCGCTGGTCGCACCGAAGAAGAGCGATGCGAACAGCAGACGCAGGACGTCACGTCTCAGGTCAGGATTGTCTTTCATCGATGGCGTTCCGAATCCTCTGTGAGAACAACCTGCCGAGAGTAGCGGACAGGGTGCCCTTGGTGCCACCACGCGGATTGTCGTCAGCACACGGTCTCTCCCGAAACTGATTGTCTGCCACAGGCGACAGGTACCACCAGCGCAGGGGTTCTGGTTCTCGTTTCTGTTTGTGCGACAACAGTATATGTCTCATGGGCGCTTGTCGGGCCGCATCCCGGGGGGGGATAGATTCTGTCGTCTGGAAGATATTGCTGGACAGAGGATATCGGAGCCCTCATCATCTGCACGCAACTCCTTCAGTTCGTTGCGTGAAGTGACGATATCGGAGGAGTGTAGTCGAGCCTGAGTCCAGGGCTTGGAGGAGATCAGCTACCAGCCTATTTCGTTCCGCACTTTGGGTCTGCCCGGCCGGTGTCAACCCGTCTGTGTTTGAATCCCTTCCCAGTCAGCATTGCCAGTGCGTTTATCTGGTGCCGATGGAAGACGAGAACCCAGCGGGCACGGCGGAAGCTCAATGAACAAGTTCTCAGGTAGGTAAAAGAAGCGCACTGTGGATTGCCTTGGGTGCGGAAAGGCGATCCTGATTGGAGAGGTACAGAGGATCATGTCCAGTAGCAAGCTGTATGTCGGCAACCTGCCGTTCCGGGCCACCGAAGATGAACTGCGCGATCTGTTCAGCGCTCACGGCGAAGTGTTGAACGCCACGATCGTAATGGACCGGGATACCGGCAGGCCTCGCGGATTCGGTTTCGTCGAGATGTCGAACGCCGACGAGGCGCAGACCGCCATCCAGAACCTTGACGGCAAGGATTTCCAGGGCCGCAGCCTTAAGGTGAACGTTGCTCAACCCCGCGAGAACCGTCCGCGTGGTGGTGGCGGCGGCGGTCGCGGTCATCAGGGCTGGTAGTCAGTGACAGCGGGGGGCTTCGCGACCGGAGCCCCCCATCCATTAGTCACAATTCCACGGGATCCCGTGGTCGGGATGTCCGCTGTGGATACTTTTCAGCCGCCGGCCACTGATGACCGGTGGTGCACATCTCTGCGCATGGATCCGGGACTGGACCCGTCTGCGAATCCGGTTGCCCGGCAGCCTGCCATGAGCGCCGCCGGCAATCCCTCCTGCACACTTCGTCCCCATTCCGTTCCGTTGACGCCGCATTGCCGTGTATCTATGGTCTGTCGGGCGCGGGCCAGACAACCCAATCCGGAGGAATACCATGGTCGGTCTTATTGTCGTTGTCGTGCTGATCGGGCTCATCGTCGTGATTGTGGCAGGGTTATACAACCGCCTGGTGGCCCTTCGCAACAGGTACAAGAATGCCTACTCGCAGATCGACGTGCAGCTCAAGCGTCGGTACGACCTGATTCCCAACCTGGTCGAGACGGCCAAGGGATACATGAAGCATGAGAGGGAGACGCTGGATGCGGTGATCCGGGCACGGTCCGTTGCGGTGAATGCCGCCGGGAAGGCTGCGGAGAACCCCGGTGATCCCCGGGCCATGCAGGAGCTGGCCGGCGCCGAATCCGGGCTGGGTGCGGTGCTGGGGCGTCTCTTCGCGCTCAGCGAGGCATATCCGGATCTGAAGGCAAACCAGAACATGATGCAGCTGACGGAGGAGCTGACCTCCACGGAGAACAGGATCGCCTTCTCTCGCCAGGCCTTCAACGATGCGATTCAGTCATACAACACTGCGCGCGAGACATTCCCGGCGGTCCTCCTGGCCGGCATGTTCGGTTTCCAGCCGGCGGATCTCCTGAAGTCCACCGAGAGTGAGGAGGAACGGAAGGCGCCGAAGGTGTCGTTCAGCTGATGGACTTCTTTCGCCACCAGGATCGGGCAAGGACCCTGAGCTCCTGGCTGCTTGTCCTCTTCGGGATCGCCGTTGCGGCCATGATCGTGACGATCTACCTGGTTCTCGCAGCCGCTGCAGGGGCTTTTGCGGTACATACGGGTGCCGACGCCTCCCGGATCGGCTGGTGGAATCCCGGGCTGCTGCTGCAGGTCGCGATCGGGACTCTGGCGGTAATCGGTATCGCAAGCCTCGTCCGCACATCGAGCCTTCGGGCAGGGGGCGGGGCCGTGGCGGAGATGCTGGGCGGCCGACTTGTGGTATTGGGAACGGACGATCTCCGGGAACGCCGTCTCCTGAATGTGGTCGAGGAGATGGCCATCGCATCATCTGTCCCGATGCCCGAGGTCTACGTCCTCGACCATGAACCAGGCATCAACGCATTCGCGGCCGGTCACTCGCTGAACGACTCCGCGGTCGTGGTCACGAAGGGCACCCTGGAGCGGCTGGACCGCGAGGAACTCCAGGGCGTCGTGGCCCACGAGTTCAGCCACATTCTGCACGGCGACATGCGGATCAACATCAGGCTGATGGGCGTTCTCTTCGGGATCCTTGTGATCGCCATGGTCGGTCGGATGATTCTGCGCGTGCGGTACATCAGCAGGGGATCCCGCAGGGGGCAGGGCCAGGGAGGCGTGGCGGCCGTCATGCTCCTCGGCCTTGCGCTTCTCATCGTCGGTTACATCGGCCTGTTCTTCGGGAGGCTGATCAAGGCTGCGGTCAGCAGGCAAAGGGAGTTCCTGGCCGATGCGTCGGCAGTGCAGTTCACCCGCAATCCCGGTGGGATCGGCGGCGCGCTCAAGAAGATCGGCGGTTTCACCGATGGCTCGCTTGTACAGGCCAGGGCCGCGGAGGAGGCCAGCCACTTCTTCTTCAGCGAGGCTGTGCACTACAGCATGTTCCAGTCCCTCTTCCGCACCCACCCGGACCTGGCAGAGAGGATCCGGCGCGTGGATCCGTCGTTCCGCGGAGAGTATCCGGCCGTCCCCGCAGCCCCGGTTGATGTGGCCGACTATCCGGAGGGGGTGGCCCAGGCATTGGGATTCGCCTCGCCGGCGGCGGAATGCACCGTTCAGGCCGTTCCGGCGGAGGTGATGCAGAGCATCGGGGATCCGCTTCCCGGGCACCGGGCCTATGCCTCCGAGCTGCTTGAGAATCTTCCCGATGAGCTGCATGGCGCCCTGGGCGATCCGATGTCGGCGTCGTCCCTCATCTTCGCCCTCCTGCTCGACACGGATCCCGGGATCGCTTCGAGGCAGGTGGGGCACATCGAGACGGAGGCGGGGCCTGAGCTCCTGCGGGAGACGAAGCGGCTCGAAGGATCGATACGTCAGCTCGACCCCCGGATGCGTCTCCCGCTGGCACAGCTTGCCTTTCCGGCACTCCGGCGCCAGACGCCCAGGCAGATGGGGAGATTCCGCAGGACGTGCGAACTCCTTGTCGCCGAGGATGCCGAGTTGTCGGTCTTCGAGTACGCGGTGCACCGGACCCTGTTGGACCGGTTGACGCGCCCCGCCCACAAGGCTGGCGGCGCAGGCGGACAGCGCAGGCTGGGTCCTCTGCTGGGCGAATGCCGGACACTCCTCTCCTGTCTCGCCTGGTTTGGTCATGCAGATGAGGATGAGGCGCGGCGGGTCTTTGACGCCGGCTATACCCGCCTTGATTCGCACGGATGGGAGAAGGGGCGTCTCCTCGCCAGGGACGGGAGCACCCTCACGGCCCTCGACGGCGCCCTCTCCAGGTTGCGAAACCTCTGCCCGTCCGTCCGCAGGCAGATCCTGGAAGCAGCTGCCCACACCGTGCTCCTGGACGGGGCCGTGACTCTGGAGGAGGCGGAGCTCCTGCGCGTCGTGGCCGACATCCTGGACTGCCCGCTTCCTCCGCTGGTCTGCGGCAGGAGGCAGCCCGTCTCAGCGTGAGCTGCTGACCGCCCTTCCGGGATGCCGGGTCCTGCGGCGGTCACGCCGCATGGGTAAACGGTTCCCTCGCGTCCTTCCCTGTTGTAGCCTCTGTCCTGTTTGCGAATGGGGCGCGGTGCGACAGGATCGGCCGGCATCGGGGATGCCGGAGAGACGGCAGCTTCCGCGCCGGTTCCGGGAACAGGATGTTGCGGCGCAGGCCCGGCGACGGATCCGGGCCATCCGCGGGGACCGCAGTAACACGCGAGGTGGGCATGAATCTTCAGGAACAAGCACGTCAACTGGCGGACAGGGTGGTCGGGAACAACGAGTGGCGGCAGCGCCGGTGCATCAACCTGATCCCTTCCGAAAACACCCCCAGCCTTCTTGTGAAGATGATGGAGATCTCGGATCCGGCGGGACGATACGCCGAGCACCGGACCATGAAGGGCAGGGAGGTCTACTTCTACCAGGGGATCGACTTCATCCGGGATGTCGAGGAGATGGCGCGGGAGGAGATGTGCCGGTACTTCGAGTGCCCGAAGGCCGAACTGCGCACCATAAGTGGACAGATGGCCAACGAGGTCGCATTCAAGGCTGTCACCGCATTCCTGAACCGAAGCCGCGCCGAAGGGGAGCCGTGGAGACGCATCCGCTCTGTCATGAACAACGACCTCACGAAGGGCGGGCATCTCTCGTCACAGCCGATGGGCGCCCTGTTCAACTACGTGGAGCACGGCCCTGACGGCAGGGAGAATGTCGTCAACTTCCCGATCCGAAAGGACAACCTGTACAAGATAGACACCGATACCCTCGGCGGGCTCCTGGAGGACGTCAGGCCGGAGCTCATCATATTCGGCAAGAGCATGTTCATATACCGCGAGCCGGTGAAGTTCGTCCACGACATCGTCAGGGACTGGGATCCAAGGCCTGTGATCATGTACGACATGGCCCACGTTCTGGGCCTGTACGGGGCGTTCCAGGAGCCGTTCAAGGAGGGGGCCGATCTGGTGACCGGCTCCACCCACAAGACATTCTTCGGCCCGCAGCGCGGGGTAATCGCCTCGAGCATCGACAAGGGTTCCCCCTTCTCCAAGCTCTGGATCGACATCAAGAGCAGGGCATTCCCGGGGTCCACCAGCAATCATCACCTCGGCACGCTCCTGGGGCTCCTGATGGCCGCCTACGAGATGAACGCCTTCAAGGCCGAGTACCAGAAGCAGGTCTGCAGCAACGCCCGCGCGTTCGCAAAGGCCCTGAAACAGGCAGGACTGGATGTGCAGGGGGATCCGGCGGACGGGTATACGGAGACGCACCAGGTCCTGCTGCGCGTCTCCGAACAGGGCCCCGGTGACGAGATCGCGAGACGTCTCGAGGACAACAACATAGTGTGCAACTATCAGGCCCTGCCGGATGACGAGAGCTTCCTCGTCTCGAGCGGTCTGCGTCTCGGAACGAGCGAGATGACACGCTTCGGGATGAAGGAGGATGACTTCGGCCCCGTCGCCCAGTTGATCGCCGACTGCGTCATCCGGAACAGGGAGGTCGGTAGGGAGGCTGCCGCCTACAGGGCGAGATTCCCGACCATGGGCTACTGCCTCCCTGCGGACGAGGCGGCCGGGCTCTCAGCTCGGATCCTGGCCTCGGCGTTCCCGAGCTCCGACTACGCGAAACTGTTTGCCGAGAATCTGCTGAAGTTCGCCTGATCCCGCCGCAGTCCGGAGCGACTCCAGTGCGCGGCGGGCCGGCAAACGCACAAGGCGTTATGGAGCGGGTTGACGACGGGATGAGAACGGAGGCCTGACCGGAACTGCCGGTTCCGGCCGGGCCTCCTCTTCTCCTCAGAACCCTCGGACAGGTTCTCTTCAGTTCACGTCAGCGCCTGCGTACAGGCACTCTCCCGTATGGACTCTCCGTGAGGACTGCGTTACCTGATTCTCACGACTCTCAGGGCCTCTTCGGAGCTTCCCGCCGGCGTGCAGAAGTACGCGCCGGCCGGTGTCCGGCGGCCGGCTTCATCCCTTCCGTCCCACAGGACCCAGGGATCGACCGCGGCCGGAGCAAGAGTCCGCACGATTCGTCCACCGGCGTCGACAACGATAAGAGGTTGCACTGCGCCTTCGGACCGGCCGGAACCCCAGGCTATCCTGGTCTCCGTGACGAACGGATTCGGCGAGGCGGAGAGCGTGCCCTGCGGGAACGCCGTGTGCTCGACGGAAGCCGGGTCCACCACCGCGACGCAGTAGGCGTCCGATCCATTGCCCCAGGTGTTCGCGTGAACGAGCTTGCCTATGCCGGTCACGTAACGGCCGTCCTCGGACATCGCCACATCGAAGATCGATCCCGGTGCATTGAGTGAGACTATCTCATTGCCGTCCGCGTCCAGAACCAGGATCTCGGGAGAGAGTTCCTGGGTGTCCCCCCAGAAGCCGAAGGCGAAGAGACCGCGGTCGGGGGTGTAATCGATGGAGACGGGAAGGTCCTGCACGGAACCCGAGCTGTAAGGCAGGTTAACCTGCCAGTCCAGCGTGTAATCCCCGAGATCCCAGCGCTGGATGACATTGTGGTTGTAGCTGCTCGAATACCAGCCTACGACAAGGAACCCCTGCTCGCTGATGGCGACGACACCGCAGTAGTGGCCCGAAAGACTGCGCGAAATCCTCTGGACGTAGGTATTCTGGTCGGGATCCCACTGGAATCCCCTCACCGTGGTGAAGCCCGACGCAATCCACTCCCCGGTCTCCGAAATGCCGACGGGGTTCGTGCTGGCGCCGACGTTCACCCTGGTCCGCTCGGCCCCTTCATCCACGTCGTAGATTACGTGGATCGCGCCGCAGTTCAGGTCGACGAAGCGGCCGTTGTCCGTGGCGCTCATGTTGCGCAGGGAGACGCTGTCCAGATG
>CAZWSC010000052.1:0-63387 GCA_964636385.1 uncultured bacterium
ACATGCCGGCCTGAGTAAGAGGAGATCAGCACCGGGCAGTCCGCCTTGATCGGGTGAGATGAATAGTGGCAGCTACCGGTTGAGCGGCTTGTCTGACGACCGCTCAGCACCTCCTTGGATTCTATGACGCTTCAATCGGGATGCACTTGTCAATCCAGAACCCTCGTGCCACAGCTCGGCGCTGACGACCCAGACATCGACTCCCGTTTCCACAACATCGCCCGGCCGAAGCCCGCGTCCACGGCGCGTCTCAAGCTCCCCGTTCACCCGAACCTCCCCAGCCTGGATCAGCAACTTGGCCTGTCCGCCAGTTGTTGTGAATCCGACAAGCTTCAGGTACTGGTCCAGTCGTATCTTTCGGCTCGCAGCCAGCCTCAAGGAGTCCTCCCCCAGTGGAACGGGTTCGTCCCGTCGATCCCGCCCCCGCCTGGCGCCCCGGGAACCCCCCGGCTCCTCGTTCACCGCACCGTTGAGTCTTCCTGCACCCGGGCTATCAAGCATCGAGCGTTCCCCCTGTACGTGATACCGGGAGCAAAGCCGTCGCCGATCTGCTCCCATTGACCTTCACCACCGCCATTCGTACAATCGGCAACGATAGCACAGTTGTCCGGACCCGTCCCCCCCTCCGCACCAGGGCGGATCCGGTCGGGGCCGGGCTGAAACCGCTGGCCGCTCAGCTGTCTGTACACGATACCGAAGGAGGTTCCCCTGACGATGCAGCGAGACTGGACATGCCAATGGGGCCCTCTCCTCGCTCTGGTGGTCGCAGCCGTGATCCTTCCTGGCGCCAGCGGTACTGCCGCATCTGACCGTATCCCGATCAACGTCGGTCCCACCATCCGTCTTGACGCCAGAAACTGGGATTTCGGGGAACTCCCGCAGCACAGCACAGCCAGCCACAGCTTCACCTTCCGAAATGATGGAACTGCCCCACTTCGAATCCACCAAGTTGAGGTAGATTGTGGATGTGCCGCAGTTGGATCGATCGACTCACTCCTCGCGCCGGGACAGTCCTCGGGCATCGAGGTTACATTCAGCAGCAGGACCTATGAAGGCCCACAGAGGCGGATCGTCAGACTCCACACGAACGATCCCGCAGAACCGCTCATTGACCTTCTCATAACCGGAAACGTGATACCTTTCATCACCGTCGAGAACCGGACGCTCGACTTCGGCACAGTGTCTACCGGCCGGACCCCCAACCTCTCGACCGTACTCACCGCCGGAAAGGGTTCGGAGTTCGGCATAACCGGTGTGGAGGGAGGCGAGGAACACGTTGAAATCTCAGTCGAGTCAATGCGCGTTCAGGAAGGTTCAGCCTACAGGGTAATGGCGACCCTGCGTCCCGATGCTCCCCTGGGAACCTTCAACGAACGGATCCTGATCAAACTCGAGGATGCACGGATCGCCCAGGAGCGGATCTTCGTCAGGGGCAACATCTACAGCCACTTCATCCTCAGCCAGGGCAGGATCAACTTTGCATCCGTGAAGGCGGGCCGTCAGATAACGCGTAGGTTCCGGATAGACACGGCGGATGACTCGGGCTACAGGATCACGGAAGTGTCCGCCACCGCGCCGTTCCTCAAGCCTTCCGTCAGCCGGGATGGAAACGGCTATGAGCTGACGGTATCACTGCTCGCTCCTAACCATCCCTTCCGTTTCCAGGAGGACATCGTCCTCAGAACTACCGACCCGGATGAACCCGAGATCCGGATCATGGCACGCGGGATAGTCCTCGAATGAAGCGCATCATACTGGAAGCCACCTTTCTCATCCTGCTTTCGACCCTGCTCGGAATCGGCTCCGCAGGCCTGCGGCGCCCCCCTGTCCCGATGCGGCTTCCGGATCAGTTCTTCGTGCCTGAATCGGGCGCCCGCCTGATCCTTCTGCAGGATGGAATCGACATGATGGAGAAGGGTGGATTCCTGTTCGTGGATGTCAGGCCCGTGGATCTGTTCATCCGTGGTCACATCCCAGGCGCGCTCAGCATTCCGGCCGAGAACTACACAGAGCTCGCGGTAGGCGCCGCAGACTGGCTCCATGGAGTCCCGCTGGTTCTGTATGGTTCATCCGCGAATGTGAACGAAGCCGACAATCTTGCAGGAATTCTCATGGAGGAAGGATTCGGGCCCGTATCCATCCTGGTGGAGGGATACGAAGCGTGGGTCGAGGCAGGCCTGTCCGTAGGT
This sequence comes from uncultured bacterium, assembly GCA_964636385.1. Taxonomy (GTDB): domain Bacteria; phylum Eisenbacteria; class RBG-16-71-46; order CAIMUX01; family CAIMUX01; genus CAZWSC01. Next base: position 2,190 of record CAZWSC010000052.1, read on the forward strand.
ACCGGTCGAGACGGCATCCTTGATCCTGACCCATGGGGCGATGATGACGATGCATGGGATGACGATGCATGGGATGACAACGACGACTCGTGGGATGAAGGGAATGGTCCGGAGCACGATGACGGTTCCCGCCACGAGGAGGGCGCGGTCCTCTTCCGGACATGGGACAACAGCTGCGGGGATCAGCAGTTTACCTGGTGCTTCGCAGGAACTGCTGAGCCCTTTTCGGCAACGCTGCCCGTGGGGAAGGCCACCACATGATCCTCGCCACTGTCTTCCGCTCCCACACAGACGGCGGCAGGATTGCGAACGCCGCCCACTGGATACTGAGGCTGGCGATTGCCGCGCTTTACCTGTTCGCAGCCTGGGAGAAGATCATCGATCCTCTCGCCTTCAGCCGGGCCATCTTCAACTACAGGCTTCTCCCGATGGAAGCGATCGTTCCGCTCGCACTCATGTTGCCTGTATGGGAGGCCCTGGCCGGTATCGGCCTCGTCTTCGGCCGACTCTACAGGGGATCCGTTGCTTCAATCCTGCTCATGTCGATCATATTCGCGGCAGGGGTTGGATCGGCCATCGCACGCGGCCTTGATCTCTCGTGCGGTTGCTTCGGCTCAGGTGCCGACGCCAGGGCGGACTGGGGGCACATCGCTCTGAACGCCGCGACCGCTGCCGCTTCTATCTGGCTGCTCCTGGCCGCCCACCGCCAAGCTTCGGCCCGGTCTTCCTGAGTATCGACAGGGCTCCGTCGACGTCCTCATCGTCCAGATCCAGGTGGGTGCAGAGCCGTATCCCCCGTGCCCCGAACCCCACCACGAGGAGTCCGTCTTCGGCCAGGGCACGACACCACTCGGCAGGCGCCGCAGCCTCGTCCGCAAGCGTGGCTATGACCATGTTGGTCTCGACATCCTCGATTCTGATACCCAGCCCCGGTATCCCGGACATCCCTTCAGCCAGACGCCGTGCGCGAACATGATCCTCGACTATACGCTCCCTGTGGTGCCTTATTGCATGGATCGCCCCGGCAGCGAGCAGACCAGCCTGCCGCATTCCTCCGCCCATCCGCTTTCGAACACGCCGCGCTTCATCCACCCACACGGCATCTCCGGCCAGGGCCGATCCCACCGGCGCTCCGAGCCCCTTGGAGTAGCTCACGGCGATGGAGTCGAAGCAGCTGCACCACGCACTCTCGGGATTCCCTGAGGCGGCGGCGGCATTCCAGAGCCTGGCGCCATCGAGGTGGAGAGCGATACCGCGGCTTCGAATCTGATTGCACATTGTCCGGACAGCTTCAAAGGGCAGAACCCGTCCACAGGCGCGATTGTGCGTATTCTCGAAGCAGACCAGTCTTGTGGGAGGCTGGTGAGGATCATCAGGTCTTATCGCCGCCAGAAGCTGCTCCGGATCAAACAGGCCGCGCCGTCCAGCCACAGGGTGCAGCTGCACAGCGGAGTTGACGGCCGGCCCTCCCGCCTCATAGAGGAAGATGTGCGATTCCGACTCGCAGATGACCTCATCCCCTCTCCCTGTGTGCACGCTAATGGCAATCTGGTTGGCCATGGTGCCGCTCGGCACGAACAGGGCCGCCTCCGTGCCAAGGACGGCAGCCGTCTCGGCTTCCAGGGCCAGCACGGTGGGGTCATCGCCGAAGACATCATCTCCGACCTCTGCCTGCGCTATGGCCCTGCGCATCTCCGGTGTGGGGCGTGTGACCGTGTCGCTTCGCATGTCAATGCGTACTTTCACAAACTCATCCTCCTCACCACGAAACGGCGATAATCGACGGCCTTCCACCCACGAAGACTTCGGCGCTCACCGTCCACCCTTCCTCATCCACGGCGGATGATCCGAAACATCCGCCGGCAGACAGCTCATCCGCCCGCTCCGCCGTCCGCTCCAGCACAAGCACCCGACCCTCTTCAGAGGCAGCCAGCCAGACCCGATCCCGCAGGCCGTCCCACGTCACACTGCTGATCCGTCCAAGGGGAAGAAACAGCTGTTCCTCCAGATCAGCACCAATGTAGAGGACTCCCCCCCGCTCCGGATCAGCGACCCACAGCCCGCCATGATCATCCACTGCCCCGTCACGCGGATCCATAACGCGCGCATCGGCAGTGCGGATCAGCGTGCTGTCGGGCCCGACAAGCGAGATCAGCGTGACGGATGGGACACCCCTGTCCACCACCCACACACCCCCATCAGCGTCCGGGCACACGGCAACAGGCCACACGTAGTCCGGGAAGCTGTCCGTGATCCGGTTAAGGATGACGCGGCTCACTCCTGTCGTTCGAGACGCGACCCAGACACCGCCACCGGCAGGTGCCGCCTCGATCTGTTCGATGAACCCCAGCGATGAATCAGCCCACACTTCCTCGCCAAGGGTGTTGAACAGGGTCAGTGTCTGCGTCAGAAATGAACCTGCCCAGATCATCCCGAGCTTGCCGTCCACCGCCAGTGTATTGACGCCGTAGTGCCTCCAGTGTCCAAGCAGCTCTCCCTCTCGGTCGAATCGCAGCACCGTACCGTTCCGGAAGTCCGCGGCCCAGAACGACCCGTCGAACGTGAACTCGAGATCCATGACCTCCCGGAAAGCCCCGATTCGCTGAACCACATGCCTTCCGTCCGGCGAGAGGCGGGCGGCACCACGACCCGAGGCATCCCCTACCCAGGGGCGGGACAACCCCGGTGTTGCCCTGACCGGAACAGCGGAGAGGAGATCAGGCCCCGGACCCAGGATCTGCAGGCAGTATGTGTAAGTGGTGTGGTTCTCGACGGTGTCATCGATGTGACTGCCCGAGCCTCTTCCCGGCTGCTCGAGGATTCTCTGCTCCGGCTCTCTCTCTGATGATCTGATGATGCGTATGGAACTCACATCGCCGAACATCTCCAGATCCCATCTGAGCATCACATCTGACTCTCCTGCCACTGCGGTGAGGAGAGCCGGCCTGCCGCCGGTATCCGGGTTCCCCGGATCGAAGGGGTTGGCTCTATCGCGCGTCTCGCATCCCGAACAGAACAGAATCAGGGGCATTGCAAGCATGGCAAACAGGATGGCAGCCCGAAACAGGCACGCTGCCCGCATCCCGCGGCCCGGACTCCTCCGTAGGGGCGCCTCCGGCCACATATCGCAGGGATCCGGCTGTGAAAGCCTGCGGTAGTTCATGGTTCTGATCCTGTGTCGGACATACCCTCCTCCTGCGAGCCCCGTAATGAGTTCGGCGGTGGATCGGGGACGGAAGGCCCGTACACATCCGCTCCGGTTGCGAGATCTGCACTTCGCCTGCTGCCGATAACCCAGGCAGTGACCGCCCCGAGCAGGCACACCTCCGCTGAGATCCAGAGCGCCGATGCCGCTCGATCGTACCTCCCGGCTCTGTCCAGATTCGAGCTCATGCGGGATCTGTCGACCGTCTGCATGTAGTCATCGTAAGCCGAGTCCGCCCTGTGTCGGGCCCAGAGGCCAGTACCTCCCAGGACCATTGCCGCGAGCGGCAGAAGTGTCTGGGCCCGGGTGATCCATGGGGATTCGGAGCGCATCGTCGGATGATCCCTTTGCTGAAGCGGGACCAGTGCCACTGCCAGAAGCGAGTCGGGCCGGCCCATGGGATCATAGGTCAGGTGCCGGGAAGCATGACCCGCTGCCCGGAAGTGGAGGTGGTGAGCAACAGTGGCGGGCAGAAGAGCATTCAGCGGGGTTCGTCCGACCTCGGCTCCATCCCTCCACACCCTCGCACCGGCGGGACTGGTGGTGAGCCTCAGCCGCTGCAAAGGCTCCACGTGAAGGGTATCCACAGAGGCGGGCCTCAGCACGGCGCGGACCGGCCATGGCCGGAACCACGAGGCCTCCTCAGGAGGCAATCCCACTTCGATAAGCACAGGCCCCGCCGCCAGGGTGTCGCGCACTACCGGAATCCTGCCGATGTACCTGCCGTCCGCCCAGACAGGCCAACCTGGATTCCCCCCCCGAATCACAACACCTGAGTCGGAACGGGACCGGTGTTCAGGGCCGGTGAGAAGCGGCATTCCCGTACCGCTGTGATCCACTGACGTTCCCCACACACCGCCCGCCGCAAGAGAAAGCACCAGGAGGGCGATCATCAAAGGCCCTGGTGCGATCAGCCTGCTCATACCGAAGCGGAGATCATCCCGGCAGCTTATGAACATGTATCTCACCCCTTCCGGTCGCCAGAATCACCTCGTTACCCCTGATGAGCGGCGGCACCACCAACCCGCCACGGAGGTCCATTGACCATGCGGTCGTCCCACGATCGACGCACAGTGCCTGCAGACGCCCTGCAACGCCTGCCACCAGAAGATACCGGCCGGCATGCACAGCCACGGAGGACACCGCCATCTCCAGATCCGTCCTCCACGAAACGCCGTCCCCCCGCCGCTCAACCACCCCGCCATCCGATACCGTGACGATCGATCCATTCACTGCAACGACCGGGTTGCTTTGGAAGCGCTCCCTCTGTTCCTCGTGAAGCAGACCTCCCGATTTCGGATCGAGGAGGAGCAGATGCCCGTCGAAGCCGATCACCGCAAGAGCCGATCCGGTAATCGCCGGAGGCGCGACGCATAACCCGGGCACGGGCACCGACCAGATGGTTTGCCCCGTTTCCGGATCCACCGCCTTCAGCGAATCAGCCCTGCCCAGAATGAAAAGTCTCTCCTCCGATAGAACGAAACCGGGACCCCTCCAAGATCCCGTCTCGCGTGACCAGAGGACCGCGCCTGAATCGGACCTGCGGCAGGAGAGACGACCCGCCCTGTCCAGTATCCAGAACCTCCCGCCGTTCCCTTCCATCTGATGCGCAGGTTCGCCAGTGTCGAGACTCCACCGTTCCTTCCCGCTCGCCGCGGCGAGGCAGCGTATGACGTTCCTGGACCCGGCGGATGCAGCCACAATGGCGCCAGGCACAGGGTCTGTCGTCCACACCGGGGCTGTCTCGACGGCTTCCTTGAATCCACGCCTCCAGATCCTGCGTCCGGTTCCCGGGTTGATCATGAGCAGCCTGTTGTCAGTGGTCGCAACCAGCATGCCGGCTGGCGTCATGACAGGAGGTACAACGATGCTCCTTCCCACCCCTTTTCTCCAGATCGGGGTCGTCAGTTCAGGGTGGGTGTGCTGTGAACCCGCTTCCGGGGCAGCGGGCGCAAGTCCCGCCACCGCCACCGGCAGCAGCAGGAGGATGTGCATAACCGGTACGCACCGGCGGCCGGCTGCTGTATAACTCAATAGTTCCACCCTATGTAGAAGTCCGTGTGGGTACTCCCCGGCCATTCACTGAAGTCTGTCCGCCTGCCAATGTCCCATCTCAGCACGAGGTATCCACCGAAGCTGACCCGGACGCCGACACCATATGCCCCATACCATGGAGGCGGCCAGCCCTCGTACCACGCTGATCCGGTGTCGAAGAAAGCCGCCCCCTGGATTCCCGGCAACTCGAGATTGCCGATCGGAAGCCCAAGAAGGAGGCCACGTACCAGTGGAAAGCGGATCTCCTGGTTCAGCATCAGCGATCTGCTGCCGTGCATCGACCTCCTCGAATAGGTTCGCATCGAGTGCGAGCCTCCGAGAAGGAACACCTGTGGATCAACCCCCTCGCTCCATCGTCCCTGGACACGCACTGCATAGCAGGAGTTCAGGCTAATCCGCTGATACCTACGGTAGTCAGCCACGAGGAAGCTGTTCTCGGCCATGCCTGCACGCAGATTCAGATTCAGCCCTGCAGTCAGGTTCATGCGTCTGCCGTCGATGGGTCCGGTGGAGGTCCACAGCGTGTTGTCGCGCACCAGGGAGATCGTGTGTGTTCCGACTGGACCGGTGCGCCGGAAGCCCGTTGAAGGCCGGTCAGTCTCCGTGTATGCCACTGACACGTAGGTCTCCACGCGGTCAAACCTGCTCAGCGGATAGCGTAGAAGGATGCCGGCTCCAGAACGATGCTCGTAGAACGGGTAGCCCAGCCTGTCGTAGTAGTTTCCCGTGTAGTTGAAGGCGGTCAGCCCGTAGTTGAGCCTTCGCCTGAGGTTCACGTACGAAACGGCGGCGGAGAAATTGCGCGAGAAATCGCTCGTACTGAAGGTCGAGTTTCCGAGGCCGACGAAGATGAGATGGTCCCCCATCATGTCCGAGAATGCGGCCTGGAGGCCCTCGCTGCTGCGAAGTTCAGGGTCGAGCGCCACCCCCGCCTGGGCAAAGTCGAGGGAGAAACGGTTCCTGTACCGCCCTGGTTCAGATTCAACCGCCTGGGCCGTATCCCTCCAGTCCCATGGATAGGTTGTGTCAGCGGGCGCCAGCGAGAACGCCTCCGATGGTTCCTCCTGTCTCGGTAGGGAACGGACATGAAAGCTCCCGCGGTGGTAGACACTGGCCATTATCCGGGAACTGCCCGGAACCGGCCTGGGATCGAAAACCGCATCAAGGGTCCGGATCAGCCTTCTGCCGTTTCCGGCCATGTCCACGGCATAGGTGTTGTAGATTCCGTCCCGGTCGCTGGTGAAGATTATCTCCTCCCTGTCGGGATCGCAGACAGGTGTGATGTCTACCCATGGCCCCCGCGTGAGATGCCGGATGGAGCCGTCATCCAGATCAAGGAAGAACAGATTCCGCGCCCCTTCCAGGCCCCAGGGCGTCCGGTCACTGCTCCAGACAATTCCGTTCTCCCACCGGCAGAAGGTGGGATCCAGGTCCTGGTACCGGTCGAAGGTCAGCCTCTTCAGCTCTTCCTCCGACCGCGAGTAGATGAAGATGTCGGAGTATCCGTCCTGGGTCAGGGCCGAGAAGACGAATCGATCCGTGTCTCCGGCCCATGACGGGGAGCTCAACGCCGTGAGCCCGGCGAATGCAAAACGATCCAACACCTCCCCATCAACCATGGAGTGGAGGACAATCTCATCCCGCCCCTGGCTCCTCGACACGAAGAGCAGCAGTCCGTCGGACGAGACGTCCATCCTGCTGCGAAAGGCGTGCAGGGATTCGAACTCAGGGTGTCTCTCACCACGGATCAGGATCCGGAGGTCATGTTCCGGGCGGTCGGACCTGGATGCGGTGTATATGTTCATGAACCCGTCCCGGGGTGACAGGAACGCGAAGTGCTCGGAACGCCCCGGAAGCGGCGGAAGCGGCAGGGGTTTGAAGTTTCCCCTGCCTCTCCGCGTAAGCGCCTCCGACTCAAACGACGCGGGCTCGGCGTGGGCCACCTCGGGGAAATGGCGCACCTTCAGGTGGTGGGCCCAACGCTCGCTCAGCTCGTCCTGGGTGATGCCAAGCACATCCTGTATCACCAGGGCGAAGTCGTGGTGTGCCCACAGCCTCTGGTATATCAGCCGGACCCGGTCCTCGCCATACTCGACGGCGATGTACCCGACCACGGACTGCCCCAGCTTGTACAGGACATAACTCCCGTTGTACCTCCAGAAGTCGTCTATGGATGGCAGGGTGCCGGCATGAACCATGTCGCGAAGAATCATATCGGCCTCGGTCCCGGGTTCCTCCGACCAGTGCACTGCCTGCCCTTCAACAAACCAGAGGGGGGGCCAGAGCGGCGCGCTCCTGTAACGTTCCCTCTGCATGCGGGATTCCATCGACAGCTGGAAGACGTGGACGAGTTCATGCTGGATTGTCGTCCGAAAGTCTCCAAGCGACCCGTTGAACGGGACCAGCACACGCCCCTTCGCGAACTCCGTCAGCCCGGCAACCCCTTCCGGCAGGTAGTACGGTGTGACGTTGCTCTGCTGGAAGTGCTGGTGCGTGTTGTAGATGATAAGAGGGATCCTACGCGAGACATCATGACCGAAACGCACCCGCAGCTCGGCATACGACTCTTCGGCCATTCTCAACGCCTGGGCGGCCAGATCCCTGTCCCTCTCATAGTGGTACAGATCGAAGTTCCCGCTCGAGAGCACTCGCCACTCGAAGCTGTGGTAGTGAACCTTGTTCTTGCCGAATGTCACGAACTGCGAGAAGGCCCGGGGGGCGCAGAGAAAGGTCAGGCAAATGGCAGAGCATGCAGCGAGGGCAACCGTCCGGACGGAGAACGGCCCGGATCCGGGGATGCTTCTGTGAGTTCGCAGCGCAGTCCGCGCCCGGCTTCGGATGCCGGGGACTCTACCGACGAACCTGTGGACGTGTGATGCTGAAGCAGCCATTCCAGCTTCAATCTAGCACATTCCCGGCCGCTTCCACCTCTTCACATGCACCCGTCATGGAGGCTTGAAGCTCCTTCGTGGGAAACGGGCTGTCCAACCCACGGACAGGGTCATGAGGACCCGTCGTGCCGTGAGTGGGAAGTAGCCCTGGGGGAAGCGGGCCGTAAGCCGGGTTCTGTTCCGATCCCGCGGTCCAGGAGAGCCGCGGTACGGGGCGGTCATTTATCTTGGGCGGACGTTGCCGCCCGCCTCGAGCGGCCTACCCGGGAGTCCATGCGAGACGGGCCGCCTCTCCTCCCCTATTTGGCCTTGCTCCGGGTGGGGTTTGCCTAGCCGGCTGCGTCGCCGCCGCCGCTGGTGAGCTCTTACCTCGCCGTTTCACCCTTACCACCGACCGGTCCGGACATCCCGCTACTCCGTCTCTGCAACGAAGCCCTGCGGGAAGGCCGGACCGGCCGAGGCGGTCTGTTTTCTGTGGCACTTTCCTTGGGATCGCTCCCACTGGGAGTTGCCCAGCACCCTGCCCTTCGGAGCCCGGACTTTCCTCGAAGACCGCGCGGGCCTCCGCGACAGCCGCACCCGCTTCCCCCGGGGAGTCTACCACGTGCCGCAGGCGAATGACAGAAGGGGGTGAGAGATCCGCATCGGCGCATGACAGGCGTTGCCCGCGCCGGCGGCCCCGGGCAGACTAGTCTACAGCAACCAGAAGGCGGCCGCATCCCTCGCACACGAGAAACCTCTCCCCCTTCTGAACCTCGGCCGTCTTCTGTGGCGGCAACTGGTAACCGCAGCCCATGCAGGCACCATGCTCGACACCGACCACCGCCATGTCTCCCTTGCTCCTGCGGATCCTCTCGTACCGGCTGCGAAGCTGTGGAACCAGCCTCTCGACCAGCGCCTCGCGGCTCTTCTGCGCTTCGCTCAGCTGCTTCTGATACCCAGCCAGCTCCGCCTGGAGCCTCTCCCGGATTCCGGCGAGGCGCCGGTCCTCCTGCGCGATCAGTTCCCTGGAATGCCCAACCTGGCGGCTGGTCTCCTCCTCATCCGTAAGGATCTTCATCGCTTCGTCGTCAAGCTCCCCGGCCCTCCTGCGAAGATCCTCCATCTCGCGCATGATAGCCTGATACTCGACGTTGTTCTTGATCCGAAACTGCTTCTGTTCCAGCTCCCGGCGCCTTTCGCGTGCCGTCTGCGCGTCGTGTTCGAGGCCCTTTCGCTCCCTCTGCAGATCCTCCAGGCGCTGCTCCTGCTCGGCCAGGGCCCTCTGCTGTACCTTGAGATCCGCTTCGTGCCTGGCAAGCTCACGCGGGATCGAATCCGCCCTGTCCCTGAGACGCGCACACTCGAGATCAGACATGCTCAACTCGGCCAGAACAGGGATCTGATCCTTCATCTCGAGTCCTTCCTGATGCGGTCGGCCACTTTTCCTGTGAAAGCAAGAGGCGCACCACCGGGTGCGCCTCTCCATGATTCCTGCCGGGCCGCCTGGCTCCTTCGCGAAGAAGGCCGCCTCGCAGCCACGGCCGCAAGTCTGGTGGGCGGAACAGGGGTCGAACCTGCGACCTCCGGCTTGTGATGCCGATGCTCTGCCAACTGAGCTATCCGCCCCCTCAACCTATGGGCCCACTTGGGATCGAACCAAGGACCAACCGGTTATGAGCCGGTCGCTCTAACCCCTGAGCTATGGGCCCGTCGCGCCACTGGAAACCGGAGTGGCCAGACTAACAGAGCCTTCCGCCGGGGTCAAGGCGGGTTACGTCATCTCCATGAACGAGCGCAGGCGACGACGCCGTGTCGGGTGGCGCAGCTTGCGCAGCGCCTTGGCCTCTATCTGCCGGATGCGTTCCCTGGTCACGTTGAAGAGAGCACCGACCTCCTCGAGGGTCCGCGGACATCCATCCTCCGTGAGCCCGAATCGGAGCCGTATGACCCGCGCTTCGCGCTTGGTCAGGGTCTCGAGCACGTCGTTGACCTCGTCCCGAAGCATGGCGAATGTGGCCGAGTGTGCAGGCGAAACGACGCTCGTGTCCTCGATGAAGTCGCCAAGGTTGGAGTCATCGTCCTCCCCGATGGGTCTGTCCAGCGAGATCGGCTCCTGTGACGCTTTGAGGACCATCTTGATCTTGTCCACCTGCATCTTCAGCCTGTCGGCGATCTCCTCGGCAGTCGGTTCCCTGCCCAGATCCTGAAGCAGCCGCCGGGAGGTCCGTACAACTTTGTTGATTGCTTCGATCATGTGCACAGGGACGCGTATCGTCCGTGCCTGATCGGCAATCGCCCTGGTTATCGCCTGGCGGATCCACCAGGTCGCGTAGGTCGAGAACTTGTACCCCTTGCGGTAGTCGAACTTGTCGACCGCCCGCATCAGACCGGAGTTCCCTTCCTGGATGAGATCCAGGAACTCCAGACCGCGGTTCGTATATCGCTTCGCAATTGAGATGACCAGCCGGACATTCGCTTCGATCATCTCCCGCTTGGCCTGGTCCCGCTCCCGCTCACCCTTCTTGATGGCGAGCACAACCTCGCGCAGCTCCTCACGGGTCAGACGCAGATCCGCCTCGGTGCGCCGTACCTTCCGGCTTTCGGACTTGACCTCCCTGTCGAGTTCCTTGTACTCGGCCTCGACAGCCTGCAGTTCAGGCAGCCTCTCCTCGGCAATCTGTAAGGCAGTCTTCTTCCTCGAACGCGAAGCCGTCTTCCTCACGGTTGTCGCGGTCTTCCTGACAGCCGCCTTCCTTCGCTTGAGGGCGGGCGCACAGATCTCCCGCAGCTCCTCCCTCTTCTCAGCCAGCACCTGCAGGCGTTCCTGGCTCTGCTCGATCAGATAGGCGAGATCCTGCAGGCGGTCTCCCTCCCGCTTCAGGCGGGAGCTGATCCTCTCCGTCAGCTTCGGGTTGAGCCCGAGCTTCTGCACCTCCGCCACGAGCGCGTCCCGGGACCTGGCGAGCTGGAGATCGAGCTGCTCCCGCTTCTTCTGGCTCATCCTCTTGCGGGCAGCTTCCCTGTTCTTCTCGAACTTGTCGAAGTTCCGGACGATCCTGCCCACCGAAAGACCGACGCGCTTCCGCTCCTGCTGTGCCGAGAACTCGCCATTCCAGTTGGCGATGTCCACCTGGATGATCTCCTCGAACCTGCACTTCTCCGCCTTGAGCTTCTCCGCCGTGATCTGAAGCTCGCGAACGGCAAGATGCGTCTGGAACATCGAGGCGATCACAGAGAGCTCGGCGGACTCAATGCGCTTGGCGATCTCCACCTCACCGTCGCGGTTGAGCAGCGGCACGCGCCCCATCTCGCGAAGGTACATCCGTACCGGATCGTCGTAGCGGACCGCCGGCTGGACCGCAGCCTTGGGGTCCTTCTTCTTCTCCTCGGGAACCCTCAGGCTCTTCTGCGACTTGTAAGCCTCCTCCTCGGTCTCGTACCAGCTGACATTGAGGTCCTGAAGCAGGGCGAAGGCCTCGTCCATCTGCTTCACCATGTCGGTGCTGGAGACCGAGTGGTCGAGCTTGTCGTCGATCTGGTCAAATGTGACATAGCCCTGCCTGGCGGCGAGCTCTTTCAACTCATGAAGCGACTTCGTCCTGACCTTGGACTTCATTCAGGCGGGATCTCCTTTCGAAGGCAAGTCGTCAGTATACGGAACGTCAGGCCTTTGGATCCAGACTTTTCTCACCCTACCGCGGAATTGCCTCTGCTGCCGGTGATCCGGCCGATGGCTTTCGCAATCTCTTGCTTCTCAACCAGATACTGGGAGAGGAGTTCCCGGTCCCCCGATTCCTCGGCCAGCCGTATCCTACCGGCAAGATCCTCCGCGCGCCGCTTCAGGCCGCGGCGCCGGATCTCTGATCGCAGGACCTCCAGGGTTTGAGGCTCGAGCCCTTCCTCCATCGCGATCGCTGCCAGATCCCTCCCCCCGGGATGCTCGCCGCCTGCCCGGGAGAGCAGCCTTGCCCGCTCCCCCGGGGCCTCCTCCCATGCGCGCGAAACCCACTCGAGCAGGCTTCTCAGATCCCTCTCCTCCTCCAGCCCTGCATCCTCAAGCTCGGACGCAAGCAGGGCAGCCTGTCCCGGCTCGGCAACGACCGCACGCAGGCACTCGCGCGCCAGGCCCTTCCAGGTGGAAGCCGGCCCCCGCGAGCCAGACCGGGCAGGGGCGTCCCGGGCCGACGCTTTCCCCTGGCCGGCGGCAGGCCTGACCCTTCCCACCGCCTCCCGGAACGCCTCCAGCCCGACTCCAAAGCGGGCAGATGCCTCCTGCAGCCAGATGTCCCTGTTCAGGGGATCCCTGATGACGGCTATCAGCTCAGCAGCCCTGCCGGCAGCCTCCCGACGGCTCATGACACCCGACACGGCCTGTTTCTGGAGAAACGCCAGCGGAGACAGGGCCTTCTGCAGGCCGTCCTCAACGGCTGCAGGGCCATCGCGCCGGATCCAGTCATCCGGATCCAGGTCAGCAGGCGGAAACGCCACAAGGACCTCCGACACCTCGCCGACCAGCACCGGCAGAGCGCGCAACGCAGCACGCCTCCCTGCCTGGTCACCGTCGAACAGGAGAACGACGGTATCCGAGAGGCGCCTCAGCGAGGCAGCCTGCCTGGGAGTGAGGGCCGTCCCGCAGGTTCCCACAACACCGCCAACACCCTCCTGCACCATCAGGATGGCGTCGAAGTACCCCTCGACCACGATCACGCGCCCCTTCGAGCGAGTCCCCTCCCTGGCCTGTGCGGTCCCGAAGAGCACCGACCCCTTGCTGTAAACAGGGGTTTCCGGGCTGTTCAGGTACTTCGGCTGCTCGTCCCCAAGCCCCCGTCCTCCGAAACCTGCGGGCGCACCACCCGAGGTCTCAATGGGGATCATGATCCTGTTGCGGAACCGGTCGTAAACGCGCCCGCTGCCGCTGCTCGCCTCCAGCGCCAGCCCTGCCTCGATCAGAACGCGCTCGGACAGTAGTGACCGGCAGTGCCGGACGAGGCCGTCCCATCCCTCGGGGGCCAGTCCAAGGGTGTAGAGCTCCCGTGTCCCGCCCGCAATCCCGCGATTATCCAGGTAGGCCCTGGCCCGTGCACCCGCACGCCCCTCCAGCAGCTGCCTGTAATGGGCCCTGGCCACGTTCAGGGCCTCCCTGATCTTCTCCAAACGGTCGCTGCCGTGCGCCGACCTTTCAGGAACCGGAATCCCCGCTTTCTCCGCAAGGAATCGCAGTGCCTCGGGGAACGACATCTTCTCGTGCTCCATCACGAAGGTGAAGACATCGCCGCCCGCACCACATCCGAAGCAGTGGTAGAACTGAAGCTGAGGGTTGACGTGGAAGGAGGGGGTCTTCTCCTGATGGAACGGGCAGAGGCCGGCAAGCCTGGATCCAGCCGGCTTCAGGGAGACGTGGGCACCTATGATCTCCACGATGTCGGTCGCCTCACGGACCCGTTCCACGAAAGGATCTGTCCCTCCGCGACTCATCCACGATCCCCTTCCGGCTCATCCGCTGCAGCACGCCGGTCCATCGCCGTCGCATGAGAAACCCGGCCGGGGCGCCGGGCCCTTGCGCAGCGCTCCATCTGTGCGCGCCTGCCGTGTAGCAAAAGAGGGCTCATGTGCGGTCCGGTCTAACCATGCTCCTCATCAAGGTCCGCCACGGTCACTCCCCATCCTCCTTCGCCCAGCTCACCCGTACGGTGCGATGCTACCAGAGGATGACTCTCAAGGTAGCGCTCGACTTCCTTCTTCAGCGCGCCGGTTCCCTTGCCGTGCACTATCCTGACCTGATGCATGCGCTGAAGGCTGGCCCGGTCAAGGAACCTGCCCAGGCGCTCCAGCGCCTCTTCCGCCCGGCATCCCCGCAGATCGAGCTCCCGCCCCACCGGTTCTCCCGCCGGTTCCTCCAGGCGGATTCCCGATCCCTGGCGGACGGAAACCACTCTCCGCTGTTCCGAAGTCAGTTCTTCCAGCGATCCGGCAGGTACCTCCAAACGGACTCCCTTCGCCTCCACCCAGATCCGCGAGCCGCTCACCCTCTCGATACGCACGGCGGCACCCATTCCAGGGTGCCATGCAAGAGCTCCGGGGAGGATCAACTCCTTCGGCAGTACACGCCCCGGACGGGTCTGCGCCCGATCCGCCCGCAGGGAGGCCCGCCTGGCCGCAAGCTCCCTCTCGGCCTCACGAACCGGGGCCGCAAGGCGGGCCCGGGCCCTCTCCTGTGCGGCATCCCTTGCCGCCTCCTCCGCCTGACGCACCTTTGCCTCGAGCGAGTCGCGCAGCCCGCGCACGAACTCTTCGGCCTCGGAGTACAGCCTCCCTGCGGCGGCCCTGCGCTCAGTTCTGATCCTGTCCAGGCGTTCGCGCAGATGGTCGGCCATTCTTTCGCGCCTGGCGGTGGCGCGGCGCAGAGAGGCCCGTTCCTCCTCCAGCCCGGTCCGCGCATCCTCCAGCCTGCGCTTCTCGGAATCGATCGCGCCGAGGAGTTCATCCATCCGGACCTGCAGCGGACTGCGGTACTTCTCCGCGCGAGACAGGAGATCGTCCGAATGCAGGATACGCCTGGCAATGTCGAAGGCCCTGCTCCAGCCGGGCTCGCCGATTCGCAGCCGGTAGAGCGGGGTCATGGAAACCGCGTCGAACTCCATGGCCGCATTCTGCATGGCGGGATGCTCGGCGGCGAACAGCTTCACAGGCGACAGATGTGTCGTGGCCAGGGTCATGGTCCCCCGCTCGCTCATCCCTCCCAGCATGGCCATCCCCAGGGCAGAGCCGTCCTCGGGGTCTGTTCCGCCACCCAGCTCATCCAGTATGACCAGCGAACGAGGGGTGGCGTGATCCCACATCTCGCCCATGTTGCGCAGGTGGCCTGCGAAGGTGGAAAGATCACCCTCGATCGACTGCTCATCCCCGAGATCGACGAAGAGGTCGTCGACAAGCGGCAGATCGGTTCCATCCGCGGCCGGGACATGAAGCCCGGCCCTGGCCATCAGGACGAGCAGACCGACCGTCTTCAGGGCAACTGTCTTTCCGCCCATATTGGGCCCCGAGATCAGGAGCACTGGCCGACCGCTGCTCATCTCGAGCTGCAGGGGTACAACAGGCGGGCCGCCGCGACCCTCAGCCTCCGCCAGGATGGGGTGTCGCCCGCGCACAATCCGCAGCACGCCAGTGTCGTTGACGGCAGGGGGCTCGGCGCGCAGATCGATCGCGACCCTGGCCTGTGCGCGTATGCAGTCCAGGATCCCCACTGCGCCATGAGCGGTCGTCAGGGACTCGGCGTGTTCTCTCAGAAGACCAGACAGCTCACGGAGGACACGGGCCTCCTCGAGCTTCTCCTCCTCCGAGGCATCGGCAACGCGGTTGTTGGTGTCAACCGCCTCCAGAGGCTCGATAAGAAGCGACTGACCGCTGGAAGAACGGCCGTGCAGCAACCCCGGGAGTTCACCCCGCTTCCCGGACCGCACGGACAGGACGTACCTGCCCTCCCTGAGGGTAACAAACCCCTCCTCCCTGGCCGGGCCGCTCAATCCGACCAGGATCCGCTCGAGGAGCTCCGATGCACGCTGCTGCGCATCGAGCAGCTCCCGACGGACGCGCCCCAGTGCAGGGCTGGCGGAATCGAGAACCTCTCCGCCCGATCCGATTGACAGCCTCAGCCGATGCGCAAGAGCGCCAAAGTCGGCTATCCTCGAGGCGATTGATGCCAGGTTCGGGGAGCAGCCGGCATGCTGCTGTTCTTCCTGCCAGATCCTCCTCAGGGCTGTGAGATGATCCAGGAATGGAAGAAACTGGTAGATCTGCCCGCCGTCCAGAACGCCTTCGCTGCGCTCTAGGCGGAGCAGAAGGGGGCGCATGTCGGAGAGTTCCGCCGGACCGGGAGCAGCGCCGTTCATCTCGAGACGCTTCCACTCGGTGATACGCGCCTGGGAGAGCGCGATCTCCCCGGGTTCCAGGTCAGGCATCAACCGCCCCACCAGCTCTCTTCCGTGGATCGAAAAGGTCCACCGGAGGAGCATCCGGCGGACCTTCTCGAACTCCAGAACTTCGAGCGCGTGTGTGTTCACGTCGCAGGGGGTCCGTATACTCGCCGGCCCGTGGACGAGCCTTGGCGTTGAGGTGACGAACGGGGCGCCGTCCCGCGAACCTCGCGGAACGGCTTACCGGGAATCAGTGATGAATCAGTGATTCTGACTGCGCTGCACCGACTGCATCTTGCGGCGGGCGGCGTTCTCCTTGCGCTTGCGTTTCTCGCTGGGCTTCTCGAAGTGCTGATGCTTGCGAAGATCCGAAAGGATCCCGGCCTTCTCGCACTTCTTCTTGAAACGCCGCAGTGCGCTCTCGAAGGTCTCATTGTCCTTTACGCGAATACCTGGCAACCTCTTCCCCCCTAACATAATGGAATATGATACGGAACGATCGACCGGCCCGCACAGGGCACCATCCCGAGATTTCGAAGTATAGGAAGCATTCGTGAACCTGTCAACACGCTGGAATGATACTGACACAGATCCTGCTGCGCTGCACGGAAGGCCTCTTCCCAGGGAGATCCGGCATCCGAACCCGCCTCCAGCCCGGGGCAGGCAGATTGACCATGTCCTGACCCGGTGATAACATGCGGCGAAAGCAGGCTTTAACTTTATGGAAAACACGACAATACCTGTGGGTTGCCGAATCCCCCCCCCTGCCCCGAACACGGTTTCGGCCATCTTCTTCCGCCTGGCCGGCGCCAGAGTCCTGTTCCTGACCGTTATGCTCCATCTACTCGCTCCCCAGGCCGCGGACGCCCGGCAGGGATGGTATCCGGCTGCCGGTGTGACCTGGGCCAACCCGACCGGCTCGACCGTGTCGGATCTGTACTCCTCCGGACCAGGCGCCATGGCAGCCATGGGGTACACACCGGGGGACCGGATTCGTGTTGAGGTGAGGTTCGACTGGTTCCGGCGGACGGCACATCCGTATCACCAGCTCGCCGCATATGCAGAGAGCCGCCTCACCCTGACTCCGTTCTCACTGGAAGCTCACGTGCGAATCCGTCGCGACGGGCTTGCTCCCTACCTGCTGGCCGGTCCATCGCTTGTCTTCAGCGAGGAGAGGTTCCGGTACACTCTCCTTGGCCGGGATCGAGAGGCAGTCGGCAGGCGAACCGACTTAGGCGCCGTACTCGGCGGGGGGATCGAGATGCACAGAGGGCGCGCAATCGGGCGGCTCACCCTGCGTGCCGTGCTCACCGGCGGCAACCGCGAGGTTCTGCGCGCTACAGGGAGAGTCGATCCGCGATCCGAACCTGCTTCCGCCTCGTTCTGGATACTCGGGTTCGAGGTGCAGCCATGGTAGCGCGTAACTGGCCAAAGAGGGTTGTGGGCGCGGTACTCGCAGCCATCCTCCTCGCCCTGAGCGCTTCAAACCCTGTTACCGCCGCGGACCGCCTCTCCACCGGACCACCACCGGGCGCGGCGCTCCACCCATCCGTATCCGCCATCATCACGGCTTACAACGTGGGGATTACGCTCCAACCGGGGCATGTACCGGCTTGCGCATCTGCCGCGCCAGGCCGCCCCGCAGACCTGCAGCCCTGCGCGGGAACGGCAGGGCAGCTCATCTCCTTCCCGGTCAGGATTCAGGACGACGGCCGGGCCGTCCTTCACGCGGTATTCGATACTGAAGCGGAAGCCGGCGCCGCTGCAGCGGACTGGGCGGCCGCTGATCCGGGGCTGATCCTCGATGGCATCACAGGCACTGCTCTGCAGATCCGCGCACCACCCCGATCCCTGGCTGCGCTGGTCGAAGACTCGCGGCTGACATACCTGGGACCTCCGCTGACCGGCGTGCCGCTGGGTCGGTTCGAGTCCGAAGGACTGGCCGGAATGCACGTGCCTGAGTACTGGCAGGCCTTCGGCCGGGGGGACGGCGTACGCCTGGGAATCCTGGACATCGGTTTCGCAGGGTACAGGGAGAGGCTGGGGTCGGAGCTTCCCGGGCGTGTGAAAGCCCGCTCCTTCTACTACAGCAGCGACGGGAGCGGTGACATCACAGGCTCAGGTGATCCACACGGCACAGCGTGCGCCGAGATCGTACATGACGTCGCCCCCGAGGCAGAGCTCTACCTGGCGAACGCGGCCACCACCGTGGACCTGGAGAATGCCGTGACCTGGCTGATTGACGAGGGCGTGGAGGTGATCAGCCACTCGGTCGGCTGGCTCATCGGACCCGGAGACGGCACGGGACTGATAATCGACATCGTTCAGAAGGCCACTGCGTCCGGGATCATCTGGGTGAACGCGGCCGGGAACTTCGCCCAGTCGCACTGGGCCGGCCCATACCGGGACTCCAACCTGAACGGCATTTCCGAGGTGGATGAACTCGGCCGGGAAGGGATAACCCTCCCGATAGTTCCCCCCGACAGGGAAGTCCGCCTCTTTCTCCTCTGGGACCGCTGGCCACTGTCGAGAGACCTCGCCCTGGAGATCGACCTGCTGGACTCACAGGGAAGGGTAGTGGCTTCGTCGGAGGAGGAGTTCGCCGGATATCCCTTTGCACTCCGGGCACTATCATATCTCCCGGCGCGGCATGAGGAAGGGATGCAGGCCAGGATCCGTCATCGCTATGGCGCACCGGGGGAAACCTGGCTCCGCGTCATCCGTGTCGACGACGGAGCGTTGTCACCCGAGTTCCGCGTCCCCGAGGGGAGCATTGTGGTGCCCGCAGACTCTCCGGATGTGCTCTCTGTAGGAGCGTTCGCCTGGGATGATACGGGCCTTGAGAGCTTCTCCTCCTACGGACCGACGCGAGCAGGCATCCGGAAGCCGGACGTAATGGGACCCAACCGCGTGCAGTCCAGCACATACAGGAACGGATTCACCGGCACTTCGGCGTCATGCCCGCACGTCGCCGGAGCAGTTGCACTGATATACTCCGCGGCTGTCCGTGGTGGCCTGTTCGACCTCAGATGGCATCCCTCCGACGTGCTGGCGATCCTGCGGCGCGAGGCCGTTCCCCTCTCGGGAACGCCTCCGGAGGCAGCTACCGGCTGGGGCGCAGTTCGTCTCCCCGTCGAGCGCCCCGGCGCCCGCAGGGCTCTCCTGCAGGCTGTCGGATACGAGTCCGGACCGCCCCGTCTGCGCCTGACCCGGGCTGCTGAGCCCGGACTCCGCCTGGAGGTCTTCGACGTGACCGGCCGCCTGCTTGGCCGAGTGCCTGATGTGAGCACAACTCCGCATGGAGTCGAGTACTCTCCCCGGGACCTGCCCGGCCACCCGCTGTCCCGGGGGATCTACCTCGCCCGCGATCCCGCAACCGGTGCGTCCTGCTCCTTCTACTGGCCCGGACGTTGACAGGCGGGAACACCTTCACTAAGGTCATCAGTTCCTCTCGAAAGGCGGGAGCGGTAAAGAGCGAACCAGAGGATGACCACGTGCCCATGATGACCATGCAGGCTCTGGCGGATACCCTGAGAACCGCCCGGAGCGTCCTCCTGACTACACACGCCTGCCCGGATGGCGACGGAATCGGCTCGGTCACGGCGATGCGGAGCATACTGGATGCCAGGCAGATGAACTCCTGTGTCCTTCTACCTGACCCTGTACCCCGCCGATACAGCTTCCTCGACCCGGAGGAACGGGTTCGGCACGCGCGGATGCCGGAGAGGGATTGGGTGCCGCTTATCGAGGGCTCGGATCTTGTTCTGGTTCTGGATACGCATCAGTGGGACATGCTTGGATGCCTTGCCGGACCGTTGCGATCAGCCGGCCTGCCTGCCCTCTTCCTGGATCATCATCCCGCCCCGCCCGGAGGGCTGCCCGGTGTACTCAGCGATCCGGACGCCGCCTCGACCGGCGAGCTTGTCTACAGGCTTGCCCACGATGTCCTGGGATGGGAGATACCGCTTCCTGCAGCCGAAGCGATCTACATTTCCATCAGCTCGGACACCAACTCGTTCAAGTACATCAGGAGCAACGAGAACAGCCTCGTGATCGCCGCCGACCTTGTGCGCAGGGGGGTGGACACGAATCTCGTCTACCGGAATCTCTTCGCATCGAACTCGCACGGGAAGGCCAGGCTTCTCGGGTACGTCCTGAGCGCAATCGAGTTCGACTGGGACGGACGCATTGCCTCCGCGAAGATCCCGTACCGCCTTGTTCATGACCTCGCACTCGAACAGGACGAGATGCGTGACTGCATCCAGCACATCCTGGAGATCCGCAATGTCGAGGTCGCAGCAGTGCTGAAGGAGTGCCACCCCGGCGAGATCAAGATATCCCTGCGGTCAAAGGGCGCCTGCAGTATCAGCGAGGTCGCTGCCGAACTCGGCGGGGGTGGTCATCCCCTCGCCTCCGGTGTCGATCTGGAGGGCTCCCTGGACGAGGCGTGGGACAGGCTGCGGCCGCACCTTGTGAGTCACCTGGCCTCAGTCAGTCTTCCCGACGGTGAAGATCAGCAGCCCGGCCCTTCGTCAGAGTGCGGGCGCTGCCGATAGCGGGGCATGTACGGTGCGGGCCTTCAGTCTCTGCAACGGCAGGAGCCGGATGCGCCGCATGATCCGCCTGGCATCGATCCTCCCCCTGCTCGCCCTTTCCTCATGCGGTGACGGCGGGAGTCCCGATGAGGCTTCCGCGGACATCGCCGCGGCGAAACAGGCTGAGTCCATCAGGCAGCAGCTCTTCATCAGGGTCTTCGGCGACGCGGCCCGTCTGGATCCCCTTATGGTCGCGAAGGTCCGGAACGACGGGCACGGGAAGCGCCACTACGTGGACGTCAACGGCGACGGCACACCTGATGAGGTCTGGTTCATCGACACATGCCCCCGCCATCCCGCGGAACTCCGCCCTGTCCTGGTCCGTGTCATCGACGAGGACGGCGATCTGCTGGAGGGGCACGAGCCCGACTTCGACAGCGACCTCTACATCGTGGACTGGGGCGCAGACGGCATGATGAACGCCGTTGTGGACTACACGGACCGCACAGGCGACAACAGCGTCGACGAAATGCTCATCTACTATCCCACCGACGACGACCGCCTCATGATCTGGTGGTCTGAGGACATCGGGAACGACAACCTCCTCTGGTACGACGTGGGCTACATGTACGACCAGGCTGCATGCCAGTACAGGACACACTTCGGCGGCAGCGAGATCTTCGTGGCTTTCACGATCGGGCTGGACGACGACGAGTGGATTCCCGCCTGGGAGAACCCCTTCACCTTCCATGACCACATCGGGGACGGCCTCACCGAGGAGGTCATCCGTTACGAGGGCAGGGGCGACGTGCTGCACAAGGTCCGTTACAGCTTCGACGCGGACGGCGATGCGACCCGGGAAGAGCCGCGGGACTTCGATGTGAGCATCAGCGCCCACTCCCGGGAGGGGCTCCGGTTCGATGATGCAGACGCCGACCGCCGCGTCATACGGGGCATCCCCACGGGACGCTTTCTCTCGCACGACGCAGCGCCCCGCTTCGCCCTCGAGCAGACGTGGGACGACATGATGCTCTGCTGGGTCGAGGACGACCTCAACATCGACAGCCGCCGCCGGGCCGACGGTTCGTTCCTCGATGCACAGGAACGCTGGGAGGGTGTGATCGCCAGGGGAAGCGAGTTCTTCGAGCAGATCGGCGGTCCGCCGGTGTGCGCCTTCAACAAGCGATTTGAAGTGGCCACCGGATCGAACAACCGCATCGAGGTCTACTTCGCCCCGACTGACCAGCGTATCCATCTGTACGGGGCTGTGTACATGTGGACGTATGTCGATGCCGACTACGATCTGGAGCCGGAGCACCTGTATCTCTGCTTCGACAGGACCGGAGACGGCTTCATCGACACCTGGGTTCTCGACGCCGATCTGGACGGCAGCGCCGACGATGTGTGGCATTCGCCACGGGAGCCGTTCTCTAAGATCCCCTATCGCTGGGAGACCTTGAACGCCGTGATGAGGCCGCTCCTCGAGCAGATGCCGGAAGCGCTGTACGCCCTGAACCAGCGTCTGCGGGATGCCGTGGTCGTGGCGGCCGGGCCGGGCGGCGTACCCCGGGGGCCGTGGGACCGGATCCTGTCAGGCTTCGAAGACACGGTGCTGGACGCAGAACTCCGCCTCCGGCTGCTGACGAGCCGGGAGAGTCTTCGATACTTCCTGGACGTGCAGAAGGACCTGCTGATCCTCGCCCTGAAGCGGAGCCATGACAACCCGGGGTTCTGGAATGGCTTCAACAGCGAACGAAGTCGCGGGAACGTGATTGGGATGCGCGCCCTCGTAGAGGAGCACTTCGGCCTGAGAGCCCCGCCCGGAACACTCCAGGAGGCCCTGGCGCCGATCCGGGCCGCCTTCGCTGAGCCGAAGGCCGGCTGGGCGGAGGGCTGGATCCCGCACGCCATCGCATGGGAGTCCGACCTCTGCGGATACCATGCCTCCCGCGGAAACTTCGGCTTCTTCGGCAAGACGGAGCCCGGGCTTGTGCTGGATCTGCTCAATGAAGACGGCGGCACCCTTCCCGCGCGTGAGTGGGGTGTGGACGCCCTTCATCCCGCCGGCAACGGGGGACTGGGAGGGCTCACGCTGCACATCGACGGGACAGAGTGGCCTGTATGTGGTGCCTGGGGGATGACTGCAGGATCCAGTGGAGCACGCGGCTCTTATCGCTCACGGACGATGCGGTCACGGTAGAGCTCGTTGCCGAACAGGCTGGTCCCGCGGACAGGCCCCTGACAGTGCGCTTCAGATGCAGTGCCTTTGCCGGCCGCCGCGACGCGTGGATCGAGGTGCTTGTTTCACAGACCACGGCACAGCCCGGCAGGCACACGCTGGAACTCGGCATCAGCATGCCCCGTCTTTTCCAGGAGGACTACATCCTGGACACCGAAGCCGGGATCATGGCCTCATGGGGTGTACAGGATCACATGATCGGGCACATCGGTCTGGGTGTGCTCTTTCCACCGGAGGCGTTCGTCCGCAGCGGGGACTCCGGGACCATCCGCCGGATCGTTGTCAGGATCGAACAGGACATCCCCTTCACCTACCGGATACAGGGCGACTGGCTTGATGGACGCCGCTTTCCGAGGTGTCCCAACATTGTGAACTGGGTTCAGGATCTCACGCGAACGAGACAGGCTATCAGCTCTGAACCTGCTCCCTGGACTCCCTGACCAGCTCCTTGAGGCGCTTCTGGAGCATCGCCCGCCGCATCGTGCTCAGGTGATCGACGAAGAGCTTCCCATTGAGGTGGTCGATCTCGTGCTGAAGCACTCTTGCCCACAGCCCGTCGAAGCTTTCCTCGTGCTCAGCCCCATCATGATCGAGGAATCGGAGAGTTACCCCCTCGGGGCGGTCGACATCTCCGTTGACTCCGGGAAGTGACAGGCACCCCTCCTCGTAGGTGCATGCCCCCCAGGAATCAACGATCTCAGGGTTGATGAAGGCACGGGGATTCCCCTGCTTCCCCTCTATCAGGGGATCCGCGACGATAAGCCGTAGTGAACTGCCGACCTGAGGTGCCGCCAGGCCAATGCCCGATTCGGCGTACATGCTCTGGATCATCTCCCGGGCAAGCCGCCGGATTTCGTCATCAACCTCGACTATGGCATCGGCCTTCCTGCGAAGGACCGGATCGCCATATATGCGAATCCTCATCGGCATCGCTCTTCCCCACCGCTTGTGGCGCGCCGACTGCGAACACAAGGCCCAGTCGGTCTACCGCGTCGGTCCTGTCAACCATGCCCCCCTGTGACGTGCGTGATGATCCTCGGAATCGGATCGGGGCACCGAAACCCTCACCCGTTTAGATGCGCCCGAACCGTCATCCGGCTGTGGACGCAGATCACGGCGACGGGATCACATCCCGGTGTATACAGGCCCCTCGCCCCCCTGGGGAGGCGTCCAGGTGATGATCTCGTAAGGATCCATGACATCGCAGGTCTTGCAGTGGACGCAGTTCGTGAAGTTGACCTGCAGTCGCTTTCCTCCCCTCTCCTCATCATCGACCATCTCGTACACCGAAGCCGGACAGAACTGCACGCATGGGTTTCCGTACTCCTCTGCGCAGCGGGTGCGGCAGATCTCCGGATCGGCCACGTGCAGGTGGCACGGCTGGTCCTCCTCGTGGGCGGTTCCCGAGTTGTAGACACTCGTCAGCTTCGAGAACCGCAGTGCGGCCTCATCGTCGGTCACTGCAGGAGGCGGGGCATCAGGCTTCCCAGCCTGCCTCAGTTCCTGCAGCGTGCGCATGTGGGTGTGATCGGGCCGCGTCTCGAGTTTCGCGACCAGCCCCCGGCCTCCGCTGACGATCTGGAACCCCGTCTGGGCCATGCCCGCGAACAGACCATGCCTGAACCCCTGGCGGAAGTTGCGAACCTTCCAGAGCTCGGGATGAATCCAGCTGTCACGGATCCTGCGCTCGTACCCGGACAGAACAGCCGAACCGGAATCATTCCGTAACAGTGCTTCGTGCGCCGTCTCGGCTGCCAGCATCCCGGTCTTGAACGCCAGGTGGATCCCCTTCAGGCGCTGCGCATTCAGGTATCCGCCGCAGTCGCCAGCCAGGAGAACCCCGTCGGCATAGGGCCTGGGAAGCGAGAACCACCCCCCCTCCGGAATGGCCTTCGCGCCGTAACGCACAAGCGTTCCGCCCTGCAGCTTCTCCCTGAAGAACGGGTGGCCCTTGAGATCCTGCAGCATGCGGTGGGGGTCGGTGAACGGGTTGTCGTAATCCAGTCCCACCGCGAAGCCGAGCGAGACCTGTCCCCCGCCCATGCCGTACAGCCAGCTTCCGCCATACATCCGGCTGTCGAGCGGAAAGCCGAGCGTGTGAGCCACGAACCCCTTCGGGACCCTGTCCGCCGGAACTTCCCAGATCTCCTTCACCCCGGTTCCGTAGATCTGGGGATTGCGCCCTGTATCCAGGCGCAGCCGTCGGACCAGCTCCTTCGTCAGGCTCCCCCTCACACCCTCCGCCAGCACTGTGACCCTGGCGTGGATATCGACTCCCGGCGAGAAGTTCCCCTTCGGAATGCCGTCCTTGTCCAGCCCCTGGTCCCCCGTACGGATTCCGATGACCCTGTTCGAGTCGTCGTAGAGGACTTCGCGACCGGCAAACCCAGGGAAGAGGTCCACACCGGCGGCCTCCACCTTCTCCGCCAGCCAGGCAGTCAGCCGGCTCAGGGAGACGATCTCGTACCCGTGATTGCGGAGCATCGGGGGCGTGACCGGTGAGCGGAATGAGCCTGTCTTCGTCAGGTACCAGAAGCCGTCATGCTCAACAACCGCCTCCACCGGGTACCCGTCCTCTCCGCAGGCCGGAAGCAGCTCGCGGATTCCCCGCTGATCCATGACCGCTCCTGAGAGAGAGTGATTACCAACGGCCCCACCCTTGTCGATCAGGGCCACCGACACCTCTTCCCCGGGCGCCTTCTGCTTCAGAAGAGTCTTCAGGTACAGGGCGCATGCGAGCCCGGCCGGACCTCCACCAACGATGAGAACGTCTACTTCAAGGACTTCCCGTTCCACGTCCATATCCAGCTCCTTGCGTATTGGCCCGGGGTGCCATCCGTACAGGAGGGCACCAGTTTCGGGAACCCCCGGCTGACCGGCCTCAGGTCGTCATCCCGCCGGGAGACTTCAACCTCCCGTTACCCCGCACAAGCCTGCGGTTGGCATTCGCCCCGCGCAGCACGGGGAGCAGCCGGGCAAGGTGCCGCATCAGCACCTGTTCCCGCCTGCGTTCCGAGGTCATCTCCAGGAACTGCTGGCGTTCCTGCAGGTCCATCCTTGCCTCCGCCGCGATCGTGAAGGTCAACGACGTTTCGGCATCCTGTGGATCAGATCCCGCGGCCTCCTCCGGGGCGGCGTCATCGGAGGGATCCTTGCGCTCATCGACGTATCTGTCCTCCTGCTCCCCCTCGCTCAGCAGGCGCCTGAACTCGGAGTAGAGGCTGAGAAGGGTCTCTCTTGCGTCATCATCCCGGGGCTCCGGAGAATCGGCCAGCGGCTCCACCCAGCCCTCGATATAGCCGTCCTCATGCTGCCGGATCTCGAGGAGGCGAAACCGGCTGCCGCAACGGCCCAGCATGTCCAGCTTGCCGTCGGGATAGCGCCTGATGATCCTTTCAACTACGACCCCGCATCCGACGGCGGCAAGCCGATCCTCCACCGCGAGCACGATGCCGAACGGTTCGCTGCCGGCCTCGCAACGGCGGATCATCGCCTGGTACCTTGGCTCGAAGATGTGCAGGGGGATCTCCTCGCCCGGAAGAGGAACGAGCTGAAGCGGGAAAAGTGCCAGCCACATGTTCTCCTGCCCGCTCATCAAGCCTCCAGGCCGTGGTCTTCGAGATAGCGCTCAGCGTCGATCGCGGCCCTGCAACCGGTTCCTGCGGCGGTCACCGCCTGCCTGTAGATGGGATCCGACACATCGCCGCAGGCAAAGACCCCATCCACACTGGTTCTTGTGGATGGATCCCTGACCTTGATGTAGCCAACCTCGTTCGTCTCCAGCTGCTCCCGGAAAGGTCCTGTATTGGGCTGGTGGCCGATCGCCAGAAAGAGCCCCTCCACCTCCAGCTCGCGCGTGGATCCGTCCCTTGGATCCTCCAGCACGAGTCCCTTCAGCTTCTTCTCCTCGACGCCGAGGCACTCCTTCACCGTGGTGTTGAGCAGCCACTCGATCTTCGGGTTCTTCTGCGCCTTCTCCAGCATCGCCTTCGAGGCACGGAACCCCTCGCGCCTGTGGATCAGGTAGACCCTTGAGGCAAACCTGGTGAGGTAGGTCGCCTCCTCCATCGCGGTATCGCCACCGCCAACCACGGCGATCTCCCGGTCCCGGAAGAAGAAACCGTCGCACGTTGCACACGCGGACACACCGAAGCCCATGAGCGCCGACTCGGACGGGATACCCAGGAGCTTTGCCGTGGCGCCAGTCGCTATGATGAGGGCCTTCGCACGGACGTCCTCTCCATCCTCGATCTCCAGCCGGAAAGGGCGCTTGGACAGGTCTGCCGTCGTGACTGCCCCCTCCACGATACTGGCGCCGAACTTCTCAGCCTGGGCCCGCACGCGGTCCATCAGCTCCGGCCCCATGATCCCCTCCGGGAACCCCGGGAAGTTCTCAACCTCGGTCGTTATGGTGAGCTGGCCACCAGGCTGGCGCCCGCCGAGGACCAGCGGGGCGAGACCGCCCCGCGCCGCGTACAGAGCCGCGGTAAGCCCGGCCGGCCCTGTGCCGAGTATCACAAGATCGTGTTCCTTCATCTTCCCATCCTCCCGACCCGTTGCCGGCCTTCATCCGGTCAGTCGCTACGTGCTTCCCCGAATCCGCGGACAAACTCCACAACCAGGCGAACACCATACCCGCTCGCGCCCTTCGGGTGAAGCGGGCGATCCTTCTCCGACCACGCGGCGCCGGCTATGTCGACGTGAACCCACGGTGTCACCCCGACGAAGTGGCGGAGAAAAGCCGCTGCCATGAGAGCCCCGCCACCGGAAACAGGATCGGCGATATTCCGGAGGTCGGCAGTGTCGCTCTTCAGGTGCTCCGACAGTTCCTCCCAGAGTGGAAGCCGCCACACCCGCTCTCCGCTCCTCTCCGCCGCCCCGGCGAGCCTTGCAGCCAGGCCGTCGTCGTTGCTCATGAACCCGGCGCCATATCGCCCCAGGGCCATGAAGACGGCCGTCGTGAGGGTCGCCATGTCCAGGATCGCGGCGGGACGGACCCGGCTGACCATCCAGGCCAGGGCATCCGCGAGGATGAGCCGTCCCTCGGCGTCGGTGTTCAGCACCTCGATCGTCCGATTGTCGAAGGCGCGCAGGACATCGCCAGGCTTGAGGGCGCGACCACCCGGCAGGTTCTCCGCTGCCGGGATGGCGGCGGTGACGTGAACCGGGATCTCCAGACCGCGCAGGCAGCTCATCGCTCCGATTATCGCGGCGGCGCCGGCCATGTCGAACTTCATCAGGTGCATGTCCTGGCGGGGCTTGATGCTGATGCCGCCGGAGTCGAAGGTGATCCCCTTGCCGACAAGGCCGATCCTGGGCGCACCGGTGATTCCGCAGTCATAGTCGAGACGTATGAAGCGGGGCGGCTGCGACGAGCCCCCGGCAACACCAAGGAACGCGTTCATCCCCTCGACCCGGCAGGCATCCCCGTCCATTACGGCCAGGGCGAGGCCGTTCTGCGCCGCCACCCTGCCCGCTTCGCCTGCGAGCATCTCAGGCGTCATCAGGTTGCCCGGGGAGTGTGTGAGATCGCGTGCGAGCCGGACTCCAGCGGACAGAACGCGCGCCTTTTTCACGCTCTGCTCCGCGGCCGCGCCCGGATCGCCCTGCGTGAAGGAGAGCAGCAGTTCACTGACCTGCACAAAGCGGTCCCGGTCCACTGTGCGGCAGTCCAGGTAGCGGTAGGCGCCCAGCTCGGCCCCCTCGGCGACAAGGGCAGCCTGGTCGGCAGGATCCAGCGCGCACTCCGGGAACGGCAGGACGAAACGGACGCGGCCTGCCCTCAGGTCCTGGGCCTGGCGCAGCGCCGATGCGGAGATCCGCCGGATCGACTCGCGGGTCAGCGAACCCGGCGCACCCATGCCGGCCAGAAGGACTCGCGGGAGCGGCGGCCCGGCTGTATGCAGAAGCAGAGTGCGGCCCGCCTCGCCTGCGAAGTCTCCCCGGCCAGTGACCGAGTCCACGATTGCCGCAGCCTCCCCCGGAAGGCGCCCAGCGGCGTCCTGAAGCCCGGTCGCGCCCATCGGCAGCGGGAAGACGGTCAGATCCGCGGGAGGGTCGAGCCTGCCGGGCGACTCGATCGAGATCCTTCCGATCGCCTCGAAAGACATCAGACCTGACGCTCCGCGGAAGAACCGGTGAACCCGGAGGCCGAACGCCTCTTCTCCTGGTAAAGGATCTGCTGGACTATCCGCGGCGCGGTCAGACCGCACAGGTCCAGAAGCTGCCCTCTGGATCCGTGCTCGACGAAGGCATCCGGCAGTCCGATCCGGGTCAGGAAGGGGCGCACGGGAACCGCCTGCTCGTCCAGCCATCGCGCCACCTGCCCCCCGAATCCGCCTGAGAGTGTGTTCTCCTCCAGGGTGATCACGTGGCGGGCCCGGTCCGCGACCCTCGACAGCACCGCCCCGTCCATGGGACGCACGAAGCGACAGTTCACCACCCCGGCCCTGACTCCGTGACCAGCCAGGAGATCCGACGCCTCCAGGGCCGGATCGACCATCGAACCGACGGCCAGCAGCGCCACATCAGACAGCGGGCGCAGGATCTCCCACGATCCGACGGGAATGGCATCCGGAAAGCCAGGCATCGCGTCTTCCGGCACCCGGTCGCGCGGGTATCGAATGACGAAGGGTCCGCGGTCCCACGCAAGACCCGCCTTCATGAGGCCCAGGAGTTCCGCACCTGACCGGGGGGCGGCAAGCACAAGGTCGGGCACACACCCGAGGTAGCTTATGTCGAAAGCTCCGTGGTGCGTGGGGCCGTCCTCCCCCACCAGCCCCGCACGATCCAGGCAGAAAATGACCGGGAGCTTCTGCAGTGCGACATCGTGGATGATCGCATCGAAGGCCCGCTGCAGGAATGTCGAGTAGATCGCCACGACCGGCCGCATCCCCTCCAGGGCCATCCCCGCGCTGAAGGTGACGGCATGCCCTTCGGCGATGCCGACGTCGAAGAATCGCCCGGGGAACTCTTTCGCAAACTTCATCGTGCCGGTTCCATCCGCCATCGCCGCGGTAACCGCCACAACACGTTCGTCATCGCGGCCGAGAACGGTCAGGCCGTGTCCGAGGACGTCGGTGTATGCGGGGTGCGGCCTGGCCGGCTCCACCTTCGCCCCCGGCGTGATCGGTTTCACCCCGTGATACTTCTGCGGATCCAGCTCCGCTCTCGTGTACCCCTTCCCCTTGAGGGTAAGCACGTGGACGATAACCGGGCCCTTCATGTCCCGCACCTTCTCCAGAACCGAGGTGAGTTCGTCAACGTCGTGGCCGTCGATGGGGCCCAGGTACCGGAAGCCAAGGTCTTCGAAGAGCATCCCCGGAGTCAGAAGGCTCTTGATCCCCTCCTCCATCTTCCGGACGACCTGCCGCACGGACTGCGATTTCGGAAGCCTCTCGGTAAGGTTCCAGATCTCGGCCTTCACGCGGTTGAAGATCGGATGGCTGACCACCTCGGTCAGATACCTTGAGAGGGCGCCCACATTGGGCGAAATCGACATCGCGTTGTCGTTGAGGATGACGATCAGGTTCCTTCCCGAGGCGCCCGCGTTGTTCAGGCCCTCGAAGGAGAGCCCGCCCGTGAGCCCGCCGTCCCCCACTACCGCGACGACCCGATAGTCACCGCCATTGGCGTCCCGGGCAGTAGCCACGCCCAGTGCGGCCGAGATGGAAGTGGAGGCGTGCCCCGCTCCCATGACATCGTACCGGCTCTCCTCGCGCTTCAGGAAACCGGCCAGCCCGCCATACTGGCGAATGGTCCTGAGGGCATCTCTCCGTCCGGTAAGGACCTTGTGGACATAACACTGGTGCCCGACATCCCATATGATCCTGTCCCGTGGGGTGTCGAAGAGGTAGTGGAGAACGACGGTCAGCTCCACCACCCCAAGGCTCGGGGCAAGGTGTCCGCCTGTGCGCGTGACCGTCTCCCAGATGTAGTCACGCAGTTCCCGGCAGAGCAGAGGGAGTTGCTCCACGGGCAGTCCCCTGAGCTCTTCGGGTCCGTCAATGGTTCGCAGCAGGGGGCCTGGTTGAGGCCAGCCGGCGGGTTCGGTTGTCTCCACTTGCGATCTCACTCCCCGAGGGTTCATGTTTCCCGGATGGGTCCCGCTCCGGGCCTTGCCCGGGCCTGTCGCCCGCATCCAGTGGAGATCGGGCCGGAAGTGCGCACCGGGCCTTGAGCTGAACATCTCAATCTAGAAGCCTGTTCCCTGACTGTCAAGGAAGGGGGTGGAATTGTCCCCGAAAGCGGACAGCGGCCCATCGGGCAATCCGGCCCTGCGCAGGAAGGCGCTGAGGATCCTGGCTGCCCTCAGGAAAGCCTATCCCGAGGCCGTCTGCGAGTTGCGCCACAGGTCACCGCTCGACATCTACGTCGCAACTGTGCTCTCCGCCCAGTGCACCGACACGCGCGTCAACATGGTCACCCCGGCCCTGTTCGCCCGCTGCCGAACCCCGAAGGACTACCTGGAGATGGGGCAGGAAGCGCTGGAGGAGGCGATACGGTCCACAGGCTTCTTCCGCGCCAAGGCCAGGAGCATCCTGGGCGGCTGCCGCACCTTCATCGAGGAGTTTGGAGGCTCCGTTCCGGGGACCATGGATGAGCTGCTGAGGGTGCCCGGCGTGGGTCGCAAGACCGCCAACGTCATCCTGGGTGAATGCTTCGACACCCCGGGCATCACGGTGGACACGCACGTAGGCCGGATCTCACGCAGACTCGGTTTGACGGCTGAGACCGACCCTGTGAAGGTGGAGTTCGCCCTTATGCCCCTGTTCCCCCGTAAGGACTGGACCCGCCTGTCGCACATGCTCATCAGGCACGGGCGGCAATGCTGCAAATCGCGGAAGCCGGAGTGCCCGGGGTGCCCTCTGCACAGCCTGTGCAGCTTTCCCGGCAAGACGGGCTAGAAAGGACTCCCCGCCGCGCTAGACCCTTACCACCCCCTCGAGCTCGGGGAACGTCTCCTTGAGAAGCCGCTCCACACCCATGCTCAGTGTCATCGTGGCGCTCGGGCAGTGGCTGCAGGCCCCCTGGAGCCGCACATAGACCTTGTTCTCCTTCACATCGACGAGCTCTATGTCACCCCCATCCATCCTTATGGCCGGACGGATGCGGTCGTTCAGGGCCTTCTCAACCGATTCTCTGTTCATCATGATCAGATCCTTTCTTCCCGGTGTCTGCCGGTTCTGCCGGCGATTGCCTCGTCCGGTCACTGCCCGCATCCCGGCGGATTCCGGGCGCAGAGTGAGATGCTACGAAGTTGGATGCAGAGGTGTCAACGCACGGACGGGTTCAGTGGGCGGGAAACCCTGTCCGGCTCATCGACGCTGCCCTCACACATCGAAAGTTGCGCCCCCGTCCCCGTCGCTGCCTGGCGCATGCGGGTCCACCACGTCTCCCTGCAGCACCCCTGCATTCCGGCGCATGTCAGCAGGTTTGATGCGCGACAAGGCCGTTCCCCTGATGCGGGCCCGGATCTCGTCATCGCTCATCCTGCACCAGTCCCCCGGGGACGTGCCAATCAGCTCCGGCCTCGGCCGAAACCTTGGCGACGCGGACCCGGCTGCCCGGGCGTTCCAGGGGCAGACCTCCTGGCAGATGTCGCAGCCGGCCAGCCAGCCTGCAGTCGGCCGCAAGCCCCACCCGTCCGGGAACGGCCCCCGGTGCTCCAGCGTCCGATAGCTGATGCAGAGCCTCGAGTCGACCACCCCGGGTTGCACGATCGCCCCGGTGGGACATGCGTCCATACAGCGGCGGCAGATCCCGCAGCGGTCAGGCACCGGACGATCAGGTTCCAGATCGAGATCTGTCAGGAGTAGACCCAGGAAGACCCAGGAACCATGCCGGGGGGTGATCAGGCACCCGTTTCCCCCCAGCCATCCGACACCGGCCCTGACCGCCCATGCCTTTTCCAGGACAGCCGAGGTGTCGCAGACAGCCCTGCAGCGCAGGTCCGGCACCTTCGCACGAATGGCCCGTGCCCATTCGTCCAGGGCGTCACTCACGACTTCGTGGTAGTCATCCCCCCATGCATAGCATGAGATCCGACGCGAAGGCTCAGCTTCACGGCATGCCCGGACTGGCTGCAGCGTGGCATGGTCGGGCGCAGAGACTCCCTCATCGTGCCTGTAGTACATCGCACCGACCAGAACACTGCGCGCTTCGGGCAGAAGCCGCCTGGGATCCAGCCGCCTCTCTGTGTCCCGCGCCATCCAGCCCATCGACGCATGCCTGCTCTCCGCGATCCACGCGTCGAGGCGGGGGGCTTCGGAGTCAAGCCTGTCCGCCGCCGCGATCCCGACTGCGCAGAAGCCGGCTTCAACTCCCGACAGCGCAATCCGCTGCCTGAGGTGTGGATCGCGAGGCCTCCCCCCAGGGCTCTCTAATGCTGACATGCGTCCCATTATCCACTCCAAATGCACCTTCTGCAGCACAAAGACCCCGCGCTCCGAGCTTGAACCTGACCCCCGCACCGGTGTGGCAACCGGGCAGTTGTCACCCGGATCCCCCTTCTGTATAGTCGCTCCAGCAGGGGAACGGACAACCCGGGGCGCCGATGCGGCCGCTCGCCGGATGCAGTTCCTGCGTCACCAGCTCCGTTGCCCTGCGATCGAAGGCGCCCAGGTCACACCAGGTGATCACAATCGACAATACCGGGGCAGCGGAGCCTCTCCCCTGTCCTTCCAGACACTGGAGTCCACAGTATGCAGCGGTTCCACTACCGGATGCGCGCGATCGGCGCCGCATCATCCGTCGTCCTGTGTCTCGTCCTTGTGGCCGCCCTTTCGGCTGTACAGGCCGATATGGCTTCCGCCGACACGCCCGTACAGGAGGAGGGACAGGGATCTGCCGCCGGTTCCACCGCGCCCGACTTCAGCATGAGCGGGGTGGACGGGAAGGTCTACTCCCTGAAGGCGCTGCTGGAGAGCGGGCCGGTCCTGCTCAACTTCTGGACCACATGGTGCAAGCCATGCAAGCTGGAGATACCCCACCTCCAGCGGATACACGACACATACAAGGACAAGGGTTTCACACTACTCGGTATACCGTCCGACGACTCGAGAACCGCGGCCCAGGTCAGGCCGACTATCCGCAGCATGCGCATGAGGTTCCCGAATCTTCCGGATCAGAACAGGGTGCTCGGGAACCTGTACAACGTGCGGAACTACCCGACGACCGTGCTCATATCCGCAGATGGCAGCATCGCGCACTATGCGCAGGGGTACAGGCCGGGAGATGAGAAGAAGCTGGAAGAGCTGATCGTCGCCATGCTGGCAAGGCCCCGGGGGGGAACGGATGACGCGGGCAGCGGATCCACCGGCGAAGACGGCGGGTCCGGCAGGGGCGAATAGCCTGTCACAATCACCAAGCGCTCCTGCCCCGGCAGGGAGGCCAACGGGAGGAGGATGACGATGCGCGGATGGTCCGTGCCTGGCGTGATGATGCTGGGGATCCTGACGGCAGGGTCTTCCCCGGGTGCGGAGCTCACCTACCAGATCGGAAACCAGCTCGAAGCCTGGTACGACACCGATCTCGAAGAGACCCTGATCGACAACAGGCTGGATGTGCTGGGATTCTACGGACCTCTCTCCGTAGGGGCTGTCTTTCTCAGCCACTCCCCGTCGGATCCCTCGAGGCTGGATCCCAACGACTATGGGCCCCAGGCACAGGGGGTCCGTAAGCGGTGGCTCGAGTTCCGGCGTGACGACTTCGAGGCCCGGGTCGGAGATGTCTACGGCGGGTTCGGCCGCGGTCTCGCCCTGCAGATCTTCGAAGACCAGACGGTCGACTTCGACAATGCCCTGGACGGATTCAGTGGCCAGGGCTCCGTCGGCAGGTACGACTTCCAGATCCTTGGAGGAACCAACTCCCACGAGGACCCGATGCTGGTGCTGAAGGCAGGACGCCTGGGCGTCAGCCTGCCGGGCGGCTTCCGCACAGGCCTGCACGGCGTCTGGGCCGATACACTCCCCCCGCTCGGAGGATCGCGGCCCGGCGGTGACCGGTTGTACGGAGGCCTCTTCGAAGGCGAACTCGGCCACTACGCCGACATCTACGGCGAGTACGTGATGCGCGACTACCGCAACTTCCGGCGCGACGGGATCGACGGACCCCAGGGGCACGCAGGATACGCCAACGTCAACCTCTACCTCGGCCCCCTCACCATGATCACCGAGTACAGGGAGATGCTGCGATACGTCCCCCCTCCGATCGGCGACCGCCAACGCCACTACATAAACCCGCCGACCGCAGTCCGCCAGCACGCGACCACCCTCCTGAACAGGGGTAGCCGCGTCGCCAACATCCGGTACGACGACGAGCGGGGAGGCCTGGCCGAAGCCATCCTTCGCGCGGGCGACGACACGCGGATTCTCGGGAGCTTCAGCCGCTCCGAGGCACGGCACTCCGACCTGCCTGCCCGGGAGATCTATGGCGAGGTGGAGCGGAAGCTGGGCAACCGCGCGGATCTTGTCCTTCGCGCAGCGGAGACCGAGGAGACGATCATCGAGGGGGTGGATCCGATATTCTTCGAGCGGATCACATGGGGAGGAACCCTGATAATGTACCTCGGCAGCGCGTGGTCGCTTGATGTCACAGGGGAGACCCAGTGGGCGCAGGAGAGCAACAGGAACACGGAGTGGTACACATTCCCGGAGGAACACCGCACGAACATCGCACTGCTCACGCTCTCCAGGGCGCCATCCATGTCCTGGGGGCTGGCCGTGGAGTGGACGGACGACGATCGCGAGTCCGAGCAGCGATGGATCTGGGGAGAGTGGAATCTGCAGCTCGGCCGGAATCATCAGCTGATCCTGGGCGGCGGACGGATGCGCGGCGGTCAGATCTGCTCGGGCGGGGTCTGCAAGCTCGTCGACCCCTTCGAAGGAGGACGCATTGAACTGCTCACAAACTTCTAGGACGCACTTTTCGCGAACTGTGCGCGCGAGGCTGACCCAGGCCATTCTGGCGATTGTAACACCCGCGGTGGCGGCCCTCCTTCTGCTGCCGCTCTCATGCGCGGAAGAGATCGCCCGGCCCACCCACGGGACTCTGGAGGTGCGGCTGTCATCCCCGACCGCAGGAGGACATGCGGGGGCGCGGATCGAATCCGAGGGGGACACTCTTGTGGCAAGCACCTCGGAGTCACTATACCTGTTCCGTCTGCCTGCGGGGATGAGAAGCTTCAGCCTGTACAAGGACTGCGCCGCCATTCACCCGGATCCCGAGGTCGAGGTTCTGGTGGAGGCCGGTCGCACTACCGTTGTCTCATGGGAGATTCTCCCCGGGCAGGCGATAGAGGTAACCTCGAGCATTCCCGGGGCCGCGATCTTCCTTAATGGACACGACACCGGGAGGGTTACCCCGGCCACAATCGGGTGTGTGGAGACCGGCACCCACACAGTCCAGGTCCGGCTGCTGGGGGCAACGGCAGGTACGGACTCCATCCGGACGGTCGCGGTGGAAGACCAAATCGTCCAGGTCTCCTTCGACCTCTCCCCCCTGCCCCAGCAGCGCGGGGTTCTGCTGGAGGTCTTCACGGCAACGTTCTGTCCGAACTGCCCCATAGCCGATGCCGCTGCCGAGAACCTGTATGACCTGGAGGAGATAGCATCACGCGGATACGCCGGGGTGCAGGTTCATGCCTCCTGGAACAACTCCGATGTCTTCCACAACGAGGCCGGGCTGCTCGGGAGGCTCGACCTGTTCGACGGCCACACCGGCCTGCCCAAGACCTACTTCAGCGGCACGAACCCGATGATCGGGGTCGGGGGCATGACCATCGAGCAGCTCACGGACGTCTACCGCGCCAGGGTTGCGGCCGTTCACGACTGTCCTCTCGGCCACCCTGCCGCGCTCTACTGGCTGGATGTCGACTACACACCGGGCGTGGAGATCAAGGGCACGGTCCGCATCATGATGCTGCGGGAGCTTACGCAGCCCTGCGCGCTGGAACTGTGGGTACTGAACTACAAGGATGAACTCGTAACCAGGGGGCTTCACGGGGTTGAGACCTTCTACAAGGTCGTACGCGAGTACAAGAGCGGCGGATCACTGCCGTCGCTCGGGCTGTCGGCTCCCGGCGACTACAGGGATGTCGAAGTCCGTTTCAGCCTGGACTGGGACCGGGACAGACAGGGGAATCTCTGGCCCGAGGATATCATGGGGATGATCGCATTCGTGCAGGACATGTCCACGCTGGAGGTCTTCCAGATGGCGCATACGCCGATCCCGTGAGCCGGTCGCGCCCGCTATCACTCCGGAATGCGGCCGCGTGAGGTCGTATGAACGATGATGAGGCCCGCCGCAGGATTTCGGAGCTGCGCTCGGACATCGAGCGCCACGACCGCCTGTATTATCAGATGGCATCCCCGGAGATCACGGACCGCGAGTACGACAGGCTCATGGAAGAGCTTCTCGGCCTGGAGAAGCGCTTTCCGGAACTCGCCGACCCGAACAGCCCCACCCGCCGTGTCGGCGGCGCTCCCATAGACCGCTTCACCGCCCTCCCGCACACATCCCCGATGCTGTCCCTCGGGAACACCTACTCCCGCGACGAGCTTCTCGAGTTCGACGCGAGGGTTCGCCGTGCCCTCGGCATCGAAGGCCCGGTTCCGTACGTGGTGGAGCTCAAGATCGATGGAGTCGCCGTGTCGATCCGTTACCGGGACGGTCTGTACATGCAGGCTCTGACCCGCGGTGACGGGATGAGCGGGGACGACATCACGGAGAACCTCAGGACGGTGAAAAGCCTCCCTCTGAGGTTGCCTGCCGCGGAGGACCGCTCCGGAAGCAGTGAAGGCTCCGGCCACGACGCCGGCTCTGCACTCCTCGAAGTTCGTGGCGAGGTGTACATCCCCCGGTCCGCCTTCCTGGCCTGGAACCGCAGACGTGAGCTGGAACGCCTTAAGCTGCTTGCCAATCCGCGCAATGCATGCGCAGGCACCCTGAAGCTGCTGGATTCCCGGGAAGTCGCCCGCCGCCCGTTGCGGATCTTCTGCTACGGCATCGTGGACCCCATGTCGCACGGCCTTCCCACACACGCGGCGGTCCTCGGGCACCTGACCAGTCTGGGCATCCCGGTGGAGCCGCACTTCCGCAGGACCTCCGGAATCTCAGACGCGGTCGACTACTGCGATTCCTGGGTTGAGCGCCGGCATGAACTCGACTACGAGACTGACGGCATGGTCATCAAGGTCGACTCCCATGACCTGCAGGCGAGACTCGGCTTTACCAGCAAGGCCCCGCGCTGGGGGATCGCGTACAAGTTCGAGACTGCCGAGGCTGTGACGCGAGTCACCCGGATCAGCGTGCAGGTCGGGCGCACGGGAAGCGCAACGCCGGTTGCGGATCTGGACCCGGTGGAACTGCTCGGAACGGTTGTGAAGCGCGCCACGCTCCACAATGCCGATGAGATCGTCCGTCTTGGAGTGCGCGTGGGCGACAGGGTCGTCATCGAGAAGGGCGGCGAGATCATCCCGAAGGTCGTGCGCGTTCTCGATGAGTTCCGTACAGGGGAGGAAAAACCGTTCGTGTTCCCGACCGTCTGCCCCGTGTGCGGGGAACAGCTTGTACAGGAAGAGGGCGAGGTGGCGATCCGCTGCGTGAACGAGTTCTGCCCGGCCAGGCGCAAGGGGCAGATTCTGCATTTCGTGAGCCGTGGAGCGATGGACATCCAGGGCATCGGGGAGTCCCTGGTCGACCAGCTTGTGGACGGCGGCTTCGTGGAGAGCACAGCCGACCTGTATACGCTTGAGGCCGGCCCCCTCGCCCGTCTGGAGCGGATGGGCCCGAAGTCCGCCGACAATGTGCTGAAGGCCCTGGATGAGAGCAGGGGCCGGCCCCTGGAGCGGTTTCTCTTCGGCCTCGGAATCCGCCACGTTGGCGCAACCGCCGCCCGCCTGCTCATCCGGGCATTTCCGTCCCTCGACCAGCTGCGCAGCGCCTCGCTGGAGGATCTTGCTTCGGTGCACGGAATAGGCATGACAACCGCCGAGTCTCTGCATCGCTACTTCAGGCGGCCGGAGACGGAGAGGCTGCTCGATGCGTTCAGACAGCTGGGAGTGAGTCCCTCCCCCCCTGCAGCCGCCTCCGCGGGTCCGCGCCCCCTCGAGGGCAGGAGCTTCGTCCTCACAGGCGCGATGGAGGGCTGGACCCGCGAGGAGGCGAGGGAGACGATCGAGAGCCTCGGCGGAAGGGTCTCTGGCTCTGTCAGCCGAGGGACCGACTTCGTGGTGGCCGGGGAGAGCCCGGGATCGAAGCTGGAGAAGGCCCGCTCCCTGGGCGTGCGCGTGCTGGATGAAGCCGCCTTCCGGCGCCTGCTGGAGCAGGGACCGGACTCCTGAAGCCTGGCGAAGGGCCTGCTACAGAGGTTGGACGCCGGGTCCGTGCGCAACGCTCTGTTCGCGAGCATTTCCGGCGTCGAAGTCAGGGGTTCGTGAATGGTCCAGGGCTAAGCCGCGGCTGTAAGCACATCCTCGATCGCGGCGACAAGGTCATCCACCCTGATCGGCTTGGCCACGTAGCCGTCCATCCCGGCGGAGAGACAGCGGTCGCGATCCTCCTTAAGGGCGTGTGCGGTGACGCCGATGATCGGAATGCGCCGGCCGGTGCCAGCCTCGCTCTCCCTGATGCGGCTGGTCATCGTGAGTCCGTCCATCACCGGCATCTGCACATCCGACAGCACGAGGTCGAATGACTCCCTGGACAGTAAGCCGATACCTTCCTCCCCGTGTTCGGCGATCGCAACCTCACAGCCAAGCCTCTTCAGGACAAGCCGGGCAAGCGTCTGGTTCACCGAGTTGTCCTCCACCACCAGCACCCGCAGCCCTTCGAGCGACGCGACGCCTGAGTAACCATTCGGACGCGCCTCCTTGTCCGACTGGGCCGCCCCTTCCGGCTGCAGGACTGCGAGAAGGGATGTCGGCTTCACCGGCAGACGAAGCGCCGGGGTTGCTGTGTCCCCGGCCCAAACGTCCCGATCCGCCATTCTTGCCAGCGGCACACAGCGGCTCCCGGGCCTCGTGAATGCACTCTCGATCGCATCACGCAGCCCGGGACCGGCTGTGCGGACAAGCCCCTGCTCGACCAGGATCAGCTCGCAGGCTCCTTCGCCGGGTGCGAGGACCCGCGAGATCTCCACTGCTGTTGAACTGCCCGAGAGCTCCGACACGGCCCACCCGAGGCGCGACAGCTGATACACAAGGGCACTGCGAACGGCGGCATGGCGGCATATCACAGCGGCGTTCCTGCCGGCCCCGGAGGGCCAGCCCTGGTCGCCTTCCGCCGATTCCGGCGGTTGCAGCGCGAAGGAGAAGCGGCTGCCCCTGCCCGGTTCGCTCTCCACCGTGAGTTCGGCACCCATGAGTGCGACGAGCTGAGAGGAGATGGTGAGCCCGAGGCCTGTCCCGCCGAACTTCCGTGTGACGGATGCATCGGCCTGCGTGAACGCGTCAAAGACCCCATTGCGGGCTTCGGGACTCATGCCCATTCCGGTATCCTCGACGGTGATGCGGACAAGGGTCTGACCGGACTCGTCTGACTCCTTCGTCACGGACAACTCGACATGCCCTTCCGTTGTGAACTTCATGGCGTTTCCGAGCAGGTTTATCACCACCTGGCGAAGGCGGCCGGGATCCGTCCTGAGTGTTCTCGGCACGAGCGGATCCAACCGGCAGATGAACTCCAGGTCGCGCCGTTCCGCCTCGAGGGCGAATGTGTCGGTGATCCCGTCCAGAACGGCGTAGAGGTCGATGTCGATGACATCCAGTTCAAGGCGGCCGGCCTCGACCTTGGAGAAATCGAGGATGTCGTTGATGATCCCGAGCAGGGCCTCGGCGCTGTTCTTCACGATCGACAGGTTGCGGCGCTGCTCCTGGTCCAGATCGCCGGAGAGCACATGCTCGGTCATCCCCATGATCCCGTTCATCGGTGTGCGGATCTCGTGCGACATGTTCGCCAGGAACTGGCTCTTTGCCTTGTTGGCCCGGTCGGCCGCCTCCTTTGCCGCACGCAATTGTGACGTCCTGACTTCGACCATTTCCCTCAGATTCCGGCTGTACTCCTCGACCTTGCTCTGCGAGAGCTTCACCGAACGGGCCATGACGTTGAAGGCGGCCGCCAGGTGCCCGAGTTCGTCACCTCCGCTGTGATCCACCCGCACGTCAAGATTGCCGGCGGCCATGCTGTCGGCGGCTTCACACAGCGCGGCAACCGGACGGGTGATGCGTCGGGACAGCAGGGTACCTGCCGCCAGCCCGAGACAGGCTACGGCAAGGCTCACGAGCAGTGTCAGCAGGCGGTTGCGGGCGACTTCCCG
This sequence comes from uncultured bacterium, assembly GCA_964636385.1. Taxonomy (GTDB): domain Bacteria; phylum Eisenbacteria; class RBG-16-71-46; order CAIMUX01; family CAIMUX01; genus CAZWSC01. The sequence continues at coordinate 43,326 of CAZWSC010000052.1, forward strand.
CCTTGAGGCGGTTGTGTCCAGCCTGAGGACCAGCACACCCAGCCGCCCCCCGGGGCCATCCACCGGCGCGGACACCTCCAGCATCTCCCCGCTCCTGTGCGCCTCCGCCGTCCGGGACTGGGGGAGCGCATCGTGCTCGAAGGCCATTCCCGCCACCGTGCGGCCGTCTGCGTCCAGAAGCTGCACACCGATGAAGTCCTCCCGTGAGCGAACGCTCCCGAGAATCTCCTCCGCTCCGCGGTGGTCGTTGAACTCCAGGGATGGCGCCAGGTTGTACGCCAGCACTTCGGCAATGCCGAGGGCCTTTCCGAGCGTGGCCTCGCGCGTAAGCTCCGCAAGCCGTGGGGGGAAGTAGATGGCGATCGAGACCGCTGCAAGCATCGAGACAAGCAGAATGGTCGCCGTGAGTTTGGTCCTGATCGACGCCCTGTGCACAACCCGCATCATCTGTTCACCACCCTGCACAGGCGCAGCACACGTGCGTCAAACTGGTGTCCCTCGGCACCAAGGGCCTCCAGGTCAACCTCGATCCGGAGGCGTTCCCCCTCGGGACTCAGTCCCACCGAAAGGCCACGCCCAACATCCCCTTCCGAGCCTGCAAGGGTGAGGATTCCGAGGTGCCGGGTGTTCCGCGCCACCGCATCCAGGTGACCGCGGTGGCCGGCAGTGACGTAGAGCACATCGATGTCGGCCCGGGTGAGCTGCCTTGTCAGGTCATCATGGTCCCTCCAGCTCAGGGTGACGTACTCGAAGGGGAGACCGTTGATGGTCTTCTCCGCGGACGCTTCCAGGGCTTCAAGCATGGCGGCCAGGTTCCGGCTCGAGAGATCGCTGCCCAGCCTGTGGAGGAGGCCGATCCGAAGCCGTGGTTCTGCCACATCCCAGAGCGTGCGGTCATAGGTAAGAAGCTTGAAGTAGATCGGAAGCTGCATCTCCACAGGAACGGTTTGTGACGCGGCGCCCGGGATGACAAGGCCCAACAACACAAAGACCGCGAAGAAGACGGCAGTCATTGCTGCCCGCCGATGCGGTCTTTTCCGGTGTCGGATCTTCGCGATCATCCTTGTCACTTCTTTGAACCCCAGGTCAGAAGCTCACTGTTACGCTTGCCGCCCACCGCCGCCGCTGTTCGATCGCCTCCGGATGATCGCGGAAGCGCTTGTCGAACAGGTTCTCCCCCGCAAGTGTCACCCTGTGTCCCCCGCCCGCCAGGTAGATCTGCCAGGCCGCGTCCATGACCAGCCGTTCCCCGCTCAAGTCCGCATCCCTCGGCTCGAACGTCAACCCCTCCCAGCTCGACTCGCTGCGGTAGCGGCCGACGAGCTGCAGGTAGTGGCCCTGCGCCATGCGCGCACGACCGGTCAGGGACGCAGCGTGCGCCGGGGCCTTGGCGATCCTGTCGCCCGTGTCCGAATCCTCCAATCGCACATACCAGTACTGGCCGACCATCCGCAGCCACGGGCGGGGGTCGGCGCGCAGGCTCAGCTCGCCGCCGATGGCCCTCCATGAGAGGGCGTTCCGAAAGCCGATCTCCCGTGGAATCGCATCGAGAGGTGGCGGATGGTATGCGATCGTCTGCGTGGTGATCAGCCCGTCAATCCTGTTTCGGAACAGCGAGGCTGTCACGAGCAGACACTCTCTGACGAGCCCCTGGTACCCGAGTTCGACCGCCTCGATCTCCTCGCTCCTGTTGCCCAGGTCACCGCGCATGGTCTGCGTGAGATCAGGCAACGGCGGCCGCATTGGCAGCTCGTAGTCGGTCCGCCAGTATGTTTCTATGTACGAGGGGTTGCGGAACGCCTTGCCGTACGACAGGCGCACCTGGTGGCGCCAGGACGGCTTGACTACTATCCCGCCCCGGGGCGATATGTTTGCGCCCACCAGGGAGTGCTGCTCATAGCGCAGACCCGCCGATATCAGCAGGTAGTCCCGGGGCGACCACTCCTCGAGGAGGAAGGCGGCATACACATCCTCGTCCGCATCCACGCCTGTCTGGCTGAAGGAGGTCTTCAGATGCCTGTAGCTTCCCCCAAGGAGCAGGTGGTGACCCCGCCCCGGTCGCTGTGAGCGCTGGATCTCGACATCGTGCATCCTGCTCTTCAGTGTCGCCACGCCTCCGGTCAGGTCGACGTGGAGGGGGTCGACCTCGCCCTCGTAGATGTTGGTGTACCAGCGCAGGGCCAGGTCTCCCCGCACGAAGTCGGCGCGGGCGTAGTCGGTCGAGCCGTCAGCCTCCAGCAGTGCCGGCGTAAAGGTTCTCGCGTGTCCCCCGATATGCCCGGCGCCGGTGGAGATCCATGAGTCATCGCCGAGGTCCATTCGCACCTGGCCCTCGAACCGCACGTTCTCGGCCTCCACTATGTCGCTCCGCCAGTCGGCGCCCCGATCCCAGGCCGTCGTGACCTTCCAGCTCAGGTTGTTGCGACCGGCGGCATGGCGGAACGATCCGTAGCTCTCGCCCAGATCCGAGGCCATGACCCTCGTGCTGCTTCCGGGCTTCTCGGCTGCGGTGAAGGTGATGATGTTGATCACGCCGGCGAATGCGTTGGCCCCGTGCATCGCCGAACCGGGTCCCTTGATCACCTCGATCGCCTTGATGTCCTCCATGCTGACCGGCAGCTTGTCCCATACGACAAGACCGTAGAAGTCGAGGTAGACCGAACGGCCGTCAATAAGGACCAGCATGCTGTTCGAACCGGGCTTGTTGAGCCCCCGGGCCGACACATCGAAGCCCGAGCTCGTCGCCTGAAGGACATCGAGACCGGGAACGGTCCGCAGCAGCTCCGGAATCGAGCGCGCCCCACTCGCGGCGATCTCCTCAGCCGTTATCACGACAGCGGCGACCGGGGCGTCGCTGAGCTTCTGTGTGTGTTTGGCGGCAGTGACGATCGTCTGATTCAGCAGGTCCTCGAGGTCGAGCTCGCTGAAGTCGGTGTATTCCGCCGGCGCTGCCGCCGCAGCGACGAATGCAAGGGCCGCGATCGCCGGCAGGATCGGGATCAGTCGGCGTTTCATCTCCACCCTCCGTTGGAAGTCCCGGAAACGGGCATGTCTACTCTGCCTCAACCCCTGTAATCGGCAGGTATCACGGGCTGTTGAGGATAATCCCATCACCCTGCAGCTCTCCAGAATGCCGAAACTGCGAAATGCGCCAAACACGCGAGAAGGTGGGCGCCTTGGTGGGAGAACAACGGAAGACGGCTCTCACAGAGGCGCAGAGGACACAGAGGGGAAGAGGGGGCTTCCTGAGCAACTCCTTCTCTGTGCTCTCTGTGTCCTGGTGAGAGATAACGAGAAGATGGCTTCAATGCTCAACCGGCTTGACCGGAGTTCCGATAACGCATAGGGTTCCATGCAGTCGGGCCGTGCCTTGCGTGAAGGCGCAACGGGTTTCCGTTTGGGCGGTCGTTCTGCACGCAGGAGGCGCGACGCCCGGACCTCATCAGATCGGTATCACCACCAAAGGAGCACAAATTGAGCGCGAAAAGGCTGTCAATCCTACCGGTCATTGCAATGCTGTGCATGCTTCCGGCCGGCGTTACCGCAGATTGGGAGGCGGATGCCAGTTACCTGGGCCCGGCACTAGGCCTCTCCTTCCTGGGATCGGCCCCTCAGTTCGGGGTGAACTACGAGCGCGGGATTGCCACCGAAGGCTTCGGAACCATCGGCATCGGTGGCCTCTTTCGCTACTGGTCCTACTCCGAGGACTGGCTGTACAGCGGCAAGTGGAAGTACTCGAACACCCTGATCGGCGCCCAGGGGAACTATCACTTCGACGTGGATAACGGGCAGTTCGACCCGTGGGTCGGGCTTGTCCTGGCTTACAACGTTGGCAAGGTAAGCTGGGACGGTCCGGGTGGCGGATACGATTCTCCAAGCGCCGGAGGCATGTGGCTGGCCGCTCACGGCGGGGCGAGGTACTTCCTCTCACCCACCATGGCCATCTCCACGAGGATCGGGTTCGGCAGCCTGGGCTACGGCGCACTGGACATCGGGCTCGACTTCAAGTTCTGATCCGGACGTCTCTCACAGGGGAAAGGCCGCAGCCCGGTGACTGCGGCCGGCCCTGATCACGGCGCAAGGAGCTCGAGGTTCACGCTCACGTTACGGCTGCTGCGCCCCTCGTCCAGCACCTGCTCGATTCTGGCCTCGCGAAGCTGCCTGCGCACCCGCCGGTCGGTGACGTCCGGCGCATCGAACGCCTCCCGGACCGGGTGAGGCTCGCGCTTCAGGACCCTCACGACGCTGTACGAGTCCTCCCCGCTCTCGAACAGCTCCGACACAGCACCTGCGGGGAGCGATACGACCTGGCTGTACAAGGGAAACAGCGGATCATCCTGGGACATTCGCGCCACCGCCTGGGGTTCGCTCTCCCGGATGAACCCCATTCTCCCGTCTGCAGCCTCCTCCCGTTCCGCCAGAGCGAACCACCCGAGCGAGTCGGCTGCCTGCAGTTGCTCCAGAACCTCCTCAGCCCTGGGCTTCAGGTCAGCCGGCCAGGTCAGAACACTTATGGCAATCAGCTCTGACGCATACCTCGTAGCTGCCCGGCGCTCGTAGTCCGCCAGGAAATCATCTTCGGTGGGCTCAATCTTCCTGCCTATGGTGTCGACGAACTGGTCCAGCCAGGCCTCCTCCGTGATCCTGCGGAGGCCAGTCTTGTACTGGGGCCTCTCGTCGAACCCAGCCTCCTTCGCCTCCTCCTGTATGGGGAACCGAATCAGGCGATTGTCGATCTGTACTGCGGCCTTGTCCGGATCGGGCAGGGCAGCCCAGAGATCCAGATCCACAGAACGCAGGCTTTCGAGGAAGTCGAGCACGGTGTGTGTTTCGCCGTTCATCTCGTAGACAGGCCGACCCAGATCCTCAGGCAGAAACCTCCAGATCGGAGGTTCCAGAGCTCCATAGTCGACCTCAGAACCCTGGTCGGCTGCTGAGCGAATTGAGTCCCTGAAACCTGCTATGCCGGAGATGATGACCGGATACGACTCGGGGTGGGTCCGGAACCCATACTTACCCTCAAAGCCGTCTGTCCAGCTCTCGAAATCCTCCCTGTAGGCGAAGTATTCCAGGATCTGCCGGGCCCGCTGCAGGAACAGCTCGGTGTCCGTTCCCTCGATCGGGGTGTAGCCCTTCAGCTCCACCAGGAAGACCGCATCCGAAGAAACGACAGGGGGGGGCATCGCGCCATCCTTGAGATCCACCAGGAGCGTGTTCGCGACCAGTTCCGGCGGATGCCGGAGGTTGTCGACACGCAGAACCGCATCTGTCCAGTAGTGTCCCTCACCCTCCCTTGTGAGTTCCGGGTTTCTGAGGTCCTTTCCGTACTTCCTGGCCAGTTCCTCGAAGCCTGCACCCTCAGTCTGTCCTGCATGGACGGCATCCTTGTCCTCTGGATCGCGCAGCGTGGAGTATCGAATGTGCGCCGCCCGGGAGATCATGGGCAACTGCTCGGAGAACCGCTCCTCCGACAGGGTGAACTGCGAGCGCCGGTGATTCAGGAAGTCGTCGACGAGGTTCTTCTCATGAGCTATCCGGACTTTCCGGGCGAACCGGCCCCTGAGCGACTTCTCAGACCTGATGGCCGCATCCAGGAGGATCTCCTTGTCGGCAAGGGTCCGCGCGAAGGCCTCCCTGGTCTCGAGAGATGCCTCATCGAAGCTTCCCTCCCCGTGTATAAGCTCGTACTCGTCCCGTACCTCCTCCGGTGTGAGGCTCCATCCCTTCATGGAGACGGCGGCATCCCGGGATCCATCACCGCACCCTCCCGCCAGGACAACCGTGAGCAGGAGAACGGCAGCAGATCCGAGCATCAGCCCCCTCATCAACCACCGTTCGGAATCGGCCATTAGTGACCCGACCCGGGCTATCCGCGGGTTCTCCGGGTCAACAGCACATGCAGAACGTGACGCCATTCTCATATCCTTTCTCCTCCGGCCGGACCATTGAACGGTCCCCTGCAACACCGGCACAACCGGCCCGGTTCTCCCCCCGTAGCGGCCCAATACCCGGGCCGGCAGATCCCCGGCATTGGCGACCTGTTGAACTCGTGAAGCAGGCATACCGGAAGCAGTATGTCGAGGGCCAATGGCAGGCGCAACGGAGTATTCGCGCATGTCCCCGGTGTCGCGTCAGAGAATCTGTGAGTTTGCCGGACCAGCCAGGATTGGCAGGGCGTGCTCAGAAGCGTGTCTGCAGGCGCACATGGAGCCTTCCTTCACTCAGCGCTGCTCCTCTGCGCAACCCCAGATCGACGGAGACTCCGCGCGCTGAGCTCTCGGAGGCAAGCCCGAACCCGTAGGAGATGACATCGGCGTCGGTCGCACCGGATTCGATCTTCCGATACCACGCAGCATCCGTGAAGAGATAGACCCGGCCATCGGCGAGTGAAGGACCTGCTTCCAGCTGCAGGGACACATGCCTGCGGGTGGCAAGTTCCTCCTCCTCGAATCCCCTGAGGGAGGAAACTCCCCCCAGACGGAGCGACTCTGAAGCGGGAAGATCATCCGCCCGGGACAGGGCCGCCCCCCTCACCCGGGTCCGCACGGCCCAGCCCCGGGCCGGCCTCCAGAAGCGCTCGGAGTCCGCCTCCAGCCGATCGAGAACCCAGGTGCGAGTCCCGCCACCGCCTGGCGGACGCACCCGGCTTTCGCCGGTCCAGTAGTCCAGCGAGAATCGCCCCCCCTGCCAGCGGCCCGGCCGGATGGTATCCCAGCTCAGGCCCAGTACCGAGGATACCCTGCGGATCCGTTCCGAAGGCTCCTCCCCGATCAGTGCCCGCCGATACTCAAACCCGCCCGACACGGACAGGTCGACTCCCAGGGCAGCCTCCAGACGCCCCTCTGCCAGAACCTGGTTGTAGACTGACTCCCTGTCCTCCTGTTCCAGAGAGAGTCGCATGCCGAGCGGCAGGGGGCCTAGAACCGGCTCGCGGTACCTCAGTCGCATCCGTTCCTGGTCAGTCCTGACCTTCTCCCACAGAACGGCGAGCCTTCGTCCAGTACCGAAGAGATTCCCGAGTTCCAGGTCCAGGAACCCGGACAAGGTCTGGGTCTGGCCCGAGTATCCGAGCATCCCCTGAAGACGGTTCTGGGGACCCTCCCGCACGGGAATCGATACGATCAGCTCCGAGTCCCCGCAGCGGGTCAGCGCGTGCCTGTCCACCCACTCGAAGAGGGCGATCTGCTCCAACCGTCTTCGGGCCCGCACCCATTCCGATTCACGGTATGGCCTGCCCGGCCTGAAACCGACCCATCGCTCCAGGAAACGCCGGCGGGTGCCGGTGCGGCCAGGGAACCGGACCTCCGCAACCTTCAGGGAAGGTCCGGGATCGAAGCGCAGGTGCGCCCGGACCTTCCCTTCCTTGACATCCAGGCTTTCCACGCGGGCCCATGCGAAAGGATGTCCCGCCTCCGTCCACCTGTCCACCCAGCGCCAGATCGATTCACGGAAACGGTCCGGATCGAACCTCCGCATCTGCACTTGAGGCTTCGCCGGTCCGACCCCGTGCCTTCCGGGAGGACCAACGACGGCGAGTGAGTCCAGTTCGGCCCGTTCTCCCCGTTTCAGGACCAGCACCGGGTCCCCCCCCGGCTCGATCCTCAGGAGCATCTCCGCTTCCAGGTAGCCGTCCGCAATCAGGGTGCTTCCGAGCCGGGCAAGGGATTCCTCCAGTTCAAGACGGGTGCGGGCCCCCCCGAGCGCCCGCCTCGCATCACTGGTGCTGAACCCCGGGTCGCCCGCAACCCTCAGACGGGCGACATCCGGAGCCGAAAGGAGCGAGTCTCCCGGCTGGGCTGACTGATCCGGCTGCCCTCCGCCGGCAGCACCTACCCGGAGAAACAGCAGGATCATCACCCCTGCGAGAACCGGAGGCAGAAGCCGACTGGCGGATCGAAGAGGCAGCCAAACCTTTCCACTGCCCCCGGTGTTCCGGCGCCGTGTCATCAGAAGGTTGCCCTCACTTCCACACGAAGATCCCGGACCTTCGCGGCGCGCTCTGGCTGCCGGTCCTGCGCCCAAACCGAGAGATCGACCGACCCCCGCAGATGCACCGTCGCGACCAGCCTGGAAAGCCAGCCCGCTGTCTCCAGGTCCCTGGAACCTGCTCCTGTTCCGCCCGACCTGGCAAGCCAGGTACGGGTGGTCCGCAGCTCGACCCGGTTGCGGGGGCGCGGGCTCCAGACCATCGACGGAGTCACCTCCCGCACCCTGGCGGTCTCGCCGGTCAGCAGACGCTCCCGGTGCCTGCCGGACAGATCCAGCCCGGCCGCCAGCCCGGCCGGCAGGCGCACACTCTGCTCAAGCTTGAGGCGGATCGACCGCCACCCATCCATGCGATCCCCCACGCCCACGATCGAGCTGCGGCTCTCGGTTGACTCCCACTCCATCTCCTGGTCGGCGGTCCATCGGTCTCCGGGGCGGGAGCGAAGACGCAGGGCCCATGCTGTGCGGCCGCTCTGGTCCCGTGCATTCTGAAGATTCCCGCGGTGGCGGCGCTCCCTCTCCTGCCGGAGCCTCGGTGAGGCCCACCTCGCGCCCGGCAGCAGGCTGAGATCGGCGCGCATACGGACTTCGGCAAGGGAGATCGGCTCCGATCCCCACAGGGCGGGCAGGAAGCGATCCCACAGACGGCCCGCCGACCGGTCTGTCTCCAGGCGCGCAGTCCAGTAGTGGACGAGTCGGGCCGTCCGGATCACCCTCTCGACACCATCAACCCCCGGTCCGGCACCCTCCAGACGCGAGAGGTCGATCTCATTGCGCAGGGAGAAGTCGATTCGGTTCACGCGCGAGGAGTCGGCTGCCTGCAGGTAGAAGATCTCGTAGTCGCCCACACCCTGGTAGACACCCAGTGAGTCATAATGGCCGGCATTGGGTCCGACGTAACGGATCTCCTTCCTCCGGAATCCTGTCTCGGAGGTACTGAGCTCCCATCGGCCCTCCTGGATCCAGGCGTCATCGCTCCTTCTCTCAGTCCAGAGCAACCGCCCGACCCGGCTTTCCTGCCGCGCTCCCTCTCCGTCAGGTCGGAGCTGCCTCACGCTGAACTCGCCCTCGAGACGCCGGCCGCGTCCCCTGGTCCACCGGGCATCAAGGCGCCCGGTGTCCCCGAGGTCCAGTCTCCGCCTGTCGGTGCCCTCGATGGTCCAGCGGACCCGGCGTTGAAGCTCAACGCCGGTCGTGAAGTCCCTGAATCTCGATCCGGACTCAAGACGCACGCGTCCCTCCCTGAAGAGGCTCCCGCGGCGCAGACCGCCCCCGACCGGTGTATCTCCGGGCCGAGTCGATTCCCGCTGTTCACGCGAATACCCTAGTGATATGGCGATCCACGATCCGGGCCATGCTATGCCGGCGTTCTCCGAGGCCATGCTCCCGGTCGAGCGGACCCCCTCCAGACGATCCTCTGTTCGCACGCGGAAACCGCGGCCGGTCAGCCGGAGCGGACCCACGTTCGAGGCCGCCTCGAGCACTCCCCGCTCACCGCGATAGTCGGTCCGATTGTCCAGGTCCCCCGCCTCTGCCCGCAGGTACCCGCCGGTCCATCCGAGACGAGTGAATACTGACCGCCTCCGGTCCCCCTCCTCCAGCCGGGACTGGTCCACGTTCCAGTCCCGGCCGTAGAATGACGGATCCAGCCTGTCGAGGGGCCGGAAGCGCGAGTCGACCTGCCGGAATCGACCTCCGGCAGTCAGAGAGACAGGCCCGGCATCGAAGGGGCCGATCTCTGGTTCCAGGAGCAGGGCAACCCCCTGGTTGTCTTCATTGTCCCGGGACGAGAAGGTGTTCGCGTCGTAATCGCTGAGGGCCACCTCCGCGGAGAGCGACAGTCGATCCAGCGGCCTGGCGGAGGAGACGAACGACAGGAGCGAGGTACGCTCCGGCCGGGGCACGGCGTCCCCTGGCAGGAAACGCCCCTTTCTGCGCCCCTCGTACCGGTAGTACGTGAAGCCGTCCGGCGCGGTGTTCTCGCTGTAGTCCCCCTCCTCCTCTCCGACATCCTCGAATCTCACGAGGTAGGCGCCTTCTCCACGACCTGCAAACAGAAAGAACGGAACAGCCAGGGTGTCGTTCTCGACCTTGTTGTAGTCTCCACCATCTCCAACATGGACGATCCCGGAACGCAGGCCGTCGGTGAGGCTGTCTCCAGCCTGGCGGAGTTCCTCCTTCTGGGCATCGGTAAGCGGGATGACAGGCCGGGTCCTGTCGTCCCCCTCCATGAGCAGAAGCGCGCGGATCTCCAGTCTTTCCTCTGCTTCCGGAACAGCTGTCCCGCGCCGCCACGCGGATCCGCCCCAGCTTCCTCCTGCCGCGTAAAAGGATCTGTGATAGCGTTCCTGCGCGAACTCGAAATCGACCGTTATCTCGGACCATGCCGTGATCACGTTCCTGCTGGTGAAGGTGACGGCGGCCGATGCGTAGTCGATGATGTAGTCAGCACCCTCCCCGCGACGGAGCTGCCGGCCGTCAAGCCACACCCTCTCGCTTCCGGCGACGATGACGCCGGCCCTGGCCGCACGGGATGGGCCGAGGAGATATGGTCCCTGCTTCCCCTCGACCCCAAAGAACTCAGTCCGCACCGGTGTCCCGGGAACCGTGGCCCCCGCGCCGAAGAGGCCGACAGGCCCGGGCGATGCATCGGCCTTCACACCCTCCAGCTGTCTCCGGGCGCGGGCGAACTCGGAGGGCGGAAGAACAAGCTCGAAATCTCCCAGGGTTGCCGCTGCGCGCGGTCCCTCGATCTCCACCAGTATCCGGTCCAGGTCCTCAAGCCGCGTGCTGGTTCCCTCCGGCTGCAGGGGGGTGTCGCGGTCCGACAGGATTGCGCGCACCTCCACGTCGCGGCCGACGCGTCCGCTGGCGGCGAGGTCGAGGGACTGGCGAAGGGCCATGTCCTGGCGGGATCCGACTTCCACGGAGAAAGTCTTGCTGCCGGATACGCTGAGGCGGGCGGCCTGGCCCGGATCATCGGCCGGAATCCTGGCCTCCCGGTCGGTTGCGGAGGTGCTAACAGGATCGTCGGCCCGTGTCTCCGGGAGATGTCGCACATACTCGCCGACAAGGGCGATCGGAAAGAACCGGTAGGAAACGCTCATCCTTGCGCTGTCAGGAAAGCTCCGCAGAAACCTTACAGTTCCCCTCCTCGGATCGAGGAGATAGTCAACCCCGCGCGACAGCAGAGTGTCATGGAAGCTGATCCGGAACGACTCGGGGCGGATCCATCCGTGCGGAAGGCTTTGCCTCAGAGAGTCGGGGTGAACACCGATCTCTGTCTTCACCCATCCTGCGCGCCAGAGAACTCCTGATGCAGAATCCGGCCTGTCAGCAGCCTGCTCAGGATACGCATGGACTGCCATGCCTGATCCCATGGCGTCTGAAGAGCAGCACAGCGCCGTCAGTATGACTGCCAGGCAGACCCACGGGAGCATGCCCATCCCGCGGCCGGCTGGCCGGGCCCCTCTGGGGGACACCTCAGTACACCCCTGGTTCGCGGCCGTCACCAACGCCGGAGATGCTGTCCGGTGCCTGAACCCATCGCCATCTCAGCACCTCGCCGGTGGCGGGAGAGGCGAGGTAGAGCAGGGTATCCCCCGATGCCGCCATGTCCGTCAGCTCGCTCTCCGGGGGAGAAGGGTTGTCCCAGTGCAGGAGCATCTCCCCCTCCGGCGAGAAGAGACGTACCCATCGGCCATCGCCCGAAGCTATGACAACCCGGTCTACCGCTACAGAGAACAGGGTTCCCCGGGAACCTCTCCAGGCCAGCCCTTCCCGGTACACCCAGGATGCGGAAGCCGCCCCCTGGCGGGAGAACGGACGTACCCGACCCGCCGGCGGATCCAGAACGTAGATCTGGTCGAGGCGATCCAGGGCGAGCCTGGCAGGCACCTGCGGTCGCTCTGTCCCGGCCATCCCTGCCGCCAGATCCGTCACGAATCTGCCGTTGCGGTCATACAGAAGCAGGCGGCCGCCCGACTCATCCAGGAGAAGCAGCTCTCCGGACCGTTTCAGCGCGAAGTCGGCTGGCTGCAGGAAGCCGAGCGCCCGGTCTTCTGCCCGCAGATCGAAGCCCTGTGCACGGTCCTCGCGCCTTTCCGGATATCCAACTGGTCTCCGGTAGTGGCCGTCCAGATCGAACTGGTGGATCTCTGAAGCGGCGGGATCCAGGGCAAACAGGCCCGGCCCCCACCCCGCATAGAGATCCGTCAGGCTGGGGTAGCGCCGTCCACCCTGATCACCCGATCCGAAGAGCAGCCACTGTCCGTCGCGATCATGGCGGAGGATCCTGCCCTGCGAACGATCCAGAATGAAGAGACGCCCCATGCCATCCATGGCCAGAGACTGCGGGGCAACCGGGCCGATCGAGTCCGGGACAACCAGGGGGGTGAGGAGCTCCACACCAATCGGGACATCGAAACTGTCTGCCGGTCCTGAAGCCACCTCGATTGCACGGCTGACACCCGCCCCGGGAGCCGTAACCACAAAGCAGGAGGCGAGGATCACGAAGAGAACGGCACGCCTGACCGCAGCGGCTGATCCCCTGTCCGGCCGGGGATACCAGGCCGGGAGGCTGGCGGGGCGGCAGATTCTGGTCATCCGCACCTCCCGGAACCGCCGGATCAAGGCAGGCTGTAGGTCAGACTGAGCCTCGCGGCTGCCGGTCCCTCGGCGGGTGACAGGGTCAGGCTCAGCCCCTTGCGCCTGGCCAGGAGTGCGGCATCCAGCATCGACACTACCCGGTTGGCCAGGGCCAGGCCGAGCATGTTTCTGGAGTTCCTGTAGGCAGCGGCGCTATCCCTGCGCTTGTCACGGTACCGCTGTCGCGCGGCATCGCTTTCCCAGCGCCACTCTGCATCCGGCGCCACCCGGTTCACCTCGTAATACGCTTCGCGCGCCTCGAGATCATCACCGTGGAGAACGCGGGCTTCGCGCCTGATGACCTGGTTGTAGGCATCGCTCGAAGACCAGTTGGAGATGCGGCGGTAATACTCATCACTGCGGCCGGATGCACTGGGGACCCCGGCGAAGAGCCCGGCCATCTCGATGTACGAGTCCTTGCGAAGTGAACCCTGCGTCCGGAAGACGGCGAATCCGGCCCAGAACCCCGCCTCGGCCGTGAGGAATGCCATGCCACGGCTGGTCTCGCCGAGGCGCATCTGACCAAGGCCGGGAAGGAGGAGAGACAAGGCTGACTTCCTGAGGTTCGGGCCAGGGTCATCCCCGCTGCCGGCACCCGGGGCATCCGGGCCCGAGCGGCCTGAAGCGTCTCCGGAGGCCGCCATGGCAAGCGATACAGCCAGAAGAGATGCCGGAAGGAGTGACGGGGTTCTCATGGCAACACCTTCACCAGTCGAATGACCGCCCTGGGACTGCCTGGACCGCCTTCCAGATCGCTCTCCAGCCTCAACCCGCTGTATGTGGACTGGCCTGACGACCGTGCCCTGGCCATGCGGAAGGCATCGACACCGCTGACCACCCTGTTGAGGAAGAGGAACCCGAGAGCCAGGCGGGCGTTGTCGAGGAGATCATTGCTCTGCCGCCTCATGTCCCGGTACTTCGCCCTGTTGGGCGACTCGGCGCGGTCGTTGGCCGGATCATGGGTCTCTGCGAAATCGTCCCACCCGCAGCGGTACCTGTCATACTTGCCGATGCTCTCGTAGTACTGCTGCCGGTCGTTCTCCCAGTAGTGGACAAGCACTGAATCGTTCGCGGCCGTGTACAGGCACCTGTCATCCGCAAACGAATCACGATACCGCATCAGGCTCCAGTGCCGCCGGGCGAACGCCTCGAACTCCCGCGTCCGCCTGTCCCCGGCATCGAGGTAGTGGGTCCTCGTGAACCACCCCGCCGCCTCGATCCCGAGATACGCATACCCCCGCCTGCTGCCCATGTATACCTGGCTGGAGCCGGGAAGCAAAGCCGACATCAGGAATGCCAGGCCGGGGTTCATGGAACGTCCGTTCCCCGAATCGCGGCTTCGGGCTTCCACAGGCACGCCGCAGCAGAGGCACAGGGCCACCGAAACGGCGAACAGATCACCAAGACGCATCTAGCCTCCGCAGCCTTCAGCCGCCACCCCGTCGGAGCGTTCCTCGCAGACCGCACGATCTAACGCACGATGGCAAGCTTGTGAAAGCTGTCCTCCTGAATACCGTCGCCCATTGCCCGGAAGCGGACATGATACAGACCGGGAGCAAGCCCGGACAGGTCCCACCTGATGTGATTGCCGTCCGCTCCCGCGCGCCCCGTGGCCTCCAGCATCGCCACGCTTCTGCCGCTCAGGTCATAGGCATCGAGGATGACCCGTGCCGGCTCCCCAAGGACGAATCTGACCGTGACGGCATCCCCCAGGACCGGGTTCGGGTAAATGCGGAGCGATTCCGACAGGAACCCGCCCTCCACGCCCCGGAACTCGGGCACCCACTCGCCCGGGTAGAAGCGCGAACGCCCCGGGTCGACACCGGCAACGGGGTAGGATCCGGCGCCTCCGGTCCAACCCGCCATTCCGGGAACCCGGATCATGCTGACCGCCGTGATCGGACGGTCGTCAGCTGTATAACCCTGTGCATTTCCCACGGCGAGACGCGCGGCCCAGCCGCCGGACCCGGGCACGAGGTAAGGACCGTTCCTCGCGAGATATCCGGCCGAGTACGGCCATCCGGGCACACTCTGCCCCCGTCCGTCCATCGCAAGGAGCTGGCCATCAGCCCGGTGTATAAGGATCTCCGGGACTCCGTCTCCCGTCACATCCATGGCAAGCGGGCCGAGGGTCTGCAGCGGTGGAGACTGGACATCCTCGGACCACAGGCGGCGCGGCCAGAGATGCTTCTGCGTTCCGCTCCAGGTAAGGCAGTGAAGGACTCCCGTCTCATCGGCAACCAGTGTCTCCAGCGACCCGTCATCGCCGACATCACAGATTATGGCCGCGCCGGCCGGGGGCGCGGGCATCCACGAGGGCCACCCGGGGAGCGAAGCTCCGTCCGTTTCCACCCAGTCGATCCGTCCATCCTCCCACAGATACATGAAGCGGGGACCAGCCGACGGATCGGGGCTTGCGGCCAGTATCGAGCGGGGTACGGCCGCCTGCGGCCGCGAGCTGTTGAAGAGGGTGTTCGGTGCAGAGCCGTGATCGCCATCCCACACGAGTGCCCCCATTTCGCCCTCGTCGCTCGCGAAGAAGATCACCAGGGAGCCTTCGCCCCCTCCGTCTGCAGAATAGCCGGCGCCCAGCGCAGTCACGGCGCCCCGGCACGCATCCAGTTCCCCGCGAAGCGGGTCGATGGCATCGGGGACGAAAGCGCGCACCTTGCCGTCGGCACATCCGGCAAGAACCATTCCGGAAAGGACGACCGGGGTGCTCGTCACTGTGGAGAGATCGGGATCACAGGGAGGTCCCGAGGGCCAGATCGCAAGTTCCATCCCATTGTCATCCACCATGTAGAGCGACCCTCCGGACACGAAGGCAAGGAGCACCCCCTCGTGTCCCGCGCCGCACTCTCCCTCGATGCACAGGAAATCATCCCTGCCGGCCAGCCCGAACCGGATCGGGGCCGGAAGCGGTGACTGCAGGAAGCAGGCCGGGCACCCCGGGTCGCCGTAGGGGGCTGAAGCATCCAGCTTCCAGACGAAGACCTCCGATCCGGCGACGGTCAGGAACTCAGGAAGGCCGTCTCCTTCGAGATCGAGGACGAGCGACTGCTCCTGCCCTGCGAGGCCAACATATGCGAGAGGCCAGCCGGACGGACTGCGTCCCATGTCGACCTGGACGCGCATGTTCAACGCCGGAGAATCCAGGACCGTTATCTCGATCCCTGTAGGTGTGCCGTCATTGGTGTTCGTGTTGGGACGCGTCTCCGGCCCCAGGTACGAGTAGCCTCCGGCGTAGTAGGGGTCGAACAGGCCGCCGAGGTACTCCGCGGAGGCCGTGCCTATGTCGCGGATCCCGTCGGCTTCAACAACCCGCACCCCCGGCCTTCCGAAGTCGATGTTGACTCCTCCGAACGGAGTGCGCAGACCTGCGTAGACCGCCTTCCAGTCCACGTGCCACACCACGACTCCCTCACCGGGCAGAAGGTAGTCATACTCCCTGTGTGCCAGCGTATCGCCCACCGCACTCGAATCCGGCTCCGGGCCAAGGATGACACCGGTCTCCGGATCCGCCCTCAGGATGATCAGCGAATCGCCATTCAGGTCGTACCGGCGGTTCTCGAGCAGGAACTCCTCGGCAAGGCTGAGCGGCACAGTGAGAATGCGGTTCGACACCGCAACGGCCGGGAGCTCCACGGTGAAGCTTGTGCTGTCCGCATCCAGGAAGTCGTCCGGAGACGGCAGCTCCAGATCCGTATAGCCCTGGGGGTAGAGCAGGTAAAGCTTGTGCCACGGATCCAGGCTGGCCGGGAGCATCCCGCGAACAGCCATCACTCTGCCCGGCTCCCTTGGATCCTCGACGAAACCGTACAGGTTGTCCCCGGAATCCATCAGGCTGAATGCTCCCACAACACTCAGCCCGTTGCGCACGTCGTACAGATCGTGGAAACCGACCTGGTGCCCGAACTCATGAGCATAGACACCGTTCATGGCGCCGAGGAAGCCGTCCTGGCTCACCGTTTCCGGCAGCACCATGACCAGGTTCACGGGCACCTCGCCGTCCTGCACCATGAAAGGATCGGCGACGAAGAGGTTGAAGCTCGGAATGTCCCAGGGGGAATCCCTGTTCACGTCGCTCTGGAAGTCCGACCCTGCGTGGATAACGGCGAAGCTGTTGTACCTGGACCAGTCGATCGTCGGATCGGTTGTGTCGGCAACGGCCAGGGCATCTCCGACCAGGTTGATGGCGTGCTGGAGCACATCGGGGTTGGAGTTGCTGAAGATCCACGGGCCGTACAGCGCCGTGTCCTGAAGGTGGTAGGCCGAGTCGTTCTCCGCCGGGAAGACATCGAACTCCACCCTCAGCCTGCCGCCCGACATGACGTCGTAGTAGCGGCTGACAGCCTCGAAGTGCGACTCGAAGTAGTTCCGGTCGTGGGGAGGCGGATCAATGGGGATCGATCGGGCCTCTTCGTCCCTGCGCAGATCGAAGCGGCCGTTTCCGGTCGTCCGGTGTCCCGGTGAGTCCTCCAGGAAGTCGACCCTGAGGGCGAGAATCCGCACGACCGCATGCTCGCTCTTCGCGTGCGAATACTCAAGGAGGAGTTCCCTTCTGGCGGCACCGTCCGGCGCCGCCAGAAGGGCGTTCGTCCTGTCCCTCCAGGACCTCGGAAGCACGGACGGCCTGAGAACCCCGTCAGGGTCCCAGTAGGCGTTGCCGAGCCCCTCGAACCGCTCCCGGCCTCCCGACTCTGCCCGGACGCGTCCGTAAGCATCGTCGGCGACCACGCCGGGTGTATGGAAAGAGGGACTGGAATGACGCCCCCTCGCGATCAGGAGACCCGGGAAGTGCCTGCCGCGCGGCATCTCGTCCTGGACACTGGGCACCCGCCCCTGGAGTTCATGCGGCGATGCCCTGTGGACGGGCAATCCTGCATCATTGGACCGGGCTGTGGTCATCGACAGGCCGATCACCAGAAGAAAGATTCCCCGGCCAATCAGAAGGGGGGACCAGATCCGCCCCCCCTCTGTGCTCACCCTTCCTTTACTCATCGATCCGAGCCGTCTTCCTTTTCCGCCGCAGACACCGCAGCAAGAGCCGGTTTAGAACCGGAGCGCAATCGAGAACTTGTTCACCCGGTCGAGCGCGCGCGCCTGAGGCACGCTGGCATAGTCGAAGGTGAGGTTGTTCGCGCCAAGTTCGAGTTTGAAGCCAACACCGAAGGTAGGATCCCGGATGTCCCCCTGCTTGTCATGTATGTAGCCCATACGTCCGAATGCAAACTCGCCGTACACGATCTCCCCGCCGAGATTGTGAATGGGGGTCTCATCACTGTAGATCAGGGATTTGTTGAAGTCGTAGGAGACGATCCCTCTGATCGTCGGGGTGTTCAACGGAGCCGCACCAAAGCCGATCTTCAGATTCCGCCCTATCGGATCGGCCTGGTCCACATCGATGTATGAGATATCCGGGCCGAGGTTCTGGATGTTGATCCCCACATTGACCGGTATCGGAACGACCGGGAGCAGTTCCTGAACCCGCACCAGCCCGGCGAGGTCGGCGGCAAAGGTATCGCCTGTTCCGGCGACTCCGTCCGGAGTGGCCCAGTCGGGGGCAAGATTGACGTAGACGTACTTCAGGGTAAGCCCGGCGGCGATGCCGGGCAGCATCTCGGTGCCGATCGAGACCTGGGGCGAGATCTCGTAGCTTGTGAACTCCCCCAGCTCGAAGCCGCCTTCATCCGTCGCCATGCTCTTGCCATACCCGAGATAGATGAGGCTGGCACCGATACCGCCCCAGCCCGGAAGGTGCATCGAGAAGCCCAGGTGTTCATAGTAGACGTCATCAGCAAGACCCGGCACGAGCTGAGCATGCATGAGGGAGACGACCATGCCCTTCTCATAGGCCATCGCTGCCGGATTCCACCAGGTGGCGGTCGCGTCATCCGGCAGAGCCACGAATGCACGGCCCATTCCGTCGGCCCTGGCTCCCGGTGTGATCTGCAAGGATGCAGCAGCTGCCGTCGCTGCAATGGCGGGTGCGGCGGAAACCGCCGCGATCAAGGTGAGGGTGATCAGAGCCCCCAGTAGTCTGATTATCATCGCTGTCGGAACCTCCTGCGAAGTATTTCGATCCGGCAGCCCGGACCCGCCAGCATAACCGTGGCAAGAACCCTTCCCGGACTCTCCGGTTCCAGAATGGCCTTCCCGGGACCTCTACGCAAGCCGCTTCTGCCGTTTAACCCATTAGCCGATAGCGGACAAGCGGTTCGCCCTGCCGGGCCGGATCATGGTATCATGATCCATTCAGCCCGTAACTACCACAGCCCGCCCGGTGAGGGGCCGCTCATCCCCCGCGTTACTGACCCGGACCAGTACCCGCGTCCGGCAGACCCACAACCCTGGTGAGCGTTATCGACAATGGCCTGAGGCATGCCCAGAATCTCCTGCCTCAGTTCTCTCCCCTGACTTCCTCCTGCCGCATCCCCGTCAGGATCATCACTGACTCTGCATATGCAGCCCTTGCCTGACGCATCTCGTGGTCCGTGGGATTGCGCTCCAGCCAGAGATCCAGGGCTTCCAGGCCACCCTCGTAGTCCGTCATGCGAACCCACAGGAGGGAGAAGAGGTCGCGCAGCAGGTCGAAGTCTCGCGGGTGTTTTTCCATCCCGATCCGGTATGCCTCGGCGGCCCCGGAAAGATCGCCGCTCTCCTCCCTCATCAGCCCCAGCAGGCGATAAAGCCTCTGGTCAGTCGCCCCCCTGCGCTCGAACTCCAGGAGCAGCTCCTCCGCCTCCGCCCACTGGCCCATCTCCATACTAAGCATGGCGAGGGCATAACGGATGGGAGCGGAATCGGGGGCCAGGGCCTGGGCGAGATTGAGCATTTCATCCGCCTCTCCCAGGCGGCGCAGCGCGCTCAGCTCCTGGGCGGCGGTGATGCATGCCGCAGCGTAGTTCTGCACGAGATTCCTCGTGTTGCGATCCTTGTGGAGGGATCTGTCCTCGGTGCCGTCGGGGAGAACCAGCCCGCGGTAGAGGTACGTTTCCCCAAGGTTCCGGATCATTGCATCCACGTCCACGGAATCGCCTGCACCTGCCGGATCCCCGATCTCGAAGACTATGCCCTTCTGGATCATTCGATCCGCCAGGCCGAGATTGCCCGGCACCGTGAGGGCAACGTAGATAGGCCTGCGGCCGTACTCCCGCTCCACGATCCTTGCCACGGCGATATCCCTCGTGATGATCCCCTCGTCGAGGTCCCGGCCGTATGGCTCAAGGCCGGTGCGCCGCAGGTAGTCTTCCACTGTCCTGCGCGCCACTACGCCATGCTGGTAACCGAGGCTCAGGGATCCGAAGAAGACAGCAGCGTCGATCTCGTCGTCAGTCCATCCCAGGTCCAGGCCGGGATCCTCACTCGGGAGTTCATACGGGTACCAGTCCGGCACCAGGGCGCCGCCCCTCTCCTCCTGCGTCAAGGT
>CAZWSC010000053.1:0-3000 GCA_964636385.1 uncultured bacterium
TCCTCCCTGGGGTACTCGCGCCACAGCTCAAGGCTGCCGTGTGAGGGCGGTTTCGGCGGGGCAGTGCCACCTCCCCCAACACCCGGCCGGTCCAGGTACTCGGCGAGCCGCCACTCCACCAGCTCCTGCACGGCCTCGCGGAACGTCTGGGCGATCCCGTCATCCTGCGAATCAGCCTTGGCGAGTCCGGTCGCCTCGTCCCAGGGTTCTGCGTCGCGATCATCATCATGCGATGACACATCAGCAGGTGGAATCCCCGGGACGATGCAGGAGAAGGCGCGGTCCTCGTGGGTGAAGTACTTACGGCCTCCGGTGCCTCCACCTCCGGACCACGCAGCGATGGGGTTCCTGATGAGCGAGGCTTCGAGGGCCTTGTCGGTCTCGACCGCGGTTCCCAGGTCCTCCCGCAGCGGTGCGCGCCTGGAGATGATCCGCCGCACGGCCTGTACAAGCTCGGGTATCCCGATGCTGCCCGGGAAGCGCCCGCTGTCCAGCATCGCCTGCAGGACGACCATCTTGTGGCTGCGCGTCATCTGGGTCGACTCCAGCATTTCCAGGAACCTCGCCGCCTCCATCCGCAGGAGATCCTGCAGCGGCCCTGGCGCATCGCCCATTGCGTGAACGAAGCGGAACCAGGAGCCGTGATGCTTCCTCACAGTCCGCAAGGTGTATCCGGCCTGGTAGACCTCGGCGGCTGTGGGCCGCATGCCGTGGCGGTCGCGGAAGTCCTCGTAGAAGACACGGATCCCGTCCGCGCCATCGGGGGCCCTGAGCATGGCACGCATCATGTCGATGGCCGCAAGCTCGTACGTCACATCGCAGCCTTCCGGCAGTTCGAGGCGCTGCTCGCGCACCAGTTCCAGCGCGTGTGAAAGATCCGCATCAGAGGGGAGTCTCTCGAGTAGCGGCTCCAGCATGGTGCGCAGCTTCAGCAGGAAGATGCGGTGGTTGCCGATGTAGTCGATCACGCGAAGGTGGGTCTTACCCTCCGCAGTGCGCAGCCCCCGGCCGAACTGCTGCGTCCACAAAACGCTCGACTCGGTGGGGCGCAGCATCATCACAGTGTCGACATTGGGGAGGTCGACGCCCTCGTTGAAGATGTCGACCGCGAACACCGCGTCCAGCTCTCCAGACACCAGCTTCTCCAGGGAGTCCGTCCTGGGTGAGGTCGATTGCCCCGAGTGGACGGCCACGGCCCTGACCCCTTTTTCGGAGAAGAAGCGCGCCATGAAGTCCGCGTGGCGGGTCGAGCAGCAGAACCCGAGCATCCTGCTGCCGCCGTGCTTGCCGTACTGCTCGAATGCGTTCTGCGCCCGGTGCTGCGTTGCGACGGCGTTGGTCAGCGACTCCTCGTCGAAGCGCGTCCCGCGCCAGGGGATGTTCTCGTAGTCGACATCGTCCGGCACGCCCATGTACCTGAACGGGCACAGGTGCCCTAGCTCGATCCCGCGGAAGAAGTCGCACCGGTAGACGAGGTTCTGGCCGCACAGGCTGAGCAGGTCGCCGCCGTCCGTCCGCTCGGGTGTGGCAGTCAGCCCGAGTAGGAACTTCGGTGTGAAGTGGCGGATCAGCTTGCGGTAGGTTGCAGCAGCCGCGTGGTGGAACTCGTCGATGATGACATAGTCGAATGCGTTGGGCTCGAACATGCGCAGATGCCGCACGCGGCTGAGTGTCTGGATCGATGCGAAGAGGATGTCGGCGCCCGCGTCCTTCTCCTGCCCCGTGTACAGGCCGAGCCGCGCCTTCGGCCTGATGCGCCGGAAGGTGGCCCTGGCCTGTGTAAGGATCTCCTCGCGGTGCGCGACGAAGAGGATGCGCCTGTACTCAGGGCGGTCACTGTCGAATGCTGACAGCCAGGTCTTCCCCAGGCCTGTTGCGAGCACAACGAGGCCGGCGGTGTTCCCTTCGGCCCGCGTCGCCTCGAGTGCTGCCAGCGCTTCCCGCTGGATCTGGTGCGGCTCCGGCGGGGATTCCGGCAGTTCGGTCTCCACGTCCACAACAGGGGCAGTGGATGCAGGGCGCCGCCTCTTCTCGTAGGCCTCGATCCAGTCATCCGTGACGAGGCGGGTCTCGGGGGCGTTGAAGAGCGCCTCGAAGGCCCGCTCGATCTCGATGAACCCGTTGGGATCCAGGAGACGGTCGACGCGATAGTTCCACTCCACTCCAGTCTCGAGCGCGGATGCCGTGAGGTTCGAGCTGCCGACATACGCAGCGCCGGACCCGTCGCGATTGCGGAAGATGTACGCCTTCGGGTGGAAGGAGGTGGCCTTCGTCTCGAAGACCCTGAGGGTGAGCCCGTCGCCAAGATCCTTCAGCCTGCGGAGCGCCACCGGATCGGTGAGGTCGAGGTAGTCGCCCGTGACGATCCTGATCCGCCCGCCGCGTTCCAGGCGCTCCTCGAGGTGCGCGTAGATCTTCGTGAGGCCGCTCGGCAGGATGAATGCAACGGCCAGGTCGATGTCGGCGAAGCGGTCTGTTGCCCGCAGCAGGCTGGGGAGGAAGACCTGCCGGCGGTTGTCGGCAAGCGCCAGCTCGATCTGTGCGAGGGATGGTGACGCAAGCGAGGCAAGCGCCCGGTCGATCTCGTCATGGCGCTGTGGCGGCAAGTCCGGGGATGGAGCCGCCTGTGCAAGGGCGCCGGCTGTGGTGTCGGCTACGGTATCGACTACGCTATCGGCTACGGCACCGGCCCCCGCACCTCCCGCGGGTTCAGCCCCAGTCTGATCCTGATCATCCGCCTTTTCGCCGGAGAGGTAGTTCGCGCGTCCCGGGATCACGTGCCGGACGCCACCGGTGGGATTGGCAACGTCCCCGTGATAGCGCGGGATGAGGTGGACGTGTACGTGGAAGATCGTCTGCCCGGCGGCGCGGCCGTCGTTGATCCCGATGTTGAAGCCGTCCGGCCGTGTCTCGCCCTCGACCCGCTGCCTGGCGGCCTTCAGGACCCTCAGGATGTCGGCCTGTTCCTGCACAGTGAGATCGAACCAGCTTGCGACGTGG
>CAZWSC010000054.1:0-8858 GCA_964636385.1 uncultured bacterium
ACCTTGACGCAGGAGGAGAGGGGCGGCGCCCTGGTGCCGGACTGGTACCCGTATGAACTCCCGAGTGAGGATCCCGGCCTGGACCTGGGATGGACTGACCGGGAGATAGAACGCCTGCGCCCGTACTTCGACCCGCGTACCAACCAGCCCGTGTACATCAAGGACATTGCTGTTGCCAGGATCATCCAGCGCTGCTACGGGAAGCGGCCGATCTACATCGCAGTGACCGTTCCCGATCTGATGGGACTGGAAGAAAGGCTCGTGATGCAGGGGCTTGTCTTCGAGCTCGGGGATCCGCTGCCGGGACAGACGGACAGGACCGACGCGGATCTCGTACTTGAGAACCTGAGGCGGTTCGAGTGGAGGGGCCTGCTCACGGAAGACTGGAAGCACGATTACTCGCTGTACAAGGACGAAAACACGCGCCGCCTGGTGCAGAACTACTCGGCGGCCTTCCTGCGCGTGGCCGAGGCCAGGCTGGAGGAGGGGGATCATCGTACGGCGGAGTGGGCCAGCTTCACCGGCGCCGAGGTGGCGCCATGGTCCGAGCCCCTGCAGTACCCGCCCGGGATCTTCCTGATGAGGATGGAGATGCATGCAGAGGCGGAGGAGCACTTCGCCCGGATGGCCAACAGGGGCTTCGGTACTTCACGGCTCTACCGGATGCTCGGCCGCACCCAGGAGCTGCAGGGCAGGATGGACCACGCCGAGGAGAGCTACCGCAGGTCCCTGGACCTTGCCCCGGATGATTACAGAAGCTCCGAGGCCTTCGAAGCCCTGCGCGAGCTCTTCTCCTTCATGTGGGATGTGAAAGAGGACCTGCCGGGCGCGTATGCCCTCCTGCTCGACTGGAACCGGCGTTTCCCGCAGGATGAGAGGATAAGACTTGCCCTGGAGGAGTTCGGAGAGTCCCTGTATGCCCGTCCGGAAGAGGAGACTCACCGTCAGGAACCTGTGGCCCCTTCAGGGCCGGATGACGGCAACGTGGATGCTGAGGAGCCGGCACCCGGCGCCGGGGCGGATGCCACGGAGCATGAGGAGGGCCAGAATCCATGAGTGCAGGCACTGCGCTCGTTACAGGGGCTGCCGGCTTCATAGGGTCGCACCTGTGCAGGCGGCTCCTCGAGTCCGGCTGGACCGTACACGGCATCGACTGCTTCACTCCATACTACGATCCGGCCCTCAAGGAGCGGAATGCCGCGGCCCTGAGGGACTGGAACAGCTTCCGACTCCTCCGTATCGACCTCCGTACAGCGGCGCTGGATTCGCTTCTTGACGGCGTCGACACGGTATGGCACCTGGCAGCGCAGGCCGGCGTGCGGGCAAGCTGGGGCGATTCATTCCAGGATTACACGAGCATCAATGTGAACGGCACGCAGCGGCTGCTGGAGGCGGCGGTCAGGCAGAAGCTTCGGCGCTTCGTCTACGCCTCCTCGTCCTCGGTCTACGGCAGCGCGCCACTCTTCCCGATGGCTGAAGACGGGCCGCTCCGCCCGATCTCGCCGTATGGGGTCACCAAGCTGGCCGGTGAGCACCTCGCCCGGCTCTACTCGACCGCGTACGGCGTGCCCGCAGTGTCGCTGCGGTACTTCACTGTGTACGGCCCGCGCCAGCGCCCCGACATGGCGTTTCACCGCTTCTTCAGGGCGATCATGGAGGGGAAGCCGCTGTCCCTTTACGGGGACGGCCGCCAGACCAGGGACTTCACCTTCATCGACGATGTGACCGGGGCGAACGTCCTCGCGGGCCTGCGCGGGGAGCCGGGGGAGTGCTACAACATCTCCGGCGGCAGCCGCGTTGCCGTACTCGATGTGATCCGCTCGATGGAGCGCATAGCAGGCCGGCGGGCCCTTATCGACGAGCAGCCCAGGCAGACGGGGGATCCGCTGGACACCGGCGGGGACTCCTCGCGTGCGAAGGCCGTTCTCGGGTACGAGCCGACTGTCGGTCTTGAGGAAGGGCTGACAAGAATGGCGGGCTGGATGCAGCGATTCCTGGAGGGTCAGCCGGAATGACGCAGGTTGATGTGAGCGTGGTCGTCCCCGCCTGGAACGAGGCCGAATCACTGAAGGAGCTCATCCCGGCGATAATGGCGGCGCTGGAGGCTACAGGGCGCAGGCACGAGGTGATCGTGGTTGACGACGGCTCCACCGACGGCACGGAAGAGGCGCTGCTGGAGCTGAGCCGCAACCACGACTGCTTCAGGGCGGTCAGCCTGCGCCGCAATTTCGGCAAGTCCGCCGCACTCGCCACCGGCTTCGGAGAGTGCCGCGGCAGCTTCGTTGTGACCATGGACGCGGATCTGCAGGACGATCCGGAGGAGATACCCGGCTTTCTCTCCGATCTGGAGGGTGGGCTGGACCTCGTGTCGGGCTGGAAGCGGAAGAGACGCGATCCGATCACGAAGACACTCCCCAGCCGGTTCTTCAACCGTGTCACTGCATGGGCAAGCGGGTTGAACCTGCACGACTTCAACTGCGGATTCAAGGCGTACAGGCGGGATGTGGTCCGCGAGATCGACCTCTACGGCGAGATGCACCGCTATGTTCCGGTCCTTGCCAACCGCCTCGGTTTCCGGGTCGGCGAGAGGGAGGTCCTTCATCACCCCCGCCGCCACGGGCGCTCCAAGTTCGGCCCCTCGCGTTTCATCAACGGGTTCCTGGATCTCCTTGAGGTGATGTTCCTGGCCGGAGGGCGGCGCACACCCCTCCACGTGTTCGGCCGCTGGGGCTCGGCCCTCCTCGGGTCCGGGGTCCTGATAAACCTGTACATGCTGGGAGTCTGGCTGGCAGAGGGCCGCCTGCGGGTCAGGCCCCTGCTTCTCTTCGGGGTGATTCTCATCATCCTGGGGATACAGTTCATATCGATCGGGCTGCTGGCTGCTTTGATTCACGAGCCCCGGGCGCGTCTCAGGGTCTATCCTGTCCGGAGGCGTTTCCCGGAGGAGTAAGAGCCGGGGCTGACGGGCCGGGGATTCCTCCGGTGAAGGGCCCGGCTCACTACAGATGGATGGGGAGGTAGCGGATGCGTGCTGTGATAACGGGCGGAGCGGGATTCATCGGGTCTCATCTGTGCGATCACTTTCTCGAGCAGGGCTGGGAGGTGATCGCGATCGACAACCTCCTGACGGGATCGGTGGACAACATCGCCCACATCCGCGATCCGAAGTTCGCCTTCATCCAGTACGATGTCACCAACTACCTGTACATCGACGGTCCTGTCGACCTGGTGCTGCACTTCGCAAGCCCTGCGAGCCCCCTGGACTACCTGAGGCTCCCGATACAGACACTGAAGGTCGGTGCGATGGGCACGCACAAGGCGCTGGGCCTTGCGCGGGCCAAGGATGCGCGTTTCCTGCTGGCATCTACCTCCGAGGTGTACGGCGACCCGCTTGTGCACCCGCAGCCGGAATCGTACTGGGGGAATGTCAACCCGGTCGGCCTGCGGGGGGTGTACGACGAGGCGAAGCGGTATGCCGAGGCGCTGGCGATGGCGTATCACAGGTATCACGGCCTGGATGTCAAGATCGTCCGGATATTCAACACGTTCGGCCCGCGGATGCGCAAGCACGACGGACGCGCGGTCCCCGCCTTCATCATGCAGGCGATTCGCGGCGAGGTCCTGACGATCTTCGGGGATGGATCGCAGACACGGAGTTTCGGCTACATAACCGACCTGGTGCGCGGAATACGCATGCTTGCAGAGTCGTCGGTGAACGAACCGGTCAACCTGGGCAATCCCCAGGAGCTTTCGGTCCTGGAGATGGCCGCGCTCATAAGGGAGATTGTGGGCTGCCGTTCCGAGATGGTGTTCCAGCCGCTCCCCGAGGACGATCCGAAGGTGCGCCAGCCCGACATATCGCTGGCCCGCGAGGTGCTCGGCTGGGAGCCACGGGTGGATGTGCGCGACGCGCTGCGCATGACCGTGGACTGGTTCCGCAGGACCGTGTGAAAGCGAGGACGGAGGGGGAATCTTGAAGAGCCTGGTGGTGGTTCCGACCTACAACGAGGCCGACAACATCCCGGAACTGATTCCCGGGATCCTGTCCCAGCCCGGCGAGTTCGAGGTGCTCGTGGTGGACGACAACTCACCGGACGGTACGGGCGATCTGGTCGAGAGGCTGGCTGAAGCGGACAGCCGCGTGCACCTGCTGCGCCGGCCCGGCAAGATGGGTCTGGGGTCCGCCTACATCGCGGGATTCGGCTGGGCCCTGGAGCGAGACTACGACGTGATCTTCGAGATGGACGCCGACTTCTCGCACGATCCGGCCGCCCTTCCGGAGTTCATGAAGGCGATCGAGGATGCGGATCTGGTGCTCGGGTCGAGATACCTCTCGGGAGTAACGGTGGTGAACTGGCCGCTCAAGCGTCTCATCCTGAGTTATACAGCCAACCTGTACAGCCGGCTTCTTACCGGCCTGCCGCTTGCGGACGGCACCGGGGGGTTCAAGGCGTTCAGACGGGCGACCCTCGAGGCGATCGACCTTTCCAGGGTCCGGTCCGACGGTTACTCCTTCCAGATCGAACTCAGCTTCCTGGCCTACCGGATGGGATTCCGACTGAAGGAGATCCCGATAATCTTCGCGGACCGACGGGTGGGGATCTCGAAGATGAACCGCAGGATCATATTCGAGGCGACCTGGATGGTGTGGCGCCTCTTCCTCGTCCGTCTGTTCACGCGCAGGCGCAGGCATAGTCCCGATGGTGCAGGGGAGTCCGCGTGAGCGGGCAGCCTCCGAGTCCCCGGGAGGCCGCAGGGACGGCGCCGCAGCCGGATGTCTCGATTCTCATCGTCGTGTACAGGACGCCGGCGTTTCTGAAGAGGGCGCTCGACTCCATAGAGGCCTCGAACCCCGGCGTGTCGTACGAAGTCATCGTGATAGACAACTCCCCGGAGGTGCAGGGAAGCAGGGAGGTCGCGCAAGGCCGCGGGCAGATCCAGTATGTCCCGAATGCGAAGAACGTCGGATTCGGACGCGCGTGCAACCAGGCGATGCGGATGGCGCGGGGCCGTCTCTACTTCCTTCTGAATCCCGACATGGAGGTGCACCCGGGGAGCATCGAAGCCCTTGTCGAGTGTATGGACTCGCGCCCGGAGGCCGGGATTGTCGCGCCCCGCCTGCACTACGGTGACGGTTCGCTTCAGGAGTCGTGCCGTACCTTCTATACGCTGCCGATCTTCCTCCTGCGCCGGACCTTCCTGCGGAGGCTCTTTCCCGGTTCCGGGATCATACGCGAGCACCTGATGCTGGACTGGGACCACGAGGACACCCGGGAGGTCGACTGGTGCATCGGGGCGGCGCTTCTGGTCCGGCGCGACGCGGTGGAAGATGTGGGGATGATGGACGAGCGCTTCTTCATGTACTTCGAGGATGTCGACTGGTGTCACAGGATGCACCAGCGGGGATGGCGGGTCGTATACCACCCGGCGTCGCGCATGACGCACCACTATCAGCGGGCAAGCTCCGGGTGGAAGCCCAGCCGGGGCCTCCTTATACACATCGGATCGACGCTTCGCTACTACGAGAAGTGGTCCTTCGTTCTCTACCTCTTGAAGCGGCGCAGCGACGCACTGCGCAACCTGACGCTCTTCGGCAGCGACCTCCTGATGGTGGCAGCGGCATTCCTGGCGGCATACTGGCTGCGAAGTCTGGCCGGGGGCATCATCACGGACAAGCCTCTCTTCCGCCTCGAGCAGTACAGCCGCTTTCTCGTCTTCACCGGGTTCGTGGCTGCGGCCTCCTTCATACTGACCGGGCTGTACAGGGAGAGGCGTCCGCCCTCCTTCGTCGAGAACATGATCCCGGTCGCCAGGGCACTTGCCTGGACCGCAATGCTCCTCATGACCTCCACGTTCCTGTTCTCGGTGCGCATCTTCTCGCGTACCGTGGTGGCCCTCTTCTTCCCCATGGCCGTCCTGATGGTGACCTGGGGACGCGTGCTGCTCCTGCGGGCGGTGCGGTCTGTGCAGCAGAGGGACCTGAACCTGAAGCGCCTGGGGATACTGGGGCCGCGGGGGGCTGTGAACACGCTCATGGAGAGGTTCGACCGCGCGGGAAGCTTCGGATACGAGCCGGTAGTGCTCACCAGTGGGGAGGACCGGCTCCAGGGCCCACAGGACTGGATCCGCAGACTGCGCCTGGAGCGGGTGCAGGAGGTTCTGCTCTTCGAGGACTGGCAGGGTGATGCGGCGGGGCTGATCCCTGTGCTGCGCGAAGAGGGATGGCCTGTCCGGATGGTCCCGGCAATGCGCTCGGTCTATCCACGCGGCGGCGCGGTCACCGACTTCATGGGGCTTCCCTCCGTTGCGATGGGCGTTGGTTCGGCCCCGACTGTGGCCGGTTCGGGACGCCGCATCGGCGACCTGGCCGCGGCCGTGATCATCTTCGCCCTCTGGCTTGTCCCGTTCCTGGTCGCTGCTGCGTGGAGAGGGCTGCGGAGGAGGCCTGTGACCCGGATGCTGCGACTGCGCGGCAAGGGCGGGCAGGTCCTGCGGTTGCGGCTCATGGCTGGGGCGGGTCGGGGACGGGGGTTCCTGCGCACCGTGCTGGACTGGTATCCCGGCCTCAGCGCGCTGACCGATGGCCGGGTCAGCCTGGTCGGCATCTGCCCGCTCACGGAGACTGAGTGGGACTCCACGGATGAGGGATACCGGGCCCGCCCGCCAGAGGGGCCCGTAGGCATGCTCGGCCCCTGGACCTCCCGCCGGAAGGAGGCGGCGGAGCTGGCCGCATGGAACCGCTCCTACCCTGAGCATTGGTCACAGGCGGAGGATTTGCGTATCCTCACCAGGGTGATTCTGGGCAGGGGCTGATCGCTCCGGGTAACCGGTGAAGGCCCCGAACCTGACAGGCAATCAACGGAGGCACTCCTTGAAGGCATACAGGAATCTTCCCTACAGGCAGCCGGCGGCGCACCCGCTCCTCTCTGCGGTCATCGCCCTGGCTGCCCTGCTCGCGGCAACGGATCCGTTGCGGGCGGAGATACATGGAGACTGGCAGGTTCACCTGTACGGCAATGGAGTCCAGGGGCTTGCTGCGAGCGGAGAGGATGTGTGGGGCGCCACAACAGGCGGGACATTCCGATTCAGATCGGACACGGGCTTCAGGCAGTGGAACCGCACTGCCGGTGCTTTGCTCAGCGATTCGGTGACCGCCGCTGCAGTTGATGCATCAGGCCGGGTGTGGTTCGGCACCGAGCGTGCGGGGATTTCCATACTCGATCCCGGCCGCCTCCGCTGGCGTGCCTTCACGAGCCTTCTCGAACCGATTCCCGGTGACCAGATCCGGAGGATCCGTTTCGCAGGAACGGCTGCATCGGAATCGCTCCTCGTGGCTGCCCGCCAGGGCTATGCGCTCTTCGTGAACGAGGAGCTACGCGACGTCTGCCTGGAGGGGATCGATCTGTGCGGTCTCGGCAGCTTCGACGTGCGGGACCTGATGGGACGCAACGGCGACATGTGGATCGCAACCGCAGCAGGGGTGTCCGTGCAGACGTCGGCAGGGGAGTGGGTGAACCGCTCGGCCGGCCTCGATGGCGGCGGGGTCCGGGTGCTTGCGCGGGCAGACAGCCTGTACGCAGGCGGACCGGGCGGGATCTGGACCTGGAGGGGCGACGGGTGGAGCCTTGCCGCGGGATACGAGGCCCAACTGCCCGAGAGCTTTTCCTGCACCGACATGATCGTCGACGGTACCGACCTGCTGGTATCCGGAGCCGGCGGGGTCTTCAGAAGGTCGGGGGGCGACTGGACGCGTGTGGGGTCCGGTGGGCCGGCCGGAGAGGTCACCAGCCTGGCCATGACGGACTCCGGGCGGCTCTTCGCAGGGGCTGTGGACCCCTATGAGAACCGCGACGGGCTGTGGGCGTTTGACGGATCTGTCTGGACGCAGCACCGCATCGAAGGACCCAGCCAGAGGATGGATCTCCTGAGCCTTGCCTTCGATGAAGAAGGTGCGCTCTGGCTGTCGGCCCGTCCCAGTCCATGGGTGGCGCATGTGACGCGGTTCCAGAACGGCGTCTGGGACGTCTTCAACGCCGGCCAGGAGGGGCGCCTGAACTCATGGACTTTCGACATCCTCTGGGCCGGGGACGCCGTCTGGCTCGCGCACTGCTGCTGCACCGGGCCTGAGCCCGGCCTCTGCCAGATGGAGAAGCTGGCCCGGGACGGAGCGTTCCTCGATGCACTGCCCGTCTACAACGCCTGGACCCTGGACACTGACTCCGGCGGAAGGATATGGGTGGGCAGTTCCGGCTCGTCCATCGACGATGCTCACGGGCTCTACCGGGTCGACCCGGCAGGCGGCGAGATCCTTCGGTTCACTCCGGACAACCAGCCTGAAATGGTGACGGGCATCGTGAGGGCCGTCCGTGTAATCGGCAGGCATGTATGGATCGGCTACGCGGCCGAAGGGGTGAGCCGCTGGGATCTCGGTGCTGACATGGAACCCGGCACATCAGACGACAGGTGGACCCACTTCGAGGAAGGGAGCGCTCCGGGTGAAATCCTGGGAGGGGACATCAAGTGCATCGAGCCCGCTCCGGATGGCAGGGTATGGATCGGCAGCACTGCGGGGATCTCCATATACGACGGTGTGCGCTTCACCAGGATTGGCGCCGGCTTCGGGCGTCTGCCGACCCCGGATGTCAACGCGATCGTCCCCACCGGGGATGGTGGGGCGTGGGTGGCTACAAGCGAGGGGGGGCTGACCAGGATGACCCTTCGTGCCCTGGGCGGCTTCAACTACGAGGTCATCGGGCCGCCATACCTGCCGAACCCGAACATAGCAGCGATGAAGCCCGGGCCGGACGGGAGAACCCTGTGGATGGCCACGAGCCGTGGGCTGGCGAGCTTCAGGCCCA
>CAZWSC010000055.1:0-4043 GCA_964636385.1 uncultured bacterium
GGTGCGGGATCCGCGGATCACGCGCGTGGGGAGGGTGCTTCGCAAGCTGAGGCTGGATGAGATCCCGCAGCTCTTCAACGTAGTGCGCGGCGACATGCGTCTTATCGGCCCGCGTCCCGAGAGGCCGCACTTCGTGGCGAAGCTCTGCGAGCAGATCCCCGAGTACGCCGATCGTCTGCGGGTGCCGCCCGGGATAACGGGGTTGGCGCAGGTCGAGCGGGAGTACGACGCGAGTGTCGAAGATGTGAAGCGCAAGGTCATGTACGACCTCTTCTATGTCAGGCACTGGAACAGGCTCCTCGACACGAAGATCCTGATCACGACAGTCGACGTAGTCCTGCGCGGGAGAGGAGCGCGGTGAGGGACCGCCCCCGGGTGCTGTGCCACCTGATCGCCAGCGGATTCGCCGGGGGGCCCGAGAAGCAGATCGTAGAGTCGGCGGCCCATCTCAGGGAGTTGGGATGGCGTGTCGTTGTGGGCTCGTTCAGGGAGAACCGGCCCAGTGTCGAGGTTGTGGAGAGTGCCGCCGCACGCGGGCTCGAGACCTTTCTCATCGACACCAGGTCGCCTTTCGATCCCAGGGCAGCAGGGCAGCTTCGGCGCTGTGTTAAGCGGTTCGACGCGGACGTGCTTCTGACCCACGGGTACAAGCCGAACCTGATCGGCCGCCTGGCTCTCCGTGGCCTCAAGACCGTGCATCTGCCTATCGTTAGGGGCTATACGGCGGAAACCTGGAAGGTCCGGCTGTACGAGGCGTTCGACCGGATGCTTCTGAGGCGCATGCCCAGGGTGCTTGCCGTTTCCAGCGGCCTGGGGAGGAAGCTTGTCGCGTACGGGGTCGATCCACGCAGGATAGAGGTGCTGCACAACGCTGTGGACTGCTCACCAGTAGTGGATCCAATCGACATCTCGTCTGTATTCTCTCTTCCGGCGGGAGCCGAGGTTCTGGTTGCCGCCGGGCGGCTGAGCCTTGAGAAAGGGCACAGGTTCCTGGTCGAAGCCATGAAGGAACTGAACGACCGCCGCCCTCTGCTGTACGCTGTGATCCTTGGCTCGGGCAGGGAAGAGGCGAGGCTTGAGGCGCAGATAGAAGAGGCCGATATTGAGGGAAGGGTTGTCCTCGGCGGCTTCCGGAAGCCGGTCCTGGGATGGCTGGCAGCGGCGGACCTGGTCGTAAACCCTTCCCTGACGGAGGGGCTCCCGAATGTCGTGCTGGAGGCGATGTCCGTGAGAACCCCCGTAGTCGCGACGGATGTCGGCGGTGTCGGGGAACTGGTCTTCCCGGAGAAGACAGGCTGGCTGGTCCCTGCGGGGGATGCCGGCGCCCTGGCAGATGCGATCGATGAGGCGCTGACGAACCGCGAACGGGCCGGCGATATGGCGGCCGGGGCCTTCGACCTGGTGTCGGAACAGTTCTCATTCCCTGCACAGGCGCGGCGTATGGTTGAACTGATGGAAGACTCGATGGAGCGCGCCGGACGCGCGCCCATCCGGAGAAAGCCGGAATGTGGCGAGGTGCTCTCATGAAGTCCTTGATCCTGCTCCTGGTGGCGGCCTGCGCCGTCTTTGCCCTGGTCAGCGAGGTGCGCGCACAACAGCCTGCGGATACCGGGACCGGCGACGGCTACCGTCTCGGTGCGGAGGATGTGATCTTGATCCAGATCTGGGGCCGCTCGGACCTGTCCGGCGAGTTTGTGCTGAACCACGCGGGGAGGATCCAGCTTCCGATGGTGGGAGAGGTGAGCGCCTCGGACAGGACCCCTGCCGAACTCGGGCGCTACCTGACCGAGCGCTACCAGCTTCTCGACACGACGATCTCCGAGGTACTGGTCCAGGTGACGCAGTACAACAGCCGCAGCATCACCATGGTCGGCGAGGTCCGGATGCCCGGGCGTCATCCCTTCGAGGAGGTCCCCGACATCTGGAAGGCGATCCTTGAAGCCGGAGGCGCAACCCCGTCCGCGGACCTGGCGCAGGTCCAGGTCGTGCGCAAGGATCCCAGGGAGGGCGAGCCGAGGGTCGTGATGGCGAACCTGTCGCGGGGGGTTGCCGCGACCGACCCGAAGAGTCTGCCCGCGCTCAGGGCCCGGGACACCATTGTGATCCCCTCTCTCGCGGAGATGGCAGTCGCCGGCGACAGGATCCAGGTACTGGGCGCTGTCCGCAGCCCCGGCACCCACCGAACTGGTGCCGCGGGCACACTGGTGGAGGCGATATCCGCCAGCGGCGGTGGCCTCCCCAACGCCGATCTGCGCAAGGTGCAGCTCACCCGCAGGACTCCCGGAGGCGCCATCGCCTACCAGCTGGACCTGGAGGGTTATCTGTACAAGGCGCAGCCTGCAGTCGACTTCGACCTCGAACCGGGCGACGTGATCACCGTGCCCAGCCGCAGGACCGGCATCGCCGCGGTTCTGGAAACCACCGCCCGCATTGTGCCCCTGGTCTCGCTGGTCCTGGGTATTACATACGCGGCCAGGTAGCCGCGGGCCGGACCGCTTCCTGGGAAAGCAGATGAGATGAATACAATACCGCAACAGGACAAGACGATCGACCTGGCGCACTACGCCCGGATGTTCTGGCGGCACAAGGGGATCATCATCCTGTGCCTCATCACCACCTTCAGCGCGGCGCTGATAGCCCTGAGGTTCCAGCCGGACGAATTTGAGTCTTCGGTGGTGATGATAGTGGAAGACCCCGGGCTGGTATCGAGGGATGTCCTCGAGATTACCGGCGGGCTGATGCAGGAGCGTGGCGGGCGCGACGTAGACCGCGAGAGAATGGCGATGCTGTCGAACAGGATCACCAGCCGGCCATTCCTGGAGCGCGTTGTGCGGATGCTCAGGATGCACGAGGATCCGGTGATCCGCGGTATTGCGGAGGAGCGGCGCCGGTCGCGCCCGGAGGTCTCTGTCGACGAGATGGCGATTCGCCTGCTGGTGCGGAACATCCAGTCGCGGCTGGGCTTCCGGACCCTCGGGCCGGGTGTCTACCGGGTGACTGTTGCCGACTACAGCCCGGAGAATGCCCGCATGCTCGCCTGGTGGATAAGCGAGCTTTTCGTGGATGTGTCTGACCAGAGGAGCCTCGAGGTTGTGCGGGAGGCCGAGATGTTCGGCCAGGACAGGCTGCGGCGGTATGACGAGCGGCTTGGCCAGGCGGAGCAGGCCTACGAGATGGCCAGGCGGGGGACGATCGAGCGCGAACTCACCCCCCGTACAGTCCGGCGCGACAATCTTGCGACAGCCCAGGCGTTCCGGCAGAGGACATCCGACGAGGCGTCCCGTGCGCGGATACGGGCGCGGACTCACGAGGAGGCGCTTTCCGCCCAGGGGCTGACACCCGAAACGGCGTTGCTGCTGGGCAACCCTGAGTTGAGGGACATGTCCGAAAGGCTGTCGACGGCTCTTCAGAACGAGGTGACCGATCGGTTGGCTGCCGACGCTACACCCGGCGAGATCAGGCAATGGCCGCCGGATGGCACCTACGGCGCCCTGCGGCGTGACCTCCTCCAGCGCGCCGACCGCCTGGTGGGGGAGCAGTATCCTGGGGCAGCGCCGGAAATCCGGGGCTCCATATCGGGGATTCTGCTGTCCAGGATCGATGCGGAGGCCCACGAGGCGGTCGCCGGGATGCTGACCCGGGCGATCAACGATTTCCGCCGGGAAGCGGAATCGTATGTCGAGGATGAGGTCGAGTTTTCCAGGCTGGAGCGGGATGTCGCGCGTAACAGGCGGCTGCTCGAGAAGGGGGAGGACTACGTCGTCGCCACCGATGTGCGGCGCGCAATAGAGATGGCCAATCTGGGACTGCGCACCGAGATCCTCGACCCGGCGGGACTGCCGCTCTCTCCCGTTCGGCCAAACCGAAACAGGATCATGCTGGCCTCGGTGATCCTTGGTGGGCTACTGGGGTTCGGGCTTGCCTTCATGATCGAGACGATGGACCCGCTCCTGCGGGACGTGGAGGACTTCACGAAGATCGTCCCCGAGCCCGTGCTGGGGACGATCCCGCTGCTGTCGCGAAAGGTCCTTGTACAGCGCAGC
>CAZWSC010000056.1:0-16639 GCA_964636385.1 uncultured bacterium
ATCATGTAGCAGCCACAACTCCCCCAACTCCCGTTGACTAACTCCTCCGGCGGGGCTAGCGTTCTCACCTTGAATGCCTAAATCGGCCACGGACCCACAACCCGGGAGCATCCTGGCATGCCGCTGCTTACGTTTCGTGGCGGGATTCATCCCGCAGAGTACAAGGAGCTTTCCGAGCACAAGCCGCTCGAGGAGATGCCTGCGCCAAAGGAACTGTATCTTCCCCTCGGCCAGCACCTCGGCAAGCCGGCCGACCCGCAGGTGAAGAAAGGCGACTATGTGCGACAGGGCCAGCTGATCGCCGCCGGCTCCGGCTTCATCTCGGCGCCTGTCCACAGCCCGCTCGGCGGCAAGGTGGTCAGGCTGGCAAAGGGGCCTGTGATCGGCGGCACGACGGCTGACCTCATCGTCATCCAGCCCGGGGAGCCGGATCCCCCGGAGGCCGCCACCACCAGCGACCAGATCCTTCTGCCCCCGCTGGACCCCGCCACGGTCGACAGGCCTGCGATCATCGAGCGCGTGCGCGAAGCCGGGATCGTCGGCCAGGGAGGCGCGGCCTTCCCGACCGCGGTCAAGCTCAGCCCGCCACCCGGCAAGAAGATCGACTGGATGATCATCAACGGGGCCGAGTGCGAGCCGTACCTGACACGCGACTACCGGCTGATGCTCGAGCGCACGGACGAGATCGTGGAGGGGATCCTCCTGATCGGCCGCGCCCTTGGCGGGGAGGTGAACCTCGGCATCGGCATCGAGAACAACAAGCCC
Organism: uncultured bacterium; assembly: GCA_964636385.1. Lineage (GTDB taxonomy): Bacteria > Eisenbacteria > RBG-16-71-46 > CAIMUX01 > CAIMUX01 > CAZWSC01. Next base: position 766 of record CAZWSC010000056.1, read on the forward strand.
GAGGCGATCCGCCTGATGCGGGAGGCAATCGGCAGGGCCGGCGCCGCGATCAGGCTCTTCGAGCTGAGGACCAAGTACCCGCAGGGCGGCGAGAAGATGCTGATCGACGCAGCCCTGGGCCGTCGCGTCCCGCCCGGCGCCCTGCCGATGGAGGTCGGCTGCGTCATACAGAACGTCGGCACCGCGCTGGCGGTCCGGGACGCGGTTGTCCTGGGCGATGTCCCGCGCATGGCGACTCTCACCGTGAGCGGCAGGGGGATCAGGGAGCCTAAGAACCTGAAGGTTCTGATCGGCACGCCGCTGCGTGACGTGCTCGCATTCTGCGGAGGCGTGACTCCGGATGCCAGGCGCGTAGTTGTGGGCGGGCCGATGATGGGGGCAGCCGCGCACAGCCTGGATGCCCCGGTGGTAAAGGCCACGAGCGGTATACTCGTGCTCACTGAACAGGACCTGCAGGAGCCACGCGAGACGCCCTGCATCAGCTGCGGCAGGTGCGGGATCGCCTGCCCGCTCAACCTCCTCCCCAACCGGCTGGCCCGTCTCGCCGAGCTGAAGCGCTACGAGGAAGCGCGCGACCTCGGCATCGAGGTCTGCATGGAGTGCGGAAGCTGCGCTTATGCATGCCCGGGTCACATACCCCTGGTCCAGTACCTGCGGCTGGGCAAACTGCAGGTCCGCAGGCTTCCCAGGAAGGAAAGCTGACAGATGGCCAACGAGACCGGAAAGGAAGCGACCCCTCAGGCGACTGCCGGGATCAACCTGCAGCTGGCCACCTCGCCTCACGCACACACGGGCTGGAGCACCGCGCGGATCATGTGGGTGGTGTCGCTCTCCCTGCTGCCGGCGCTTGCCGCATCCGTACACATCTTCGGGGCCACGGTGCTGTACCCGATCATCGGCGCGATCCTGGGCGCAGTCGGGACAGAGCTTGTTATAAACGCCCTGAGGAAGCGGCCTGTGACCATACCCGACGGCAGCGCGTTCCTGACAGGGCTGCTGCTAGGAATGATCGTCCCCCCCGGGTTCCCTGCCGGACACGCGGCGCTGGGCGGCGTAATCGCAATCGGCCTGGGCAAGGCGGTCTTCGGAGGGCTCGGGTGCAACATCTTCAACCCCGCGCTCGTTGGCCGCGCATTCCTGCAGGCGAGCTTCGCCGCAGCGATGACGAACTGGTCCACGGCGGTGTCACGAGTGGACGCGGTCAGCCAGGCGACCCCGCTCTCCCTGTGGAAGCTGGGCGATCCGCAGTACGCAGGTGACATCACGACCGGCCGTCTGTTCCTCGGCAACATCGGCGGCTGCATAGGCGAGACCAGCGCCCTGGCGATCATCCTGGGCGGGATCATCCTCGTGACCACGCGGGTGGCAAGCTGGCACATCATCGTGTCGATGCTTGCAGGCGGGGCCGTCTTCGGGGGCGTTTTCCACCTGCTCGGCATCGGGCCGCCGCCCCTGTTCCACCTCCTTTCGGGCGGCTTCCTCTTCGGCGCCGTTTTCATGGCCACAGACTACGTGACGAGCCCATTCACACCGCGCGGTCAGTGGATTTACGGACTGGGCATCGCGTTCCTGACGATCATGATCCGAATCTTCGGGGGCCTTCCCGAGGGGGTCATGTTCTCGATTCTCCTGATGAACGCAGCGGTGCCCCTGATCAATCGGGCGACCCGTCCGGTCATCTACGGAGCACGGAAATGAAGAACACATTCCACATGCTGGCCACACTCATGCTGGTGGGTCTCTTCTCGGGAGGGTCTCTGTCGCTGGTGAACGACTGGGCCCAGCCGATCATCCAGGAGAACCAGACCGGCGTGCGCAACGAGGCTGTCTCCTTCCTGGTTCCCGGGGGCGAGCCGAAGCTCGTGATCGACAAGGACGGGCTCACTGCCTGGCGCGTCATCGATGGAGACGAGACGAAGGGCTGGGCGGTCCGCTACTCCGGAATCGGCTTCGAAGACACGATCGACCTGCTCTTCTCGCTCGATGCGGACCGCCGACACATCACCGGGATGAGGGTGCTCGACGACAAGGAAACGCCGGGGCTGGGCACCTGGATACGTCTTCGCCCCGAACACGAGGCAGCCCTCATGGAGAGCGAGACCCGCGACCTCGGCGAGGAGGTCAACGACAGCAGGAACTTCCCGCTGCAGTTCTTCGGATGGGGCGGCGGCAAGCGCCTCAACGCTTCCGGCGAACTGCAGGTCGTGAAGAACCGCAAGCGCACCGACCTTGGGCCGGACGAGGTGCAGGCGATCACGGCTGCCACGATCAGCTCGCAGGCCGTAGTCGACATCGTCAACGAGGCCGTGGTCAAACTCGATTCGCTTCTGACGGAAGAAGGAGGCGCGCATTGAGCAAGCAGAAGAGCCTGGGCGCCGAGTTCGTGAAGGGCCTGTGGGACGCCAACCCCGTATGGCGCCAGCTCCTGGGCCTGTGTCCGGTCCTGGCCGTGACGACATCCGCGCAGAACGGCGTCGGGATGGGGATCGCCTCCACCTTCGTGCTGGTCTGTGCAAGCACGATGATCTCGCTGCTGCGCAAGGTCATCCCGAACCAGGTGCGTATAGCAAGCTTCATCGTGGTGATAGCGACCTTCGTCACAATCGTCGATCTCACGATGAAGGCCAGGTTCCCCGAGATGAGCAAGAACCTCGGCGCCTTCATCCCGCTGATCGTTGTCAACTGCGTCATACTCGGCCGGCAGGAGGCTTTCGCTTCGAAGAACAACCCGCTCCGGGCAATAGTCGACGCCCTCGGAATGGGGGCAGGCTTCACCCTCGCCCTCACCTCCCTCGGTGCCGTCCGGGAACTGCTGGGCAGCGGGACCGTTTTTGGCGCCGGAGTGATGCCGCCGCAGTTCGACACCTGGACCGTGATGATCCTTCCGGCAGGGGCTTTCCTGACCCTTGGGCTGATCCTGGGCCTGTACAACAAGATCAACCACCGGCGCGAGCTGGCCGCCATTCACAGCGCGCGGGCCTCCGCTGCAGTCAAGGAGGCGTGAAGATGGAACTCTTCGGCATCTTCGTCGCTGCGGTCCTGATCAACAACTTCGTGCTGAGCCAGTTTCTGGGCATCTGCCCGTTCGTGGGCGTCTCGGGAAAGCTGAGCTCGGCCGTCAGCATGGGTTTGGCCACCATCTTCGTGATGACCATGGCCACAATGGTCACCTTCCTGATTCGGAGCTACGTCCTGGCCCCCTACGGCCTTGAGTTCCTGCAGACGGTCTCGTTCATCCTTGTCATCGCCTCTCTTGTTCAGTTCGTGGAGATGGTCGTCCGGAAGGTCAGCAAGCAGTTGTACAGGGCGCTGGGGATATACCTGCCCCTGATCACCACGAATTGCGCGATCATGGGTCTCTGCCTGTTCGCGGCCATGCGCGACTATTCGTTCTTCCAGAGCCTGGTCTATGCCCTGGGCGCTGGTGTTGGCTTCACACTGGCAATAACGCTGATGGCGGGGATACGCGAGGAGTTGGAACTGGCCGATGTGCCGCGCTCACTCAGGGGCGCAGGCATCACGATGATCGTTGCCGGGATCCTTGCCCTCGGGTTCATGGGTTTCGCGGGGATGAAGTTCTAGCCCGGGTTATTCGTGAAACTCGTGACGAGACATCGGAAAGGCGCGGGAGACAAGGCGCGCGCGGCCCCCGCGACGCAGGCATACTCACTGCAGTATGTCGAGGAGCGAGGGCAAGCGCAACGCAGTATTCGCGCGCCTTTCCGGTGTCGCAGTAGAGGGATCATGAATAATCCGGGCTAGCCCGGATCAACCCGGGCAGGCCCGGTTCCTGGCCGAAGTGCCGTCATCGGGAGGAAAAGCAGCATGAACGTCCTGGCCTATTCGCTTCTGGCAATGGGGGGCCTCGGCCTCTTCTTCGCAGCGGCTCTCGCGGTCGCGGACCGCAAGCTGCGCGTGCAGGAGGATCCGCGAATCGCCCTGGCCCTTGACGCCACACCCGGTGCGAACTGCGGCGGCTGCGGCTATGCGGGCTGCGCAGCCTACGCCGAAGCGGTAGTCATGGACGGAGCCCCGATCAACCTCTGCCCCCCGGGCGGGCAGGAGACCGCGGACAGGCTGGCCGCGATCATGGGCGTCGATGCCGTCGTCTCGGTCCGGCAGGTCGCGCGCCTGATGTGCCGCGGCTCATCGACCGTCGCAAAGCTGAAGGCCGATTACCAGGGCCCGGGTGGGTGCGCCGTACAGGATCTCGTATCGGGCGGCGGCAAGGCCTGCCAGTGGGGCTGTCTCGGCGGCGGAGACTGCGTTGAAGTGTGCGCTTTCGGAGCACTCGAGATGGGGAAGGACGGACTGCCCGTTGTCTTCGAGGATCTGTGCACTGCCTGCAATGCGTGTGTCAAGGCATGCCCGCGCAGCCTGTTCGAGCTGCATCCCGTGACCCGCGAGTTCTTCGTCTTCTGCAAGAGCCACGACGAGCCCAAGCGCTCGCGGGATGTCTGCGATGTGGCCTGTTTCGGCTGCGGCATCTGCGTGCGTGCCAGCCAGGGAGCGATAACGCTGGTGGATGGCCTCGCGGTCATCGACCACGGGAAGCTCGACCCGTCAATCATCCCGATCGAGAAGTGCAGGACCGGCGCTATCGGGTGGCTGCATCCGGAGGCTAAGGAGTAGCCCCTGCCTCACCGCGGAAGGATCTCACCACGAAGGGCGCGAAGAGCACGAAGGAATGCCCCCGACGAGGGCGGCTTGCGCGGCCACAGGCGCGCAGCCGCACCAAAACGTAGCCGCCCACACGGCAACAACAGCGGAAGTGTCATATGCATACGATCGACAAGAGCAGGCAACCGACGCCGCCGGCCGCCGGAGAGACGCTCATCGAGGAAGGGATCGTCACCGCCCTCATCCCCGCCCGCGGCAATCACCCTGCCCAGGCAACGGTGAGGCTGGAGACCGGCGAGCACTGCGAACGATGTGCCGCAAATGTCCTCTGCCGGCCGACAGAGGGGGACCGGCGCATGATGGATGTGCTGGATCCGATCGGAGTGTCGGTCGGTGACCGCGTGAAGGTAGCTGTGCCAGGCGGTGCCGTGCTGAAGGCGTCTCTCCTCGTCTACGGGCTTCCCCTCCTTCTGCTCCTGGCCGGTGTGGTCATCGGCATGTTCATCTGGCCGGAGGGCAGACCGATGCGGGATCTCTGGTCATTCCTGCTGGGAGTCGGGCTTGCGGCGGCGGCGTTGCCCCTTGTGCGGCGCGTCGTCAGGCGCGCGGAATCGGGAGGCGGCCGCATCCTGCCGGCGAGGATTGTCGGGGTGTGCGGGGAGAGGTAACGGGGAGGTTTCGCCGGGGAGAACCCGAAGGACACGAAGAGCGGGGTCGTCTGGTGTCAGCCCCTACTCGGTTCCCGTGAGCATCCTAAATGCCACAGCAGGGTCAGCGGAGGTCGAACGGCACCGCGACGCACCGCTCATTCAGCCGGACCACCTCCGTTCCGCCGTAGATGATGAGCCCCGCGGTTGCTGCATCTCCCACGGTCTCCTGGAAGATGCTGATCGATCGCGCGTCCCGGGGCCGGATCTGGCTCGAGGCCTTGACCTCAATCGGGAAGAGGGCGCCATCCTTCTCGATGATGAGATCCACCTCGGCTCCACTGTGCTGGCGGTAGTGTGAAAGCGCCGGGACAAGTGACAGCTGCTGGATCTGCTTGTGGCACTCCGTGACCACAAGGGTCTCGAACAGTGCCCCGAAGGCAGGGTGGCCCTGCACCGCGGCCGGGGAGGAAAGGCGCAGCAGGTAGGAGGCCAGGCCGGTATCCGCGAGGTAGCCCTTTGGCCTGCTGCTGAGCCGCTTGACGGTGTTCATCGAGAACGCCGGGACCTCGAGCCACTGGTAGCTGCTTCGCAACACACTCACCCATCGCTTGGCGGCAGGCGCAGAGAGCCCGATGTCGCGGCCAAGCTGGTTGTAGTTGCACTCCTGCGCCGTCAACGCCGCACACAGTGAGAGGAAGGCGGAGAACTGGGTCTCATCGCGGACATACAGCATCCTGCGGACATCCCGCTGAAGGTAGGTTGCGACGTAGCCCTGCATCCATCCAGGGATCACGTCGTCCGAAAGCACCTGTACTCCGGGGAACCCTCCCCGCCATATCCGCTGTGTCGCCGAGTACCCCAGGGCCTTTCTGGAGTACAGTTGCCTGATGGCCTCTTCCGCATCGTGCGCCGCGACGCCGAGCCACTCATTCAGCCAGCAGGGACCTTCCAGACTCTCCATCTCCTGAAAGCAGAATGCCGGCAACTCCAGTATTGCGACCCGGCCCGCCAGCGACTCTGCCAGGTCACGCATGACCTGCCACTGCTGCGAGCCGGTCACCAGGTACATCCCGGGTCGACGCTCGCGGTCGATGTATCGCTTCAATGCCGGGACGAGTTCTGGGACATACTGGATCTCGTCGAGGATCAGAGGCGGTGCGTTGTTCCGCAGGAAGAGGTCGGGATCCTCTCTGACGCCGTAGAGATCCTGAACGGGGTCGAACACGAACGTACGGCAGCGTTCCCCAAAGAGCTCAGCCAGCAGCGTGCTCTTGCCGACCTGCCTCGCCCCGCTCACCAGGGTGCAGGGAAAGGACTCAGCATATGATCTGAGCTTTGATTCGATCAGTCTGCTGTGATATTTCACCCTAACAAAGTAACATGGCAGTTCTCAAAATCAAGTCGATTCCGTCATGCCGGACCCGGAGCTCAGCCAGGTCTCGGCCAAGCCCATAGATTATCAGCAACCTGACCCGTCGTTTGACTGATTCCGCCATTTCTGACACAATGGAGCCATCGCCATTCTCCGTGGGCGGTTGCGGACACGGGCCGTGCCGTCCATCACACCGCTTTCGCCTGGAGGATCCCATGCGCCGGCTCATCTTCGCCTCTGTCACCCTTGCAGCGCTGTGCCTGCTGCCCCTGCTGGACCTGGCAGTATTGCCACTCGACACCGCATCTGCCGACACCGATTCGGCACGCGCTGCCGGGGAGTTTCTCCAGACCGAGAGGTACTCGCTGGTACGAGTCTTCTTCGAGGGGATCGACGACGCCGCCTTCCTGGCGGAAAACCCTGATCTCGACGTGGCCAGTGTGAAGCCCGGCGTGGGGGCGGAGATCATCGCCACACCGGCCACACTCGACATGCTGCTATCCAGGAGCCTTCAGATGGAGATCGTCCACGACGACCTCGCCGCCTACTACGCCTCGCGTCTCGACGACAGGGGCGGCAACTTCGGCGGATGGCACACCTACAGCCAGAACATCGCCTACCTGGACAGCCTGCGCCTCGTCTACCCGCAGCAGATCTCGGCCAAGTGGTCGATCGGGCAGACGCACCTGAACAACGACATCTGGTGCGTTCGCCTGTCCAGCAATCCCGACGTCGCCCAACCCGACAAGCCCGAGGTGCTGCTCATCACGATGCTTCACGCGCGCGAGATAATGTCCGGGGACTTCGGGATCATGTTCGCCGACTACCTCTGCAGCAACTACGGAACCGACCCTGTCGTGACCTGGCTCATGGACAACCGCGAGCTATACATAGTGTCGATCGCGAACCCGGACGGGGTCCTCTACAACGAGCAGACCAACCCGGCCGGGGGCGGCATGTGGCGGAAGAACCGCCGCAACAACGGCGGCGGTGTCTTCGGAGTCGACCTGAACCGCAACTTCCCTTACGAGTGGGTCGGTCCGGGCAGCAGCAGCAACCCCTCCAGCGATACCTACCGTGGCCCCGCCCCGGCAAGCGAGCCCGAGACCCAGGCGCTGATAAACCTGGTCAACAGCCACAACTTCTTCGCGGTACAGGACATGCACACCTACAGCAACCTGACGCTCTATCCATGGGGCTACACGACCGACCCGACACCACACGCATCCACCTTCATCCACATGGCCACAATCATGGCTCAGTACAACGGGTATCTCACCGGCCAGCCAGGTGAGATCCTCTACATCGTCAACGGCGGCTCGATCGACTGGCTCTACGGCGAGGCCTACTCCTTCGCCTTCTGCAACGAAGTCGGCAGCGGGGCCGATGGTTTCTGGCCTCCGATCAACCGGCGCGAGGAGCTGTTCCAGGACAACGTCTGGCCCATGCTCTACCTGATGATGGCCGCCGGCGCCTACGCCGATGTCACTGACGCTGTGGCCACCGACAGCGAGGGCGGCCTACTGGAGCCCGGTGACAGCGGGCTTCTGAGTTTCAAGGTTGCCAACCATGGCGTGACCGAAGGGCTCTCCGGCGCGCAGGTGTTCCTGAGCAGCGACGATCCGTACCTGCAACTGGCCGAAGCGTCGCGCAACATCCCATCCATTGATCCCATGGATGAGATCGTCATCGACCCGCCGTTCGCATTCACCATCGATGAGGCATGCCCGGATGGCCATCTGGTCACCGTCACGGTCCGGTGCGAGTTCGACGGCGGTGCGATCGACTATCCCATCAACTTCATGGTCGGCGAACCCGACACGATCTTCTTCGACGACTTTGCGGCAGGAACCGGGAACTGGACGCTCACCCACCAGTGGGGTCTCACGTCGTCCAGCTACCACTCCCCACCCAGTTCGCTCACCGACTCTCCTTCAGGCAACTACGGCAACAACTGGAACGCCACCGCGACCCTCAACGGTACATACCAGGCCAGTGCCCTGAGCTTCTGGCATCGGTACGACATGGAGACCAACTACGATTTCGGCCGCGTCCAGGTCTCGGCCGACGGCAGTGCATGGCAGACCATCGCCAGCTACACGGGCACCCAGAACAGCTGGCAGAAGGTCACCCTGGACCTCGACCAGTTCGCGGGCCAGGACCTGGAGCTTCGATTCCTGCTGTACACGGACTGGTGGGTAACCGCGGACGGCTGGTACGTCGACGACGTCACGCTCCTTGGCGCGGGCAACGACAACCAGGCTCCGCCGCCGCCGCCGCTGATCGCTCCCGAAGATGACGCTGTCATCGAAAACCCGGTGACGCTGGTTGTCGGAAACGTGGATGACCCCGACGGCGGCCCGGTCACCTACGGCTTCCGCGTCTACGGCGATCCCCTTCTGACACAGATCATCGCCTCGGCCGACGGTGTGCCGGCGGGTCCGGGGTCGCAGACATCCTGGCAGGTGCCGACACTGGCGGACGGGGCCTACTGGTGGCGCGCCTACGCGGCTGACGATGAAGAGCGCGGTCTTCTGGGCGAGACACGCGGGTTCGAGGTCAACGCCTCATCTGGGGTCGAACTCCCCGCAATGGGACAACCGCGACTGCTTGTACAGGGGCAGGGCAGCGGAAGGATCGAACTCGAGCTCAGCCTGCCGCAGGGTGCCGACGTCGCAGTCAGGATCTACAGCGCTGACGGGCGCATGGTGCGCGAACTGCACCAGGGGCGTATCGACGCAGGATCCCGGAGTCTTACCTGGGATGGTCGCGACGGCCAGGGCCGCCAGGGCGCCTCGGGCATCTACCTGGTGCGCGCCACCGTCGGTGACGTGGCCCTGACCGCAAGGGTGGTGCTGGTCCGCTGATCTGAAACGACCCTGCCGGCGATTCGACCCTCTCGATGGGTCATGGGCCGCTCCTCTCCAGGGGGCGGCCCTTTTCCGTGTTCCGCCGGCCAGGATGAGCCGGAGAAGGCCGACGGCTCCATGATCCTGAAATTCTAATTCGACACCCACACAAATGACTTGGCACAATCCAATGTGATGAGCATAATCATAACGGCTTTGGTTGGGATGAAAGGGGGCATGTATGGAGGCAGACCAGATCCTCCGGGACACCTTCCTCGCGCGCATCGATGGGATGGAGGCGGACGCGCACAAGGGGGTCCCACCTGACACCGAAGATCCGATGCAATCGGTCGACTCGCAGATTCGGCACAATGTGACAGGCGTACTTCGCCGGATGTTCGGTGTCTACTTCGCATACGTCTTCGAAGGGAGGCAGGAGGGACCGAGACCGATCTGGATCGATCCTTCACTGTCCGGCTCGGCCCAGCTGGACTGTGCCTTTATCGCCTTTGTTGACGATCTCATGGAGCGGTGGTCCGCAAAGGCCGGGCGCGACGAACTGTTCGGGCGTGACGGCGACTGCCACAAGGAGCGGGTGAAGATCAGCACGGCAATGCGTGTTCGCCAGGCCTTTCAGGAGTGCCGTGCAGACTCCGCTGCAATGGAGGATTCGCAGTGACACCGGCAGCCGAGACACTGCCCCGCGGCCTAGTCGTCTTCAAGGCGCTTTCGGACCATTCCCGGCTGCGAATCGTGACGGCGCTGCGCGAGCGGGCCCTCTATGTGGAGCTCATATCGGAACGGCTGAAGCTCTCGCCATCCACCGTAAGCTTTCATCTGAAGAAACTGGAGGAAGCCGGCCTTGTCCGATCGACCCGCGAGCAATACTACGTGGTCTACAGCCTCGTGGACTCAATGATGGAGCGGCCGATCGGCTCATTCCTGGAGGTGAGCTCCCGGGAGGCGCGAAACCAGACCTCGAGGGAGGACGCCTACCGCAGGAAGGTGCTCAACAACTTCTTCGCCTACGGCAGGCTGTCGTCGATCCCGGTCCAGCGAAAGAAGCGAAGGATCGTGCTGGAGCATCTGGTGGATGGTTTCGAAACGAATCGGGACTACACGGAGAAGGAGGTGAACCTCATCCTTGCGGAGTACAACGAGGATTTCTGCACCCTCAGGCGCGAGTTCATCTGCGAGAAGCTGATGAGGCGCAAGGGCGGAATCTACCGCCGGATCACAGGTTGATCCGGTGGTAGATCAGGACGAAGAACCGGTCGATGCGCAACGAGGCGCAGGCGCTCACCGAACCAGCGTGACCCGCTCCACCGCCATGCCCTGCTCCGTCACGAGCCGGACCATGTAGACACCGGATGCCAGGCCCCGCCCGCGATCATCGCGGCCGTCCCAGATTGCCGAGTGCGATCCTGCAGCGAACTCGCCTGCTGCCACAACCGCCACCTCCCGTCCCTCGGGATCGTGAACGCTCAGACGGACCGGACCGTGTGAGGGGAGTCCGAATGTCAGCATTGTCTCCCGGGCGAAGGGATTCGGGGCCCCGCGCAGGATGATACCAGGGAGCACATCAACCGCCAGACCGGGCGCGAACGAAGGCTCCAGGCTGATCGTGACGATATCGACGCCGTTGTCGCTGAAGCGCGCCTCGACACCGGACCAGCCTCCGTCCACGAGTGGCGGTATGCCAGGCGGCGTCCGGTATACGACCGGCCCACCGTAGTCCAGGGTCTGTGGATAGAGCGGGTAGTAGTCAGTGCTTCCCCCGCTCCCCGTGACGGCCAGCTCAGCCAGCACAGGGCAGTGTCCGTCGGCATCGGTGTAAACAACCTCGGCGAAAGCATCGGGCCCTGGAGGCGAAACATCCAGGTCCGTGATTACCGGGAGGGTGTTGGGCCCCGGGTCACTGCCCAGCCCGCGCAGGTGCACAATGCCACCCTCGATGCGATCAGCCTCCTGCGGGCCGCCTGTCAGTGTGATGCGCTGTGTGAAAGCTCCGGCCGCAACCCTGGGATCCTGCGGGTCGAACCAGGCGGAAAATCCAGGGTCGCTGTACAGGTCGTCCAGGAGGCAGGAGAGCATGAGCGTGTTCTCGCCGGGGAACTCCTGGAAGGTGATGTCGCCGATCTGCACAAGATCGCTTAGGCCCGTGCCCTCGATCCGGTAGAGGCCCGGGTTGATGATCCCCGATGCGGTATAGGTGTAGAGAAGCGCCCAGACAACATCGGGATCATCCTCTGCGGGATCGGTAAGGGCGAAAAGATAGCCGAAGAAGGCAAGACCGCTCACCAGAGGAAACCCCCCGCTGACATTGCGCAGGGTTGCGTACAAACGCGTCGATGACAGGCTGACCCGGCATTCCACCAGGTCGAGGTGCGGCCGGCCGAAGATCTCGTCTCCCACCGGATCGTCGGCCAGGAATGTGAGTTGCCCGGGCACAGGGTTGATGCCATCCGCCAGTCTTACCGGCAGGAGATCGAGCCCGACACCATGCTCGAGGCGGAACCCATACCAGCGGCGGTCACCAACAGGCCCGGGCACATGGGCCTCCAGGGTCGACGGCCCGTCGATTACACCCACGAGAGGCGATTCCTGAACCGTGCCGTCAAGGTACAGCACCGTGTTCACCAGCCCTTGCCCCTGCGGGTTCTCCACGCGCACCGTGGCAAGATTGCCCGGCTGAAGCGCGCTGGCGCGGAAGTAGTTCCACAGGGAGTAGCCCTGCGCCTCTGCGCTCCCGGCAGGCTGTAGAAGGATCAAACCGACCAGTATGACGGCGGGCCGGAACACAGGCAGGTGATTTGCGGAGTTGCGCTTTTGCATTGGATCATCCCCCGTCAGAAACAGAACCCCACCATTATGGCATGAGCCTGGTTCCGCAATGGAACCGGATCGTTCTCGATCAGGATCTCGCTGCCGTCCCACGCCGGAACATACGCGTATGTCGGAAGGTCCAACCGCTCCAGGCTAAGGGCAAACCTGTACTCCAGCAGAAAGTGCCCACCCGGCATCCGCAGTTCAATGCCCGTCCCGTACACGAAGGCGAAGTCGAAGATGTCCACCTCGTCCATCGGCGCATCGGCGCTGAGTTGGAGCAACTCTCCCGATTCCTCGTCGATGAGCACTCCGTTCAGCCGGTACCTGCTGTCCAGCTTCAGCCCGAAGGAGAAGCCGCTCATCGAGTAGATGTCCGCCCGCCTCCCGGGAGGACCACTGTGCAGCCACACGTAACGCAGCAGAAACGGCACTTCGAGATAGCTGAAGTCATAGTCTACTTCGAGAGCGGTCGGAATCTCCAGGATCTCCAGCGCGATTATCTGGCGCGAGCCCTTGTGGAAGTAGCCGACCTCCTGCTGCAGACTGAAGCGACTCGTTACCGGGAACCTGACAAATGCCGAGGCAGCCAGCCCCCTGCGCCACCCGCTGTCGACCGAGTACGGCAGCCTTGGATCCTCGACCCCCTGGTGCTGGGTCATGCCGATTCCCAGCTTCACGCCCCCTTCGATGCGGGCGAGACCTGTGGAGATTGGGGGAGTCGCATCAACGGGGTGGGCAGCTTCGACCCCGATCGCAGCGATACAGGAGATCAGGATTGCCGTCGCCATAGCCACCGCCACGGCCGATGAAGCTACGACACCCCGCACCGTCGGATTGCCGACAGCACCTGCGAGTGAGTATGTTTTCCGCATGCGAATCCTCTCCTGTGGTCCGTTGTGTAGATGCGCCGGCTGCCGAGGCCGGGGCCCCGGGCTCATCCCGGCACAGCTCCGGGCAAGAGGCACGGTCGGAGTTCAAGAGCGGAACTCGTGATTTCATCGCCTCTTGTGACTCCCGCCCCATGGCGCGGTTGACAGTATGCCAGATCCCGGGGTTCTTCCCTACCCGAATCCGGCGCCCTGCACCGCGGGCCGGGGTAGATGCAGTCTTAAGTCCACTGGGCCGGGATTGGTCCTTGACGGGAGCCCTAAATGTCAGTAGCCTCCCATCTACGAGTCTTTCTTACTTAGGATTACCCATGCAAGTCGAGAGCAACGAGGTTCAGCGCCGGATACAGAGGTTCAGGGATGCCGCAAGGGAAGCCGGAATCAGGCTCACCCCGCAGCGTCTGGAGGTTTTCCGGGAACTGGCCTCGAGCGCCGAGCACCCGGATGCCGAAACGGTGTTCCGCGCCATACAGGCCCGCATGCCGACCGTCTCGCTGGACACCGTCTACCGGACTCTCTGGCGGCTCAAGGAGCTTGGACTAATCGACACACTCGGCCCCAGAAGGGAAACCGTCCGCTTCGACGCCAACCTAGAACGCCATCACCACCATGTCTGCGTCAGGTGCGGGCTGACCAGGGACTTCGTTGATGAGGATCTGGACCGCATCCAGACGCCGGCGAACGTTGAAGGCTTCGCGCGCATACTCGGCGCGCATGTGGAGATCCGCGGGATCTGCGATGAATGCGACAAGGAACAGGGCGGCGGGCCCCGCCCGGCCGGACCCAGGCGGCCAAGAAGCCCGGAAAGGAAGCAGCCATGAGCACGAAGGACAGGAAGAAGCTCACAACCAACGCGGGCGCACCCGTGCCCGACAATCAGAATGTTGTCACCGCCGGCAAGCGCGGCCCCCAACTCCTCCAGGACGTGTGGTTCCTGGAGAAGCTGGCCCAGTTCGACAGGGAGGTGATCCCCGAGCGCCGTATGCACGCAAAGGGATCGGGGGCATTCGGCACATTCAAGGTGACCCACGACATCACGAAGTACACCCGCGCGAAGATCTTCTCGGAGGTCGGGAAGAAGACCGACCTCTTTGTGCGCTTCTCCACAGTCGCGGGAGAGAGGGGCGCGGCTGATGCGGAGCGCGACATCCGCGGCTTCGCGATCAAGTTCTACACGGAGGAGGGTAACTGGGACCTGGTCGGCAACAACACGCCCGTGTTCTTCCTGCGGGACCCGCTCAAGTTCCCCGACCTGAACCACGCGGTGAAGCGCGATCCCCGAACCAACCTGCGCAGCGCTCGCAACAACTGGGACTTCTGGACACTGCTCCCAGAGGCGCTCCACCAGGTCACGATCACAATGAGCGACCGCGGCATCCCCCTCTCATACAGGCACATGCACGGCTACGGAAGCCACACCTTCAGCCTGATCAACGCCCGCAACGAGCGCACCTGGGTGAAATTCCACCTGCACACCCAGCAGGGGATCAAGAATCTGACCGACGCTGAGGCGGAGGCCGTTGTAGGCAAGTGCCGCGAAAGCCACCAGCGCGACCTCTACTACGCCATCGAGAAAGGCGACTTCCCCCGCTGGACGATGAAGATCCAGGTGATGACGGAGAAGGAGGCCGCAGAGTGCCCGTTCAACCCCTTCGACCTGACCAAGGTCTGGTCACAGAAGGAGTATCCGCTCATCGAGGTGGGTGTCCTGGAGCTCAACCGGAATCCCGAGAACTACTTCGCCGAGGTCGAGCAGGCAGCCTTCAATCCCGCGAATGTCGTCCCGGGGATCGGCTTCTCGCCCGACAAGATGCTGCAGGGCCGGCTGTTCTCATACGGGGACGCTCAGCGCTACAGGCTGGGTGTCAACCACCACCTGATCCCGGTGAACGCCCCCCGATGCCCGATGCACAGCTACCACCGCGATGGCGCAATGCGTGTCGACGGCAACCATGGCAGTACACTCGCCTACGAGCCCAACTCCTACGGCGAGTGGCAGGAGCAGCCCGACTTCTCGGAGCCACCGCTCGATCTCGAGGGCGCTGCAGGCCGCTGGGACCACCGCGAGGACGATGACTACTACACCCAGCCCGGAATGCTCTTCAGGCTGATGAGCCCGGAGCAGCAGCAGGTTCTCTTCGAGAACACGGCACGCGCCATGGGCGACGCTCCTGAAGAGATCAAGATCCGGCACGCGGCCAACTGCATGAAGGCCGACCCGGCATACGGCGAGGGCGTGGCGAAGGCGCTCGGGCTGCAACCGGACAGGGTGAAGGCGGCATCCAAGTAGTGTCGCTGTCAGATGTGACGCGGCCAGTTTCATGCACAGAAAGGGAGGGAGACAAGATGAAGATCCTCGTACTCTTCTACTCCACGTACGGACACATATACCACCTTGCGAAGGCGATTGCGGAAGGGGCCCGGGAGGTGCCGGGGGCTGATGTTGTCATCAAGCGTGTCCCCGAAACACTGACGCCCGATGTCATCAAGGCGATGGGCGCTACGGAGGCTCAGAAGGCTTATCAGGATGTGCCGGTCGCCTCGGTTGACGACCTCGCGGATGCGGATGCCGTCATCTTCGGCACACCGACCAGGTTCGGCAACATGGCCGGGCAGATGCGCCAGTTCCTGGATGCGACGGGCGGACTCTGGGCGAAGGGGAAGCTC
>CAZWSC010000057.1:0-34238 GCA_964636385.1 uncultured bacterium
CCCCACGCTTTCGAGCCTGAGCGTCAGTATCGCGCTAGAAAGCCGCTTTCGCCACCGGTGTTCCTCCAGATATCTACGCATTTCACCGCTACACCGGGAATTCCCCCATCCTCTCCTGTACTCAAGCCCCGTAGTTTGAAATGCAGTTCCCTGGTTGAGCCAGGGCATTTCACATTCCACTTGCGAGGCCGCCTGCACGCCCTTTACGCCCAGTGATTCCGAACAACGTTCGCTCCCCCCGTATTACCGCGGCTGCTGGCACGGAGTTGGCCGGAGCTTATTCAATCGGTACCGTCAAACAGATGGACTGTTTGCCCACCTGCGTTTCTTCCCGAATAAAAGGGCTTTACAACCTAACGGCCTTCATCGCCCACGCGGCGTCGCCTGTTCAGGGTTTCCCCCATTGACAAGGCCTCTCGACTGCTGCCTCCCGTAGGAGTCTGGGCCGTATCTCAGTCCCAGTGTGGCTGACCATCCTCTAAGACCAGCTACCCATCGTTGCCTTGGTAGGCAGTTACCCTACCAACTAGCTAATGGGACGCGGGGCCATCCTCAAGCGGTAGCTTGCAAGCAGAGGCCACCTTTGACCTCAGGATCATGCGATCCCGTGGTCTTATGCGGTATTAGCACTCCGTTGGGAGTGTTATCCCCCACTCGAGGGCAGGTTCTCCACGTGTTACTCACCCGTTCGCCACTAGGTTTGCAGCCGAAGCCACAAACCCCGTTCGACTTGCATGCCTAATCCACGCCGCCAACGTTCGTTCTGAGCCAGGATCAAACTCTCCGTGTTCGAAAACTCGGAGCGCCGCCGCGGAAACCGCGACGACGAAATCCAATTGACGAGAACCTGGTCCGGCATCACTCCCACAAGTGGAAGGAAGACCGGCCAGGCACGATTCGATCTCGACAAACCTGCTCGTATTCTCTTTTCAAAGAGCGCCTCTAGCGCCAATGCGCAATTTCAGAGGATGCACCGAGCCGCATTCTTCTGTCAAGAAGAAAACTTCCGGGTCGGGCTTGCCGAGTCCCTCGGCACCGCCAGGCCCGTTTCGGGGCAGGGACGTAAGTTACTTCGGACGGTTGTTCCGCGTCAACTGCTTTTTTCGTGTTTGTTTCACGATTTCTTTAGCAGGGCCAAACACGTTGCCACGCAGCGGGTTACTGCGTACTGTCATCGCCCCGGCCACCCCGGGAGTGCGCCCGGCCGCTCTGGGGGGCAGCTCCGGCGCACCGGCCCGCTTGACGATCGCCCGGCCCTGTGGTGGAGTCTTCGACATGAAACTCACTCATGTAGTCCTGATCTTCCTTGTCGTGCTTGTCCTGGTCCCGCTGACCATGGCCGGGGTTGTGTACGGCCTGTTCCTTGTGTGGGGGAAGGATCTTCCCTCTCCCGAAATGCCACAGGAGCTTGCGCCATCGCGCAAGACCGTGCTTCTCGACAAGGACGGCGCGGTCCTCGAGGAGTTCTTCATAGAGAACCGAAGCCCTCTTCCGCTGCAGCAGATCCCCGAGATCATGCGCGAGGCGGTTCTCGCGACCGAGGACCACAGATTCTTCCGACACTGGGGGCTGGATGGAATCGGTGTCGTGCGGGCGGTCCTCTCCAATGTTGCCGCCGGAAGCATTCGTCAAGGAGCTTCAACCATCACCCAGCAGCTGGCGCGAAACATCTTCCTTACACACTCGCAGACATTCGAGCGGAAGATAAAGGAAGCGATCCTTGCGGTCCGCCTTGAGCGGTCCTTCTCGAAGGAGGAGATTCTCGAGCTGTACCTGAACCAGGTGTACTTCGGCGACGGGGCCTACGGAGTAGAGGCGGCTGCGCAGCGGTTCCTGGGCAAATCGTGCCGGGAACTTACGCTCACAGAGGCGGCTCTTCTTGCGGGGCTTCCGCAGAATCCGCTCGCATACTCACCACGCCGGAATCCCGATGCTTCGAGGAGACGCCGCAACCACGTCCTGCGGAGGCTTGAGGCGGCCGGTATCATCGACATCGAGACCCGGCTTGAAGCCGAGGCAACAGAGGTCCCACAGGCGGCAGCCGGAATGGCAGAGTCCTCGGCTCCCTACTTCGCCGAGATGATCCGCAGGGATCTCATGGAACGATACGGTGGATCGGAACTGTACCGCGGCGGCCTTACCATTCACTCCACGCTCGACTCACGTCTGCAGAAGGCGGCCGAAGAGGCCATGGAGCAGCAACTCAGTCGCATCGAGGAGATGCAGGCCATCGTATACCGCCGCACCCCGGGGATCTCGGTCAGGGGTGACGAGCCTGTTGCCGATGGCGCAATGCGCACTCCATATCTGCAGGGTGCGCTCATAGCGCTGGAGCCCAGGACCGGGGCGATAAGGGCCCTTGTCGGAGGCCGGGACTTCCTCGAAAGCCACTGGAACCGGGCCGTCCAGGCTGAGCTTCAGCCGGGGAGTTCCTTCAAGCCGGTTCTCTTCACCCAGGCGCTTCTGGACGGATTCCGGACCAATGACATTCTCGCCGACACGATGACAACATACGAGCTGCAGCACGGTGACACATATGAGCCCAGGAACTTCGACGAGCTCTTCCGCGGTCCGGTGACCCTCCGCTATGCGCTGATGCGATCCATCAATGTCCCCAGCGTCGCGCTGATGGACAGCCTGGGGGCCGGGAAGGTTGTGAGCCTTGCACGACGGATGGGCATTCGGGGCTACCTGCCCCCCTACCTGTCACTGGCGCTCGGAGCCTGTGAGATATCCGCACTGGATCTGGCCTCGGCATACGCTGTCTTCGTCAACCACGGAATCCGTGTTGAACCGTACTCCGTCGAGATGGTCGAGGACCGTCAGGGCGTCGTCATGGAGCGGCACATTCCCCAATCCCGGGAGGTGATCGATGAGAGAGTCGCCTACCTGATGGTCAGCATGCTGCGTTCGGCTCTGGACAGAGGGACAGGCTCCTTCGCGCGCTCCCGCGACGGATTCCACGCGCCCGCCGGGGGGAAGACAGGCACGACCGACAAGCACACGAATGCATGGTTCGTCGGGTTCACCCCCGATCTCGTCTGCGCAGTCTGGGTCGGCTTCGATGAGGTTCGCCCGATCGGGAACAGGATGACCGGCGCGGTCGCCGCGCTGCCCGCCTGGAGCGCCTTCATGAAGGAGGCGTCGGCGGTCTATGGCAGCAGGGATTTCGAGATTCCGCCGGGTATCGTGGAAGTCCGGACCTGTGAGGCAACCGGATTACGGGCTGGTCCGGATTGTCCGAGAACGGTCCGGGACGCCTTTGTGGCCGGAACGGAGCCGACCGGGCAGTGCCTCCACAACCACGTCACGCCCGATCCACGGAGGCATCATCCCTTGTCGGACCCAGAACAGATGGAGGAGGCGCCGCCGGGCGACTCCCTGCCCGCGCACTGACGTGGTCACTGCCCCGGTCTGTCCACGACCTCCAGTATCCATGAGCGCGGCTGCGGCGGTTCTTCGACGATCTCAAGCCACTCGGCAGCCCTTTCCGCGGTTCCCGCCCCATCAACTCCCTCAGGCATGTGAAGGCATATGACCGGCTCACCTATGCGAACCAGCGAGCCAGGAGACAGCAGCTGCTCAATTCCGACCCTGGGGTCGATTCTGTCACCCGGCCGGACTCTTCCTCCCCCTGCCCCGGTTATCCACTCACCGGCGGCTCTGGCGCGAACACCAACGAAGGTCCCCTCCCGGTGCGCAGCGACCTCGACCAGTTCAGCCGCCCGTGGCAGGCGCTCCGGGTGCTCCAGCACGGCCGCATCGCCCCCCTGCAGCCGAACCATCTGAAGGAACCGCTCGTATGCGCACCCCGATTCCCATGCTTCCTGCAGGGCGGCGATGGCGGCCTTGCGGTCGCGCACAGCTCCGGACAGCTCGGCCATTGCCGCGCCAAGCTCCATCGTCAGCTCGCGCAGGTCTTCAGGAACCTCCTCCCGACGCAGAAACCGCACAGACTCGGCGATCTCGAGGGCATTCCCGGCGGTCCTGCCGAGCAGATGATCCATCGCCGT
Source organism: uncultured bacterium (assembly GCA_964636385.1). Taxonomy (GTDB): domain Bacteria; phylum Eisenbacteria; class RBG-16-71-46; order CAIMUX01; family CAIMUX01; genus CAZWSC01. Next base: position 4,014 of record CAZWSC010000057.1, read on the forward strand.
AAGGACGGCCCGGGCGCGGATGCCCAGTTCCCCCGCGGTCCTCACCAGGGAAAGGGAGAGCCGCCTGGCGTGATCGAGGTCGGGCATGAACGCCCCTTCGCCGACCTTGACGTCCAGCGCAAGAGCCCGGACACCTGCCGCAGCCTTCTTGGAAAGAATGCTCGCTGTGATCAGCGGAACCGATTCCACGATGGAGGCGGCATCCCGAAGCTGGTAGAAGAGCCGGTCCGCAGGCGCAAGGCGTTCGCTCTGCGATGCAATGCACAGACCGCATGCATCGACTACGGCCCGGAACTCCTCCGGACTGAGATCGGGCCGGAACCCCGGAATCGACTCCAGCTTGTCCAGGGTTCCGCCCGTGTGCCCCAGCGAACGGCCGGAGATCATCGGGACCGGAATCCCGGCAGCCGCCGCAATAGGGGCGACCAGGAAGGAGATCTTGTCGCCGACACCCCCCGTGGAGTGCTTGTCCGAAGGCAGGGGACCTGGAGAGTCGAATGCAAGTCGCTCCCCCGAGTCGATCATGGCCCGGGTGAGATCAGCGGATTCCCTGTCGCTGAGCCCCCTGAAGAAGACGGCCATCATCCAGGCGGTGATCTGGTACCCGGGGATCTCGCCGGTAACTGCCCCTTCGACAAGGTGCGCGATCTCCCCGCCGCCCAGGGCATGTCCGTCACGGGTCTTTCTGATCAGGCCCTTTGCATTCACCCCCGGGCTCCTCCCCGCCTGCGCATCCCTGCCACATCCCTGTGAGCCGGAAGCCAGTCGGCCGGATGCACCGGCCGTGTCACGCACGCCTCGCAGGCAAGGTAGATCTCCGCATCAGGTGCCCAGCGCATCAGGGCTTCCCGGCAGAGCCCGCAGGGCGGGGATGGCTGATCCGTGGGTGTGTAGATCACGGCCCGGCGCACCGGACCGAGCATCGCATCCCTCCAGATCAGGAGAGCCGTGCGCTCGGCGCATATCCCTGCAGGATAAGCCGCGTTCTCGATGTTGGCCCCCAGCACAACCCGGCCGTCGCGGTCCTCCAGGGCGGTACCGACGGCAAAGCCGGAGTAGGGGGCGTGTGCGAGTTCGGCTGCGCGACGGGCGGCATCAACCAGCGAATCGATCGTGCCCGCAGTCTTGTCCGCCCCTCTGCAGCGCTTCCCGGACATCTGGTCCTCCTGCGATTGCCGACGCCCTCTGAAGGAGCATCGGTGAACAGATGCATGCTACCCTATTGCCGATGAAAGATTCACCACCAACTCCGCCGCCCCCGACCTGGGAGGGACTCCTCCGGCTTGGCCGCATACTCCGCGGGCCGGATGGATGCCCATGGGACCGGAAGCAGACGTTGCCGGATCTGGCCGGACACCTTGTCGAAGAGTCATTCGAGGTTCTTCACGCGACCACGGAGGGGAAGCCCGGGCGGGTATCGGAGGAGCTGGGTGACCTCGCGTTCGTGCTGGCCCTCGTCTTCGGTGCAGCGGAGGGTGCGGGCGGGAGTCCCTTCGAGGACGTGGCGAGGCGAGCGGTCGACAAGATTGTGCGTCGCCATCCGCACGTGTTCGGTCCGGACGGCGTGACGGATCCGGACGCGGCGGCCAGACAGTGGGAGAGGATCAAGCAGCGGGAGCGGAGTGAGGACGGGCTTCCTCCGGGTGCCCTGCCTGATCCTCCTCCGGCGCTTCCCGCCCTTCTCCAGTCCGTCCGGCTTCAGCAGAAGGCGGCCGGTGTGGGATTCGACTGGCCTTCACCGGAGCCGGTATACGACAAGGTCCTGGAAGAGCTGCGCGAACTCCGGGATGCTGCCGGATCGAAGGATCCCGGTGCCGGCGGAAGAGTCGCCGAGGAGATTGGGGATCTGCTGTTCGCCACCGTCAACCTCAGTCGCGCCCTGGGGATGGATCCCGAAGCCTGCCTTCGCAAAGCCAACCGGAAGTTCCGCGACCGGTTCAACGCCATGGCGGCTATGGCGTCCAGAGAGCATACCCCGATGGAGACAATGGACCTCGAGGAGCTCGACAGGCTGTGGAACCGCGTGAAGCGCTCGGAATCGGGAGGGCAGACGGAGGCGGAGAACGAAGCCTGCGGCGGCCCATGAGGACCGGCCCGGCTGTTCCCGATACCCCCGACAGGTCACCCGCACGGCACCATGCAAAGGCGCCCGCCATCGCCTGTGTCAGAGGAGCCGCGCACCTCGTCTCACACGCCCGTCCCGGCATCCCGTGAGGAGTTCCGGGAAGAGTGCGATCCGGCCTCAGCGGGACATGACTGCAAGGCGCAGGACGGCCTGACCTCTCGCGGACCTGTGCCGCACCGGGGCTACAGAATCGCTTCCTTCGGATCCAGGAAAACCACCAGCCGGCTGGGACCGTCACCGCTGCCGCGAATCGTAAAGGCGGCATCTGCAGTGGCCACATGCATGCAGTCCATCTCTTCGAGGGCCATCACGTGACCGCCCGAGAGCAGCCCGCAGGCGCCCATCACGCAGGTCAGACACAGATCGCCGGCCTGGGGCACGAACTCCACGCTGCCATTGGCATCCGACTCGATGGAAATCTCGTACGCCAGAAGACGGCCACCCAGGATCCCTGTTGTCATGCAGGTGACGTGAACTCCTGCACCGCCAACGTTGACAGCCTTCGCCCCGTCAGGCCTGTTGTCCTGACTGCTGACACAAACCTCCTCGACTTCGCGTTCCTCGATGAAGTAGCTCGGATCCTTGTCCAGCGCGTTCGCGATGCGGATCAAGGCCCCGATGGTGGGGGAAGTGCGCCCGCGTTCTATCTCTGAGATGTGAGTCGACGAAAATCCCGACACGTTTTCCACATCCTTCAAGGTCTTCCGCTGCGTGGTCCGAACCTGGCGGATGCGTTCACCAACGAGTTCCTTGCTTACCATCTGCCGGTCCCCCTCTCATATGAAGAGCTTCGGACGCACCGCCCAGAGCGTGCGGACCGGCTCGCTGGTTAGATTCCGGACCTTGTGCGGCCGGGTTGCCTTGAAGTGGATCGTGTCCCCCCTGCGCAGCAGATGGGACCTGCCGTCCACAGTGACCTCCAGAAACCCTTCCAGGACGTAGCAGAACTCCTCGCCACGATGTCCGTTTACGCCACCTACCTGGCCATCCCCCTCTATGGTGGCGAAGAAGATCGACATCTCGGAGCAGACACCACGATTTGTGCACGGTTCGATGCGGACCGACCCGTTGTTCATCGTAATGCTGACAAGGTTCGCCTTCTTCAATACCTCGGGGTCGCTGATAGGGGGCAGGTCGATCAGGTGGGAGGGAAGCACGCCGAGCGCGCTCGCAACCTTCTCCAGAGCCTGAATGGTTGGAGATGTCTTTCCGCGCTCGATCTCCGAAATGTGAGTCGCGCTAACACCGACTCGCTGTTCAATCTCCTTAAGCGTCAGACCTTTCTCGTGCCGAATTCCCCGGATTCTCTTGCCGAGAACCCTGCCAACAGGCTCCGCCATGGGCCCAACCTCCTTCCGAATCCTACTGTCGCTGATCCCGTAGTTCATAACGCTGCGAAAACGGAGGTGCCGCCATCATCACCGGTATCAACCGAAATCCAAGCTCTCGAGCCACATTGACATGCGGCCACCGGAGTATCTGACCCGGAGCAATCCGGAGGAACAATGGCGTAATTTTCTGCCGACTATCCTAACACAACATACCTCATCGCTCATAGCGGAATAATTGCGGCACTCTCGACAGATTGCGAAAGCCGCACAATCCGGTCCGACACCCGCCTGGTCAGGTGGGATGCGGGTCACACCGACAGGGCTGACGCATTGCAGGAGGCAGGGCCTGGTGCCCGCGTCAGTTCGGGAAGCAATCAGGCTTGCTCCCGCCCCCTCACCGCGTTCGCCCCTTCCCTAAGGCTCTCCAGAATACGCAGATAGCTGTCATGCCGGAACCGCAGGATGGATCCCGCCTCTACGGCAGCCCTCACGGAGCACTCCGGTTCGCTCTGGTGCAGGCAATCACTGAACCGGCATGGTGGAAGGCCGCGCATCTCGGGAAAGCAGGAGGCGAGGTTCCTGTCTGTCAGGCCCCATGGCTGGATGCTTCGAATACCGGGTGAATCGAGCACGGCCCCGCACCCCGGAAGCTCTATCCAGTCGACTCTGGTCGTGGTGTGCACGCCCTTCGACGTAGCCCCGCTGACCGGACTGGTCCTCAGATCCAGCCCGGGAACGAGGCGATTCAGCAGAGTACTCTTGCCGGTCCCGGACGATCCCACCATCAGGGTGATCCTTCCGTGGAGCAGGTTCTGCATCCCATCAAGCCCGCTCCCCTCCGTCGCCGAGGTGAGGAGAACAGGGTAGCCCAGGTCCCGGTAAGGCTGCACCGGATCCTCCTCCGGGGGACAGGGGGGCATGAGGTCGATCTTGTTCAGAACAACAAGACACGGCACGCCCGCGTTCTCTCCCATCACAAGGAGGCGGTCCACCGCCCTCGGATTAAACCTCGGCATCGTCCAGCTCGCGATCAAGGCGACCTGATCCAGGTTGGCCGCCAGGACATGCTCTCGGCGGATGTCCCCCGGATCGACCCGCGAGATCCGGTTCGCCCGGGGAAGGATCCGGTCCAGCCAGGCCCCGCTGCTCCCCCGCATGACCACGCGCACCCTGTCGCCCACTGCAACCACGTGGGCGCTCACGCGGGGGCCGTCCTTCTTCAGGAGGCTCCGCACGTGGGCTTCGACACATCCCTCGTCCGTCAACACCTGCACAAGACGCGGCCGCACGCGGCGGACGGTACCTTCAACGATCCGGTCCAGAGTACCTCCCGGTTCCGGAGTGGACAGCGCTGGATCCACGGTTCACTCTTCTGTGCAAATCATGAAGAACGACTTTCCGAACACGCGTCCCCTTGCGAAGTGGGTGCGCCACGGCTCGATCCGGGTGCAGGATCCGGAAGTCAGGATGCGGCTGGACCGATACCTGGCGGAACGGTTCGCCTACCGCTCCCGCACCCAGTGGGCAGATATGATCGACGCGGGCCGCATCCGCGTCAACGGCTCCGTGTGCCGTCCATCCAGACGAATCGCCTTCGGAGACCGGATAGAGTACCAGCCCCTCCGTCTTCCGGAGCCGGAAGTGACAGCCGACATCCGGACCATCCACGAGGACGGGCACATTCTCGTGGTGAACAAGCCGCCGAATCTTCCCGTGCATCCGTCCGGCCGTTACTTCCGCAATACGATGCTCAGCATCCTTCTCACCTCCAGGGGCGAGACCCTGGACGAACCGGGCATACGGATTGTGCATCGCCTGGACCGGGAGACCAGCGGCCTTCTGATCTTCGGCAAGAGCCGGGAGGGAACGGCGAGGCTTTCGGCGCAGTTCGAGGAGAGAAGGACGGTGAAGGAGTACCTGGTGCTCACGCACGGCGTTCCCGAGGTGGACAGGTTCCGTATCGACGCTGCTCTCGGACCTCACCCTGACTCCCGCGTGCGCAAGGCGGTCGGGGTTGTCCCCCGGGAACACGGACTCAGGGCCATCACCGATTTCACCGTTGTCGGCCGCGGGGCGGGGCATGCCCTGCTCATGGCCAGACCCCGGACAGGCCGCCTCCACCAGATCCGTGTTCACTGCCGGCACGCCGGATTCCCGGTAGTCGGAGACAAGCTGTACGGTCTGGACGAGGCCTACTTCCTGAAACTGGCCGCAGGAGAGCCATTCACCGAGGAGGACAGGGCCGCACTGATTCTCGACCGGCAGGCCCTGCACGCGTGGCGGCTTACCATCGAGCATCCGGGCACCGGGGCGCAGGTTTCCTTCGATGCGCCCCTGCCCGGGGATATCTCCGGCGCCTGCACGAGGCTCGGCGTTCCGATCACGATGCCGGTGGAACCCCCGCCTGCGATGCCGCCTTCGGTGGATCGACGGCGCAGGAGACGATGACGATCCTGGTTTACCAGCCGCCGGCAAGACGGAAACCGAAGGTGAACTCCCGGTTGCTCGGGCCAATGTAGTGCCGATGCGCGCATCGGAGTTCATCCTCCTCGACCTGATATGAGCCGCCGCGAAGTACCCGGCAGCACTCATTCTCGCCCGCCGGGGGCTCCTCCCTGCCGTCGCCGGCGTCGTATGGATAGTCACCGTGACGGGTGCTGGTCCATTCCCAGGCATTCCCCGCGACATCGTACAGGCCGTACGGGCCCGGGCTGTCGACTGTCTGGAACCCGTTGTGAATCGTCCCGTCATAGAAACCGGCCGGAGTGGTGGCGTTGTCAAAGGGGTCGCCGCTTTCCAGGTAGTTGGCCCGCTGGCCGCTGATGCCGTCCCCCCATGGGTAGCCCGGCGATGACTCGGCGTCGCACTCGGCGGGTTCCCCCCACATCTCGCACCCGCCCTTGGCCGCTTTCTCCCACTCGGCCTCGGTCGGCAGGCGTCCTCCGGCCCACCGGCAGTAGGCATCCGCCTCCCACCATGAGACTCCGGCCACCGGGAAGCGCCCGTTTCCCGCGATGCCACCGCCGTTGTGCTCCTCGCTGTTCCAGCCGGCGGGCAGCCTGATGTCCTGACGGATCCTCCACGCCCAGCCGAGCGGATGCCACAGGGCCTCCCTGTCGTAGCCTCCGGCGTCGATGAACTCCCGGTACTCGGAGTTCGTCACCTCGTACCTGCCCATCCAGAAGCCCGCTACATGCACATCGTGGGCAGGTTCCGCACCCCACACGCCTTCCTCACCCAGCCGCACGTAACCGGCAGGGATCCAGACCACGCCGGTCGGGGGATCCGGACAGGGATTCGGATCGCATACCGAGCCCGGGCCGTGCCAGGATCCATTGCCGGCATCGCACTGCTCCAGGGTCAGCACCTCGCAGGAACCGCCCGGGATGCAGCATGCGCCCACGAACTCCTCGGGACAGGGATTCGGGTCGCAGAGCGAACCCCCACCCTGCCAGAAGCCGTCCTGGTCTTCACACTCCTCCCTGGTCATGATCCCGCAATCGCCGCCTTCGAAGCAGCATGCGCCATCCAGGGGCTCGGGGGTTGTTCCGGTATCGCTGTCGCTGCAGGAGAGCACTGTCACAGCACACAGCATGACGACCGCTGAGATCACTCCCCACAGGCGGGTGTATCGTCTCGAAGACATGTAGTACTCCTTTCCGCAGCTTGATTCAGGATGATGTTCAGCCGGCAAGGGCGGCGGGATCATCCATTCTCATCGCCCGTCAGACCAGGGTCGGGCCTCTCCCCGTCCGCCGGATCCACCCTGTCCTCCCCGTCGCGATCGCGACCCGTGCGGCCGAACTCACGCATCTGCTCGGCGTACCGGCGCAGCTTCGCTTCAACCTTTGCGTACAGGGTTCCATCGGCGAACTTCCCGTCCGCATCCCGTTCCCCCACGGGGAGCCCCGTGAACAGCTCCAGCGCCTCCTCCACCCGCCTGACGGCATGAATGTGGAACCTTCCCTCCCGGGCTGCATCAACAACGTCCATGCGCAGCATCAGGTCGTCCTGATTGGAGACCGGTATGACAACGCCCTGCGTACCCGTGATCCCCCTGGCCCGGCAGACATCGTAGAAGCCCTCGACCTTCTCGTTCACACCACCGATCGGCTGCACATCCCCGTACTGGTTGACACTCCCGGTGACCGCCAGGTCCTGGCGGATCGGCACATCGGCCAGGGATGAGAGCAGCGCGCACAGCTCTGCGACCGATGCACTGTCCCCCTCGATTCCTCCGTAGGACTGCTCGAACCCGATCGATGCGCTGAGACTGAGGGGGAAGGACTGTCCGAACCAGCCCCTGAAGAACCCCTCGATTATCAGCATTGCCTTGTTGAAGGTCGGTCCGCTCATCCTGGCTTCGCGCTCGATGTTGATGAAACCGCCCCGGCCCATGGCGGTCTGCGCCGTGATCCTGCTGGGCCTGCCGAACTGGAAGTCGCCGAGGTCGTAGTAGCTGAGGCCGTTCACCTGCCCTGTGACGGATCCCTCCGTTTCGATCAGGAGGCTCCCATCCTCGAACAGCTCCTGGACCTTCTCCTCGGGCAGGCGCATGCGGTCTTCCTTTGCGCGTATTGCCGTCTCGACTACAGCGCGCGTCATGATCTCCGCCCCCTCCTGCTCAGCCCAGTAGTTCGCCTCACGCACGATATCGGCTATCTCCGAAAACCGGGTGGAGAGCTTCCGCCTGCGCCCGGCCAGGCGGACACCGTGCTCGAGAACGGCGGCCACGCCGGTATTGTCCATGCAGCGCATGTGCTCCCTCCCGCAGAAGCTGCTGATGAAGACCGCGTACCGATGGATGCTCTCATCGTTCCTGTCCATGACCGAGTCAAAGTCGGCCTTCACCTTGAAGATCTTCGAGAAGTCGGGGTCCTGGTGATAGAGGATGTGATAGCTGTACGGGTCTCCTATCACCGCAACGCGAACATCGACGCTGATCGGCTCGGGTTTCGTGGCGCTGGTGGAGAAGAGGTATAGGGGATCGAAGCTCTGGATGTCGATCTGCTGGTTCTTCAGGGTACGCTTGAGAGCCGCCCAGACACCGGGTTCGCCGATGGCATCGAGCAGGTTGATGACGAGGAAACCGCCGTTCGCCCTCAGCACGCTGCCCGCCCTGATGTGCAGAAAGTCGCTGCGCCAGTGGCCGGATCGGTCCACGACCTTCTCGATCGTGCCGAACAGGTTCCTGTAATTAGGCGACGTCTCCACGATCACCGGGGGGCGTTCGACACCTGTGTTGTCGACAACGACATTGACCAGAAACAGGCGGTATCTCTCATCCTCATGTGCCGGTACAGGGGGTTGCTGCTCCGCTTCATCACCGTCCTTCTCGAGGAACTGGTTCATGTTCGAGAGGACCTGGTCGCGGACCTGGTCGAGGTATTCCGCCACCTTCCCGTTCGGGTAGTCCTCCTTGATGTCGCCGAGAGCATCGGCGATGACCGGCCGGCCGAACTCCTTTTCGAGGTGTGAGAGTTCCTCCTTCAGGGCGCGCTTGATGTCGCGCACCTTCCTGAAGGTGTCCTCCATCACGCTGCGCAGTTGGGAGTACTTCTCCTTCAGGCGCCTGTACTCATCAGGGCTGAACTTCTCCTGCAGGCTGAGAGACTCCAGCTTCTCCAGTTGTACAGGCTCTCCGGCGATGATCGGCGCGATCTCGGGCTTGGTGAACGGCCCCATCTGGATCTGCACAAGGGCAAAGTTCTCCGCGCGAATCGTCTCCTCGAACTGCCGGATCGCCTCCTTCTCCTGCTCCCTGAAACGCTCCATGACCTGCTTCGTGCGCTCCTTGTAGTGCTCGCTCTCGTATATCTGTGTGATGTTCCGCTTCAGGGAGAGAACGAACTCCTCCATGTCCCGCCTGAAGGCCTGCCCCCTTCCCGCGGGAAGCTGGATAGCGATCGGCATTTCGGGCGCGCGGAAGTTGTTCACGTAGACAATGTCCATGGGGGCCCTGCGGCCGGTATCCATGGTCTCGAGGAGATGCTTCACGGTGCTTGTGCGGCCGGTTCCCGATGGACCCGACACGTAGACATTGTGCCCCTTGCTGCGCATGGAGAATGCCAGGCGCATGGCGCGGATGGCACGGTCCTGGCCGATGATCCCCTTTTTCGGCGCAACCTCGGTCACGCGCTCGAACCCGAGGGAATCGGGATTGCACTGCCAGCGAAGCTTCTCGACGGGCACTGTCCTGTCACTGACTTCACTCATTCCCTGATCTCCTTCCATGAATCGGCCGCCCGCGCCGGAACCGGCTCATCGCCGCAGCGTGCACGGGTCGCATCAGCCCCGCTATGGTTCCAGTGGAAACTCCCTCAGCACCTCGTTGAGGGAGGTCTTTTCGTCGGTGGAAGCCTTCCTCTCCCCGATTATCAGGGCGCACGGCACGGCGAACTCCCCGGCGGGAAACCGCTTCGGGATGCTCCCCGGGATGACCACGGCGCCCGGCGGTATCAGCCCGCGCATCGTCTGTGGCTCGGATCGCCTGACATCCACAACGGGGGTGCTTGCCGTCAGCACCACCCCTGCTCCGAGTACCGCGCCCCGGCATACCCGTACTCCCTCAACGACCACACATCTTGACCCAAGGAAGACGCCGTCCTCCACGATGACGGGCAGAGCCTGTGGAGGCTCCAGAACGCCGCCGATGCCGACGCCGCCGGAGAGATGCACACGCCTCCCCACCTGTGCACAGCTGCCGACCGTGGCCCACGTATCGATCATGGTCCCGCTACCGACGTATGCGCCTGTGTTCACGTATGAAGGCATCGCCACGACGTCCGGCTCCAGAAAGGATCCATATCGGATCACGGCCGGGGGAACAACCCGGATCCCGAACCTGGACGGATCCTGCTTCAGGGGGATCTTGTCCCTGTAGTGAAACGGCCCCACCTCCAGAGGCTCCGATGGACGCAGGGCGAAGCAGAGGAGAATCGCCTCCCTGACCCACGCGTGGACGGTCCACTCACCGTTGATGTCGGAGGGCGGGGACGCAACCCTGAGTTCTCCCTGATCCAGCGCGTCCATAACGGCGTCGACTGCCTGGTGCACCTCCCCGCCGGAGCGTCTGCCGGGATCGCGCCACGCCTGTTCTATGACGGCACGGATGCCGTCCCAGCTGTCTCCTGCCACAGGACCTCCCCGGGCACGCAATCCCACGGAGCGGGACACATCAGGCCCCGGCCCCGCCTTCCACCGAATCCTCGCGAAGGAGGAACCGCCGCATCATCTCCAGGCAATCCTCCGCCTCTGCCGCATCCGCGAACTCGCCGGCGGTGTGGCAGAGGCCGGAGTCTCCCGGGCCCCAGTTCACCGCCGGTATGCCGGCGGCTGTGAAGCGGGCCACATCGGTCCACCCCTGCTTCGCGGCCCGGGGCAGGCCGGTGTGACTGATCAGGCGCCGCATGAGCGGCGCATCCAGCCGCACCTCGCCGGCGCGAGAGTGGCCGATAAGCACAGCCTCAGCGCCGGGTGCAATCCCCGATCCGGTCTCATCGCCGGGCACTGCGGTCCGGCCCCCGACAGCGCAGCCCTCCGGAAGGAGGGACAGCGCGTAGGCCACGGCGTCATCCGGCCCGCGATCCGGAGCATAGCGCAGGTTCATGTTCACGCGAAGCGTGCCCGGCACAGTGTTCCGAACAACGCCGGCAGCCAGCGTGGTCAGGCTGACCACCTCCCGGAAGACGACCCCCCCGACCTCCGCGTCGCGGACAGGAAGATCCAGGATCGCCTGCATCCAGGGGATTGCAGCGTGGAGTGGATGGCGGCCCAGCCAGGGGCGCGCACTGTGGCAGGACTGCCCGCGGAATACCACCTCAAGATGTATCGACCCCTTGCAGCCCAGTTCCAGTGCCCCGCCGCTCGGCTCTAGGAGCAGCGCAAGGCCGGCATTCCGAATCCAGCCGCAATCCTCGAAAACCCGGTGCAGGCCGTTTTCCTCCTCCGATCCTTCCTCACCCTCGTAGAGTATGAACACCCGGTCGGCGAACCCGGCCCCCGCCGGCAGGATCTCGGCCAGCCTGAGCAGCACCGCAAGTCCGGCCTTCATGTCGACAGCGCCACGGCCGGTGATCCGCGTCCCCTGAAGTGACGGCGGAGGCGCATCGCCCTGCGGCACAGTGTCGATGTGTCCCGCAATCAGTATGAGAGGCCGGGGAGGATCGGCAGCGGCGGGTGGACTGCCCGCCATCAGGTGTGCGGGGCCGAAGATCAGGGTGTTTCCAAGCCGCAGGGACCGGTTCCCCGTCGACGCGGAGCAGGCACCCAGCCTCGCCTCGAGGAGATCGGCGAGCGCCTTCTCCTGCCCGGTCGGGCTGGGGATCCGTACCAGTTCCAGGATCTCTTCGGCAAGGGTTCGCATCACCGCGGATGTTCGCGCGGATCAGCATCCTGCGCAAGAGGAGGGAGACGGCCGCGCCGTCCCGCGCGGGAGCGCTCGCCACCAGGCGGCAGCGTGCCCCGGCGGACACCCGCGCAAAGGAACGCACCCGACGACCGGCGGCGGGGATCAGTAGATCGTCAGCATCACCGTATCGCGCACAGCCCTCACCTGGGCTATGACAACGGCAGCCCCGGTCTCCGTCCCGGACTGGAAGACGGCTCGAGCGAGACCGTCGTGTGTGTAGGCTTCCGGGTCGATCATACCGAGTGTGGCGACGAAACTGACCCGGGTGGAATCGCGTGCCGGGCGTCCGTGTTCGAGAACGGTGGCCCATATCACCGACGTGCTCAGCGAGTCCGACTTCAGCAGCGTGGGGACCGCATCCAGATCGACGCTCAGCGCCGCCGCGGGATCAGGCTCGGTGCTGCTGCGGCAGGAGAGGATCAGGACAGCGATCGCCAGGATCAGGATCAGAGCGCGGAGCGTGAGCCCGCCTCCCGACTCTGACATAGACCCGGAAGCCTTCCTATTCTCTTTCATCTTTGCGACCTTTGCGCTTTTTCGAGAGTCATCTCTTCCCCTTCGTGCTCTTCGTGCCCTTCGTGGTGAACACCAAGTCCCTGACCGACCGCATCACGCATCCCGCAGGTGGATCGACCTGACAACATCCCGAAGGATCTGCTGCGAAAGACCCTCCACGGCCCTGCTCCTCAGCCTGCTTCGCACATCGTCGGGTGTGACCATGGTAGAGCGGGATCCCGACTCGGGTATCAGGGAGACACCCAGGCCGGCTGTCGCCAGACCCCGGTACACAGCCCTCCGCACAACCGAGAACCCATCCGGGGCAATGAGCTCTGCCTGCGCCACAACTTCCGTCCTTGCGCGCGGAACCCGCAGGATCATGGGAACCTCGAACCCCCCGATCCCTCCCTCACGGATCTCCAGGATCTTCACCTTCAGCCCGTAGTGCCTGTCGGTGATCCGGTCCGCCGGGTAGGGATCGGCCAGTGTGCGTACATATACCTTGAGGTGGTCCTCGCCGCCGCTCTGGTCCGTACGGAAAAGCCCGGCCAGTTCCTGTGAAACCCCGTATGGATCGGGAGCCATCGACTCGATCGGATGCACGAGAAGGCCGGTGAGGCCCAGCCCCCGCCCCCTGATCTCGAAAAGGTCGCCGGCCGGCCTGCGCTCCCGTCCGAGGGAGAGTGACATCTGAAGCTCAGGCTCAACCTGCTCAGCCTGAAGCAGCCTCTTCTTCATACCGCCCTGTACCGCCAGGCTCCGGATGAGCGGGATGCGCAGGCCCCCGAACACCTCCGACTCGAACTCCTCCTCCACCATGTCCCATCGGGTGTAGTACTCGCCCTGCGCATCAAGCCCCAGGGGGAGGATGAACCGCACACCCACGCCGGCAGTGTAGTAGCTGTTGGCGTCGCCGCCGGGAAGGAGGACTCCCGGGTTCAGGTAGGCGGAGAACCGGGGAACGGAGTACTGGAAGAGCAACTGGGCCGAGTAGTCGTTCTCCCTCGATGTGAAGCCAGCAAGCTCGGGATGCTCCATCTCGTATCCGGTCGGGATGCTCAGGCTCTGCCTCAGACCGATCCTGACCGGGCTGTCTCCGAATGGCGCATAGTGCAGCTTCAGAGAGAGGTTGGTATCCCCCATCCCGGACTTGTGCAGCTCACCAAGCCTCTGTTCCATATGCACGGTCGAGATGCCGAGTGTAACGTTCTCCGTTACGCCGTAGACCAGGCGTGCCCTGCTGAAGAGCACCTCCCCACGCAGGGTGCTCTTCTCCACGCTGCGCCTGGCCTGGATGAAGGGTCTGCCCGGGGGAGGCCCCTCCGCCGAGTGGACATTCAGGATCTCGCCATCCTCGAAGTTGAGCCATGTGATCTGTGCCTGCGCCGGTGTGCACAGGGGACCGACCAGTCCGCCCGGGATCCAGGCGCCCAGACAAAGACCCGCGAGCAGCGCAGCCGCCCTCAGCGTGCCCGCCCGTGGCGGCAGATGGAGCGCCGCAACCTGGAACCCGGCGTCCGGATAATCCGTCCGGGGAGTTCCCGGCCTGCGTGGGCGGGCGCCAAGCATCCCGCCGGGGTAGCGGGGCTGGGCCGCCTTCAGGATCCGCCGGCTTCTGGCCCTGTCCCTGGACCGGCCAAGTGCGCGCATCGATGGGCAGCCTGTACCCTGAATCGCTCTTCTCATCCGTACCTTCCCGTCATCTGACAAGCACCAGCCGCTGGTTCGTGCTGCGCCCGCCGGCAGTCAGGCGGCAGTAGTAGACACCGGCGGGAAGCTCAAGCCTTCGGTCATCCCTGCCGTCGAACCGGACGACGTGGTGACCTGGAATCATGAGGGCATCCAGGAGACTCCGAACGCGCCGTCCGGACACATCGAACAGATCCAGACGCACTGCTGCCTCCGAGTCGAGGGCGAAGGCGATGCTCGTCCCGCCCCTGCCAGGGTTCGGAAATGCGGGAAGGAGGCGGAACGGCACAGGTTCACCCGCAAACGGGTGCAGGACCGACAGCCCCCGGGAAAGCACCTCTCCATCCGAGGAACGCAGATCGTGCAGAAGCTCCATGTGCGAGTCGTTCGGTTGCACGACAACGAAACTGATCCAGGCCACCGGGCCGGACCCGCTGACACCGGGATCCTCCCGGTCGAGGCGGCTGACTGCGACCTCCACCCAGTCCGGACCGCTCCTCGTGAAGAAGAGTTCGCCATCGCGGCCCCGCATCAATCCGCCCTCCCCGACATCCACCACCCGGACCTGTGCCGGATCGAAGTGCAGGCGGAAGAGAACCCCCATCAGGTCCCGCGCATTCTCGACACGAAGCTCGAGTTCCAGCCCGGCCCCCGCGCGCGGGCATGACAGGCGGCTCACTGCCTGTACCTGCGGACCCGCATCCCTGGCATCGACGGCCCCGGCAAGCGTCAGCCGGCCTCCGGGGGCATCGAGCGATCCACAGCGATACCCTGGGACCCCGTACGATTCACCCGCTGGAATGCGGTTGTGTGAGCTGCCGTCGGCATCCTCTTCCGGCGCCCCCGGCCACAGGGATTTGACCATCCCCTGCGATGAGGCCCAGGAGAACATGCTCGTAAAGGTGACGATGTCATCCACGTTCCAGTGCCCGTCGGGATTGGGCATAAGATCGGGGACCTCGCCTTCGGCCGGGCCGATGTCGGAGATCCTGTCGCGCCTCCCTTCGGCGCCATTCCACCCCCTGCTGAAAGCAAGCACATCCGAGTAGTTGATCTTCCCGTCGGGTCTGGGGATCAGATTCGGAGGGGACCCCTCCATCGGTTCGCCGTCGGTCGCGAAGTCACCCAGGTATCCTGCCCGCAGGGCAATGGACACAGTCTGCGTCCCGGGAGCCTCGTTGCCGCGAAGATCGACAATGGAGCTGGTGTTGGAGTCGAGCGCGATCACGCCATGCCGGAACGGCGACGCGGGGGTGAGCAGACCCTCCCTGCACTTCACGCGGATGTACCCCATTGTGTGAGGCCCGGGGTCGTTCAGGCCTGTCGTGGGGTTCAGGGCCGTGGAGCTGACACTGAAAGTGCCGTTCGAGGGGCTGAAGGAGGCGGCAAAGTAGTGGTCCCTCGCACCGCTTTCGAACCAGACCCCGTCGTTGCCGCTGATCGACAGGATCTCAACCATAGTCGTGTCGTAACTCCCCACAAAGCCGGCAGCCATCGTGCTCTCCGGATAGGCAAGCTGGAGTTGTACGACACGCTCGAGGCCGTTCTGCAGGTAGAGCGTGTTGTCGCCGTCTATGGCATCCACAAGCTTCAGCGTCGGAACCAGGCTGGAGTCGAGGCAGAGCAGCCTGTCGGCCGGGGTCTGATCGTGCGCAACAACGACTCCCCCCTCATCCTTCATCCTTGCGAACAGATAGTAGCCCTGGCCGTCGGAGGGAACGCCGGACGGGGTGTCGCCGAAGATCCAGTTGGCAGCCGTCTCCTCGACACTCACCGAACCTTCAGTCATGCATGGGCGCGCAGTGCCCGGGCTGAACGATGGCACGGTATCGTAGTAGAAGTCGATAGTGCCGCCCACGGGAGGATTGGTGACTGTAAAACGGAAGGGATAGGAACCGGCCGGGGAGAAGCACCGCGGCAGGGCGCTTGTTCCGGTGAAGGAAAGCGTCACAGATGGTCCGGGCGCCTCCTCGTACTTGACGACGGTTCCCCTGTCGCCGTCCACCGCGTAGAGATCCAGGTCATCCCCGCTGTGCAACCAGGCCAGGCCGTCGAGACTCGAGAAGAAGCCCAGCCGGTCTCCCTGCTCGCCAAGGATCGTGTCGAAGACCGGGGCAGAAGTCCCACCCCCGCCGGTGGCAGCGGCATCCCTGTAGATCACGATCCGCCCGTTCCCCTGGTCCGCCACGGCGACGTAACAGCTCCTGGCAGTACCCGAGTCCTGGCGGTCCAGCGCCACCGCGACGTCCACCGGCGCATCCAGCAGGTCTCCCGAACAGGAGGCGGTGTTCCACTGGCAGACGAAATCCATCCGGGCCGGGAGGTTCAGCGCCGGATTCTCCGGATGAAAGGCGAACTTCTGCACGCGGTCGTTGCCGGTATCGGCAACGTAGACATCATAGCAGCCAAGGGAGCTGTTCCATCGCGCCGCAACACCCCGGGGGGCGTCGAACTGCCCCGGCCCGTCCCCGGTGCTGCCGTAGCGCAGGACATCGGGTGTGGTCGCGTAGTCGAACTGGAACTCGGTCGAGGCGGGCGGGATTGCGCCCCTGACCCCGTCGCCGAAGGTGATCCTGCCGGTCTTCCAGTCGACCTCGTAGTGCTTCTCAGCCGGGCCCGACTGGCTCAGATCCGAAACACGGGCCCAGTCATCCGGCATACCGTCGGGATTGAATGTGATGGTGCCCAGCGTCCCTTCCCTGATCGGCCTGGCGTTCGTGTACACGGCGTGGTTGGCGGGAACCGACGCGGGTGTTGCATAACGGTAGTCCTCGTTCGCAACTGCGCCGACCGTCCCGGCACCGGCGGGTTGTGCGGTCCCGGTATGCTCGTCGCCCGGAAGCCAGTCGCCGGGCCAGTCCCCCGGATCGCCGGCTGCAGCGGAGATCACCTTGATACGGTCGGCCCCGGTGTCACACAAGAAGAGGTAGCGCCCGGGGACGGCGCGCGTTGTGCCGATCGTGCCGCTCAGCCCCAATCCGCCGCTCTTGCTGAGGGAGAGGCCGGGGATCCCAAGGAATGGATCGGCGAGGTCGGCAAAAAGCGCATCCTTGACCAGCACCCTGCCGGTCTGCTGGTCCGTGATGGTGACGTTCAGGACGTCCACATCGATCATGTAGGTGTGCCCGGTGACCTGGTTCGCATCGACAACCGCGGATGGGGCCAGGTCGAACGGTCCCACGACCGGGCTCATCTGGAAGCCGGCAGGAGCGGAAGCACCGGACCTGGCGACGGCGACCCCGAGGGGGTTTGTGAGCAGATCGTCGTAGGCCTCCACGAAGGTGACTCCGCCGGCAAGATCGACTGTGAACTGGAAGAGGCTCTCATCCTGTCCCGCAGAATCGTCCGCACCGTCCAGAAGGAAGATATCGTCCGAAGTCAGCGTCGTCTCGTTTTGGGAAAGGGCGATGGAACGCACCTCCTGCCAGGATGCGGGCCCTCCCGAGGACTCGTTGATTTCCGTCAGCACGGGCGTGGCCCCGTGGGAGATCCCGCAGTCGACATCCCCCACACCGAACTCGGTGTGGCCTCCCCCCTGGTAGTCGGTGAGCATGTAGTTCAGTGTGAAGACCGTTCCCGAGTTCAGCGATCCCGCCGGCAGGATGATCCCGGGCGCATCCGTGTCTTCGCCGTAGTCGATCGTGTACCGGCGGTCCCCCGGCTCGAATCCTGTGAGATCGTCCACCCGGACCCAGGTCTCGCCGTCGATCTTCAGAAGCTCGGAGAAGGGGATGACCCACCGGTCGGCGACCGCCTTCCACTCCGGAAGTAGGATCCGATCGTCACCCCACTGCCCGGCGGCAACAGGCGGGTCCTGCCAGGTGTAGTCGGCGCTACCTGTGTAGACATAGGTGGCGTTCACCTCATAGACCTGCACCCGGCTGCGGCCTGTATCCACGACGTAGACCACGTCCCGCTCGCCGGTACCGTGCTCGCGTGCGGCAACGGCCCGGGGATTCTGGAAGGAGATGTCGTGGACGGGGCTGTCCACCAGCTGGTCCACAAGGGGCGCGTTCATGACCCGGAAGTGAGGCCCGTCCCACTCGAGGATGGCGTCATATGGCACGCCGGCAGTGGCGGTGGATGTGGAGAGGCAGACTGCCGCGGCGGCGACGGCGGTGAGCACCACGACCATCGCGGCCGCCGCCAGGGCGGGGGCAGCGGATCCAACCCCCTCACGGAGGGCGGCAAGACTGTACTCCCTGGCTTCTGCCAAACCGGTGTCCCTGCCGGTCTGGATCAACGCGCCTTCCTCGGCCATCGCTTCCTCTGTCTCTCCGCGGGTACCTTCCCGCCCCGCCGGACAATATCCTGCGCCTTCTGCTGGACGCCGTGGGTCCGATCCGTCAGGACCCCATAGAGGGTATGCAATGGCCGTACCAAGCCGTCAATCCGGACTCCGTTGGGGCATTGGAGGTTGGAGGTGCGTGCAGCGGGGACAGCCGTAGACCGCCGGAAGCTATTGCCGCCTGTGGGGAAAGTGTTGCCGGGGTCGCCACGCCCGATGTGCCGGGCGCCCTGGGTGCGTGGCGGGGCAGTCGGTCCGGCACCCGGTCAGCCGGCATGTCGACCGGCGTCGATCTGGGCGGATGCGGCAAGGATCTGGCCGCGGGAGGAGGCGGAACTACCGTGCTATCACGAACCCACTGCTCGTAGTCTCACCTGCCGATTCGAGATACAGATAGTAGACACCCGGCGCAAGCGGCCGGCCCTGATCATCAAGGCCGTCGAACCAGAGCTGCTGCCCGGAGCCGCCCTCCCCATCCACCCGGAAGCTGCGCAGCAGACGCCCGCCGACTTCGAACACCGCAAGCCTCCCGCTCAACCCCCGCTCCAGACGGAATCTCAGCGCGGCTTCGCGGGACGAGGGATTGGGTCTCGGCGAATACAGCTGGACTGTTGAATGCACCCCTGCATCGCTCCAGCGGCCCCACGAGACGGGCCGGCCACGGGAATCGTACAGGTCCCAGAAGAGGGTCCATCCGTTGTTGCCGCCGCCGGCAGACCGGAAGGGTATGCGGACAAGTTCACCGCTGACGTCACTCCCGGGCATGACGGGATCCAGCCTCGTGATCCCGATCTCCAGGCAGCCGGTGCCGGGACAGAGCAGGAACATCTCGCCTTCAGAGCCCGCGAGAAGCTCCGTGCTCACAGGCCTTCCCCGGCCGGCAGGGTTCCCCAGGCTGACCGCCCCGGGATTCCAGCCGATCACCAGGTGCACCCCGGTGAGATCGCGGCCCTCGACAACCTCGATGATCATTTCGCCATCCATTCGGCACCTGCTCCGGACGACACTGCATGAGATCCGTGGTCCGCTCCGGGGCGGCGGAGATTTGGGACCTTCGCCGGAGAGGACGGGAAGCCAGGGCTCTCTCCCGGACTCGACATCCCAGGAGTACATGGTCGTGAAGGCGATAATGTCCTCGATGTCCCACCTGCGATCGGGGCTCGAAATCAGATCGGGCGCCGTGCCCGTAACCGGACCTATGTCGGCGATCGGATCGCGAACTCCGTCCACACCGTTCCAGCCCACCGTGAAGATGATCTGGTCCTCGAAGTGGATCCGTCCGTCCGGCCTCGGGATCATGTGCGGCGGCATCGAGTCTGCGCCCATCCACCCGGTTGCGAGATCGCCAAGGTAACCAAAGCGGAGCAGAAGATCCTGAGTCACCCACTCTCCGCGAAGCGGCCCCCGCACATGGGAGATGCCCGATCTGCCAGGCTCCACCGTCAGCCGCTGGTGAGCCCATCTCGAGGAGGGGGTCAGGGCATTGCCCGCCGCCCTCAGCCGCATCCTGGCAAGTGTGTGGGGCCCGGCGCCGGACAGGCCGGCCGAAGAGCCGAGGACGCTTGTGATCACCTCATAAGTCCCCCCGGCCGGATCGATGGTGCGCTGGAACACCTGGGACGTGTGGTCTGTCCCGTCCCAGGCAGTCCCGGGAAGGATCTCCAGGATCTCGATCCTCTCCGGATCGAAGCGCCCGCCGAAGCAGACGCTGGCAAGCGAGTCGGCATTCAGGGCCTGAAGAAGGACGACCCGCTCCAGCCGGTTCTGCATCGACAGGGCATGGCTGCCGTCGAGAGCATCGACGCATCTCAGGAGGGGAACGGACCGACCGGGGCCGGCGGCGACGGAATCGCCGGATTGTGGGGGGATGAGAAGAAGCGGGAGGAGAAGAAAACGAAGATGCACGGCGCTTGACCTCCCCGCCAGAAAACGAGGCCGCCCTGTTCCGGAGCGGCCTCGCTGTTGACAGACTGTGCCGTCGGGACCGCGCTCACAGACGCAGCCCCGGCGGATCTCCCGACCCTACCGGGTCAGGATCAACTTGCGCGTAGTCTCGTTCTGGCCTGCCTGCAGGCGGTAGAAGTAGACACCCGCCGGGAGCAGCTCGCCGCGATCGCTCATGCCGTCGAAGGAGACGACATGGAAGCCGGACTCGTGGCGGCCGCTCGCGAGGCTGGAGACCTTCCGTCCGGAGACGTCATAGACACTCAGGTTGGCCGGTCCCGCCTCGGGCAGTGAGAAGACGATCGTTGTTGTGCTGTGAACCGGATTCGGCCTGGCCGAGTAGAGCCTGAAGCTGGCCTCTCCGCCCGAGAACGGGCCGAGGTCACGGTTACCGCGAGCCAGCACCATGCCGCTCTCGGAGCGCAGGTCGAAGCCCAGGTCGATGTCGCCCGGGTTGTCGTCCAGGATCCGGAAGGTCGCACGGGCAACCACGCCCGAGCCGCTCACTCCCGGGGTGTCCTGGTCGAGGCGGGCAGCCATTGCCTCCAGCCAGCCCAGCCCGCAGCGATGCAGGAAGAGCGAGCCGCTGGCACCCTCGAGGTGACCACCGTTCTCAATGCTCACCAGCTCGAGCTGGTCAGGATCGAAGCCCAGGTTGAATAGTGCGGTTGTAAGGTTGTCCGCGTTCTCCACGACCAGGTCGACCGTCATCAGGTCGCCCACCTTCGGGCTGACCAGGTGGCTGACGGTGCGGGCCGTCGCCTGACCAGGGACCGGATCACCCGCAACCACAGGGCGGCTGTCCGTCGAGAAGTTCAGGTTGCTGCCCGGGATCGCGCGGGCGAAGCCCTGGTTCGCATACCAGGAGTACATGGTCGTGAAGGCGAGGATGTCGTCCACGTCCCACTGCCCGTCCGGCATCGAGATGACGTCCGGAGCCGTGCCGCTGATCGGTCCGATGTCGGCGATCTGGTCGCGGACGCCGTTCACACCGTTCCAGCCGAGCGAGAAGACAACCAGGTCGTCATAACCGATGATGCCATCCGGTTTGGGTGCCAGGTTCGGAAGATACCCGTCCGCTCCCTCTCCGGCAGTGGCAAGGTCACCGAGGTAACCGAACCGCAGCAGGATGTTCTGGATCGTCATCATCTCCGGCGACTCGCCGTGGATGTTGCTCATCCCGGATCCGGTGGTCAGGATCGTGATCTCGCCGTTCGCAAAGCGGGTTTCCGGAGTGATGGCCGCGGCATCAGCCTTGACCGTCATCATGGCCATCGTGTGCGGCCCGACACTGGTCAGACCGATCGGGGTCTCGAGAGCCGCACTCGAGACTGTGAACGTGCCGTTGGTGTTGTCGAAGCCGGTGAGGGTCTGCGACAGGTTGTACCCCGACTCGTCCCAGCCATCGCCAGGGGCGATCCCTTCGACCGTG
The DNA here is from genome assembly GCA_964636385.1 of uncultured bacterium. Classification (GTDB taxonomy): domain Bacteria; phylum Eisenbacteria; class RBG-16-71-46; order CAIMUX01; family CAIMUX01; genus CAZWSC01. The sequence continues at coordinate 25,731 of CAZWSC010000057.1, forward strand.
ACCAGTGCGGGGTCGAAGGTGCCGCTGTAGCCCACCGTGATGACGCTGTCCGGGTATGCGACCTGCAGCTTCACAACCCTCTCCAGGTTGTTCTGGAGATAGAGGTAGTAGTCGCCGTCGATCGCGTCGGCCAGCATCAGGCTGGGCAGCAGCGAGGAGTCGATGCAGAGGAGCCTGTTGGCGCCGGCTGCAGCCGTAGCAACGGTTACACCGTTGGAGTCCTTCATCCTTGCGAAGAGGTAGTACCCGCCCTCGGCCAGGCTGCGGTCAGGAGGCGTGCCTCCCGGCGACTGGGAGAAGACCCAGGTCGCGCTTGTCGCCGTCGCAGGCGTTGTGCCGACGGGGAAGGCGAGCTTCGCCGTTGCCGCGTTGAAGGTCGTGACAGTGTCATAGTAGAAGTCGATCCAGCCGCCCGCGGGAACGTTGCTCGTGGTGAAGCTGAACCTGTAGGAGCTGCTTGGCGGGAAGCAGTTGGGCAGTTCACTCTGGCCGGCGAAGCTCAGCGTGATTGTCGGGGTCGGAGACTCCTGGTACTTGGTCACGGTGCCGCGCAGGGCATCACAGGCATAGATATCGAAGTCACTGCCGTTCGGCATGAAGGCAATCCCCTCGATCTGCGCGAACAGACCCAGCGAGTTCCCGGCATCGCCGAGGGTGGTATCCCAGATCGGCGCCGTCGAACCGCCGGAAGAGGCGGCAGCCAGGTCCTTGTAGATGACGATGCGGCTGTTCCCCTGGTCGGCGACAGCCACGTAGACGTCGTCATTGCCATCAACGCCTACGATCACGTCGACCGGGTTGCTCAGGAGATCGTTTGCGCTGGAGGCGATGCTCCACTGGCACACGTACTCCATCCTGGCCGGAATGCCCGAGTCTGCCGGATGGAAGGCGAACTTCTGAATGCGGCCGTTCCCGGTGTCGGCAACATAGACATCATAGACGCCCAGGCTGCTGTTCCAGCGGGCGGTGACTCCGCGCGGGGCCGCGAACCGGCCCGGCCCGGTTCCGCTCGTGCCGTAGCGAAGAACATCCGGGGTGGTCTCGTAGGTACCGAGCTCCCAGGTGCCGACCGGGGCAACCATACCGTGGATGCCGTCTCCGAAGCGGATCATGCCGGTCTGCCAGTCGATCTCGAAGACTTCATCGTCAGGGCCGGTGACGCCAAGGTCGTCGACGCGGGTCCACTCCGCCTCACTTGCACCGCCCGGATCGAACGTAATCGTCTCCAGGCTGTTCTCGGCAATCGGGAAGGCATTGGTGAAGATAACGCGATCCGGAGTCGCCGCCGCGATGGTGTACCTGTAGTCTATGTCGGCAGTGGCACCAACCAGGCCGGCCCCTGCGGGCTGGGCCGCGGAGGTGTGCTCATCGCCGGGCAGCCAGTCGTTCGTGGCTGTCGGGTCGGCAGGGTCCGCCGAGATGACCTTGATCCGGTCAGCGCCCGTGTCGGCCACGAAGAGGTAGCGGTCGGAAACTGCCTTCGTGGTAGTAAGGGTGTTGCTCCCGGTGCCTGCTCCGTTGTCGATCGTGACGTCTAGGCCCGGAATGCCCAGGAAGGTTGCCGCCATATCGGCCCTGACTGCTTCATTGACGAGCACGCGTCCGGTTGTGACGTTGGTCACAGTCACATTGCCGACGGCCTCCACCACCGTATAGACGTGGCCGGTGACCTGGCTCGCGTCCCTGACGGTGGCGCCGCCGACGATGTCGCCGCCGCCCGTCACCGCAGCCGCCGCAACGCGCGTCGGGCCGCCCCTGGCAACCGCAACGTCGTACGGATTGGTGAGGAGGTCGTCATACGCCTCGCGATACGTGATCGAACCGTCGGCGTCCATGAAGTAGTAGAAGAGGGTCGTCGAGCCCTCGGAATCGAGGACGAAGAGATCGTCGCTGGTACCGTCGGTCATGTTGGCGACGGCCGCGATCGAGCGGAGGTTTCCGAAGCTCGTCGGCCCCGTGGACGTCCCCTCGGTAATCGTCTGCATGACGACCGAGGCGCCTTCGGAGGTGCCGTAGTCGACATCGCCCACGCCGAAGGCGGCCGTGCCCCCGCCCTCATAGTCCGTGATGGCATAATTCAGAGTGATCGACGATTCATCGGACAGAGAGCTGGCCGGTAAGTCGATGATCGGACCGGGGTCGGCCGCATAATCGATGGTGTACACCTTGTCGGCAGCAACGAAGCCGGTCAGGTTTGCCACACGCGTCCACACATCGCCGTCGATGACCACGACCTCTGAACCCGGAAGGACGAAGTCCTCCGCCGGATTGACGTATTCGTCAAGCCAGATCTCGTCGTCGTCGTACTCACCGGCTGCTGCAGCGCCTCCGGCGTTCCACACGAACGTATTGTCATTCACATAGACGGCGTTAGCCTCGAATGCCTGGATCCGCTTGTTGCCGGAATCCAGGACGTATACGACATCGCGGTCGTCGGCCTTCTGGGATACCGCCACCGCGTAGGGCAGTATGAAGGGTACGTCGATGACCGGATTGTCAACCATCTGGTTGACCGTCGGAGCATTGATCACCCTGTAGTAGGGACCGTTCCACTCCAGGATCGCGTCGTACTGCACCGCCGCATGAACAGCGATGGGCGTCCCAAGCGCCAGGACGACCAAGGTCCCCAGCAGGATGCCCTTGAACCTTGACATTTCTTTCCTCCTTTGCGCGCCTCCCGCGCACTCCCTGCTCGGAGGCCCGTTCGGGCCCCTTCCCTGGCATTGCCCGCGCCGATCGGCGCTAAGGCCTCTCATCCTTGATGGATCACGCCTCGACGGCGATCCCCTAGGGCCGTCCCGCTGTCGGCCCGGAGGAACCGGTCCGGGAGAACGGGACTGGACTCTGCATGTGGTAGACATTCGGCAACCTCCTACTCCTGCTTTAGGACCACAGCGTTTCGAACATGGAACATGAGCTCGTGTCGGTTGTGGTCCAGGAGGCGGGTCTCCGCCTTCCCGTCGCCGTTAAGATCGTCGACGATCAGGCGCAGGGGGCTGTTCGTGCCGCTACCACTGGCGCGAGCCCGGAACAGGGCAACCTCGCCCCCGCCGTTGGCGAGAGTGCCCGTGGGAACATCTCCCTGGAACTGGATCTCCCAGCTGGCCGAGTACTGGACAAGGCCGTTGCGGGAATCGTCCCTCTCAAGCAGCCATAGCCCCGCATTGCCGCGGTTGGCCGACCAGAAGTCACCCGGCCGAACCGAAATCAGGCTCATGACCGAGGGGTCGTAGCTGAGAAGGAAGGAAAGCCCTGCAAGATTCGACGCGTTTCGGATTACCAGGGCGAACTCGAACGTGTTGCCGTCGACGACGGTGATCGTCTCCGGATCGATCTCCAGGCTTGGAAGCTCCTTCGTGCGGAACGTGTCGTCTTCGCTGTACGAGGTCAGGCTGGCGTAGTTCTTCGCCTGGATGCGGAAGTGGTAGACCTCGTTCTCCTCCAGGTCGGTCAGCGTCACGGCGTGGGAGCGCTTGTGGTCCATCTGATTCGTCTGAACGCTGCCCAGTTCGTACATCGATGAGAACCCGTACGAGACGACGCCGACCGTTCGGTCGTCGGTGGACCACGTGACGGTGGCGGAACCAGGCGTTATGCCGATCACCTCGATCGCGTATATGACCGGAGCTGTCGTGTCGTGTATGTCCGGGTTGACGAGTGTGCGGAAGGAATCGGGCTCCGTCCCGACCCGGGGACCGAGCGGGCTGGCAGCGGAGATCTGGTACCAGTACTCGGTGTCGGCCTCGAGATTCGGCAGAACCGCCTCGTGCTGCGACGCCAGGCTCGAGGAGACGGTTCGTGTCAGCGCCGTCTTCTCGCGCCCGTACTGGACGGTGCCCACTGTCTGGTCGGTCGTGGTCCAGCTGATCACGGCCGAGGTGTCGGTCGGGCTCGCGCTGACCATCCGGATCTCCAGCTCCGTCTTGCCCAGGTCATCGCCGTCTGTTCCGGTGCTGCTCATGCCGCACGAAGCGACAGCCAGCAGGACTGCGGGCAGGAGGACCAACATCCGTCTTATCATCCGTGACTCCTGTTGAAGGCCCGGTCGAGTCTTCATCCGCTCCCCTGCCGGGGTGACTACGGCCGTTCTGGGCCTTCTTCCCTGTGTGCCTTCGCAATGCCCCGGATCACTGCACTGCCGGTGAACCCTCACCGCAGGCGCAAGAGGCATTCTCATATCCCCATTCGTCATCGGCCCGGGGGGGCTTTAGGGCAAAAAGGCAAGCTGTCCGTCGCATCGTGCATTGCAGGGCATGGGGCTTGCGGGAGGGATCCGGGGGCACTATCCTTGACCGTCGCCGCCGGCGGGGAAAGCCGGGCGCCAGGGGTTCCAGCCAGGGGATCAGATGCGGGACGAGGGAACAGCCACCATGCGGGACCAGGATCTCGCGGCGGAAATCAGCCGGCTGAGGGCGGAGAAGAAGGCGGTCGTCCTGGCCCACTACTACCAGGATGGGCCGATACAGGATATCGCCGACTTCGTCGGGGACAGCCTTGCCCTTGCCAGGAAGGCGGCGGAGACCGACGCAGACATGATTGTCTTCGCCGGAGTCCACTTCATGGCCGAAACGGCGAAGATCCTTAACCCGGACAGGCCCGTCCTTGTGCCTGACCTGGAGGCGGGGTGCTCACTGGCCGACGGGTGCCCCGCCCACGCCTTCGGGAAGTGGCTGAAGAACTACCCTGATCACGAGGTCCTCGTCTACATCAACACCTCAGCGGCCGTGAAGGCGATCGCCACGCTCACCTGCACTTCCTCCAACGCGGTCAGGATGGTCGCCTCGATCCCGGAGAACAGGCGGATCGTCTTCGCACCGGACCGCCACCTCGGCAGGTACATCATCAGCCGGACGGGGCGCGACATGGTGCTCTGGCCGGGAACATGCCAGGTGCACGAGGTCTTCTCCGCCAGGAAGATCATCGCCCTCAAACGGGAACATCCGGATGCCAGAGTCGCCGCCCACCCCGAATGCGACCGCGCAGTGTTGCTGCTGGCAGACCACATCGGCTCGACGGCGGACCTGCTCCGATACGTGCAGCAGGACGATGCGGAGAGCTACATCATCGCGACCGAACCCGGCGTGATCCACCAGATGCAGAAGGCTGCCCCCGCGAAGAAGTACATACCCGCACCGGTCGAGGGCGCCTGCGAGGCCTGCCGGCTCTGCCCCCACATGCGGCTGAACACGATGGAGAAGCTGTATCTCTGCCTGCGCGACGGCAAGCCCGAGGTGATGGTGCCGGAGGAGATCCGCGACGCCGCCCTGCGCCCGGTCCAAAGGATGCTCAGCCTGAGTTGAGGCTTGCGCCCGGCTCAGCGGGCCAGGGCGTAGTTCATGATGAGGTAGCCAACGTACATCGCGAGCAGCGGTACGCCGTACCAGCGCCGGAACTCCCCGGCACGCACCGCCCGGAAGATGAACACCCGGAACAGCGCCAGGATCAGCAGCAGCACGGGCAGGTGAAGGAGGAGGAAGACCTCCGGAATCCTGGCCCCGGGGTCGATGATCGACAGGCGGGCTGCCGAGGCGGAAGCACCTGCCACGAAGAGCACATTCAGGATGTCCGCGCCGATCACGTTGCCGACCAGAAGTTCGACGTGTCCTTTGCGCACTGCCGTCAGGCCGACCACGAGTTCCGGGAGGCTGGTCCCGAACGCCACGAGCGTGGATGCGAGAACGACCTCGGACACTCCCCAGCGGAGTGCCAGCTCCTCCATGCAGACTATCAGCACGTGTCCGAAGAGAACGACCATGGCCAGGCCGACCACGAACTGCATGGTCAGCACGGCCCACGGCCCTGCATGCACTGCGGCGGCGGGTGCGGCGGACGTGCCATCGGCAGGCGCAGCGGCGCCCCCGGCCTGGGCGCGAACCTGGTGCGCCTTCCCCCAGCGGACCGAGACCCACAGGTACCAGCCCAGGATCGCGACCAGTACGAACCCCATCCAGCGCTCGATGGCCGCCTCCGCCCCCCCCAGCACCCACTGCGAGTAGCAGAAGAGAGCCAGCAGGGCGGCGGCGCCGAACTGGACCCACCCCTGCCGATTCAGGATGAAGCGGTCCGCGGGGATGCGCCGGGCGATCAGGCAGCCCAGCCCGAAGATCAGCCCGGTGTCTGCGATGATCGAGCCGACCGCGTTCCCGAGTGCGAGACCGGGGCGGCCGGTCCAGGCGGCCATTACGGAGACAGCCGCTTCGGGGCTGGTCGTCCCAAGAGAGACGATGGTCGCGCCCACGATGATCTTGGGTATCCCCAGGCCGAGGGCGATGCCGGATGCGCCCTCCACGAGCCAGTCGGCTCCGCGAATCAGCCCGTAGAACGACACGGCCGCGATCAGCAGGAGCAGCCACTGCGGCATCTCGGTGAACCAGGATGTCGGAATCAGGTGCTCCAGGAGAGTGCTCCTCTGATTGGGTTGACGCCGCCGCATCCCGTCGTGCCGGGGAGGCGCCGCTTCCGCCAGCTTGTGATCATGAACCCGGTGATTCAAGATGGAGGGCGGTCCGGCTGTCAAACCAAATCCTGGGGTCTTCGGCTGGACTGAGAAGGAGAAGGGGCGTCCATGAAGATCGGACTCGACCGGATCGTCACATCGAGGCTTCAGATTCCCGGCAGGGGCAGGATCGGACTGGTCTGCAACAACGCATCCCTCGACAGCCGCCTCGCCGGAGCGCCTGCTGTTCTCGCATCCATCCCCGGTATCCGCCTGGAGCGGATCTTCTCCCCGCAGCACGGGTTCGCCGGTGAGAAGCAGGACAACATGATCGAGTCTTCCGACGGCATGCACCCGGCGCTGGGAGTACCAGTTATCAGCCTGTACGGCCGCGTGCGCGAACCCGCGCCGGAGATGCTGGACGGGCTGGATGCGGTGATCATCGACCTGCCCGACGTCGGCACGCGGGTCTACACATTCCTGATCACCGCCCTTTACTGCATGAGAGCATGCGCACGGGCCGGAATCCCGGTGATGGTCCTGGACCGACCAAATCCCCTTGGCGGAGTGCTGGTCGACGGGCCGCTGCTGAAGCCGGGGTTCGAGACATTCGTCGGCCTCATCCCTGTCCCAATGTGCCACGGGTTGACGGCCGGGGAGTACTGCAGGTTCGGCGCTGATACCCTGAAGCTGGACCTGTCGCTGCAGGTGGTGACGATGGAGGGCTGGTCGCGGCGAGTGCGGCACCGCGACACCGGTCTCCCCTGGGTTCCGCCTTCTCCAAATCTGCCCACTCCTGAGGGGGCCGAGGTCTACCCGGGCATGGTGATGCTGGAAGGGACGAACATTTCCGAAGGCCGGGGCACCACGCGTCCGTTCGAGATCTTCGGAGCGCCCTGGATCGATCCGTACCGGCTGGGGCCGTTCCTTGGGAGAAGGGTCGATGCAGGGTTCGAGATCCCTGGGGGGCTCCTCCGTCCTGTTGCATTTCAGCCGACCTTCCACAAGTACCAGGGCGATACTGCCGGCGGCTTCCAGATCCACGTTACTGACCAGGACCGCTTCTTCCCGGTCGAGACGGCGGTCGGCATCCTGCACGCAGCTCGTACGCAGTATCCGGAGCACTTCCGATGGAAGCTTCCGCCGTACGAGTACGAGGAGGTGCACATGCCGATCGACTGCATTGCCGGGACGGACCGGCTGCGACTGGACCTGGAGCGCGGTGCATCTCCCGCGGAGATTACGGCATCGTGGGAGAATGACCTGGCCGACTATCTGGATACGGCCGCGCCGTTCCTTCTGTATCCGGAGGAGTGAAGGTTCGTGAACACCAGCGCGATGATCCTGGCTGCCGGGTTCGGGACAAGGATGCTACCGCTGACGCGCGTGCTCCCCAAGGCGCTGCTGCCGGTCGGCGGCCGGACACTCCTGGAGTGGAAACTTGATTACCTCGCTTCCCAGAGAATCAGCGGGGTCGTCGTCAACGCGCATCACATGGCCGGGAAGGTGGAGGCCGCTGTGGTTGACCTGCAGGGGCGGGCGGGGCTCGGTGCGATGCAGATCCACCTCAGCCTGGAGGAGGAGATCCTGGGAACCGGCGGCGGGCTTGCACGGGCGTCGCACCTGCTGGCGGGTGATCCTGTGGTCGTGCTGAATGTGGACATGCTCTTCCAGCCGGATCTCCGCCCGATCCTGGAAGAGCACAAGAGGCTCTCGAACCTGGCCACTCTCGTGTGCGTCCGGGATCCGCGCCACGCGAAGATCCGGATACAGGATCATCGTGTCGCCCGGATCCATGACCATCCCGAGCCGGCTGCTGTAGATCTCTGGGCCTTCTCGGGACTCTCCGTCCTGTCGGGGAGGGCGGTGGAGGAGGTCTGCAGCCGCTTCACCCGCAGTGGCGACACTGTCTTCGGCGACCTGCGCGAACTCCTGGTTGACTGGGCCGAACGCGGGGAGCTGGGGGCATGGCGGGAAACCGCGGCTCCCTTCATGGAAGCCGGATCCCCAGAGGCGTACTGGGAGCTCTGCAGGATGATCGGCGAACGGGGCGGGGATGGGGGCCGGGGGGG
>CAZWSC010000058.1:0-11183 GCA_964636385.1 uncultured bacterium
GGCCCCGGTACCGCCCCGGGTTCCGGGGCCCCGCCTTGTCTGTGACATCCCACACCATGGCAGGCGGCCCTGATCCCGAATGACGCCTCCCCGCGCCTAGGTTAGACTGAACACGCTGACGGACAGGCAGAAGGCATCAACTCAAGGAGCAGAGGATGATTCGGACAACCGATGCAACTCGGCGGAGCGGCAGAATCGGGATCCATGCCGCACTGATCCAGGCGATCCTGCTCTTCGCCGGACTATCCCCCCTGCTCCTCACAGGCTGCGCTGCCCGGCGGGTGCCGGGTCTCCCCGCGATGGAAACACTGGGGGCCTACCGTCAGGCCCTGGATCCGGCCCGATATTCGGGAACTGCGAGAGAGCTGATCGATCAGGCCAGGGCGCACCAGGACTCGGCGCAAGTACTTCTGGACAGGGGGAAGAGATCTGATGCTCATCCGCACCTGGTCCGCTCGCTTGCCGGCTATCGCCTCGCACAGGCTCTGGCCGAGGCGGACGGGGCGGCACCTCGCGTCGACCGGTGTCTGCGGGCCGTGGAGGAATCCCGCAAGGGCTGGGACAGTGCGATGAAGCTCCTGGTCGAGACGGAGCAGGTTGCACGAAGGTCTGCACCGGGTGTACCGGGGGATCCCGGTGCCGGCGCTCCCTTCCCGGTGCCCAGCCTCCCGGCAACCACATTGAGCGGGACCGGGAGTCCTCCGCTCGAACGAACAGCAGTTCAGGCTCTCTGGAGGGAGTGGGAAATCGAAGCGCGGAAGTGGCGGGTCGCCCGCGCCGACCTGGAACTCACGATGAGGCGGAACCTGGATTGGGCGGCCGCCGGAAAGAACCCTGTGCACTCACGCGCCTTCCTGCACGCCGCCGGCCGCGCGGTGCAGGAGCTGGAGTGCCGCGTGCGGCAGGCAGCGGCCTTCGAGACGTGTGAGCGGGCCGCCGCCAGGGCCGCCGGCTACGGAGAGGCGAGGGACCTCGCGCTGCGGGCCACGCTGGATCTGGAGCGCGGCCTGCGCGGGGACCTCCGCACCCAGCTGGAGCAGATGCGCGCCGAGGCCCAGACACGACAGGACCGACTGTACGAATCGCTGCAGCAGCTGGAAGGGGAGTTCGCCCGCATATCGCGCGAGGCGAGGGGGACGATCGTCAGCCTTTCCGACATCCTCTTCGACTTCGACAAGGCGGTACTCCGCCGGCAGGTCGAGTTCAGCCTGGTCCGCGTGGCGACGATCCTGAACCAGTTCTCCGAGATGAAGATCCTGGTGGAGGGCCACACCGACAACATCGGACGCGCCGAGTACAACCTGGACCTCTCGCGCCGCCGCGCGAAGGCGGTCTTCGACTTCCTCGTGGCGCAGGGGGTCGACGCGAACCGCATGACCGTGGAGGGATACGGCATGACCCGGCCGGTTGCCGACAACGACAACGCCGAGGGGCGGCAGCGCAACCGGCGGGTCGACCTGGTGATCCAGGACTTCAACTGACGGCCCGCGGCCTGCGAAGCTGTGGGCCGTCCGGTGCGCCCGCTCACGGCCTGCGCCAGTTGACCTCCCGCGCGGGCCTGTTGCCGAGGATCTCCTCGATCCGCTCCATCACCTCATCGGTGAGTCTCGGGACGACATCGCTCGCGCCCAGGTTCTCCTTCAGCTGCCCGGGCTTCGAGGCGCCGAGGATCACGGTGCTGACATCCGGGTTCTTCAGGCACCACGCGATCGCAAGCTGCGCCATCGTGCAGTCGAGTTCCTTCGCGATCGGCTCCAGGGCCTGCACCTTGCGGATCTGTTCCGCAGCCTCGTCCCCCTCGAAGCGCCTGCGGAGCCACTCGTACCCCGACACTGTCGGACGCGAGCCTTCCGGGATCCCGCCGCCGTACTTGCCTGTAAGCAGACCGCCGGCGAGCGGGCTCCATGTCGTCGTGCCAAGGCCGATCTCCGTGTAGAGGCGGGAGTACTCGGCCTCCACGCGGTCGCGGTGGAACATGTTGTACTGGGGCTGCTCCATGACCGGGGGGATCAGGTGCTCCCTGCGCGCGACGGCGTATGCCTCCATGATCTGCTGGGCGCTCCACTCGCTCGTCCCCCAGTAGAAGGCCATCCCGTTGCGGATGAGGTCTGTCATCGCCCAGACGGTCTCCTCCATGGGGGTCTCGATGTCGGGGCGGTGGCAGTAGACGAGATCGACGTAGTCCAGGTCCATCCGCTCCAGGGCGGCGTCGACCCCCTCCATGATGTGCTTGCGCGAGAGGCCGCGGTCGTTTGGCCCCTCTCCTCCCCAGAAGATCTTGGTGGAGACCACAAGGTCCGACCGCCTGCAGTCCATGCGGGCCAGAACCTGCCCCAGGATCTCCTCCGCCTTCCCCTGAGCGTAGACCTCCGCGCCGTCGAAGAAGTTGACCCCGGCTGCATAAGCCATGTTCACAAGCTCAGCCGCCTCATCCACGCCGAGCTGGGTGCCGAACGTCACCCATGTCCCGAAGGACAGCTCAGAGACCTTCAGTCCTGATCTGCCCAGGTGCCTGTAGTTCATATCTCCAGCTTCCTTTCTCCTGATGTCGATCGTCGAGCGCTCTCACCGCGCCGTTCATCGAGGGGTTGCCTGCCGGGCCGGCGCACCTGCCGGAACCCCGGCGGCCGATACATCTCTGGACAGGAGAGCAGGATCGGCTATAGGTTTCAAGAACCGTTCCGGATGGAACGAAACTACAGGTTGGGCCAGGAAGCTCCCGGAGCCACGACACTGCGTGCGGCCCGCACGCTTGGGCGGCGGAGGACTTGCCGGCACAGGAGGAGAATCGGGGATGTCATACCGCAAGGGAGCAGTTCCGGCCGCAGCGGCACCAGGGCTCGCCATCGCGCTCCTGATGCTGGACGCATCGGCCGCAAGAGCGTACGTCGACCCGGGAACGGGAAGCATCATCCTGCAGCTCCTCGCCGCCGGGCTTATCACCTGCATGGTCGTGTTCCGCAAGTCGATCGCCCGGATCGCAGGGGTCTTCCGCCGCGGCAAGGGGCCTACAGACACACAGCCATGAGCCCCGCCGGCACATCCCCCGGCAGGCCTCATCCGCCCGGGCGGCCCTCTGACGCGAACCGCCTGGAAGCCTCATTCAGGGATCCCGGCGGGTTCATCTTCACGGATAACGGGATCCTCTACAGGCAGATCAACGAGTCCTGCCGGTCGGACTACGAGCTGCTGACGGAATCCGGCCTCTATGACGACCTGGTCGGCAGGGGGCTCCTCATCCCCCACGAAGAGGTGGAGATCGGCCTCGCCCGCACCGCCTCGGCGTACAAGGTCATCAGGCCCCGGCCCGTTCCCTTCATCTCCTACCCGTACGAATGGTGCTTCAGCCAGCTGAAGGATGCTGCGCTCCTCACGCTGGAGGTGCAGGCGCTTGCGCTGGGCCGGGGAATGACGCTGAAGGATGCGAGCGCGTACAACGTGCAGTTCCTCGACGGACGGCCGGTCTTCATAGACACCCTGTCCTTCGCCGCCCGGCGCGAGGGTTCCCCGTGGATGGCATACCGGCAGTTCTGCCAGCACTTCGCAGCGCCGCTGGCGCTGATCGCGCACCGCGACGCCGCCCTGGGCCAGCTGATGCGGGTGTACATCGATGGGATCCCGCTCCCCCTGGCGTCGAAGCTTCTGCCCGGGATCACGAAGCTGAGCCCGTCGCTCCAGATCCACATCCATGCGCACGCCAGGATGCAGGCCAGGTACGAGGGCAGGCCGGAGGCGACGGAGACGACCCGGCGCAGGATGAGCGACCGCGCCCTCGGCACCTTCATCGAGGGCCTGCGCCAGTTCATCTCGGGCCTGCGGTGGAACCTGCCGCGTACCGTCTGGGGGGCCTACGACGAGAGCGGCAGCTACGATGACGAAGGGCTAAGTCACAAGATGGAGCTGGTGGAGTCGTTCCTGGGCAGGATCAGGCCTGCGACCCTCTGGGATCTCGGCGCGAATCGCGGGCTTTTCAGCCGGCTGGCGGTCAAGGCGGGAGCATTCGCTGTTTCGTGGGACATCGATCCGGTCGCCGTGGAGCTCAACTACCGTGACGTGAAGACCGCCGGTGAGAAGAACCTCCTCCCCCTGCTCCTGGACCTGACCAACCCCAGCCCCCCGACTGGGTGGGCCAACGCCGAGCGATCCTCCGTGGCCGGGCGCGGCCCAGTGGATGCCTGCATGGCGCTGGCGCTGATACACCACCTGGCGATCGCCAACAACCTTCCGCTGGGGAGCATCGCCAGGTACTTTGCGAGCCTGGCCCCCGGCCTGATCCTTGAGTTCGTGCCCAAGGACGATGCCAGGGTCCGGCAGCTTCTCGCATCGAGGGAGGACATCTTCCCCGACTACACGCGGTCCGGGCTGGAAGAGGCCTTCGGCCGGTTGTACCGTATCGTGTCCGCCGAGGAGATCCGCCGCTCATCGCGGGTCCTGTACCTCATGGAAAGACGAACGGATGCCTGAGGAATCGCCTGATGGAAGACCGCAGTTCGGGACCGGCCGCCTTTGAGGCGAAGACGCACCCGCTGACCGCGTATCTCCACTGCTGGCTGCTCGCCCTCTTCCCAATCCTCTCCGTCTATGCCGACAGCACCTCGCAGGTCACCCTGCACGACCTGATGGTGCCGGTCGCGGCTGTCGTCGGGACAACCGCACTGCTGTCGGGCCTGGCGATCCTGCTGAGACTGAACGCGGCCAGGACAGGGCTCATCATCTCCTGCTTCATCCTGTTCTCCTTCGCCTATGCGGGTGCTATCGAGGCTGCGCGCTCGGCAACCGGCCTCTTCACGGAGAAGCACCTCGTCGCCAACCGGATCTTCTTCCCGCTGTGGTGCCTCACCCTTGCCGCAGCCGCCTTCGGCATCATCCTGACGCGCAGGCGGCTGCGCCGTGTGGTCAGCTTCGTGAACCTGGCAGCCTGCATCCTGACAGCCATCGTGTTGATCCGCATCGGCGTCTCGACCGCCCTTCACCATCACGACCGCGGCGGCTCCGTGAGGGATCCGTTCTCCATATTCACCATGACAGAGCCCCCCTCCCTGTCGCTTCCCGAAGACCCGCCGGACATCTACTTCCTGATGTTCGACCGCTACGCGAGCCCATCCTCCCTGCGGGAGTTCGACGACTTCGACATCGCGCCGTTCGTCGGCTTCCTCGAAAACCACGGCTTCCATGTCTACGACTCGAGCCTGGCGAACTACCTTCTGACCCACATCTCCCTCGCCTCCTCCATGAACCTTCAGTACCTGGGCGAGCGGTACATGGGGCAGAACTTCTACAGGACCCTTGTCGAGAGGAACATCGCCACGAGGGCGCTTCGGAACGCGGGATACCGCTACCTGCACATCGGGAGCTGGCACGAGCCGACGCGGAGAAGCCCCCAGGCGGACAGGATCCTGACCGATCCCCTGCTTCTGTCGGAGTTCTCGAAGGCGCTGTTCGGAATGACCCCCTACAGGTTCTTCTTCCTGCAGAACCAGGAGTATCAGCAGGTGAAGCACGCCTTCAGCACCCTGGAGAGCCTGCCCGGCGGGGAGGGGCCGAAGTTCGTCTTCGCACACTTCATCTCCCCCCATCCCCCGTATGTGCTGCACGCGGACGGCTCGCTGGTCATGCCCTGGGAGCCGCGGCGCACGCGGCGCAAGGGATACCTGGCGCAGGTGCAGTACATCAACCGCAGGCTCGAGCAGCTGATCCCGATCCTGCTCCGCGAGTCGGAGCGCCCCCCGATCATCATCCTGCAGAGCGACGAAGGGCCGTATGTCTTCCCGGACGGGGAGTCGCTCACGGAGACCGGGCTGTGGCGCAGGCGGGCCGGGATACTCAACGCGCTCCACCTGCCCGGTGACGGCATCGAGCCGTGGGATGGGATGACGCCCGTGAACACGATGCGGCTCATCTTCAACCGCTACTTCGGAACCGACCTGCGGTACCTGGACGACCGGGTATACGGCTGGCCTGACCCGCCGCCCGACGGTGGCTTCCCGGAGCGGGAGCGGTCGTTCATCTTCGTCGACATCACAGACGAAGTTGGCAATACTGAGCGCCCGGACGGCCGCTCTTCCGGCCGCTGAGAAGTCAGGGTAGACAAGGAGACTCAGATGCCCCTCGGAGCCCTGCTCATACGCGCCGCCTTCGTCCTCGGCCTCGCGGCCCTGGGCGGCGCGGTCGTGTGGATGCGCGGAAGAGCGCACGGCGAGCCGATCCTCCGCTGGACCTACCTCGGGATGACGCTGTGCCTCGCGGCCGCTTCGTGCATCCTGATGCACGCGATCCTCACGCATGACTTCCGGTACGAGTACGTCGCCGCCTACTCCTGCAGGGCCCTGGAACCGCTATACCTCGTGGCGTCGTTCTGGGGCGGGCAGGAAGGGACATTCTTGCTGTGGGCCCTTCTTGCCGCGGTGCTGGGGATCAGCCTATTCCACGGCAGGTCGTGGCGGCCCGCCGCCGCAATCACAGCCTACCTCCCGACCGTCCTCGTGCTCGTCCTCTTCATGCTGATCCGCGGAGGCGATCCCTTCCGGATGAGCGAGATCGCCCCGCCCGACGGGCGCAGTCTCAATCCTCTCCTGCGGGATCCGTGGATGGCGATTCACCCGCCGGTCATCTTCCTCGGCTACGCCGCGATGGCGCTGCCCGCGGCGCTCGCATGGGTGGCTGCGTTCGGCAGGGACGACAAGGCCTGGGCGGGCCCCGCCCTGCGCTGGGCGATCTTCGGATTCCTGACCCTGGGGGCGGGGATCATTGTCGGCGGGGTGTGGGCCTACAAGGTCCTCGGCTGGGGCGGGTACTGGGGCTGGGATCCGGTGGAGAACGCATCGCTCGTACCCTGGATCGCAGGGGCTGCCCTTATGCACGGCCTTCTTGTACAGAGGAAGACAGGCTCCCTCGGGGCTGCCAACCTGGCCCTGGCGATGGCCGGCTACTGGCTGATCCTCTACGCCACATTCCTGACGCGGAGCGGCGTGCTGGCCGGCTTCTCGGTTCACTCCTTCTCCGGGGCAACGATCCACGGGTGGCTTGTCGGTGCCCTTGCTGCCGCTGCGGCGGTGTCGGTCCTTGCGCTCCTGGTGCGCCGGTTTCGCCGGCCGGCGGCATCGGGCGGATCGCACGGAAGCCTGATGGAGGCAAAGCCGGCATCGCAGTCGGCCCACGCTTTGCCCACGGCCGATGCCACAAGGGCGGGCCAGGCCATACCGGCGGCCGATGCTCCGCAGGCGGCCAATCCCCCGCCTGCGATCCTGGCCTGGCCGACGATCCTGACAGCCGCGATCGTGATCCTTGCCATATCCGGGGTCCTGGTGCTGATCGGGACTTCGTGGCCGATCTTCTCCACATGGGCAGGAAGCCCTGCAGTCCCGAAGGCCGAGTTCTACAACCAGGTGAACTACCCGCTGTATGTCATACTGCTTGCGCTGCTCTGCGTCGCGCCTTTTCTGGGCTGGAAGCCGCAACCGGCGTCGCGCTGGATGCCGCGTGTAGCCCTCACAGCGATCCTCGCCGCCGTCGCCACTGCGGCGGCCTTCGTGGCCGGCGGCCGGGGGATCGCGGCGATGATCCTGCTCTTCATCGCATCCGCGGCGTTCTTCGCGAGCCTGATCCGGCTGATTGGTGTGGCCCGTCACGGTTGGCTGCGTACCGGTGCGCACGTCTCGCACCTGGGCTTCGCCCTCATGTTCGTCGGGATCGTCGCCTCCGGGTACTGGGACAGCGAGGAGTACTACAGCCTGCGGCTCAACTCTCCGGTGGATGCGATGGGGTACGAACTGACCTACCGGGGCTACGTGCGGGGATCGGAGCCTGAGTACGAGTGGGCCGTTGAGATCACCGACAGAGGCGGCGGGCGGCACAGGACGCACCTGACCATGTACGAGCTTCCGAACGGGAACCTGTTCCGCAAGCCGGGCATACTCCGCCGGTTTCACGCCGACTTGTACATTGCGCCGGTGACTCTGGAGATCGGAGAAGGCCCGGGCGAGACGATCGAACTGCGGAAGAATGAGCCGATGGACTTCTACGGCACGGGCCTCACATTCCTCGGCTTCCGCATGGATGCGCCCGATCACCCCGAGTCTCCGATGCGGGGCCTCATGACCGGCATGACCGTCGAGGCGATCCTCGAGATCGAGGTCGGGGAGATCGTGGAGATGAAGGCGCTTCCGATGCGGGTGGGAGACCGCCGCATGCAGGGAGAGCCTGTCATGTCAGACCTGCTGGACGGCAGTGTTCTCACCCTCATGGGAATGCTTGTGGAGGAGGGAAGGATCCGCGTCCACATCGATGACGGCTCCTGGACAGACCCCGAGATCCTTGCCGTGGAAGCGGCGGTCAAACCGATGATGGGGCTTCTGTGGGTTGGAACGGCGCTGCTCGGACTCGGACCCCTGATCGCCTTCATCCGCAGGACGCGCGAGAAGCGCTCAAGGGAGATGATCCCGCCTTGAGTTGAACAAACCCGGCAGGGGGCCGCATCTCCCAGCGGATCGACGACCACTCTCTGCTCCCCCTCCTTGATCAGGCGCCATCCCGCCGGTAGAATCGCCGCTCACTCCGGGAATGGCCCGGAGGCCCGGGACCGGTGGATCCGGGATCGCACAGAACACGCGAAGGGCGGCCGCCGCGCCCGGAAGGAACCGCACGAGACATGGCAGAGCATCGCATCAGGCAGATCCTTCACGGCGATCTGCCCATCGGCACCGAGGTCACGGTCAAGGGGTGGATCCGAACCCGCAGGGATTCCAAGGCGGGGATCTCGTTCCTGCACATCCACGACGGCTCCTGCTTCGATCCGATCCAGGCGGTCGCGGGGAGTTCGCTGCCCAACTACGACAGCGAGATCCAGAGGCTGACGGCGGGATGCGCTGTCGAGGCAACAGGCCGGCTCGTCGAGTCGCAGGGGAAGGGGCAGAAGTTCGAGATCGAGGCGAGTACGGTGCGGGTCGTCGGCTGGGTGGATGATCCCGACACGTACCCCGTCTCCCCCAAGCGCCACACCTACGAGTACCTCCGCGAGGTGGCGCACCTGAGGCCGCGGACCAACACCTTCGGCGCCGTGACGCGCGTCCGCCACACGCTGTCGATGGCGATCCACCGCTTCTTCCACGAGCGCGGCTTCTACTGGATCCACACGCCGATCATCACAGCCAGCGACGCCGAGGGGGCGGGCGAGCTCTTCCGCGTCTCCACGCTCGACCTCGTCAACCTCCCGCGCACTCCCGACGGGCAGGTCGACTTCAGCCAGGACTTCTTCGGAAGGCAGGCCTTCCTCACGGTCTCCGGTCAGCTCAATGTCGAGACCTACTGCCTCGCGATGCGCGACGTCTACACATTCGCCCCGACCTTCCGTGCGGAGAACTCGAACACGAGCCGCCACCTCGCCGAGTTCTGGATGATCGAGCCCGAGATCGCCTTCGCCGACCTCGCCGCAGACGCCGACCTGGCCGAGGCATTCCTCAGGTACATCATCAAGGCTGTGCTGGAGGAGCGCGGCGATGACATGGCCTTCTTCCAGCAACGCGTCGACTCCGACTGCATCAAGCGCCTGGAGGGCTTCCTCAGCTCCAGCGTCGAACGGATGGATTACACAGAGGCTGTAGCTGCCCTTGAGAAATCGGGGAAGAAGTTCGAGTTCGCGCCCCGCTGGGGAATGGACATGCAGTCCGAACACGAGCGCTACCTCTCGGAGGAGTTCGTCGGCCGGCCTGTCGTCGTGATGAACTACCCGAAGGATATCAAGGCGTTCTACATGCGCCTGAACGACGACGGCCGCACGGTGGCAGCGATGGATGTCCTCGCCCCCGGGATCGGCGAGATCATCGGAGGGAGCCAGCGCGAGGAGCGCCTGGATGTGCTCGACCGCAGGATCGAGGAGATGGGGTTGCCGAAGGAGACCTACTGGTGGTACCGCGATCTGCGCAGGTACGGCACAGTCCCCCACGCAGGATTCGGCCTCGGGTTCGAGCGGATGATCCAGTACGTCACCGGGATGGCGAACATACGCGACGTGATCCCGTTCCCGAGGGTGCCGAACTCGGCGGAGTTCTAGGGCGCCTTGTTCGTGAAACTCGCAGCGACACGCCACAATGGCGCGCGAGACAAGGCACGGGTGGCCCTGGACCTCGAGAACGCTGGTCTGCGTCAGCAGTATCATCCGGATGTGGACGTTGGATACCACACGGAGAAACCCGGTGTGCAAGCCGCCCCTGACTCGCCACTTCCGTGAAGCACTCACCCTGTCCGTCCTCCCATTGCTGCTCGCTTGGGACCCTGGCCGCACAGTACAGGCCGCCACGGCGGATCTCGAAGCCCGGGTCGACGCCTACCTCGATCCACTCACCGGGGGATGATCTGATCAGCGGCGCCGTCCTCATCGCCCGCGACGGCGAGATCCTGCTTGCCAGGGGATATTCTCCCGCCGACCCCGGAGGCCGAAGAGGCCGTCTCCGATCAGGGTACGACGAGAGAACAGATCGATCAGGGCAGGGAGGGGATTCACACTGCGTAACTGTGAATATGGGAAATGAGACCAGTCAAGTTTGAGTTTGACATGCGTCTTGTCAAGGAGTGGACTGGCAGGATCTGAGGGGGGATGTCACGAAAAGGTTCTCACCAGGTTGGCAGATCCGATGCGTGAAGCGCGGGTCAACCGCGGTGCGAGCGAGACCGGAAGGTACTCGAATCGGCGCCAAGACAGTCCGAAGACGGACGCTCGGCGGTGCAGGAGATTTCGCCGGTTCCGCACCGCGGCAGATGACAGGAAGGCTGAATCCGAAGTCAGCACTGCCTGACTCTTCCTGTAGATCCGCGCAGGATCTGCATCTCTGGCAATCCGCGGGAGCCGGCGGTCCGGTGCTGTCGCGGCCCGTGGAGGGCACGGTCCGTGCCAGCCACCACAACCAGCGGGTCAGCGCCAGGTAGTTGGACAGATCAGCGAAGAGAAGGAGGTCGGAGTGAACACCAGAGGCTTTCTGCTGGACATGGTAATGACCATGCCCGTCACGTTCCTTGTTACTGCCGCGGTGACATACCTGTACAGCCTCATCGCCCACGGTGCGGGCGCGGTGGACTGGGGCACGGCATTCCGGCTGGGGATCATCCTTGGCATTGTGCTACCGCTCACGCAAACACGTGGCAGAAGGCGGATCGCTCAGTAACACGTGGAGTTGCCTGCGGCTACCCCC
>CAZWSC010000059.1:0-31751 GCA_964636385.1 uncultured bacterium
CGGCAGGAAGGAGGGAGGCGTTGAGTTCGCTCGCCCGGGTTGGAATGCGGGATCAGGCGGACCGTCTCGCCTGGCATCTAAGCGCCGGAGAGCAGCAGAGGACCGCTGTGGCCAGAGCGCTGGCCAGGGCCAGGCCGCTTACACTTGCCGATGAACCCACGGCCAATCTCGACGGGGTGAGCGCCGGCCGCGTCGTGACGGAACTGCTGGCCGCCGCAACCTCCGTTGGCGGCACACTGATCGTGGTGAGCCATGATGAGCGCATACGCCACATGTTCAGGCTTGTGTATAATATAGAGGAGATCGCCACCGTATGTCCGGCCTGAGGCTGGCCTTCATCAGCTTCATCCGCCGCCCGGTGTCCTCGCTCCTGGCTGTGCTGTCGCTGACCATCCCTCTTACGGCAGCCGGTTTGCTTGTAACAGTGCTCTCATACTCCCGCGAGGGGATCAGGCAATACGACCGGACAATCGATGCAATAGTCGGTGCGAAGACACCCGGCCTCGAGCTTGTGCTTTCCGCTCTTCTCGGCATCGGGCACGAGGACGGCATTATCCCGTATGAGCTGCTCCGGCACGCGAGAGAACCAATGGACAGGAAGAGGTGGGTTCGCCCCCTCACCGGCACGGATGACACTATGGAGGTGGTCAAGCAGGCCACACCGATCATGGACTTCGCAACCGGCGAAGGGTACAGGGTCATCGCAACGGACAGGAGCTTTCTGCAAAGGCCGGACGCGGAGATGGAAGAACCGTCGGTTGGAGACGGTCAGTGGTTCTATCGCCGTGGTCAGATGGTCGCGGGATCCGAGGTCGCCCGCCGGCGGAACCTCATCGTGGGCTCGATGGTCGAGGCTGTGTCCATCTGGACCCACCCCGACACAGGTGAACCCCTGTGGCGGAAGGAGATGGTTATCTCCGGGATTCTGGAGCCCACAGGACTTGTGTACGACAGACAGTTCTACACCGCACTGGAAGAGGCGTTCGAGATGTACAGGCTCGCCATCCCTCTCGACCTTCTGCGTCAGGTGCGGGACGAGATGGGGATGTCGTACATGCTGATCTGGCTGCACGAGGGACAGGAGGATAGACTGCGGGATTTCTTCGACAACTATACCGTGGCCCAAACCTTCATCGTGAGTGAACAGATGGAGCTTCTCGAACGCCTGATCGGCGGCGGAGCCATTGCAGGCCGGTTCATAGGCGGCATAACCGCTCTACTTGGCCTCCTGTGCGTGATGGTCCTCTTCAACGCCAGGTTCGAAGGGATGGGAGAGGATCTCGCAGTCATGAAATCGCTGGGATACGGAAATGCGCAGGTGGCCGGATGGTTGCTCTTCGAGGCGCTTCTGGTGTGGATCTGCGCACTGCCCCTGGCGATTCTGGTGGAATGGATAGCGGTTGGGTGGATTGTGGGACTGCCTGGGATCACCCTGTTCGATGTAACTCTCCCATGGCCGACCTCTTTCCACCCATGGCTGTGGGGACTGACACTGATTGGGTGTCCCCTCGCGATCCTCATCCCGCTCATACGCCTTTACAGGCACAACGTACATGACGCGCTGAAGGGAATGTAGAATGTGTAGAGTCCGCCTGCAACCCGGATCATTCATGATTCCCCTGCTGTGGCACCCAAAGCCATGGTGCTGATCAGTAACAGCCCGGCGGCCTCCCCAGCGGAACCCTCGCCGGCAAGCACGGAAAGGAAGAGCCCAAATGAAACGCCAGGACATTCTCCTGTTACAGAAGATTGCGGGATACCCATCGGTGACCATCACCCTGCCAACGCACCGGACATCGCCGGAAAACAAGCAGGACCCCATCCGGCTCGGAAACCTCATAAAGCAGGCCGACGAACGTCTGCTGAAGGAGTTCGGCAGGCGTGAGGTGCAGCCGATCCTGGACCGGCTTACGGGCATTGCGGACAGGCTTGACTTCAGGCACTCGCTTGATGGGCTGGCCCTGTTTGTAAACCGTGATGTGGGTCATGTATACCGTCTGCCGTTTTCCGTGAAGGAGCGGGTGGTGGTGGACAAGACCTTTCTGACCAGGGACCTGGTCTTCGCAATGAATCGAACACCGCGCTACTGGACCCTGGTCCTGAGCGAGAAGCCCACCAGATTCTACGAGGGCACACTTGACAACCTCATCGAGGTTGAAGAGGGCGGTTTTCCCATGACGCACGAAGGGCCGGGCGGTGAAGCCCCCCTCCCCGCAGGAATGGGAATCAGCAAATCCGCCCACAGGGACGAGCGACACCGCCAGTTCTTCCGCCGTGTGGATGCCGCGCTCAAGTCCTTCATCGCGGAGGATCCCCTGCCTGTCGCGCTTGTCGCAGTGGAGCGATACCTGGCCTTTTACAGGGAGATAACAGATCACCAAGGCTCGATCATCGCCGAGATCGAAGGAAGCCACGATAAGACCCCGCCGCACGACCTGGCGAAGCTGGTGTGGCCCGCGGTCGAAGCCGGCCTGGAGAAGAAGCGTCTCGCGGTCACATCGGAACTCGAAAAGGCCGCGGGCGGGCGCAAGCTGGCCTCGACACTTGGAGATGTCTGGAGACTGGCGCACGAGGGGCGGGGAAGGCTCCTGCTCGTGGAGGAGGGTTTCCACTTTCCAGCCCGCGTGGACGGCAACGGCATGAACCTTGTCCCGGCAGAGGATCCGACAGAGCCCGGTGTCATGGACGATGCGGTGGATGAGATCATAGAGGCAGTCCTGGCCAGGCAGGGCAGGGTAGTGTTTCTGCCCGCCTCCCACCTTTCGGAGCACCAGCGCATAGCGCTCATTCTGAGGTACTGAGTTCCGGGCGCCCGGCGGCGGCAGGTTCCTGCCCCGCCGGGCGCACCGGCAACTGCGCCGGGCCCGGGATCAGGCCCGGCGCACACCCGGGCGGAAGGCTACCATGAGGTCCTTAGCCTGCCGACCTCGGCCTCCACACCACTCAGAATCGCGCATTCCTTCACTGCCGCCATCATATTGTTGTGATCGGGGAAGAGCGGGCGGTCCTCGTCTAGATGCTCGACCACCTTGCGTATTACACCGTGCGCAGCGCGCGTGCCCCTGCCGGATGTGAACTCGCGGAAGTCCAGCCCCTGTGCAGCTGCGATGTACTCGATCCCGAGCACACCGTATGCGTTCTCGAGGATCTGGCGGGTCTTTAGTGCCGCGTTCATCCCCATGCTCACGAAGTCCTCCTGGTCGGCTGCTGCAGGTATCGACTGCGTATGGCTGGGATTGCTCAGGATGCGCTGCTCGACGACGAGCATGCCCGCAGTGTACTGGCTCAGCATATGGCCTGAGAACATCCCTGCGCCCTTCGTCAGGAAGGCGGGAAGGCCGACGCTCAGCGCCGGGTTCAGGAGCCGGTTCAGGCGGCGCTCCGACAGAACCGAGATCATGCAGATTCCCGAGCCGACGGTATCAAGAGGCAGACTTATCGGCGTGCCCTGGAAGTTGGCCCCGGTCAGGACAGTGTTTTCCTCCGGGAGGAAGATCGGGTTGTCGGCAACACCGTTCAACTCTATCTCGAACTGCCTGCGCGCATAGGCCATCATGTCCCGGACTGCACCGATGACCTGCGGAGTAGAGCGCATCGAGTAGGCATCCTGCACCTTCACCTTCAGCTTGCCCGTGACGAGATCGGATCCCTCCATCACCGCCCTGAGATTCGCTGCACATGTGCGCGCCCCCTGGAATCCCCGCAGCGCATGGAGACGGTCATCATACGGCTTCATGTTCGCCAGCAGGGCTTCCAGGGTCATGGCGGCGGCTATCTCGGCCTGTGCAATCCAGCGTTCTGCATCATAAAGCGTCAGACAGCCCATGCCCGTGATCAGGTTCGATCCATTTATCGCAGCCAGTCCATCCCGTGCAAGCAGGCCGGGCACGGGTATCCCCGCCTCGTTCATCGCGTCCAGAGTAGACATCCGTCTGCCCTTGTAAAAGGACTCGCCTTCGCCCATGAGACAGAGGGCCAGCTGGCTCATCGGAGAGAGATCGCCGCATGCGCCGACACTCCCCTTCTCGCACACCACCGGCACGACGCCCTTGTTGAGCATATCCACGTAGGTCTGTGTAATCTCCGTTCTGCAGCCGGAGTGGCCGCGGGCATGCACATTTATGCGGCTGAGCATTGCCGCGCGCACATCCTCGACAGGGCAGGGGTCGCCGATACCGGCGGCGTGGTTGTATATGAGATACTTCTGGAAGTCCTTCACCTGCTCGTCCGTGAGGACAATCTCGGAGAACTCCCCGATCCCGGTGTTGACCCCGTACATGATCTCCCGCGCGACGATCTTCTTCTCGAGCATCCCGCGGCAGGTGCGTATTCGCTCGACGGCATCGGGTGCAAGCTCCACCTTCTCCCCGTGGCGGGCTACCCGCACTACGTCCTCGATCCGAAGGCTCTTCCCATCAACACGGACTGACATCGATGAATCCTCCCAGGGAGGCCCGGTCCGCCGCGGGCGGGAGCGGCGTTGGGGATCTCCCTTCCTCACACTTCCCAGATTTGCTTTGGCGGTTGTCGGGGGACGGCCCGCCAGACTTGCCGGACGGAGCCGGGCAATCTCATGAACCCCGGGCGACAGGGTAGCACCGGCGGCCCCACACGGAGGACAAGTTTCTCCGGCCCGGTTCACACCAGGCTGTCGTGGTGCGCCGGTTGCCACCCGACCGGTCCCTGCGAGGTGAGGTCATGGCGAGGAACCCGCTACCTTTCCTCCACAAAGTCTTCAGGGCCTTTGCCAGGCTTCAGGGCAGCAGGCATAACAGCCCAACTGCAAGGCCTTATGGGTGGAATGCTCATCGGCCCGGACTCCTCCTTCCCGGTTTCCATCTCCATGGCTGGTGAGATCATGGGTGGCGCTGGCATTGGCAACAGCGAGTCCGGAGTTGGCAGGAAAAGGACTGACTCCTTCGGGGCAGAGCTGACGGTTGGGCGTGGCGTCTCCGGCATCGCATGGTGCCGACGAGCCTCCGGCTCCACAGGGTGTCCGGGTTCTTCATCCGGAGGCCGGGGCACGTCGCCCTGACCGGTATCCGGTTTCGGCCCCGGCTTCGCCTCTGGTGCCTCGCGGAACCGACTCCTGACCGAGTCTGCAGAGTCTGCCGCGGCCGACACCGCCACCGGGCCTTCGCCAACGAATGTGCGGATCAAAGGCTTGCGGCGTGGGGCAATCCCATAGGGCTTCACCCGCACTTCCTCGGCGGGCCGGACCTGTATCTCTACTTCAACGGGACCTGTCACAACCCATCCTGCAGGCAGCCATCCGTCGGCTATGCGAAGGCGGTAGGTGCCTGGGTGTACGCCGTGGAGTTCATAGCGCCCATTGCGATCAGTCAGACTCTCTTTGACAACCCGGTCCCCATGGAGCAGGACCATGCGCATTTCGGAGAGAGATCGCTCTCCTTCGGTAAGGCTGCCGTCATGGCTGTCATCCAGGTAGACGACTCCGGATACATCTCCGGAGCGCAGCAGGGGGATGTGCAGCGTCGAACCACGGCCCGGATCCACCCTCACGGCCATGGGAAACGTCACTGCCGGAGACAACCCCATCGGCAGGGATCCTGTCTCCAGCTCGAGCCACCAGGTTCCGGGGGCCAGGTTCTGCCACCTTGCCGCTCCTCCAGCGTCTGTCAGCTCCTGGTGAGTCTCTATGTTTAGAAGCACTCCGGGAATCCTGCGCTCTCCCGGACCCATCTCGCCATCCATGTCCTCGTCGACGAAGGCAATCACCTCGAGCCGTCCCTGCGTCGGAACCCATGGCGACGGAATCACCGATGGTGAACTGTACGACACCTGCACCTGCCAGCGCCTCAGGCCCGGATCCTCATCGTATCCGAGAAGAGAGGCCTCGATCCGTGCACTCCAGTTCCCAGATATGCGCAGATCGGCCCGCGGCCTCACCTGTACTTCGCGGCGCATGGTATTGCCGGCCGGCCCGCTGTCGACGGATCGTGATGAGACAGACAACCCCGCGCTCAACCGGCCCGCACGGGTTCCCCAGGACAGGTCCCCGCTCAGGATGCTGGTTCGCAGATCCCTGCCGTGATGCGGGGACCACTCCCGCAGGACGGCATGGCGCATGGCAGCCCGCACGCCCTTCACCCTTCCGCCTGCACTTACCTCAAGCCCCCGCATGCTTCCGTCTTCTCCGCTCCGGAGATCATCCGCCTTTCCCCAGCGGCCCGTCAGGGACGTGTACAGAAGACCGGTCCGCTTCGCCAGAGCTGCCGTTATGTCCTCACGGCTCTCGTCGCGGATGGTACCTGGCGTCTTCTCCAATTCCCTGGTATGGCCTGCCGTAATCTCCAGGGAGGGCAGCCACGAGTATGAGAGTCTTGATCCCAACCGCATGCGGGCCGTGCGCTGTATGGGGGCCCCGCTGCTGATCCCAACCCGTCCACCGGAAAGATCCGCACTCGACCACACCCGGAGTGACGTCCATGGAGTCATCCGTATGAAAGCAGAGAGTCCGTCCCTGTCCCTTGTCCTCCCGGCGAAATCCCTGGATCCTGCATAAGCTCGGGTGCGCACCTGCCAGCCCGGTCCATCCCGGTCAGCCAGGAGTTGCGCCGCGCCACCGAAGGAACGCATGTTTCCCAGAGACCTGTGTGAAAGTATACCTTCCGTATGAACAGTCCATCCCAGCAGGGAATCCACCCCGGCGCTCGCACAGACCAGCCTGCTGTGTTGTGTGCCGAGGCGTCCCGCCTCCTCCTCAAGCAGGAGAATGTCAACGCCGGCCTGCAGGCCGGGCCGTATGCGTTTCCCGATTCCGGCGCCCCAGGAAGTCGTGCTCGAGATACCCCGGGTTCGCCCAACGAAGAAGCGGGTATCCCACCCCCCGTGCGATGTCGTGAGCCCGATTCCCCGTCCTGTCAGACTCCGTACTGCCATCTCGGGGAACCACCGCGTCACGTCTCCAAGGGTGAGATCAAAGCCCTCTCCACTCAGTCCGAAACTCAACCGCCTGCTCTGCCATCCGGCACCCTGCCGGTCCCATGTCCTGGTGGTCAGATCCACATCCATCTCGAAACGGGTCCTTGGATTGATCCTGCCGGATGACGTCAGCCGCAGTCCCTTGTTGCTTCCGCCCGGCTTCTGCTCACCCACGCTGAGCGAAGCCCCCAACGGCAGGCGGGTCTGGGAGGGACTGGGCCTCGAGTCGGGCATGACGGTGACGCGAACCCTGTCCTGTGCCCGTATCTCCCCGGCTCCATCCGGATCACCGATGGCCGAAAGGCTGATCAGCTGGTTGGTGCGACTGCGCGCAGAACCGGGAACGCGGGACCGGACCACCACCTCGCGTCGTTCGCCGGGCGCCAGGCGAATCTTGCCCGGGCTTGCTGCCACCTGCCAGTTGGGAACAGATGTCGCCTCCAGCTCGAACTGGCCGGATCGGTTGCCGGTGTTCATCACCAGAAAACGCGCTACAGTATTGCGTCCCGGGTGCCCTGAGAGTTCCGGATCCAGGCTTGTTACGGAGACCCCCGGCAACGCTCTCACAAGAATCTCATGACGATAGGACAATTGTGGGAACAGCTCATCACGATCAAGCAATCTGAGTTGTACAACATGTGCCGAGTCAGCCTGTGCATGAGGAGGTATCCACACTGTAAACGGCATACTCTGGACGTCGGCCTGTTGCAGACTCATGGTTCGTGCGGGTGTAACGGCCCGCCATCCATCCGGAAGATCGATCCTGAGATCCAACTCGGCCTGCCGTGGGGAGCGATTCCCAAGTCTGTAACTCCAGGTGGCGAATGCACCCGGATCGGCCTCGGGAATGCGGAGGATATCCACGGAAATGTGGGCAGCGGGCGTCCCGGAGGGGGGAGTTGAGGAGGCGGTGCCGGCCAGACACAAAAAGACCCACACCCCTGTGAATAGAGCCGACTTCCGGATTTTTCCGCGGCGGGTACCGCTACAGGAATGCCGTCCGGAAGAGCAGTTCGATATCGTACGTGCCCGGGTCGGTGCGCCAGTCCAACGCAATGAGGATATCCAGCATGATGCGCGCCCTTCCTCCCTCGGGGTTTTCCAGAACCACTGCTTCATGATCGCTCAAGCGTCTGTAGCTCCGGCTGTCCTCCTCGTCCCGTTTCCACATGAGATCGCCGACCGGCTTGCCTGCGCCGTCGGGTGAGAAACGAATCCTTTCGGACCGTATGTAAAGGATCCAAGCTCCCGGGTTGTCACCCGGGTCTATATCTATCTCAACCGCGTATACACCGCGGGCGTTGTCGATCTCGACGCAGCCGGCATCAAGATCATGTTCGGTAATCAGGGGGGCGAGTGCCCTGCTCATGGCCGCCACCATTTCAGGCTGCCTGCCAATCGCCACGGAGGAGCATGCAAGGACCATGACAGCGGCGGTTGTCCATGCGATGACCCTGCCGGCGGCACTGTCCGCCACCTCACTCCTGATCGCCTTCATGACCAGTCCCGGGGCTGGGTTTCCGGCGCAGCCCTCCGTGATGGTCCTGTGTCCATGTCCGTGCCTGTGCATCGCTCTGCTCCTATCCTCCCGCCGGCACAAGGCGGTACTCGATGCGCGGTTCATACAGACCCGGCCGTGCATTCCTCCAATCCAGCAGGAAGAGCAGGTGCAGAGGCACAACCAGGCCTGAAGCAGCAGACGAACCGGCAGCAACCATGGTCCAGTCTTCCGGGAGGTCGGAGTACTCCCCATCGATGGATTTCCACAGGATTCGTGCGATGGTCGGATGATCGTCCTCCGGGTGAACGGCGGCACGTCGAATGCTCAACTCCCAGGGTGAGTTGCTGAAGATGGTCAGGCGGACCGGGGCGCCTGGCTCCATGAATCCTGCCGACAGAGTCAGCGGGGAGACCGCGGGAAGGCTGGACACGGCCGGCGACACCTCCAGCCTCTGCAGCGGTGGGACAATAACAGCCACCTCCACGCGCATCCCGTTGCCGCCGGCGGCAGGGGCACAAAGGAGCATGCCCATGAAGAACGAGCACCAACGCAGCATCTACATCTCCTCCGTGCCGGTCCCTGTGATCGGGCCTTCGGCCATCACCTCGAAGATCTGCTCTCCGGCGACCAGGTGCTCACCCCCGAAGTCGACAACAGCCAGCGCAGTGTAAGTCCCGGGAGAGAGCGGGACATTGGAGGCGGCCGAGAGTGACCTCCGCTTCCCAGGGAAGACCCAGAACTCGCCGTTAGAGCCGAGTGGTATGACCTCTGATACGCCGCCGAGATGGTCACGGATCTCCAGATGCCCGTGACACCGAAGAAGGGCATTCCCCTGGTTGGCGACCTTCACGGAGATCTCCCTTCCATTTCCCCCGGACGGCCCTACTTTCACACCTGTCACCGCCGCATCCAGAACCTGGGTGCCCGGCACATCCTGGAATATGCGAATTCCCACCCTCTGTCTCATGAGAACCCGGAAGCGGCGCTCCGCATCATCCGTACGGGCCGGCGCAGGGCCCCCGACTTCCTCTATGTATACCTTGGTCCAGTAACTGCCCTTCGCATCCGCCGGCACCTTGAGGCGCAGTTCTGTGTCCCTTGTCTCGCCGGGAGCCATTTCCATCAGGACATCCTGCAACTGGACCCATGGCGCACAGCTCCGCGGGACCGTTCCGGGATCAACATCCTTCTCCCTGCCCTCTGTGTCAAAGTTGCTGTCGGAGAGATAGAGCTTCAGCGTCATGGGGGAGTCGGCGGTATTGCGTATGATTATCCGGGCACTCCCTTCCCCGCCGGCCGGGACCTGCAGGTGGTGCTCCATCGGGGACGCCACAAAGGAGGCGAACGCCGGCACGGCCGCCGGCATCATGGCTGAAAGCGTGATCAGTATGGTTGCGAGTCGGGTCATCTGTACTCCCTGCGGCCGCTCATGGCACATGCGTGACCAGTGTGTATGTGACGGTAATCTCATAGGTGCCCGGGATGTCGTCCTCCCAGCTGAGAAGCACCCTGCTCTGTATGTGAACCTCGTTGTCGCTTACGGATGAGTCGTGGGAGAGGATCATCGTGTCGACCGTATCCAGCGTGATGTAGCCAGACGCGCCATTCTCGATCGTACCGGTGGGGGAGTTGGAGATTCGGACCATGAGATCGGTTTCCGGCTTCTCGTAGGCGCCCGGACATACCCAGGCCCCTGCAAGCCGCGCACTGAGATCCCAGGCGTCGTTGGTGTTTATTGTCAGCACGACGGCGTCCGCAGCCGACTCCACGAAACCGGCATCGTAGGCTGATGCGCCCGCACCAACGTTGAGACTGAGAAGACCGGAGACGTCACCGGAGATGTCGAGTTGGGCAAGTCGGGGAATCTCGAGAAGGAAGGAGGAGGTTTCGATGTTTCGGGCAGGCCCCGGGTCCGGGGTGATGAGAAGCAGCGCGAGTAGCAGGCAAGCCACCCTCGCCATGGACAGGCTCTGTGCTCTTCCGGTTCCCATCCGTGCCTCCCTGCACCCTGTGGAACCTGCCTTCGGCGGGGTATCCCCTGGCCGGGCTGTGATTCACTTCGACGGCGGGGGGATTGTCCCGCAAAGGCTCCCCATTCCCTGCAATACTGCCATTCATCCTGGTGGCAGCCGGGCGCCGACGTTCTTCGACTAAGGCGTGTATGTCTCCATGGTGTAAGTCAGAGTAATGGAATAAGCGCCCGGAAGGTCCTGTGTCCAGTCCAGAAGCACCTTTGTCTGGATTTCCACCTCGTTGTCCGAGACTCCGGTCCCATGGAGCAGCATCTCGACATTGACGTCTGTAGGAGACACGTAGTCATCAAAAGTGTTCTGTATTGTGCCAGTCGGAACATTGGTGATCTTTATCAACAGATCAGTTTCCGGCTTGGCCCATGGTGCTGTCCAACCTGCCCCATTGTACTTTACGCTGAGCTTCCAGTTCTTGTTGGCGTCAAGCGTAAGCACCGTCGCGTCGGTAGCAGACTCTATGTAGCCGGCGTCATACGCGCTCTCTCCGGAACCGTCCTGGGCAAGATCCAGGAGACCGGTCAGGTCCCCTGCGATCAGTATCTGGCAGAGGGCAGGTATGGTCCCCCCGACAGTCGACGTGACGGTATCTACGTCTTCCTGGGCCCATGCCGGAATACCGGCGAGCACTACTGCAAGAACGGCAAGAAGAACCTTGCGCATGGTTCACTCCCTCCTGCTGATCGGCAAAGGCGTCAGCCCATGCCTTACCGGGAATCGTTGTGGCTCGGTGACAAGGGCATCCGGCGCACATATCCCGGCTGGATCCTGGCCGGGACAGACTCCCCCCTACCCTGATGTCATCGGCAAGTCGCGGAAGGGAGTTAACCTCCATGCGACATGCAGTTGGCCCTCCGCAATTCAGTCTGACCCGGGACCACATCGGGAAAGATCTGTGCCAAGATCACAGATCACCCGTTTCCATAAATAACTAATCGCGTAACTGTAGATGATTTCAGAGTAATGCGCTCGCCTGGCCAACCGATGGCTGCGGGAGCCCGTCCGGGTTATGACATACCTCAGCTGGATCTGTGCGACCTGACCCTGTCGGCGTGCGGTTTGCCACTCCGACAGTGCGCGGCGAGATGCAGTCTTCTGTCCATCAGCTCTTCCTGCAGCACGCTCTCCATCCAACACGCCATTCGCCTCTCGACTGCACGACACCATGCCCCTACAATCCCAGCTTCATGAGAGATCGTCTCCACAGGCTCCGCGGGCACATCGAGGATCTGATCCACTTTCGGATCTGGGATCAGGATCTGTCCCACATGCCCCGGCTGCACGCCTTCGCATTTCGCCAGCTGCGTGTCGCGGTCATCTTTGTTCGCGGATTCGGCCAGGGACGCATTCAGCTGCGCGCTTCGGTCCTGACCTATACCACCCTGCTCACACTTGTCCCCGTTCTTGTTCTTGCCATCACCATCGCGGAGGTGTTCGGGGCCCTGGGCGGCCTGCAGAGCCGTCTCGAGGCTTTTCTGGTCGAATACCTGTCGCCGGGGGGACTGGAAGGCGTCCGTGCATGGCTTATGCAGTTCTTCGAGAGTGTCCACTCAGGCGGATTCCGGGAGCTGTCGATCCTCGTTCTGATCGGAGGCGCCATCGGCCTCTTCATGGCGATTGAGCACTCCTTCAACGACATATGGGGCGTGCACCGCGGACGATCCATCTTCCAGAAGGTTTCCACTTACACAACATTGATGGTCTTCGGACCGATCCTGATTGTCCTGTCCCTCTCACTGACGGCCAGCTTTGAGACATCCAGCCTAAGGGCATGGATAGAGTCCCTCTCTCCCGCATTCGGCATTCTGACCACCGCGGGATTCAAGCTCCTGCCTGTTTTCCTGACCGGTCTTGCATTCACCCTCATTTACACCATCGTTCCGAATGTACACGTAAGCCTGCGCGCCTCCCTGCCCGCCGGGATCGTTGCAGGGGTTCTATGGGAGCTTTCGAAGATGGCGTTCGGGTTGTACATCACCAATGTGACGCATTATGTCACACTGTACAGCTCCCTGGCGGCCATCCCCCTGTTCCTGATCTGGGTCTATGTGAGCTGGCTCGTCGTGCTTTTCGGCGCCCAACTGGCCTTTGCACGTGACGCAGCCCACGACTTCCGACTGGAGGAGGTTGCGCTTGACGCCAGCTTCAGGGAACGCTTCCGCGCAGCCATTCACATCGCACTCGCATCGGCACGCAGTTACAGCAGCGAATCGCCCCCGCCTGACCTTGCCGACCTGGCCCGGCGCCTGCGCCTTCCTCTCAGACTGGTGCACAGTGTTGCCGAGGATCTCCTCGACGGAAGGATTCTTCATCAGATAGCGACAAGGCGAAGGACCAAGGCCCTTATCCCGGCCAGGGATCCTTCCAGAATCACCGTCATGGATGTGGCGGCATGCATGGTGAACAAAGGCACTCCGCTTCCCTATCCATCTCAGGCGATGGGCGGGCCGTCCATCGTGGACCTGGTCATTAGTGACATGGAGGAGGGATTCCGTGAACGCTGGGGAGATCTGGGGCTGAGCGACCTGCTTCAGCAGCAGGAGCGACTAAGGGTCCAGGAGATCCTCCCATTCGATGCTGCGGGCGCTGCCAGTGTCGGGGACATCGATGCGGAGAGGAGGCCCTGATGCGGCATCCGGAGCAGGCCCTCTGCCGCGACGCCGACGCCCTCCCCGCCGGGTTCTCGTGCGGCACGATGACCCTGCATGTCGACCCGGCAGGTACATCCCGCCTGCCGTCGGATCAGCCCCCGGACATCATGACGAACAGCAGATCCTGAGATGATCTGGTATTACCTCAAGGGTGGGAGGCAGCACGGGCCAGTTGCAGAGCAATCAATCGCAAACTGGCTGAAATCCGGCTTCCTGTCACCGGACGATCTGCTCTGGCGCTCCGGGATGAACGACTGG
This sequence comes from uncultured bacterium, assembly GCA_964636385.1. Taxonomy (GTDB): domain Bacteria; phylum Eisenbacteria; class RBG-16-71-46; order CAIMUX01; family CAIMUX01; genus CAZWSC01. The sequence continues at coordinate 13,383 of CAZWSC010000059.1, forward strand.
GCCCCTGCCAGTGAGATCCCGGAGTTCGGTGGACAACCATCTCCGCCCGGCGGCACACTAGCTGCCGCACCCGAAGGGGTCAGGGCCTACGCCGGATTCTGGCTGCGGCTGGTGGCGTATGTCATCGATTCGGTCCTGCTGGGCATTGTACTCGCGGTCTACTGGATGCCTCGTCTGCCCATTGAGGCAACAGAAGGGGACCTCCAGTCCATGATGCAGGAGATGCAGGGCAGGCCGGATCTCATGCTCAGCGCCTTCCTGCTGCCACTCATCTACTTCACAATCCTCGAGAGCTCCAGGTGGCAGGCCAGCCTCGGGAAGAAGCTCCTGAAGCTCAGGGTGACAGATACCGGCGGGCTCAGGATACCCTGGTGGAGGGCCGCCCTCCGCAGGCTCCTGTTCGATCTCATTCTGAGATTCACCTATGGGATTGGCCACATCCTCGCAGGTTTCACGCCGCGCAAGCAGGGCGTACACGACCTTCTCGCACGCTGCCTTGTGGTGAAGGAGTGAGTGGGTGCAGTCCAAGCTGGCCTCACTGCACGAAATCGGCAGCGGCTGGTGAAGCCCTTTCCCTGTCAGGCCTGACAGGGGTTCTCTGATCCGCTGATCCGGCTCCCTACCCGCCGAATCTCCGCCGCCTCCTGACCACCAGTACGACAAGGAAGGGCGCACCGAGAGCAGATGTAATCGCCCCCACCGGCAGCTCAACAGGGGCATATGCGGTGCGGGCCAGCCCATCGGCAGCCATGACCAGGACGGCGCCAATGAGAGCCGAGGCGGGAAGCACAAAACGGTGGTCCACTGATCGCATCCAGCCCCGGGCGATGTGGGGTACCATGAGGCCCACGAAGCCGATGACCCCGCATGCGGCCACTGACGCCGCGGCCAGCAGGGATGAGAGCACAAGTATCCATATCCTGACCCTGGGCACCGGACTGCCGAGCGACAGGGCGACCTCCTCTCCCCATAGAAGCAGATTCAGGTCACGACTGAACAGCACTGCGCAGGCCCCGGCCGCAACCAGGACAGATCCTGCCACCCATGTAATCGACCAGTTCGCACCCGCAAAGGTCCCCAGCATCCAGAAGAGCGCGGCGTGTGTTCCCTGACCCCCGAAGATGAGCAGCATCGATGTAAGGGCGGAGAACACGGCGCCCACGGCAATGCCGATCAGGAGCAATCCCTCCGCCTGGAGCGACCTGATCCGTCTGGCCAGGGCATACACAAGGGCAACCGCGGCAAGGCCCCCGGCGAATCCGGCAATCGCCACCGAGTCCACCGGACCGATTCGCCAACGCAGGCCCAGTGTTATCGCCGCAACCGCAGCCAGTCCCGCGCCGGAGCTGACCCCGGCCACATAGGGCCCGGCCATCGGATTCTGGAAGAAGGCCTGCAGGAGTGCGCCGCTGATTGAGAGCGCGGCACCCACGACTGCGGCAAGGACGATCCTGGGAAGACGCACCTCGCGGATCATCAGCGAGGCGCCTTCTCCGGTGTCTTCCGCGAGTGACCGTACAACCTGGGAAGGAGACAGATCCGCGGCCCCCAGGAACAGGGACACGCCTGCAGAGGCGAGCACAAGCATTACAAGAACCGCCAGGCGCTTCATCTGTCCCCGACCTCCGGCGGGCCGGCTCCTGCCGGCCCCGGGTGTGTGTGTGGATGGAGGCAGGCAGCCAGCGTCTCGAGTGCGGCGATACCCCGGGGACCGGGCCTCAGCAGGCAACCGGCGCCTATCCAGCAGATCCGGCCTTCTCTGACCGCCTGCAGACTCTTCCAGCCCGGGCGACCCTGTACAAACGTCATCAACTCCGTCGTCTCCCTTCCCTCCGGCAGTGATAACAGCAGTACATCGGGCTGCAGCATGAGCAGGCGTTCGGCAGAGAAGCGCGGCCAGCTTCCCCCCTCTTCCACAATGTTGACACCCCCGGCCAGACGGATCAGGTCATCTATGTGAGATCCCGGTCCTGCAGTCCATTCCGGGTTCTCGGGATCGGCAAAGTAGACCCCGGGACGATCCCCCTCTGCGAGCGAGTCGGACCATGCGCCGTAGCGGCTCAGGGCAGCATCGAACCTGCCCAGCATCCGCAGGGCCTGCTCCACGTCGTCTGATCCAGTGACGTCCAGAATGCGGCGCATCAGGCGGCTGACATCCGCCATCCCTCCCCGATCCTCAAGGGCAAACGTTGCAAGCCCCAGAGCCCTCAGGCGTGATATGACGGGCAGTGGGTTCCCTCTCGTCACCAGCACAAGATCCGGCTTCTGTGCAATAAGCTGCTCGATCGACGGGTCGACGATTCCACCAACGATCGGCCTGGCCGAAGCCTCGGGAGGGAAATCACAGTAGCGGGTGACCCCTGCGATCCGCTCCGGAGACACGCCCAGTGCGAAGAGCATCTCCGTGATGCTGGGGGAAAGCGACACTACCCGCCTCGGATAGGATCCGGCAGGCAGTGTGTCGCCCAATGCATCCACAACAGACGGCCTGGTGCCCGAGACAGCGTCATGAATGGCTCTGTTCGGGCGTACGCTGCCGGGTGCAGAACCGACCATCGCGAACGACAGAGAGGCCAGGCAGATCCCCATGCCAGACCAAAATGGCGGAAGAAATCCAAGAACCCGGTTCAGGTGCACTCTTGTCCACACCCTATCCACACTGCCAACCATTTGATCGGTATGGGACTTGAGCATAAGTCTCCACAACCAGTAGGTGTTGCGGCCAGAGTGCCTCACGCCCTGGGGAATCTCCATCGGACGAAAGGCCGTCTCGTTGCCGGATCGGTCTCGATATGAAGGGGAGTCCGGTAGACCCTCTCCAGGAGATCGCGCTGGAGGACATCCGCGACCGGTCCCTGAGCGGCTACCATACCCCCATCCATCAGAATCAGCCTGTCACAGAATTGCGCAAGCAGATCGACATGGTGATCGGCAGCAAGCACGCCGATTCCCTTTTCCACGGACAACTCCCTGATAAGCTCATAGATATGCCGCTGGTACGCAAGGTCCAGATTTGCGGCCGGTTCGTCCAGAATCAGGAGCTGGGGCTCCTGAGCCAGGGCGCGTGCTATCTGGGCTCTCTGCCACTCTCCACCACTGAGGGTACCTGCGGGTCGCTCCTCCAGACCACTCAACCCTACCCGATCCATGGCCCATCGGACGGATTGTCGGTCTATCTCTCTGTCTTTCAGTCGCATACCGAGATGGGGATGCCTGCCTGCCGAGACCATCTCCCAGACAGACCACTCAAAAGGAGTCTCACTGCGCTGCGGAACCCAGGCCAGGCGCAGGGCCCTCCGGGAGGGTGACAGGCTGGTCAAGGACTGTCCACAAATGGTGACACTGCCCGCCTTCGGGTGCAGCAGGCCCGCGAGGATCCTCAGGAGTGTTGACTTTCCTGCTCCATTCGGGCCCAGCAGCCCGACCAGTGAGCTGGAGGCAACCTCTAACGCATCTATTTGCAGCCATTTGACTGACGAATAACTGAACTCCAACCCTTCAGCCAGTAACAGCGGAGTTGACTTCGGACAGATCGTGCCCGTTGACGAATGGTCAGACATAGCGTAGAATTGTAATCAGATGATGACACATGAGAGACGCACATCCGACGACCGCCGGGCCCGACCTACGCCCCTCCTGAGTCGCCACACCCTCAGCGGAGGGAAGCGCTATGGTTCCCGTCGCCACGAAGACCCCTCTGCAGTCTATGCTGACCGGATCGGCCAGGGGATCGGGGCCATGCTTCTCCTGACCTTCTTCTTCCATTGCCTGGACGCGATGTTCACCCTTGCTCATCTGGCAAAGGGAGGCCGGGAGCTGAACCCCCTGATGGACTTCTTCATCCAGCGCGGATCCATGGAGTTCGTGATTGTGAAGCTCTCAATGGCGGGCATGGGGTTGATCTTCCTCGGGCTGCACAACAACTTCCCGATGGTCAAAGGCGCGATCAGATTCCTCTTCGCCCTGTACGGAGCTGTAGTCGGCTACCACCTGTTCCTGATCATGGGTGCCTGACAGACCCGGACATTACGGCGTGTCGGCGAAACGCACCTGAGGCACCTGGTCCGCCCCGGGCGCCGCCTCGAACAGACTCGCCCGCTCGAATCCGAACATCCCTGCGAAGATCGCTGTCGGGAAGCTTCGCACCCTGACGTTGTACGCGCGCACAACTTCGTTGTAGCGCCGCCGCTCGACGGCGACCCGGTTCTCGGTCCCCGCCAGTTCGTCCTGAAGCCGTAGGAAACTCTGGTTGGCCTTGAGGTCAGGATACCTCTCCACCACTACCAGAAGCCGGGCCAACGCGCTGCTGAGTTCCTGGTTCGCCTCGATCTTGTCCCCGATCGACCCGGCCCCCGCAACGCGGGATCTGGCCTCGGTCACGGCCTCCAGGGTCTCACGCTCGTGGGCTGCGTATCCTTTCACCGTCTCGACCAGGTTCGGGATCAGATCCAACCTGCGCTGAAGCTGGTTCTCCACCTGCGCCCAGGCGGCCTGAACCCCTTCATCCCCGGCCACCAGTCCGTTGTAGATGCCTCGAATCGACATGGCCGCGATGACGACCACCCCTACGAGGACCAGAAGGATCAGCAGTCCCTTTGATCTCATCGTCGATCTCCTCCAGGATTCAGGAGTACCCACCACCTCACACAGCCGGTCACACCCCGGACAAGACTACCCCTTGACGGCATCTCCAAGGACCGTAATGTGCACTGGCCGACCGCTCCGCGGGCCGTCGAACTCGCAAAGGAAGACCCTCTGCCATGTGCCAAGGGCGAGCGCCCCCTGCTTCACTGGCAGGATCTCGGATGGACCGATCCACGCGGACTTCAGGTGCGCAGCACCGTTGCGGTCGATCCGGTCGTGGCGCCAGCGCCCTTCGGGTATCGTCTGGCCCAGCAGGTCCAGGAGATCATCCATCAGAGCCGGATCGTCCCCTTCGTGGACCACGACCGAGGCCGTTGCGCCCGCCACGAAGACATGGCACAGCCCGTCACTCACGCCAGAGAGATGCACTTCCCGGTCCACCTCCCTGGTGATGTCCACCAGCTGGGTCGCGCTGCCAGTCCTGATCCGAAGAGTAGAAGCCTTCACCATCTGTCGACCTCCATGGCGAGTGCAAACAGCCCATCCATGATCCGGCCGTACTGCTCGCGCATCTCCTCACGGGGCGGGGCCTTGCGCCTCTCCTTCGCTTCCATGAGCTGGGGGATCAGCTCCCGGGGCAGTGAGAAGCTGGAACGGCAGGCCTCCCAGAACTCAGGACCGGTCGACGTCCAGGGGCCGCGCTTGAGGAACAGCATTCCCCGGAAGATCGCCGCCAGGCTGCTGATCCCCTGCTTCTCGATCTCCAGAAGATCGCGTGGATTGCCCTGTGTTTCCATGAAGGCACGCCTGAAGATCAGCAGTTTGGAGCGGATCTCGCGCTCACACTGGACGCGCACTTCCTCCCTGCGAAATGTCCGGCCAGCCAACATATCATCGCCCATCAGCACCTTGTAGCCGGCCTGCATGGAGAGAAACTCCAGCGGATAGGAGTCCAGGGCCGTCTGGATGAACTTCGGGGTGATGACCAGTGGTACGGAGATGCGCTTCTTGCCCCAAGACTTGACCCTTCCGGCAAACCGATCAAGCAGGTCCATCTTCACCGGTTCGGCCACGACCAGGAAGTTGTAGTCCGACCTGCCGGAGCGGAACTCCCCGGTTACGGAGCTGCCGAACGCGGTGACTGACCGGATGACATCTCCTCCGTGCCGGCGCATCTCCTCCACGAAGTACTGGTATGTCGACTCGTGATCCGTCATGTAAGGTCAACCTCCAGAGCTGCGTTCGCGTCCATCAGTAGCTACGCCCCGCGCCTCCGCCGCCGCTCAGTCCCCCGCCGAAGCCGCCGAAGCCGCCCCCGAATCCTCCCCGGAAACCACCACCTCTCCGACCTCCCCCCATCATGCCCCCGAAGAGCATGTACCCCAGCAGAACTCCCCTGCCCGTTCGGCTTCGCATCAGAATCAGCGCGATGACGATGATGGGCAGGAGAGCTATGAGGCCCTCTCTCCCGACCTCCGGCTGCTCACCCGTCTGGTAGCCACCCTCGGTGAGAATCCGCTCCAGCTCTTCCGGATCACGGCCACTTTCTTCCAGCACAGGCCGCATGAGCGCCATGATTGCCGCGGCATATGCCACATCTCTTTTCCCCTCGCGCAGATAGGGGATCATGTGGCGATCCAGGATCCCGCCGACCCGCCCATCCGGGAGGATCCCTTCGAGTCCGTAACCCACCTCTACCCGTATGAAGCTGCGGCCCGGCGGACCAATCACATCCAGAATCAGGATCCCCCTGTCGGTTTCCCTCCCCCCAATCCCCCATTCCTCGTAAAGACGATTGGCATAGTCGGTTGGATCCTCACCCTCCAGATCGCGCATGGTCACAACCGCGACCTCGACACCAAGCCTCTCCCTGACGTTCCTGAGGATCTGCTCCAGTTGGCTGCGGCTCTGCGGGGCGAGCACCTGAGCGAAGTCGCTGACGTGTCCCTGCGGCCGTGGCATGCGATCCTGCCCGTTCGCTTCGCCAACCATTTCCGGAAGAACAAGATGCGTTACAAGTACGATCAGCACGACCAACAGCACCCGCGCCCGGTCAGCCAGATGTGGGGCCGAACCGGAGGTGTGCCCATCTGCCCGTGCACCCGCAGGTCTGGTGGGATGCCGGTGTCGTCTGATCTGTCTCCGTAGCTGAGGCATCAACTGCTTCCTTTGAATATTGCCTGACGCGCAGTACTGTGCCACAACCTCACTGCCGGGTCACGCGAAGATCACACGGCTCATCTTGGCTTACGAGCATCTGAGTCCGCGTGGAGACCGGTCCGCATGTCAACATGGAGGCAGAAATGGAGTTGAAAGCCCTGGCCGCAGTTCCGGCGCGAGGATTGCATCCGGCGATCGGCCGGTACGTTGCTGTACTTATGATTGCGGCATCGATCATCTGCAGCGCTGCATTCGCCGCTCCACCCGCTCCTGACGAGCCGATTCCCTGGCCGGGCGGCGAACGAGCTGCGCTCAGGCTGCCGGATGAGCTCTGGTCTCAGGTGCTGGATTCGCTCGACCATGGCGGGCGGCTTCTTGGCTACGCACCCGCCGAGATGCAGCTGTACGGCCGGGACATCTACCTGATGCGGACGGTCCTTAACCTGTTCAAGGACGCCAGGGAGATCCCGACATTCAGCGGACGGACGGCCGGCAATCTTCTCGCCGCGGCCGGGAGCCCCGCCGCTCTCGTGCAGCAGGCATTTCTCCTTACCGATGTTTCCGCCGGACGGATGCTACCGATGCCCGACAGCGCCTCATGGGGCCTGCCCGGCATCGCCGACGATGAGGATCCCATGGAGGTCCTGCGCTCACTACTTGTCCCAGGGGAGGAGCTCCCCGAAGGGCTTGGCCTGCTCTCACCACACGGGCTGCGTCTTGTCGCCAGGATCTGCGCCGGGGCGGCAGAGGCGACCCCGTGGTTGAGACTGGCCTACGACCGGGAGTTCCTGGTACGCGCCTGCGGGGAGATCGAGCAAATCCATGGCGGCGACGCGGGCGGCGCGGCAGCCTGTGAGGATCATCCACAGGACGCCCTGCCGTCGGTAGAAAATTTGTACAGACTTGCCACCGACCCCTGGACACACGCCCGGAATGGCCAGTACGCGGTGCCGCATCGGCTCAGCTTCGAGGCCCTCGACCGACTGGACCGCGAGTTCCTCGCCTTTGGATCGGTCATCTTCCTTACACACCTGGATAGGGCGGTGAAGGAGTACGAGGACTCCGCCATGGGGGCAGCCGGGGACAGCTTCCCTGCATTCCGTTTCGCAACGACCGCCGGCACGGTGGCGATCGGTGGCTCGGGTGATGACCGACACACTGCATCGGCCTCCATACTCATAGACTTCGGCGGGGATGATCTGTACAAGGGCCGCCATGGTGTATCGCTGTCCCTCGTCCATCCGATCGGGCTGGTTCTGGATCTGTCGGGCAATGACGTGTACAACGGCGGCGACATTCCGGCGGCCCTCGCCTGCGGAGTGTTCGGCCTTGGCATCATCATGGACCTGGATGGGGACGATCTTTACCTGTGTTCCGAGTCGGGCCCCGGATCAGCATGGCATGGTGTCGGCCTTCTCTACGACAGGGCCGGGGATGACACTTATACGACAGGTTCCCACTACGGCCAGGGCCACGCGTGCGCAGGGGTTGGGATCCTGGCCGATCTGTCGGGTGACGACAGGTACACGTGCGGATACGCCTCGCAGGGCTTCGGAATGACCCTGGGCGCCGGAATCATCCTGGATGCGGAGGGGGATGATCATTACCTGGCACGCGATGACGGAAACCCTTCGGCCCTTTATCCCGGCCAGTCGGTCTCCATGGCACAGGGCACAGGGCAGGGCAGGCGGGCAGACCTCGGAGACGGGCACAGCCTTGCCGGCGGGTTTGGAGTACTGGTTGACGGTAGCGGTGACGACACCTACCACGCATCGGCCTGGAGCCAGGGGGCGGGATACTGGTGGGGCGTCGGGATGCTGGAGGATCTCGGCGGAAACGACACCTACCGAAACGGAAAGTACTCCCTGGGCGCCGCGGCACACTTCGCGATCGGCTGCCACGTGGATCTCTCCGGGGATGACGCGTACAACCGGGACAATGAACATGCCGTCAACCAGTACCAGGGGCACGCTCGTGACGGGGGAATCGGAATCTCCATCGACGGGGACGGCGACGACTTCTACCACTTCCGCAACCACTGCGGGGGATCCGGAGATCTCTCCAGCATTGGCCTGTTCTGGGACCGGCGCGGCAATGACACATACGAGTGTCTATATGTTCCGCCCGAGGTCTCCGACGGATGGGGCGACACACCTCCTCTTGGATCCGCTACAGTATACCAGCCGTTCCGGTCCTTCCGCGATCACCTTCACGCCTTCGGGATCTTCCTCGACACAGAAGGCGTGGACCGGTACATCTGGCTCGGCGAGTCGGGAGAACCATTACCGGTCGGCTCTCACAGAGACTCGGGACGCCCGGATGCGGGCCGGGCCGCTGGTGCCGGCCTGCCCCGGGCGCGGAACAATGCGGTCTGGCTGACGCACCGGGGACCTGGTTCCCGCGGCCTGGGCCTGGATGGAGAGTGGTATCCTCCTGCCGCAGAAGACCGGTGAAGAGACGGACACAGGCCTGTTCTCCGTGACCCTGATGCGACAGGGACGCGCCACCGCATCGATCGTCATGTCGAATCGACCTGCCTCCGGGACCATGGCCTGGACGATAAGCATTCACCGTCCACCAACAAATCTCCTCCTGAGGCTGACGGGGAGAGGGGCAGCGTTACCCGGCGGACTCACACACGGAATGTCAACACCCAGGAGTCCGGCCGTCTCCACACCGAGATCGTCCGCCCGGCACAGTCACAGGGCAGACTCGCATGAAAAGCATCATTGCGCACTTGATTCGGACGCCCTTCTGATCCAGACTCCTGGGTCGGGCCATTCATGACGTTCATAACGAGATGCCGGCACCCTGTGCGGCCATCCCTGGGTTGAGACAAGGATGCGGTATGGGGAGGCTTTGCGGTATCACCTGGACCGGGCCGAGATGAACAGGAACCTGTAACAGCTCTCCATGAATCCCATCGCGAAGTCAACCCCCATCCTCAGGAAGCAACCCGTCATGCGCCGGGTTGTCCTGGCGCTGATCCCGTGCATTGCGGGATCTGTATACTTCTTCGGCTGGCGTTCCCTGGCGCTGGTTGCCGTGTCGTGGGCCGTCGCATTCCTTGCCGAGTACATCTTCTGCAGGCACAGGAAGGAGCCGGTGAGCGAGGCCGTTTTTGTCACCGCCACGCTCTATGCCCTCATCCTCCCACCAACGGTTCCCTGGCATGTGCTGGTGGTGGGGATGGCCTTCGCGGTCGTGTTCAGCAAGGAGGTGTTCGGAGGGTTCGGCCGCAACGTGTTCAACCCGGCCATGGCCGGCCGCTGTTTCGTGTATGTCTGCTTCCCGGTATCGATGACAGCCGTTTGGGCCCTGCCTGCACAGGGGCCCTGGGGAGCGCTGGGGATGTGGTCCACCGCATCCCTGCCGGATGCCGTAACTGCGGCAACCCCCCTGGCAATGGCCCTGAACGGATCGGGCGATATCCCGCCGGTCTCCGATCTCTTCTTCGGAAGGATCAGCGGGACGATGGGGGTAACCAGCGCGGCTTTGATCCTGATCGGCGGCATCTACCTGTTCGCCACCAGGACCGCCAACAGGTCCATCATTCTCACACTCATCCTGGTCTACGGGGTGACCAATGAGCTCCTCTTCCGCATGGGTGTGGGCACATTTCCCGGAGCGCTCCCGGCCCTGCTGGGTGGGGGATTCCTCCTCGGCGCCTTCTTTATGGCCACAGATCCCATAACATCGCCCGTGACCAGGGAGGCGAAGATAGCCTTCGCGGTACTGATTGCGGTATCCACCATGATCATCAGGAACTACTCCGTCTTCAACGGCGGCCTGATGTTCTCGATCCTGCTGGCGAACATGTTCACGCCGATCATGGACCATGTAGTGAAGGAGATGAGGAAGAAGAGGGCGGCAGCGCCGGGAGCAGCCGCATGAAGCTGCGCGCGAAGGCCTGGTACCCGGTGCTCTACATGTTCGCCGTTACCGCGGTGTTCAGCGCCGTCCTGATCAGCCTCAGCCGGTTCACCCGCGGGCGCGTGGAAGCCAACCAGAGGATCGCCTTCGAGAGGGCGGTACTTGAGGCGCTGCCCCTGGATCTCGCCAGGAGGACATCGCCGGCGGAGGTGCACAGGATCTTCACGGAAATGGTCGCAGAGCCAACCGGGGAGTCCGGCGGCGCATACATTCTGATGGTCGACGGCGAACCCGCCGCATATGCTCTGCCGGTGGAGGGGCGTGGTTTCTGGGACATGATCCGCGGTGTTGTGGGCATCGACACGGACCTGGTGACAATCACCGGCATCTCCTTCCATGAACAGAACGAAACGCCGGGGCTGGGCGCCGAGATCGCCCAACCGGCCTTTCTGTCGCAATTCCCGGGGCGGAGGATCGCACCCCAGGGAAAGGCCCTGCGCATCGTCCCCGTTGGGTCCAGCCTCGGGCCAGGCGATGTTCATGCGGTGACCGGCGCCACCCAGACATCGACTCGGCTTGAGAAGATCCTGGAAGATGCCCTGGCCCGGTGGCGGGCGGGTAACGGCGGGAACTGACCTATGAATCCCTCGTCTGCACAGAACACGACCCCGGCCAGGCCTGCGAAGCGCCGCAGGAAGAAGTCGGCCTCGTGGGCCGTCATCGTCGACGGCTTCTGGAACAACAACCCGGTTTATCGCCAGGTGCTGGGGATCTGCAGCGCCCTCGCCGTCACCAACCTTGTCCTCAACACCGTGGTAATGTGCCTGGCGCTGACCTGGACAACCGCCCTCAGCTGCCTGACCGTGTCACTGCTTCGCAACTGGACCCCACACAGGATCCGGATGATGGTGCAGACCCTGATTATCGCCTTCTACGTGATCCTCGTGGACCTTGCGCTCAAAGCCTACTGGCCCGACATGAGTCGCAACCTCGGTCCCTACGTCGGGCTGATCATCACCAACTGCATCATCATGGGTCGGTGCGAGGCTTTCGCGCGCTCCAACCCGCCCGGTCCGGCCTTCCTCGACGGCCTGGCCGGGGGGCTCGGCTACAGCATGGTCCTGCTTCTCGTGGCGATCAGCCGGGAAGTGCTGGGAATGGGAAGCATAATGGGCGTTCCGATCGCCGGATTCGCTGATGTGTGGGACCGCTGGATCATCATGGTGATGCCGCCGGGTGCCTTCTTCACGCTGGCGGTCCTCGTCTGGATATTCCGTACTTACTCGCCTTCCCCCGAGGAGAAGAAGCCATGACAGCCTCGGGCGAACTCTGGCAGATGGTGGTGGTCCTCTTCTCCGCGGTCTTCACCGGGAACATCCTGCTCACCACCTTCCTGGGGATGTGCCCCTTCCTTGCGGTGAGTCGCGAGGTGCGCGCAGCGGTCGGCCTTGGGCTGGCCGTGGTCTTCGTTATCACATGCACAACCCTTCTTAACTGGCTGGTCTACAGGTACGTCCTGGTTCCCCTGGAGCTGGAGTTCCTCCGCTTTATCCTCTTCATCATCATGATCGCGACTTTCGTGCAGTTCGTGGAGATGGTCCTGGAGAGATTCTCGCCGGTCCTCTACCAGAACCTGGGGATCTTCCTGCCGCTCATCACGGTCAACTGCGCGATACTGGGGGCGTCCCTCTTCATGGTGATCCGCGAGTACACATTCCTGGTCACCGTGGGATACGGATTCGGAAGCGGCGTCGGCTGGATGCTCGCCATAACGGCGATGGCGGGGATCAGGCAGAAGATGACGGTGGCCCGCATCCCAGGGGGCCTGCAGGGCCCCGGGATCACGCTGATCGTGGCCGGGCTCATGGCCCTGGCATTCATCGGGTTCACGGGTGTTCTGCAGGGAAGGTAATGGCGTGCTGATACCCTCGACGTTGCTCATGACAGGCCCCTGCCGTGCGGAGAGTCCGACATGATCGCAACCGCACTTCCCGTCATCATCATCAGCGCACTCGGCGCGTTGCTGGCGTCGCTCCTGGTACTGGCGGAGCGGTACATCCTCAATTACGGCGACTGCGAGATCACCATAAACGAAGACAGGAAGTTCACGATCAAGGGGGGCGCGTCCCTGCTGGACGCCCTGACTCAGGAGAAGGTCTTCATCCCAAGTGCGTGCGGCGGGCGCGGATCATGCGGTTACTGCAAGGTAACCGCCCTTGAAGGGGCCGGCCCGCTGCTTCCCACCGAGGAGCCCTACCTGGACTCTGCGGAGAGGGAAAAGGGGGTAAGGCTCTCCTGCCAGATCAAGATCCGTAACGACATCCGCATACGTATCCCGGAAGAGCTTCTGTCGGTCCGCGAGTATGAGTGCACATGCACGCGGATACGCAACCTTACACACGACATCCTGGAGTTCCGCTTCCGCCTCGACAACCCTGACGGCATGGACTTCATCCCCGGCCAGTATGTACAGGTCCTGGCGCCCGAGTACGGCGATAACACCGAGGAAGTATACCGCGCCTACTCCATCTCGTCCGGCAACGAACTGAAGGACAGCATCGAACTGATCGTGCGTCTGGTGCCGAACGGGATCTGCACCACGTACCTCTTCAACCATCTGAAGGAGGGCGACCCTGTGCGGATCAACGGCCCCTATGGGCAGTTCCGCCTCAGCGATACCCGGGCGCCGATGATCTTCGTCGCGGGTGGATCGGGCATGGCCCCGATCAAGTCAATCCTCCACCAGATGGTCGACATCGGCAGCGACAGGGAGGCGACCTATTTCTTCGGAGTCAACACGCTGCCCGATCTCTTCATGACGGAGGAAATGGAGGAGTTCCAGGCCAGGCTTCCGAAGTTCAGATTCTTCCCGGTTCTGGCCAGGCCGGAGGAGGGATCCGACTGGTCGGGCGAGACAGGGCTTGTCACCGAAGCGCTGAAGCGCCACTTTCCGGACTGCTCCAGGCACGAGGCGTACCTGTGCGGGAGCCCGGGGATGATCGACGCCACCGTCAAGGTGCTGACGGAAGGCGGCATGCCCCCGGAGAAGATCTTTTATGACAAGTTCAGCTGATCAGGCTGGCAGTCCGGGCTGTTCATGATTTCTCGTCACGAGATTCGTGGGTAACACGGGGCAGGGGAGGATCAGGTCATGAAGAGATCCCCGCAGATGGAGCAGCTCGAGGAGTTGCTGAGGGCCTCACGGGTGGTGTCCGGCGGGTTTCTGGGCAGGGATCCAAGAATCCTGGAGGAGATCCTGGAGGCCGATGCCGTCGAACTGGCCGGGCTTGGCGTGACCCCGGAAGAGCTCGCCGCCCGGATGGAGGAGATCACGAGGAAGGCGCGCGCCGGACTCGGAACCCCCGTAGTGATCGACGAACGCCGGGAGGCGATCGCTGACGACAATCGCGGGCAGATCATCTGCCCCTGGCCTCATGCAGGGCGCTACGACAAGACGGTCACCACGGTCAGGCGTACCGACACGGGAGAAACGATCCGCTGGTCCCAGCTCAGCAGGCATTTCATAGAGGAGCACGGGTTCTTCCAGGGGAGGGGCTCCGAGTTCCGGCTGGAGCCGAAGGCCCTGGTCAGGGTGATCCTGGCAGGTCCCGGGAAGTAACGGGATGATCGCGGTCTGAACAAGGTAAGAATCAAAGGAGGCATCAATGAAGAAGTACATCTGCACTGTATGCGGCTATGAATACGATCCGGCAGTCGGGGATCCGGACAGCGGAGTTAAGCCCGGTACCGCCTTCGAAGACATCCCGGACGACTGGACCTGCCCTGTGTGCGGCGTCGGCAAGGACTCTTTCGAACCTGCGTAGGACCTGGCCTCGGTCAGATAAGACTTCGCGGCGCAGTGCCTGCGCTCCGCCTGTACCGGGCGGGGGGCGCGAAGCCTCCCGCCCCGATCTGGCTTCAAAGACGCTGATGATCCGGGTATCGCAGCGGAGGGTTCACCCTTAGACCGGCCATGGTCCGGCCTATGCGGGGAACCAGCCCCGCGTCCGTACGCAGAGCCTGACCAGCATCAGCATCACCGGCACCTCGATCAGAACCCCCACGACGGTCGCAAGCGCCGCTCCGCTGGACAGACCGTACAGCATCGTCGCAGTTGCGATGGCCACCTCGAAGTGGTTCGACGCGCCGATCATCGCCGTCGGAGCCGCGTCCTCGTACCTGAACCTCAGCAGGCGCGCGATTCCATATGTGAGAGCGAAGATCAGTAAAGTCTGGATGAACAGCGGTATCGCTATCCAGAGGATCGTCAGCGGGTTGTCGAGTATCGTGCTCCCCTTGAAGCTGAAGAGCAGCACCAGCGTGGCCAGTAGGGCCATGATCGACACCGGCGTGAGGATGTGCAGGAACTTCGCTTCGAACCAGGCGAACCCCTTCGCCCGGATGATCCACCTCCGTGAGAAGTAGCCGGCCACAAGCGGAAGGGCCACGTAGACGGCGATGCTGAGAAGCAGCGCCTCCCACGGCACCGGCATCCTGTTCACACCGAGCAGCCAGCCCCCCAGCAACCCATACAGTACAAGCATCGTCAGTGAGTTGATCGCCACCATCACCAGCGTGTGCCCCTGGTTTCCCCGCGCGAGATGGCCCCACATGAGCACCATGGCCGTGCAGGGGGCGATCCCCAGGAGTATCGCCCCGGATATGTATGATCTGAAGAGCTCCACCTCGGTGCCGTCCTTGACTATCTCGGTGCCCGGGATCAGATCGCGGAAGAAGTGGCCCAGGAAGAGGGTCGCGATCGCGAACATCGTGAAAGGCTTGATGCCCCAGTTCACAATCAGGGTGAGCAGAACAGGCCGGGGGCTCTTCCCGGCCCGCAGCACTTCCGTGAAGTCTATCTTCACCATGATCGGGTACATCATGAAGAAGAGCGCGACCGCTATCGGAACCGACACCACCGGCGCGCCCTTGACGTGGATCGCCATCGCATCAAGGGACCCGGCAAGCCCGGGGGCGATCCTCCCGAGCAGGATTCCCCCCGCGATGCACAACCCTACCCAGATGGTCAGGTACTTCTCGAAGGCATTCAGCTGCCGGTCGGACTCGACAGCCGGATCGTTGCTGGCCATAGCGAACTACTCCTCCTCTTCTTATCCGTCCAGCGCCTGGGGCATGGTCTCTATGAAAGCTCTGATCTCGTCTCTTACCCGCCTGTAATGGTCCAGGGCTTCTTCCTCGCTGCGTGCGCCCTGTGCAAGCCTGGGCGGATCCTCAAATGCCGCGTGCGACACCTTCGCATTCCCCGGGAACATGGGACATACCTCGGCTGCGTGACCGCAGACTGTGACCACGTGGTCGAAAGGTACGTCCATCAGCTCCGAGACGTTCTTCGAACGGTGCATCGATATGTCCACACCGGCCTCGGCCATCACCCGCACGGCATTCGGGTTCAGGCCATGTGTCTCTGTCCCGGCCGAGCAGGGTTCCATAACATCCCCCCTGAGCGCCCTTGCCCAGCCCTCCGCCATCTGGCTGCGGCAGGAGTTCCCGGTGCACAGGAAGAGGACCTTCAGCTTCCTTTTCACCTCTCATCCTCCTTTCTGATAATGGGCGCACAGGTCGTCAAGCGGCATCCGGCGGATGGACCTAAGACGCTTCCTGTCGGCGAGGATGACGGGATCCTTCTTCAGTGAATCCTCAAGCATCCTCATGGCTGCCCGTACAGGAGGCGAATCAGAATCGTCTGCGGCGCGGTAGTAGCTCCACCGGCCGTCTTTTCGCACTTCCGCAAGTCCCGCCTGGTATAGGACAGCCATATGCTTCGACACCGTTGAGGGCGCGAGGTCCAGGAGTTCTATCAGTTGGCAAACGCACAGCTCCCCGCCAAGAAGTGCGGAGAGTGCCCTGACTCTACCCTCGTCCGACAGCGCCTTGGTGATTGCGATGAGTTCCTTCATTAGACCCCCCAGCAGGATATGTGCTTGCGTACTTCGCCACCTGACGAAGTATAGCGAACCGGCGATGATCTGCAATGGGGAACTGCCGACCTGGGAGAAAGAGGCGAATTCCCGGATCGTAACTTCCACGACATGAGGATGTAACACGGCCCGGCTAGACTGCCCTCGTCCTGAATCATGTCGCCGCCGGTGGGGGGCCGGGAGGCACTCGGATCTTCATCGCCCGGCAGAAGCCTGCAGTGCAATGCAGGGGCAATTGACGTTCACACCTAATGGAGGCCTGACAGCATGATTCGAATCTCTATCGAGAAGTGCGGAGCGATCGCTCTGATCGCCATCCTGGTTGCGGCGGGATCCGCCGCAGCCGGTTACGTGACCGATGGTCTGCTGTTCTGGAACAACGGTTCCGAGTACCACGATGCCACAACACAGAACAAGGTCAATGTGTTCGCGAACATCCAGGTTGCGGATCCGCAACTGGCAGATCCCTACAACGTCATCAACCCTAACTGGACCCCGGCGATAACCAGCCCGGCGGTTTCGCCCAACGGCACGATTGTCTACCCGGTGATACACCCCGCCGATTGCCATCAGCCCGGATGCGGGCCGGACGCAGCCGGCATAGTACCGGTCTGCTACCGCGGGGCCGTCCCCCCGGCCGAGTGGGGACCGGACTGGACGCAGGGCTGGATCTACACCAACTTCGACGGAGCCGGACGCACCGACATCGACTACAGCAAGCCCATTGAGGTGATGAGCGGCAGCATCACATCAAACACAACATGGACCAACGACAGCAACTACCTGATGGTGGGGATGGTCTCGGTGGAGGATGGCGCGACACTGACCATCGAGGCCGGAACCGTGATCTTCGGCGATTTCAACACGATCGGCTTCCTTAACGTGCAGCGGGGAGGCAAGCTGATCGCGATCGGCACGGCCGATGCTCCGATCATCCTGACGTCCGACAGGCAGCCCGGCCAGATGGCCCCGGGAGACTTCGGCGGACTGCTCATGAGCGGCCGGGCCGTCGCCAACTGCGCGGACTGCCTGGGCGGCGAGAGTTGTCTGAGCGAAGGCGCCGACGTCCTGTACTGCGGCGATGACGATTGCGACGACAGCGGCATCCTCCGTTACGTTCGGATCGAGTACGCGGGGCACGAGGTCGCTCCGGACAACGAACTGAACTCCTTCACCTGGAACGCCGTAGGAACAGGCACCACACTGGAATACCTCAACGCCTTCAGGGGTTCGGACGACCTCTTCGAGTGGTTCGGCGGTACAGTCCACAACAAGTACTTCGTCGGCATGGGCGGCTGGGACGACGGGCTTGACTGGCAGATGGGCTACCGCGGCAGTGTCCAGTTCGCTGTCATCCAGATGTGGGGCGACGGCTCAGACCGGGGCATCGAGGCCGACAACAACGAGTACGACTACAACGCTCCCTGCCGGTCGAATCCGGTCTTCTCCAACATAACGCTCGTCAACACCGGTGGAACAACCTCGACTGAAGGGATCTGCCTGCGCCGTGGCACTGATGCGCAGATCTACAACAGCATTATCATGGGATGGCCCAGGGGCATCCGCATCCAGCACGGCGAGACCTGCGCGATTCCCTATCCGCAGCCCCCGCTCTTCTGCGACGCAGCTGACGTTCCTTCGACTGAGGTCGCATCAGGATTCGACATCCGGACAGTCCCGAATCCCGTTGTCGACAACGCCAGATTCCACTTCAACCTCCCCGAGAGCGGCCGCACTCGGGTGAGCATCTTTGACATCGCCGGCAGGCAGGTGGACAGCCTGGTTGACGCCGATCTCGCTGCAGGATCGCACA
>CAZWSC010000060.1:0-24653 GCA_964636385.1 uncultured bacterium
GACGAGGTGACGCAGGTCGCGCAGCAGGTCCGCCAGACCCTGGACGTTGACCAGCGGCAGCGCCCCGACAGCCCGGTGACGAGGCTGGTCCTGGCCGGCGATGCAACCCGCGCCGGGGCCATGGCGCCTCTTCTGGAGAACGAACTGGGCCTGCCGGTAACGGTGCTGGATCCGCTGGAGAACCTCGACTGTCCCGGGAACGACGGGAACCTCAGGCCACAGGCGGCGTCGCTGGTTCTTCCCATAGCCCTCGCACGGAGCGCGAACAGGGAGGGCCTCCTGCACCTGGGGCGGAGACACGGGCGGCCGGCGGCGAAGGGGCACATTGTCGCAGCGTCGGCCCTGATCTGCGCTGCCCTGGCCATGACCTGGGTGCAGGGGCTCCATCAGGAGCGGACGGCGCGGCTGAGGGCGGAGCTGGCTTCCATCACCCTGGCTGCCTCGGGGCACGACATCACACACGCGGGGGGACACGGGTGGATGGAGCGAAGCGATTGGGCACAGGTATCGAGGACGACAGCGGCCAGTCCCCTGACGTGGCTGTCCGCCACCCTTCCGGACGGGATGAGCCTCGCCGAAGCGGATATCCGGCGTGGGCAGGACTCCTGGAGGATCGACTTCAGGGCGCAGGTCACACACCCCGAAAGGCTGGCTGCCTGGTTCTCCCGGCTGGATGCCGCATCGCAGGCCGGTCCCGGCGATGAAGCTGCCGGCGCAGGCGGCCCTGAGGCAGTGATGGGAAGCGGCCGCCCACCTGCCCGACCGGCTGATGCGGCGCTCCTGGCGTGGCCCGCGCTCAGGGCGGTGTGGGCCTTCGATCCGGCCGTACTGGATCTGGTGATTGCGCCTCCGCTTGGAATCGTGGCAAGAACCCGCGCGCCGGAGTACGTCTCAGGGACGGTGCACCTCCGAGGCGAGCCATGAGTGCGAACGGAGCAGGTCCGGGCGCCGCCCCGGCGTGGAAGGTGTGGCTCAGGCGGGTCGCAGCGATGACGAGGCTCTTCCTCGTGATCGCCCTGGTTTCCGCGGGGGTGCTCGTGTTGCAGACGGTGCGGGCTGTCCAGGCGATGCGGCAGGAACAGGCGCTGATGCGCAGCATCGCGCAATGGGATTCGCTCTCCTCGAGACTGCCCCAGGAACCCCCCGGCGATGCGACTGCAGCAGACCTCGGCGCCTATCCGCACGACATGGAGATCGCGGAGGTCCTGCTGGATCTGCGCCGCATGCTCGAGGCTGCCGGGATAGAGGACTACAGGTGCGCCCTGGTCCCCTCGCATGATCCGGAATCGGGCGCTCCGAATCACGGCGAACACACCTTCAGCGCCGGCCGCTGGGACAGGCAGCTCATACCTGACGAGCCCGCGGATGCGGAGCTGCCGATGTCGATACTCGACTGGATGGAGCCTCTGGATATCCCCGACGAGCTGGAGGAGTGGAGGTTCGCGCTGGAGCTTCAGGCAGGCTTTGCGCGGCTCATGGCATTCCTGCTGAGACTGGACGAGGCGCCGGGGCTGTGGTCTTCGCCGCGGGCCAGGATACGGCCGGGCGAAGGCCGCATTGAGGCGGAGATAGTCCTGCGCGCGTTCGCGGAGAGGGTCGGGGCGCTGAAAGGACTTGAGGATCATCCGGCGGAGAACGCCGACTGCATCGTACCGGGCCCCTCGCCTGCCGGCCGTGCTGCGGAGGAACCGCTGCGGGATCCGTTCCGCCATCGTCCACCTGCCGCCCGCAGGGTGGAGGGGGAGTACGAGGCGCCGAAACCGCCCCCGCTGGGGGCCATACGGTGGGATCCGGGTCCATCCGTCTGGATGGAGGGGCGTGTCGTGCGCCCGGGTGAGAGGGTCGGAGACTGGGTGCTGGTCGAGGTCCTGCAGGATGCCGCAGTAATGAGGCACACCAGCGGCCGTGTGGCCAGGGTGAAGGCTGGTTTGTGAAGGCCTGGTCGTGAAGGCTGGTTCGTGAAGGAATCCGGGTCAGCGGGGACAGGCAGGGGGAGGAGCCATGGAGAAGGCGTCGGGACAGAAGACCGGGGATGTGACACGGGTGAGTGAGCCGGGGTGTGAGGCGATGGCCGTGTGGCGCCGCAGCGCTGCCGCGACGCTTCCCGTGGCCTTGCTCTGTCTGGCACTCTGCCTTTGCGGTGTGCAGGCATGGGCTTCCTCCGCACGGACGGGGGCGGTGCACACAGGCGGGGTAGTGCCGGGAGGAGAACGGACGTGGGTCCTGCTCGCCGGGCGCCTGCAGCCCTCCGAGCCTGAGCGGGCGGTCAGGATGCGGCTGCAGGGACTCACCGTCGCCGAGGCGCTGCGCTACCTCTTCGACGGCACGGATGTGCATCTCATCGCATCGGACACGCTGGCGGAGCCTTCCTGGGGCGAGCTGGAATCACCGGCGATCGCGCCGGCGTTCGAGCGGATCATGAGCCGGCACGACCTTTCGTGGAGGGCGGAGGGTAATACCGTCCTTGTCGACAGACGCGAGTTCCGGACCATACGACTGAATTATGTGCAGGAGGAGAACAGTCCCTTCTGGGATGAACTCGAGCCGGGTCTCCGCGGACTCCTCTCCCCCGAGGGGGAGCTGGTGGTCCATCGCCGCAGCGGGATCCTGGCCGTGAACGACCGCCCGGGCGCCCTGCGGAGGCTGGAGCAGTTCGTCGATGCCCTGAAGGAGGATATGGCGAGGCAGGTGAACCTCGAGGCGAACATCATAGAGGTGATGCTGAGCAGGGAGTCGGAGATCGGCGTCGACTGGAGCGCCGCCGCGTACAACTGGGAAGGTTTCACAGGGGGGACTTCCTCCGGGAATCTGGCGGAGCTGTCCACGGCAAGTGGTACCGGCGTCTTCCAGATGGGCCTTGTGAAGACCGACAGGATGCAGGCGCTGCTGGATTTCCTGCATCTACAGGGGGACGTGAGGGTCGTGTCGCGCCCGCGGGTTGCCGCCATGGGGAATGAGAAGGCGGTGTTCAGGGCCACGGAGAACATCCCCTACTACGCCCTGGATGTCTTCAGCGGCTCGGGACGCGATCCGTACACACAGTACAGCATCGAGTTCAGGGAGGCGGGCGTTGTCATGGAGGTACTGGCCCGCGTGGGTTCGGACGGCGCCGTCATCCTGCGCGTGCGTCCCACGGTTTCCTCGCTGACAGGCTATACGGCATCCCTTCCAAATCTCCCTCCACAGCCGATCATCGACCAGAGGGAGACGGAGACGACCGTGCGGATCCGCCAGGGGGAGACACTCGTGATCGGCGGGCTTATACAGGAGCGGGAAGTGTTCGAGACGACGGGGATTCCGATACTGTCGCGCATACCCCTCCTCGGCCACCTGTTCCGCAACACGCGCACCGGGAAGTCGAGGCAGGAGCTTGTTGTATCGGTAACTCCGGCGCTGGTTGAGGACGCATTCATGACCGCGGTGCACGAGAACCAGCGGGCCGTCCTGACTTCTGCGCCATGGAACGTGCCCGGAACGGCCGGCGACCTGGCCGCCTGGGAGCACAACCGGGCCCTGGATGCGTACATGGCGGGCGACCTCCCGGCAGCCCGGCGGCGCGCCGAGCGCGCGGTATCGCTGGCGCCGGCGGAGACGGCGCCACGCATGAATCTCGCAGTCTACCTGGCGGTCAACGGGGACCTTGCCGGTGCGCGCAGGGAGCTGTCCGCCCTGGATGCGGACGCGAGGGCCGGGGTGTGGGCCGAGGTGAACCGGGCTGCCCTCTCGATGCTGCAGGCGGACGGCCGCCCGCACCAGCCGCGGATCGCATCCGGGGTGGATCTGGATCCGCAGGCCAGGACCGTCGCCGCCCTGAACGAGTCGTCGAGGCTGGAGCGGCTGGGGCTGACCGAGGAGGCCAGGGCTGTCGTGGAGGAGGCACGGCGCATGCTCCCGGCCGGTGCCAGGGAGATGCGGCAGATGCTGGATGCGAGGGAGGCGGAGCTGCCGGAGCGCAGGTGATAGCCGGAGCTGATTGCGGCTTCCCGGCAGGTAGATCGGACCATGAATCAACCG
Source organism: uncultured bacterium (assembly GCA_964636385.1). Classification (GTDB taxonomy): domain Bacteria; phylum Eisenbacteria; class RBG-16-71-46; order CAIMUX01; family CAIMUX01; genus CAZWSC01. The sequence continues at coordinate 4,015 of CAZWSC010000060.1, forward strand.
GGAGCCTTGTCGCCTTCTGGTCTCTCATGGTCTTCCACGAACTGGCGGTCGCTTGGTGGGTGTTCGTCGAGGCCGCTACCTGACTCGACGGGTGATCACCTTGACAACATCATCCCTGCTCGCTTCACCCCGCAGAGCAAGTCCATCGGATGTAGAGAAGACCTTGTCGGGCCCGGCAGATAGAAGGCTTACGGCTCCTCCTGCCCCGGCATTAGCTGAACCGACCCTTCCGTAGACGACGCGATACGGAGTGCCCCACGCATCCACCAGTCCCGTGTACTGGCCTCCTTCGGATTGGGCGACCACATAGGAAGCTCCAGCCCGGACGCCCTTTTCAAGATATGGTCCGTCCCAGCCGGCCAAGTCTCCTGGATCCTGATAAAGACTGCTGAACACTACCAGATCCTCTCGCTCGTTGGTGTTACCGGTGTAACCTTCGGGCCAGTAGCCTGTGTCGACGTAGTACTGAGTAAAGGCCGTGGATATGGCCTCCATGTCGGCGATGACCCGGGTGACCTTGGCCTTGGCCACCTCGCGGATCACCATCGGTGTCAGGATTCCTGCGAGGATTGCCAGTACGGCGATGATGACCACCGCTTCGATCATGGTGAAACCGGCTCTAAGCCTCATTGCTTCTTCCTCCCTGCGTGTGCTGATCGCACCGATTCCTCATTGGCACCGAAGACCGGAACGGGTGTGAGACTCCTCCCGAACCATTGGAACTCCTCAGGATGTATCGGCTTCCGCGTACTGCGCCTTGAGTTCCTGGATGCAGTTCCTGCGGTCCGGGCGGGGCGGCATCCCGCGGCCGGCACCGTGACCAGGCCGGAGGCCGCAGCGTCCTGAGACACGGTTTCCATCGGCGTGATTGACATGACACCCCTCAGGTCGGTAGAGTGGTCGCGATCGACCACCGGTCGCCCATGATGCCGGATCCCCACGGTTCGGGTCATACGGTGGCCATGACCACCAGAGAAAGGAGCGTATGCGCAAAGCGTTGTTGGCCCTTCTGGGCCTCTCCGTTCTCGTAGATTTGGTGCTGGGTTCGTGGGCCGGCGCCGCCTGGGAAAGCTACGTGAACACCTGGTTGCCCGATCTGAGGTTGCTTGCCGGCGCCCAGGCGGATGATGTCCGGCTTCTGGGCCTCGTCCTCGGGCTGTGTCTCCTATGCTACGCGGCCATTCAGATCCTGGCGATGGTGTGGATCCGCGCTGAGAAGGAAGAAGGGCTGACCCTGGCCCTGGTGTTTGGCGGATACCTGATCGTCAGTTCGGTCGTCACATTCCTGGTCTTCCAGGGCAGGATCGAGTTTCTGCTGATGGACGGGCTCAGGGGAGCCTTGATGACCGTGTTTGCCGTGGTGCTTAGGAATGAACCGTCGACGATCCGCGTCCTCAGGTTGCCTGATGGACGCAGGCGGGCTGTGCGCGACGAGCGCCAGCCGGCTGTGAAAAGGGAAAGACCGGCGCGAAGGCGGAGTTCTGCCAGGTCCTCCGAGAGGGACTACAGGCACATGGACCGCACGGCAGCCCGGAAGTCCGGCGAGTCGGCCCGGGGGGAAGGCGAGAGCCGGCCTGGCCGCACACGCCGCAGGCGTCCCGACAAACGGGATGAGCAGGCCTCCCCTCCGGAAGCAGAGGGTGGGAGGACTCATCTCAGACCTGTCGTTACCGGAAAGCCGGTCAAGCAGAGGTCGCGTCCGGTCTCAGGCAGTGCAGCGGAGAAGGAAGCACATGGGCGCCGCAGGTCATTGGACCGGCGACCCCCTGATGTGCCGTCCGAGACCGATCCGGCACGGAGGACAGCGAACCGTTCCAGAACCACCGAGGAGCTGCTGGCGGAAGACGTCGCGAGTTACAGGCGACGTTCGTCCTCAGTCGGCGACAACCCGCTGGCTGTTGTAGTTCGCGGAGATCTGGATGGTCCAAGGACGCCTCCGATGACTGCGGGCAGTCTTCACAACGGAACCGGCCGGGACTCCGGCGGGAGGACCTCGTCCGAGGATGAGGCCCCCGGCACCAGTCGGAAACGCCGCCGTCGCCGTCGTCGACCTCGCAGTCAGGAAGGCGACCCGGCCGGCCAGGATCGCGACGAGGATGACGGTGAGATCGCCACTCAGGCGGACTCTCAGCCGGTATCCGGAGCAGGGAGAGAAGACCCCAGGCGCGACGCAGACAGGGAAGGCCCTGCCATCACGGATGCGCTGGACATGCTGAGCATGCTGGAGCCGGGGGATGACGATCTCGATGACGACGGGCCCGCATTCGGCCGCAGTCGCCGACCGGATCGCCGCCGGACCGGCAGGAGCCGGTAGACAAGTCCGGCAGCCGCGACGTGAGCGGAGTCTTCTCTTAGGTCTGAAGAGTGCGAACCGGGGATCGCCCCGGATGACATCCTCCGGCATTGCCCGGACCCAGGACCGGGGGGAGGATGTGTCAGCCCACGAAGCGCCGCCTCGGGCGACGGCCGCCGGACAGGCAGGTCAGGCCAGGGGCGGCGTTCCTACATCCTTTCCGGCGCCTCGATGGTCAGAAGGCGCAGGCCGTTTCGGAGCACCTGGGCGACGGCGAGGCTCAGCTGCATCCGGGCGGACATCAGCTCCCGCGTCCCGGCCTTCAGTACCGGGCACTCGTGGTACATCCGTGCGTACGCCTTCGTCAGGTCCAGCAGCGCGGCGGCCACCGGCGACGGAGAGAGCTGCCGCGCGGCCAGGGCGATCGCATCCGGAAAGTCCCCCAGCTGCCGCAGGACCTCCCGCTCCTCCGGGGCCGACAGGAGAGCGGCGTCGACCATCTCCGGCTTCAGGAAGGGCCCGCCTGCAGGGCGCGGGGTGATCGATCCGGCATCCGATCCTGCATCCGTGTGAAGCGGATGCCGCAGGTCATCCTCCGTGAGCCGACCGTCCGCCAGGCCCCTGCGCAGGATCCCGCAGATGCGAGCGTGCGAGTACTGCACCGCAGGACCGGTGTCGCCTGTGAAGGAGATCGTCTCGTTCGGATCGAACTGAATGTTCTTCTCAGCGCTCACCTGCAGCAGGTACATCTTGAGCGCCCCCTGGCCGATCTGCTCCGCAGTGTGCGCACGGTCCACGGAGTTCTCGCAGTATCCCCCCTCCTCGATCCTGCTCAGGGCCAGGGAGTGCAACTCGTCCAGGAGATCGTCGGCATCCACCGCAGTTCCCTCCCTGGACTTGAGGCGCCCCATCCCCCTCGGGAGGGTGACCAGCCCGTACGAGGCGTGGATGCAATTGCGGGCCCATGGGTGGCCCAGCGCCTCCAGGATGGCGAACAGGTTCCGGAAGTGGGCGACCTGTTCCGAACCGACCACGTAGAGTGACCTGTCCATTCGATAGTCCCGGAACTTGGCGATCGCTGTCCCGATATCCTGCGTGATGTAGACGGAGGTGCCATCCGCGCGGAGGAGTATCTTGTCCTGAAGGTTGGAAGCCTCGAGACGGGCCCAGACCGAGCCGTCATCCCTGCGGTAGAAGATCCCCTCCGCGAGCCCCCGCTCCACCTCCGCCTTCCCCTCCAGCCAGGTCTCGCTCTCCCGGTACCACCTCGTGAAGCGGCAGCCGAGGCGTGCATAGGTCTGTTCGAAGCCCTCGAAGACCCACCCGTTCATTGTGCGCCACAGGTCTAGGATCTCCGCGTCCCCCGCTTCCCAGCGGCGCAGGTACTCCTGGGCCTGCTGCATGAGCCGGGATGCCTGCAGGAAGCCGGCCTCGAACTGGGCTGCCTTCTCCTCGAGCTCTCCTGCCTTCTTCCTGTCAGCAGCGGAGCGGATCGCGTTCCTGCTGAAGCTCCCGGGATCGATTCCCCGGGAGGCTGCGAACTCGAGGCGTTCGGCGGAAAGCTCGGTGTTAAACCTGACGTAGTGGCGGCCAACGAAGTGGTCGCCCTTCTCACCAGTGGAGGCAGGTGTCTCGCCGCCGCCCCACAGGCGATAGGCGAGCATCGACTTGCAGATGTGTATCCCCCGGTCGTTGATGAGGTTCACGGGCACGACATCCTCGCCGGCCGCATCCAGGATGTTGGTCAGCGACATGCCGAGGATGTTGTTCCTTATGTGGCCGAGGTGGAGAGGCTTGTTCGTGTTGGGGGAGGAGTACTCCAGCATCGTCCTCGTCCCGGTCCTGGCGGCTTCCGCATACCGCGATGCGCCTGCCGCAACCGCCCGCAGGACCAGGCCGGCGTACGCAGCCGGATCGAGGGCCAGGTTGAGATACGGACCTGCAGCCGACGCGCCTGTCAGAGGGATCGGCAGCCCCGTTACTACCGCGCCGGATGTTTCGATTTCGGCCTGGACAGCGGCCGCCCACTCGGACGCGATCTCGGGCGGCTTTCTCTTCAGGATCCTGGCTGCCGGGAAGACCGCAAGCGCAAGGTCGCCCATATCAGGCTTCGGCGGCTGGGAGAACTGCAGGGCCTGGACAGCTTCGTCCGGCAGGCTCCCGCCGGGCACCAGCCTTATCAGCTCCTCCATGAGGCGGCCGCGATACTCCTGCATCGTGCTCAAGAATCCCCTCCCATCGTTCCTGCGGTGCCGATCCTGTGACGCTTGAAGCAGTATGTCGGCATGGCGGGCACAACGCCAGCGGCGATCTGCGCAGACGGTCCGGAGGCCGCCACCGCATCCGCCCGTCCGGGGTTGAGACGCCGGCGGGACTGGAGTAGCCTCGCTCTTTCCGGCGCCTGGCGGCTGGATGACAGGGGATGATGACACACGGGCCGTTCACGGTCCCTGCGAACCGAAAAGGAGGATAGAGGTGGATCCGCGCATCACAAAGCTCGCGAAGATGCTGGTCGAGTACTCCTGCGGTGTGAAGGAAGGCGAGAAGCTCCTCGTGGAGTGCAACGGCTTCGACAGCCTCGACCTGGCGCATGAGGTTACATCAGTGGCGACGCGCACGGGCGTCCACGTGTTCCAGAACTTCCGCAACGACCAGATATTGCGCCGCTTCCTGCACGATGCCTCCGAGGAGCAGATCAAGGCGCAGGCCAAGTACGACCTCTACAGGATGCGGGACATGGACTGCTACATCGGCGTGCGGGCAAGCTCGAACACGATGGAGATGGGGGATGTCCCGCCCGAGAAGCTGAAGCTGTACATGAAGTACTACGGCACTCCGGTGCACCTGAAGACCCGCGTCCCGAACACCCGCTGGGTGGTTCTGCGCTGGCCGAACAACTCCATGGCACAGAATGCCCATCGTCCCCTGCACGTCTTCGAGGACTTCTACTTCGATGTCTGCACCATGGATTACAGCCGGATGTCCAGGGCGATGGATCCGCTGAAGGCACTGATGGAGTCGACCGACCGGGTGGAGATCAAGGCTCCCGGCACTGACCTCAGCTTCTCGATAAAGGGGATGCCCGCCATCAAGTGCGACGGCCATCTGAACATACCTGACGGGGAGCTCTTCACGGCGCCGGTCAAGGCCAGCGTCAACGGGACTGTGCGCTTCAACACCCGCACCCTGTTCGAGGGGACCGTCTTCGACGCGATCTCGCTGACCTTCAGGAACGGAAAGGTCGTCAAGGCCGACGCAGGGGGCCAGACAGGGCGGCTGAACTCGATCCTCGACCGGGATCCGGGCGCACGTTACCTGGGTGAGTTCGCCTTCGGCTTCAACCCGTACGTGACAGAGCCCCTGCTCGACACGCTCTTCGACGAGAAGATCGCCGGGTCGTTCCACATGGCGCTCGGGAACTCCTATGACGACGCACCGAACGGGAACAAGTCGGCAATCCACTGGGACATCGTGCAGATCCAGCGGAAGGAGCATGGCGGCGGTGAGATCCACTGCGACGGCAGGCTGATCCGGAAGGACGGGCTCTTCGTTCCGAAGGAACTGAAGGGGCTGAATCCGGCGGCGCTCATGGGCAGGAAGAAGGCCTAGCCGCGGGAGCCCGCGCGCAGTTCCGGCGCCGCACAGAGGCAGCACAGAGGCAGCGGTGCGGCGCCGCTACCTGATGTACCCGAGGGAGCGGAAGCGTTCGAGCATCTCCTGGTCCAGCGTTCCTGCCGCTCGGCTGAGGTCCGGTACCTCCTGGCGGCCGTAAGTCGGGACGGTGCGGACAGGGGACAGCTCGGAGGCGGTCGCGGCCGGCACCAGGTCGGTGCGCGGGCCGCCGTCCATGTCGAGTGCTGCGGGCAGACCCATCAGCCACAGCACCGTGGGGGCGATCTCGGTGAGGCTGACCGTGGCGTCGATCCTCGTCTGCCCGCCGCCCGCTTCAGCCAGGGCGATGAATCCCTCGTTGATGCCTGCCCCGTTCTTCGCCCGGGCAACTCCCGGCAGGCACACCCACATCGCGATCCTGGCTCCCTGAGCATCCTCCTCCGGAGCGCCGAGCCTGCCGAAGATCCTGCGCATCACGGGATCCAGGTTGCGCCAGTAGATCCGCAACGCTTCCCTGCGGGCCTCTTCCCTTGCTGCGGGATCCGCGATGTCCCGCCCGAGTACCCGCCGCACTATGTCCGGTCCCGGCAGGTGCAGCATCCAGAGCCGGGGCTCCCTGCGGTCCAGCAGCCATGCAGCGGACTGGGCGTAGAAGAGGTCCGCCTTGAGCACGTCGCCCGGGATTCCGAGCCGCTCGAACGAGACGACATCCTCCTTCGGAACAGCGGGTCCGTAGCGCAGTGCCAGGGAATCCGGAATCGTTTCCCATGCCAGGGCGCACAGCTCGATGAGAAGGGTCTTCGGCCAGGTCTCCTCCTCCAGAATGAGGGGGTTGCCGTCGGGGCGGATCGGCACGACGGCGCCTGTCATCCCGTCTCCGTGGATCTGGATGCCGGCGCCGGCCCGGGGCCGCGTCAGCGGAACATCACCGTCCTCATCCCTGAGCGGGTCGGGCAGTCCCGGGGCCGGTCCCCTGAGCTTCAGCCACGCATGGTCGCTGACGATTTCGCCACGGACCCTCTCGGCCGGCCACGACACCCACCAGTTCACGGTGGTGGACCGGAACCCGGCGTCCGAGGCGATGTTCCACAGTCCCTTCGTGGTGCGCATGTAGCTCTTGACCGGTACGGTCCGGGTAAGACGCACGAACGGCACCACCGTCTGGAAGATGTTGTACAGACCTATGCGTTCCGGGTCGAACTGGATCGAGGCGGACAGGCCGCGTATGACCTGCGTTTGCACATCCACGATTCCGTGGGCGGAGAGATCCCGGCCGGTGGCCACCATGGTCCATGTCATCGGAGGAGCCGCGTTCGCCGGCACCGGGACGCGGCCGATCGAGCCTTCCAGCAGCGGCTGTGCCCAGCCGAGCAGACCCTCGGACCGGAGGCGTTTCGCTTCCCCGAGACTCATCCCTTCGATGCCGAGGAGGAGCATGCTGCGGCCGTGGGGGTTGTACATGTCCATGGTCAGGCCCCTGGGCCTTGGGGGTTCGGATGCGATGCGCATGACAACCACGAAGAGCACGAACGCCGCCGCCATGTATGCAAGGGTGGAGAAGGCTTTTCCGAGATCACCGGGCCGCCGTCTGTGCGGCTTCTTCACGTGCACGAGTATCAGGTAGAAGGCGTAGCTCAGCAGGCTCGCGAGCAGCACGGAGGCTCCTCCGATCAGGAGCAGCACCGGCGCCTGATCAAGGCCGATGGGCCTGTCGGGAGACAGCCCGCCGATCCCGCTCCATCGGGACCACGAGATGGCGTAGGCGGCCGCCATTATGAGGAAGACCGATCCCGCCACGGCAGCCGCAGTCCTGGTATCGGAAAGCCTCCTGCCGGTGAAGACGAAGAACAGGGTCTTGGCCGCTCCGACGACCAACCCGAGCGCCAGGCAGATAAGCGCGTACACCATCTGCAGGCCGAAGAGCAGGCGCACCACATCGCCGGCTGTGCGGAGTATGGCAGGGTGCAGCGCGAGGGTTGCCGCGGCTGCCAGGAACCCCAGCAGGCCGCCGCCGATCAGGCCCGTGCCCAGTCCGATCATCAGGTTGTTGCGCAGTTCCTCGGAGAGGGCGCTGCGATCTGTCGTCCCTGACATCCTGTCCGCCAGTCTCGACCGAAGTCCGCGATTTCGGGAGGTGCGCTCCGCCCTGCTCCCTCCCCGGCTATCCCTCAGGTTCCGCCTGTCCGCCTGTGCACTCCATCAGGTACCTTAACCGCGATTGCTCGGGCTCATACAGTCTGTTCTGCTCCTCGATGCCCGACTGGAGGGAGCGTCCGGCCCGATGGGACATCATCCAGTAGGCTCTCAGGGCCCTGATGCAGTCTTCGCGGAGCGACGTCTCCATTGCCTGATGCGCCAGCGAGCGTGCCGTTGCCCGCCACATCCGCGTCCAGAGGGTGTCCGGCAGGCCTGGGTCCGCCTCGCGTTCCTCGAGTATCGCGAACTGCCCGGTGTCGTCCGCATCCAGTTGCGGCCCGGCCGCGGCGGGATGGAGAGGGTCGGACTGCAGGCGTTCCGTGGCGGCTTCGGGCGCACCGCGCATTCGCACCGCTTCCGTTTTCGGCACCCCGGTGTCGGGCTCCTCCAGGATCCCGGCGAAGAAGGCTGTAATCGCCTCCAGCGGCGGCCTCTCCTCCTGGATCGCCACATCCGGCAGGGCCATGGGTGTCGTGACCTGCTCCTTCGCTTCGTGCGGGACAGTGGTCAGCCGTCCCGCCTCACGGACGGCCAGCACGATACCCGCAAGTACAGCGGTCGTGAGTGCAAGGCGAAGGGCGGGCATCCACCGGGAGGGAACCGGGGGCAGGAAGGCGATTCTGCGGGACGCCCCCGGCACCTGCCAACCGGCCTTCGCGCCTGCCAGGTCGAACCGTCGGGGGAAGCTATCGGCGAGCGCTTCCATATGCCCGGATCCGGGATCGCCCGAGGCGTGCGCCTCCCTCAGATCCCGATCCAGTGCGATCAGCGCCTCCATCTCGTCCCTGCATGCATTGCAGGATTCGAGGTGGGCCTGCACGAGGCGGCGGTCCTGCTCCGGGAGCCGGCCATCGATGTAGGGGCTCAGCCGGTCCCGCACTTCACCACAGGAGATCATGGCGACTCCTTCCCGCAGCCTGGAATGAGCGCATCCCGCAGTGAGGCCCGCGCGCGGCTCAGTCTCGACATCACAGTCCCCTCGGGGATTCCGAGGATTCCCGCGATCTCACCGTAGCTCAGCCCATGGATGGCGCGGAGCACCAGTATCGACCTGTGCATCGGTGGGAGCTGCTCCAGGGCCGCTTCAACCTGCCGCAGCTCGAGACGCCCCGCGATCCGCCGGTCTGAGTCCGGGGCAGGCAGGCTGTCCCGGAGGGACCGGCCTGTAGCAGGGTGCTCCTCTTCGAGGGAGAGACAGCCCTTCGTCCGCCGTCTGAGGTGCCTGAACGCCAGGTTGATCGCTATCCGGCAGATCCAGGGCGTGAACGGGCGGCGGGGGTCGAAGCGGTCGAGGTACCGGTAGGCGCGGAAGAAGGCCTCCTGCGTGAGATCGTCAGCATCTGCGCCGTTGCGCACGATCCCGCGCAGCAGGCTGTGTACATCGCTCTGATGGCGCCGCATGAGGATACCGAAAGCCTCCTGGTCCCCGCCCAGCGTCTGCCGGATCAGGAGATGGTCGGGTTCGTTCAAGTCGACCGCTGCCAAGGTTCCTCCGGTCGCCCACGCCGGGGGGTGAGCGCCCGGACACGGTACTAGCCGGCCTGCGCCATGTCCATTCCCCAGTTGGCGATGCGATCGCACTTCTCGCCATGCCGGCTTCGATCGGCTAAGATGCCGTTCGTTTACGGAGGCCGGTGGTTCAGATACCGAACTGCCTGGAGGACAAGCGTCCCGAGTCGGGGATCCCTGAAGACCGGAGGACAGGATGGGTCTTTTCAACCGTTCGCCCGAGAAGAAGCTGGCCAAGGCCCGCGAACACCAGGCCGCAGGCCGCTTATACGATGCGTTGAAGGCCTACGAAGATGTGATCGGCTCGAAGGCCCCGACCGCGGACCGGATCTGTGCGGAGAGCGGCGCGAGGGAGTGCCGGCTTGCGATGATCCGGAAGCGGCTTGCCGAGGCTGAGGCCCTCTGCCAGGCCGGCGATCTCGAGTCCGCGCGGGACCGCTGCCGGACGGCGATGGATCTCGCGGGGGACGACCCGATCGTGGCCGACATCGAGGAACAGCTGCGCAGGATTGATGCGCCCCGGCTCCCCCTGGCAAGGGCCGGATCCTCCTCGCGGCTGACGGATCTGCTTCCCGACCCCGACGAGGCGGTTCCCGCGGAGCCGGCGCCTGCGGATGCGGACCGGAGGTCGCAGCCGGAGATGGCCGGAGAGGAACCGTTCGTGCAGGATGAAAACGACCTCTTCGAGATTCACATGAACACGGTTAACGAGAAGACTGCGGGCTTCTTCCGTTCACTCGGTCCGCACTACCGCTCCGCCTTCCTGGCTCTCACTCACGGCGACGGTGCGCGCGCCCTGGACTTCCTGGAGCGGCTTGACGCAGAAGTCGGGGAGGATCCCCGCGTGCAGCTGGACCGCGCCAACGCCCTGCTTATGTCCGGCGACGCCGGGACGGCCGTCGAAGTGCTGGAGAAGCTGGATCCCGGCAGGTGGATGACCGGTGCCGGAGAGGGAGAGCAGCGTGAGCCTGCGGGTGAAGAGCCGGAGGCTGAGGGGGACCGGGTCGTGTTCGATGAAGGACGCAGAAGGATCCTGCTGATCGACGCCCTCAGGTCACTGCATCGCCACGAGGATGCCGTCACGGAGGCCCGCGCCCTGGCGGATGGCACGGGTGGCGGATGGGCCACGGCTGAAGCGCTGCTCGCCTGGGCGCTCCTGGAGGCCGGGCGCCCGGAGGAAGCGTACGAGAGGATGCAGATGAATCTCGCCCGCGGGGCAGGCCATGAAGAGATCCTGATCCCGGCGGCCCAGGCTGCTGTCGCCCTCGAGAAGAGTGGCGAGGCGATTGCGCTTCTCGAGGAGCTGATGCGGATGCGTATACAACGTAGCATCGCCCACGGAGAGGAACTCGACTTTCCGGTGGAGGCGGGCCGCCGCCTACTGAACCTGTACGTGGAAACGGACCACGATCCGGCCGAGGTCCGGGGGCTTGTCCTGCGCCTTCTCGACTATGACAGGGAGCGTGGCGAGCAGTACAGGGAGATGCTCATGCGCCTGGAGAGGAAGAGATAGCTGACCGCTTCCTGCGGTAGGTTCCGGCGAGCTCCATGAAGATGTCGAGGTCCCGCCCCACCTGGCTCTGTATGCCGTCGAAGTAGAACACCCTGATCGGAATGCCGCCATGCTCGCGGCTTACCTTCGGGTAAACCGCTTCCGAGACGATCCCGTTCATGCAGGTGAATGGGCTGATGTCGACGATCCCGTCGCATCCCTTCGACCAGAGGTAGATCGCCTTCCCGGTGCTCATGACCATCTCGCCATAGACCCCGTCCGCGGGAAGGTAGGGACGTGCCATGTCGGTCAGGATTGACACCCTGGCCGGTTCCTCGCGGCCTGCGAAGAGGGAGTGGAAAGGTGCGGCGAGGGCGTGCTCGTCGCCGCGTTGCAGGCGGTCCTTGAGCCAGGCGCCCAGCATGCCGAGGCTCCAGCGCTTTCCCGCGTAAGGTAGCCACTTCGTGCGCTGCTCGAGGTTGGTGTAGTAGACCCACTCGCAGATGTCGGCGATCCAGGCCTCTCCGCCGCGGTCCTCGATCGAGCGGATCACATCCTCGTTGCTGAAGGTGTTCAGCCTGCAGAAGATCTCGCCCACAACGCCGATAAGCAGCCGCTGTTCGAGGCGTCGGGGGACAGTCTCGAACCGTCGCGCCGCCCTCTTCATGACCTTCCGCAGCGCCGCGGTCTGGCGCCTTTGGCCTGTGGCCGGATTCTCCAGGACGGCACAGATCTCCGAGATCGTATCGTCGTAGAGGCTGTCGCAGTCTCCGGCTTCAATCTCGTATGGCCTTGTGCGCAGAAGCGCCTTGCGGAGCACATCCGCCGCGGCCAGGCCGCGCCACGCGGATCTCTGCAGCCCCGGCCCGTGATTCGAGAGCTCATCGTACCCGGATCCGCTGGCAGGCGAGAGGATCATCACATCCTGAGCCCCGATCTGGTCCAGGGTCCGGCGCAGGAAGGGGGCATACTGGCCGAAGCGGCAGGGGCCCGGCGCTCCGGGCATGAAGAAGGCAAGCCGGTCCGGAGAGAGCCCGGATTCAGTCACGACCTTCAGCGCGTCCCCTAGGGTGATCCGCTGCGGGAAGCACTCGTCCCCGGATGTATAGCGGGCTCCCAGCTCCAGGGTGCGTTCATCGGATGCCGGGAACGGATGCGCGTCGAGACCGTGGCCGCGCAGGGCGGCCGCGAAGCAGCGCGAGGCGCCGAAGCTCATCCGTGGGACGAAGATCCTCCGCGACTGAAGGGGAGGGCCTCCCACCGCGCGGTCGTTCCTGAGTACAGGCCTGTCCTGGAGCAGTGTCTGGTTCATGAGTGGTCCCGTGATGCAGGTGCCGGGGAACGGGATGCGCAGTCCATGGCGCATCCCGCACCGTGCGGGACCAGCACATTGTCAGGGTCGAATGCACAGGCCGCAGCGGGGGGCACACGGTGCGCCCACGGGCGGAGGATACCCTGGCTGTCCAGGAATGCCTCCACCCTCGTCAGCATGCCGGCATCGTTTGCATGCCCGTCGAACGAAAGGGTGAGGAAGGGCCGGCCGAATGCATCACGCACGAAATGCTTGATGTAGGAGTCGGGGCCACACTTGAAGTTCGTGACATACACCAGGTGAAGGTTCGTGTGCCGCGAGGCCTCAATCGCCGTCTGCAGGATGCGGCGGCCGTAGCTCCAGAACATGTTGCTGTTGATCGCATCCACATCGTTCCCGTCGGACGCCAGGAACTCCAGCGGAAGAACGTTCACACCGTAGAGGTCCCGGATCTTCCTGGGCAGGTCGATGTTCACCACAGGATCGTAGAGGTTGTACGGACGGCCCACCAGGAGCACGGCAGCATCGCCGATTCCCCGCAGCAGGCCGACGGCATCCTGCCCCGCCTGCCGGATCCTGTCGACAAAGGCTTCCTGCGCCTCCTCCGCCACGATCAACGCCCCCGCCACATCCCTGCGCCTGGCGCCGAAGCGCTTCAGCGAGTTGTACAGGGACTCGGCCAGCGCATCGCGGCCTCCCCTGTACCTGATCAGGGGATGGATGATGCGGTCCGAATCGGCCTCGAAGGACGAGGCTGAGCGTGCGACGAACGGCAGTGTCATGCCCCATGGGCAGAAGAAGCTCTGGACCCTGGGATCCGCGGCCTCCGCGTTCACCATGTTCGGGATGAAGACGAAGTCGGCATCGGCCATCCCGAGCGCGCTTCTGATGTGGCCGTGCGCGACCTGGATCGGAAAGCAGGGCTCCGCGACGGAGGCCTCGACCCCTTCCTGTGCAACCCGGCGGCTGGTCTCGGCGGTCAGTCTTACACCGAAGCCCAGCGCGCGGAAGAAGGCGTTCCAGTAGGGGAATCTCTCGAAGGCGTACATGGCCCGCGGGATGGCGGCGACCGCACGCCCGGTGGATGAGGGATCATACCCCTCCAGCAGCCACTGGCTGCGCATCCGGAGCAGATCCGGGATCACCGGTGTCAGCTCGCTCTTGGCTCGCCTGCGGAAGCGGTCTCCACACTGATCACCCCAGTAGGTCTTCTCCCCCTCGACCTGGAATTCCTGGATGTCGCAGCGGTTTTCGCACGCCTGGCAGACGAACTCGCGCATGCGGCAGTCGACCTGGCTCAGATCCCATCCCCGGAAGCGGGTGTTCTGCGCGCCCGCCTCGTGCTTCTCCCATGCGAGCAGGGCCGCGCCGACGGCACCGACGACCCCGTTGTAGGGCGGGACCACGATCTCCCTGTCCAGGATCTGCGCGAAAGCTGCGGCTACGGCGTCGTTGTAGGCGGTGCCGCCCTGGAAGAAGATCGTGCCGGTGATCCTGCGGCCCCTGACAACGCGGTTGATGTAGTTCGTGGCCACCGAGAGCGCAAGGCCGGCAAGGAGGTCGTCGGTCGCGGCACCCCGCTGCTGCAGCGCCGTGACGTCACGCTCCATGAAGACGGTGCAGCGTTCGCCCAGGCGCACGGGGGACGCTGACGACAGGGCACGCGAGGCGAACTCGTCCTTGATGCTGACCCCCAGTTCCTCCGCGCGCTCCTCCAGGAAGGACCCCGTCCCCGCGGCACAGGCCTCGTTCATGGCGAAATCGACCACCACTCCATCCTCGAGGCCGATGTACTTGGCGTCCTGTCCCCCGATCTCGAAGATCGTGTCAACGCGGCCGTCCAGGAGCGAGCCGGCGATGAAGAGGGCACCTGTCTTGTGGGCGGTGATTTCGTCGTTCACAGTGTCCGCGCCCACAATCTCGCCGATCAGCTCCCTGCCCGAGCCGGTCGTGCCCACGCCGCAGACGCGCACGCGGGATCCCATCTCCCTGCCGAACTCGAGGAGGGCCTCGGTGACCACCTCGACCGGCCGCGCGCGGGTACGTGTGTAGATCTCCCGTACGATCCGGCCCTGACGGTCAAGCAGGACGAGGTTTGTGCTTACGGAACCGACGTCTATCCCGAGCGTGGTCTCCAGCGGAGGGCCGCCGTCTTCCAGGGTGACCGGCTGTACGCGGTCCCTCAGGCAGACCACCTTGTCCATGGAAAGAGGTCGGGCGCGGGGGAGGTCCCCGGTATCCAGGCTCCACCCAGCCATCCCGGCCGCATCCACGGGAACATGGTCGGCTGAGAGGGCTTCGAGGGCCGCGCAGCCGATCGCCGGGAATGAGGCGTGGTGCTGTGGAACCGACAGCTCATCCAGGCCGAAGACCTCCTTCAGCGCCTTGACGACCATGGCGTTTGCCGCGACGCCGCCGACGAAGAGGACAGGCGGCTTCGGCTGAATCGTCTTGGCGACGGCAGAGCGGAAGTTCCTGGCGACAGTCTCGCAGAGGCCCCGCAGTACCTCCTCGGGGCGGTATCCCTTCTGCTGGGCGTGGATCATGTCGGTCTTGGCGAAGACCGAGCAGCGGCCTGCGATCTTGGCCGCGCGTTCCGAGGCGAGGGCCACCTCCCCGACCTCTTCAATGCTGAAGCGGAGCCTCCCTGCCTGCTGGTCCAGGAACCCGCCGGTTCCCGCGGCGCAGTCACCGTTCGTCTGGTAATCGACGATTCCCAGGTCGCCGGTGCCAGGATCCTGCTCGAAGACCAGGATCCTGGATGTCTCTCCGCCGATCTCGAACAGCGTTCGTACTTCCGGGTGGAGGAGACGGACCGCAGCGGCTAGCGCGCGGTACTCGCTCTCCTCAGGAAACCCGCGGCCTCCGCAGAGGAGTCCGGCGCCTGAGCCGGTGATGCGCAGGCCGTGCAGTGACGTGCGGCCCAGTGACTCGAGAACTTCGGTCAGGAGCTGCCTGGCTGCTCCCAGGGGTCTGCCCCTGATCCTGCGGTAGCGTGTGAGTGCCAGGACAGCTTCCGTACCGTCTGCCATCTGCACCGCCCTGGGCTCATCCGCCCAGGGGTCTCCAGCGCCTGTCCTGGACAGCAGAGGGCCCCTGTCTTCCTCCGTCGCCAGAATAGCTGCCTTTATCCCGACAGCGCCAAGATCCATCCCTGCGATTATCACCGTGTATCTTTCTCCCGTTGCAGCGCTTCCATGACGCGCTCGTGCCACGCGGCAGAATACACGGAGCATTGTGCTTATGCAAGCTGGAGCGGGCTGCCTGCCAACACTCAGGGGGCCCGGAAGGCCGGCATTCCCCGGCCGCCGATGCAAGCTGCTGATCCAGCCAGCCATCGCTGACAGCGGGTCGCAGTCGCAATTATGTGACCGGGTCCGGCCTTTGTCTGTCGCTCACTCCCGACATTCAGCTCAAAGAGAACCAGGACTCCAGCTTGGGGAACCGGGAGAAGATCCCGATATCGGAAAATGGGTTTGGATATTGGTGGCAAATATGATAACATTCTTCCGTGCTAGTTTGCGGGGCGGAGAATCGACGCAGTCTGGTCATATCTGCTTCTGGCTGTAGTTTGACTTAGGGAGTGCGTCTGGAAGTTTTGGCGCGTGCTCATGATGGCGGGACCTGTGCCCGAGTCGCTCTTGCTGGGAGCATGTGCGCAGGTCAGGGAGCTTCTGGCAGTAAGCATCAGGAGTCCCGAGTGTTGTACGCAGTAGGACGGGTCGGCTCAGCAGACCATGAGCCGGTCCATCGAAAAGGGGAAGCCGGAAACGGCATCCATCTCCAAGGAGGTTGAACGCAGATGAAGAAACTACTACTGACTGCGCTGATCCTCGTCTGTACGGCCAGCCTGGCTGCCGCAGACAGGGGTGTCAACGCGGGTGGCGCGCTGGTGATCCACGGGAGTGCGGAAGGGCTCACATTCTGCGGAGATGCACAGAATGCCGAGCTTCCGGGCGCCTGCGAGGATTTCGTGACCAGGATCGACCGTTCTGGGGGGCCTTTCGCAAACACGTTCTCCTGGATGTTGGTGGCGGTGTTTCCTGAGGGCTCAAGTCCTGAGTTGCGCGCCGCTGTCTTCGGCATTGAATGGACAGGTCTGTCCGGCAACCCCACGGTCATCAACTGTGGTGACTTCATGATTGGCACCGATGACTGGCCTGCTTCCGGGTCTGGTGTCGGCATGACATGGGACTACGCGGAGTATGGTCTGATTACTCCGGTCATGCAGTTCGAGGGGTACAACTACTATGGTGATCCGGGTTACTTCACCATCATCGACCATCCCGCGCAGGGTGCTCCTGTCTTCGGCGACGACAGCATCCCCACGCAGGAAGACCCTGTCGAGTACTTCGGTACGCTGGGTTTCTTCCAGGATGGCGAGCTGAACTGCCCGCCGGATGTTCTGCCCACAGGCGCCTGCTGCCTGCCCAACGGCGACTGCGAGGTCAAGACCGAGGCTGAGTGCGACGATGCGGGCGGTAGCTGGCTGGGCGAAGGCACGGACTGCGATCCGAACCCGTGCCCTCCTCCGGTTGGCGCCTGCTGCCTCCCCGACGGAAGCTGCTCCGACTTGACGCAGGCAGAATGCACGGCTGCGGGCGGTTTCTGGGGTGGCTGGGAGTCGGTCTGCGCCACATACTTCTGCGGCCAGTACGGTGCCTGCTGCTACCTCGACGGCACCTGCACCTTCGGCAGGCAGACAGACTGTCCTGCGGGGCAGAACGCTGTCTGGCAGGGACAGGGCACGCTCTGCGATCCGAATCCGTGCGTTGCTGCGCCTACTGGCGCCTGCTGCGACCTTGCGGGGTCGTGCTCGGTCACCTTCGAGGTGAACTGCACAGGTCCCTGGACTACCTGGCTTATCGGCGAGGATTGCGATCCGAATCCATGCCCGCAGCGCGGGGCCTGCTGCCGACCGGATGGTGACGACTGGAGCTGCATCTGGTGGCTCGAGGCGCGGTGCATTCACGAGACGAACAACCCGACCGGCGAGAACTTCTGGATCCCGGACACAACCTGCGATCCGAATCCATGCGTAATCGACCCCGATCCAATGGGCGCCTGCTGCAAGTTCATCGGGGATGACCCCGAAAACCCCGGAGCGGATGACTGGGAGTGCGAGAACCTCCTGAAGAGCGAGTGCGACATGCACGGCAACAGCCATCACTACCCTGGGGTTGATTGCGACGACGAAGGTTTCGAGTGCCCCGGCCCGTCTCCGACCATCGAGAGCACCTGGGGGTACATCAAGTCGACTTTCAAGAACTGAGGCGTCGCCGGCGGCTCTATCACAGGATCAGGGCAGTCTCTCCCTCCCCTCCACCAGCCGGAGCGGGAGGGAGAGAGCCCGGGATCCATCCAGGGCTCATTGGCAGGCAATCTCACAGCCCGGGTGGGCCCGCAGAGTCAGCGGCGCTCACCCGGGCTCTTTCTTACCTGCCGGATGGCCTGGCAGAACGGCGCACGCTGGCCTGCCACCACAACCAGCGGAGGTTTCCGTGAACCCGACTCCAACCACCCGGCATTCCGTCACCACTTTATCGCTGCAGGTCTTCGCAGCGTGTCTGGTGGCTGCGGCGTTGCTTCTGGGCGCCGGCTGTGCCAAGGAACCGCCGCCCAGGGTCGTGATCATCGGCCTCGACGGCGCGACATGGGATCTGCTGGATCCCTGGATGGAGGCGGGTGACCTGCCGAACCTCAAGGCGTTCCGCGACGGGGCGGTCTACGGCGAGATGAACTCGGTAATCCCTTACCTCTCGCCACCCGCATGGACCTCTGCGGTTACAGGCGTCAATCCGGGGCGCCACGGGATCTACGACTTCCAGAGACGCCTTCCTGGACAGCACGCCATCGTTAACGAGACTTCCAAGAGCCGGCGCTCTCCGGCGGTATGGAATCTCCTCAGGGGCTCGGGGAAGAAGGTTGCCATGGTGAACATCCCGATGACACATCCTCCGGACCAGGTGGACGGCGTGATGGTGGCCGGCTTCCCGCATCTGCAGGGCACCGGTTACGCCTGGCCTCCCGAACTCGAGACACGCCTCAACGAGATGGGGTACATCCTCGATGAAATGCAGATGCGCATACCCGAGGGAGAGGAGCAGAGAGTTCTGGAGGAGCACAGGGTCGTCCGGGAGAGGCGCTGGGAGGCTGCCCGACAGATCTACCAGGAAGGCGATTACAACATGTTCTGGGTGGTCTTCACCGGGACTGACAGGATCCAGCACATGTTCTGGAAGTTCGACGACCCCGACAGCCCGCTGTATGATCCGGAGGTTGCCGCGCGGTTCGGGGGCACCATACGAAAGTTCTGGATGGAACAGGACCGGATACTGGGGGAGTTCTTCGAGATCATCCACCCCGACTCCTGGGTGCTCATCCTCTCAGATCATGGGTTCGGCCCCATTCGCCGCGAGTTCCGGCTCGGAAACTGGCTGCACTCCGACGACGCTGGCTTCACGCCCAGGGAGATCCAGGAGATCTTCGTCCTCCACGAAGCCGATGCCTCCCAGATTCACATCCGTGAGCCGGGCCGGGATCCTGGAGGCACCATGTCTCCGTCCGAAGTCAAGGCCCTCGCCGGGAGGCTTGCGGATGGACTCAGGCGGGTCGTGGATCCCGGGACGGGGAGACGGATTGCGAAGGGTGTGTACGAGCGGGATGATATCTACGTGGGTCCGTACTCGGAGAAGTCCGCCAACGTCACACTCCTTATGAACGACGACTACTTCGCCGTATGGGGAGATCCCGACACAGGCGATTCAGCAGAGGCATTCGGTGATCTTACCAAGTCTCTCTCCGGTTGGCATCGGATGGAAGGGGTCTTCATGCTGCGCGGTCCCGCCGCCAGGAGTGCCGGAAGGCTGGACAGGGCTTACAACCTGCTGGATGTGACACCGACCATTCTGTACCTGCTGGATCAGACACTCGCGGAGGACTTCGACGGTGTTGTCATGGAGGATGTGATCGACCCTGATTTCGTCAGGCGGCGTCCCGCCCGGTACAAGGGGGTGCTGTCCACCGAGGACAGACCGCTCACACCTGAGGAGAGATCCGCCCTGCGCAACCTGCCGTACATCGGGTAGATGCTCCGGCGGCTGTAGATCCTTGGCGGCCACAGATCCCCGGCGGCTGCAGATCCCTCAGTTTCCGGGCTGCGGCCGTGCCATCGATCTGGCCACCGCCTGCCTGACAGATTCGAGTCCCTGGATGCGCGACGAATCCTCTCCTGCCGCCTCGAAGGCAGCCTGCAGGGTGGGTTCCACCCTGTTTACCCTGCCGGTCTCCAGATAGAAGCGAACGAGTTGCTCAACTACGGCCGGCCGACCAGGGGCGATCGTGTTGCAGATCTCCAGTTCCCTGACGGCCCTGTCATACTCACCGAGGTGCGCGTGATAGGCTGCCCGCAGCCAATGTGTCATGGCCATGTCGGCGCGTTCCGTTTCAGCCCAGGTGAGCAGGCTATCCGCAAGCGTCCAGTCCCTTGCCTGCATGGCCTGGGCTGTTCCGGTAACCACCTGCCGATACTCGGGGTCATCCTTCAGGCGAAGCTCTTCGGGAAAGAGGTACTCCTCAACCTGCATCCTGCGGGCAATCACCTGTTGCAGGTTTCGTTGAATCCTTGTCAGGTCCGGCCTGAGCCGGAGAGCACGGGAGAGGACGGCCTCCGCCTCGGGCATCCTGCCCATCAGGGTCAGTAGACGGCCGTACTCGTTAAGGTACTCTGCGTTGTCGGGGCGCAGCCGGACAAGCTCCTCGTAGAGGCTGAGCGCCTGATATGGCTGGTTCCTCGAGGCCTTCAGCCCGGCCAGCTCGTGGAGCGTTCTCGCGTGCGTTGAATCGGCAGCATGGGCAGCTTCCAGCTGTTCTTCCGAGGCAGTGTGCCTGGCATCATTACGGTAGGCCAGGGCCAGGTCGACCCTCGCTTCCAGGTTCTCCGCGTTGCGGGAGACAGCCTCCTCAAGAAGCGGTACGGCACGGCTCCATGCGAATGTCTCCATCCAGGGCAGGGCGCTGAGTCTCAGGTCTTCCGACTGGTTCCTCAGCCTGCTGGCGGGAGTGAGGAGGCCTGCGACCAGCGAAAGCACTAGCGCCCCGGCCAATGCGGCTGCTGATCCGGGGCTCAGGCGGCGGGATGCTCCGGCGCCTGCAATCCATGCCCCTGCCAGGGTCGCTAGGAGAGGAATCGCGGGCTGACGGACGGCTGCCGATGCGGTGCCCAG
>CAZWSC010000061.1:0-9564 GCA_964636385.1 uncultured bacterium
TGGAATCGCGCGGGTACTGGCGTGCGTCTTGTACAGATCAGGTTCGCGCGAAGCAGACCCGAGGCGCGCGCATTACATGCCTTTCCTCGATCGCGCGCCGCTCGCTCGGAGGAATGCACCCGACGCAGGGTGTCCTGCGCACCCTACTGCACCAGTCCCAGCCAGTCTCCGAACAGGAAGTCCATCCTCCCGATGAGCAGCGACATGCGGCTCATCACTGTGTACCCGAAAGACGCGCCAAAGGTGATCATCAGGAAGAAGATCCCCACGCGGGCAGTGCCTCCCACAACCTGCTTGTGCTCCACCGAAAAGAAGAAGTAGACAAGGCCTGTGAAGGTCCCCAGGAACACGAACAGCGCCGACCAGTGAACCCTGAACGGCAGCGCAAGCCCGAGGAATGACCCGGTTCCGCTGGAGAAGAGGGGCACGAGCGTGTCCTGGATCTGGTTCATTGCGTTCGACTGCAGGTAGGTGATGAAGAAAAGCCCGGCGGTCGAACCCACGATAAAGGCCAGCGGCCAGCGCGATATCCACCCGGCCCTGGGGAGCAGCCGCATCAGCATCATTACACCCAGGATCCCCGCACCGAGATAGAGCCACCGGCCGTCCCACCCCTCACCGGCGGCGACGGCCCGTGCCGCGTCCGTCAGATTGAGATAGAGCTTGGGATGGATGTTCTGCCAGAAGAGGCTGACGAACCAGTACCCGGCCGACACCCCGACGAAGATCGCCTCGCAGACCTTGTAGGCAGGATTGTCCCTGTAAAGAAACGACAGGATGCCGAGGGTCAGGAGAGCCCCGATCCAGATGCCGATGTCGCCGCTCATGCGCCGCCTCCCTTCGCCCTGCTCTTTCCGCGCTGGCTGAAGAAGAACGCGATGTTCCCGATCACGATAAAGAGGACAACCACCATGTGGGAGAAGGACTGTGACAGCATGAAGCTGCTGCCCTTGTCGAGAAACCCGGTGATCTCCTCGTACTCCGCAGCGCCCTTCATGCCGCCCAGGATCCCCGAAATCTGCCGGGGGAAGTAGGGGTAGAACTGCGGCGCCTGCACGGCCGTGGATCCCGATCCGACGCGCGTCCTGAACCGGTCTCCGGCGAACTGAACCCACTGCTCGGTGCCGGGGGTGCCTGCCGACACGTTGAAAACGTAGGCGATGTCGGAGAAATCCCTGACCCCCTGCATTATCGGGAAGTCCTCCACAGGACTTCCCCGGTAGTCACGCGGGAATGCAGCCGGGATGCTCGAGCCCATCCTCTGAATGACAACCTCGTTGCCCGGCTGGTAGCCGAGGTTGATGTAGTCGATTCCGTACTGCAGATCCAGTGCCATTACCTGCGGGTGAGCCAGGGCACTCTGCAGGGCAAGGTCCGCCTGCATCGGCCCCTGTGGCCACAGCCCGAGGATGATCACGCGCAGTCCCCTGCTCAGAGCGTGCTTCAGGAAGGTCACGGCCATCGGCTGGATCTCAGGCGCCGACCCGGGGTCGTAGTCGCACGCCAGGATCACCCTTGAACCGGGCTGAAGCGCTTCAACGCTGTCATAGATCCCGCGCGTGGCCGGGGTGATCTGGATCCCCTGGTCGATGTTGAGAAACAGCGGCAGGGCCACTGCGATCCCGACCACCAGGAAGATCCAGCGTCTGTCGATCGCCAGCATCCGGTCGAACAGACTCATGATTCACCTCCCAGGTGCGAGCGCTCGATCCCGAGGATCAGCCGCAGGCTCGTGGATACGATCCCGAGGGCGATGCCGATCATGATCGCCCGCTGCCCCGCCTTGTTCGGCACGTTCATGATCCAGTCGGACAGATCCGAGAGGCGGAAGCCTTCGGGCATCCACCCGGTGAGTACATCTCCGACCGGGACACGGCCGAGCATGACCAGCGCCCCAGCGAGAAGCAGGAGCGTCGCCTCGCGGTTGCGCGCACGGAAGGCGCGGTACGAGGCGCTGGCGACGTAGAAGGCCAGCATCGCGAACATCGTGGCGGAGAGCGGATGGTACACGTTCCTGTAGATCCAGTCGAACGGGGTCCCGAGATCCTGGAAGCGCGGGCCGCCGCTGAAGAAGAACCCGACCACCGACGTCGTCAAGAAGCTGATGATGATGATGACCGAATACGGCCAGCCCCGTCCCATTCGGTAGGCATTGTTCCCGGACACCTTCAACAGGTTCAGCGCGCCGAGCCAGATGGCGAAGGCGGCTATGATCTGGACCCAATCGCTCACCAGGTCCTGTATTCCCGAGAACGGCCTGTGTGGAACGAAGAACTGCACCACATAGACGATCCCCACCAGTGCAGTGAGCATTATCGGTACGTTGCGCTTCATCGTCCGTCCTCCCTACTGCACCTGAAAGAGCCGGGCCACGTCAACGCCCAGGGTCTGCAGGATAATGCCCACGAACAGTACGATGAGAATCAGCCCCTTGCCCATGTCCTGTCCCTTCAGGCTGCCCAGCTGGCGGGGTTCGCGGGATAGATACGCGCCGGCGGCGAAAAGCTCCTCCCCGATCAGGGTGTAATCGCAGGCTGCGACGAAGAAGGGGAGCTGGCTCGGCATTGCCGTGCCGGCGATCTGGATCGCGCCGATCGAGTTCCCCGTCTCGGCCAGGATCAGGGACTCGGCGTAGAAGCAGCCCTGCATGAAGATCGTTGCGGGCTTCTCGCGCACCATCATCCCCTCGATGGCTGCGGCATAGCCGAACTGGTCGTCGGTAAGGTAGTAGACCTGGTCGTCCGAATAGGCGTCGGGCCTTCCCTCCGAGATGTACGACTCCTTCACAGTCTCGCGGCAGGCGACCATCACGAGCGACCTCGCAACCGGCACTTCCAGCGGCGTATCGTACTGCGCAGTCGTCCTCGCCACTCTCCCCAGGATCGAGATCCCTGCCAGGGTCTGGACGTTGTTCATGTCCATGATTCCGGGGATGTACAGGATCTTCTTCCCCATCTCGGTGGCGCGCCCCACCGCCTCGTCCACGGCATCCAGCCCTGCGATCTTTCGGATGAAGATCCGGTTCCCCTTTCGCGCCCTTTCGATGAAGTAGATGATGAGAGCCGACAGCATGATCACGGCAACCAGGGTATTGACCCGCCCGGTGTGCAGCCACTGCGCTTTCGACACTACCGGCCCCGTCACATCAGAGAAGCCGCGCATGTCATCCATCCGCGAGACCACCCTGTAGTAGTAGGGCCTGCCGTCCGTGATATCCTGCCTGTCGATGAAGGACTGGCTTCGGCCCGGCGTTTCACCCACGGGAGCGAAAGGGCCGTCCGGGGTATCCGAGCGGAGTATCAGGTAGCCTGCGAAGCCGGGATTCTGCTCGCGGTCTGCAGTCGACAGTTCCCAGGTGATGGTGACGCTCTCGCCGTCGTCATTCGGGGTGTCAAAGACCTTCACGTCCGCGGGGGGGGCAACGTGGGGCGCAAGGCCCAGGCTCACGTCTTCCAGCGCAGCGGGCTCCACGGCGATGCCGGATCCTGCACAGCAGGCAAGCCAGGTCAGCAGAAGGGCAGGCACGGGAAGAAACACGGGTGCCCGTCCTGCAGGAAGGGGATGGAATGTCGACATCAGAATTCTCCCGGGCAGCCAGGCATGACCTCTCATCACTCTCTGCCGTAACACTGCAGCCGGATGAGACTGCCGGGCCTGGCCCGTTCGCAATGTCAGGTTGGGAAGCCGGAACCGACTGACCGGCGCGGGAACCGGACCCGGCCGGGCCGGCACCGCACACAGACCTCGCCATGACGCTGCGGGGCCTGTGAGGAAGCGGTTCGTGACATCCGCTCCGGCCCTCCACTCCCGGCCGGCCCGATGCTTCAATCCGGGCCGGCGCAGGTTGAAGGCCGACGGAAGGTGAGAATGACGGCAGGAGGCTCCCGGGTCAACCTCCGAGAGAGAACTCGGGGATCGGCACGCTTACACCCGCCCTCAGCTCGTAGGCGTTCTCCAGGTACTTGGAGGTGCCGTTGATCAGGAACCCGGCTGCCTCACCCGGCATGAAGAGCCCGTAACGGATGGACAGGGTGAGATTCCGTTCGAGGACCCAGTCCAATCGGGCGTTGATCTCGTTACCGAGATCGGTGGAGACACCGGCCCTGCGGTCTGCATCACGTCCGTACTCGTCAGGCGTGATCACCCCGTCACCATCCGCGTCGTGCCAGGGCTTGAGCTCCTCGGTCGCCCTGATTATTGAATAGCTTGCCGACAGGCGCATGCCCGGACGGATCAGAAAGCCTACCCGCCCCTGCATGATCCTGGTGTTCTCCAGCCCCCTGTATCCGCGGGTGAAGGGGTTGCCCAGGCCGCCGGGCGCCAGACCGCGTTCGTCCATCGCAAGCCCGTCGGCCCAGACCTCGGTCACGGAGAAGTGTCCCTGCGTCCGGAGCGAGTTGAAGTTACCCTCGGTCCGGAACGGATCCGGATCGCCCGAGCCGAGGCCGATGGTTCCCCCCAGTTCCAGCCGTGGATACTGAAGGCTCAGGTCCACGAACGCGTTCATCCCGCTGAGATCGCCGTTGTTCAAGTCCAGCAGTTCGTCCGCGCCGGAGTTGCCCCGGCTGATGTGATCCTTGCCGGAGAGGAGGTTGAACTCCAGGTTGGCGTGCAGAACCCCTCGATTAAGCAGTGTCTGGAACCCGAAGACAGTGGCCTCGCTGATGCTGGGCCGGAAGCGCGCATCGGAATACCCCTGGCCATGCGGGAGGAACGTCGGCTCCCCCTCTTCGCCCTCATCGGTGTAGCGAACGAAGAATGGGTTGAAGAGGAACCCTCCCCCACCCGACCTGCCAAGCCACTCGGCGTAGAGCAGATTCGCCGCGGTGCCCTGGCCTCCGGCCGGCATCTCCGGGTCTTCAGGCATCCACTGCGTCATCCCGGATTGCTTCGCGAATCCGAACCCGAGGCTTGAGTTCCACAGACCGAAGTCGCGGTACACCTGGATCCCCGGTGCATCCATGTCCAGAACGATCCGGTTGCCCAGCGCGAACTGCTGCCGCCCGATGTACCAGCGCGTCCCCGTTGCATTGCTACGATAGGCGAGATAGGCCCAGTCCAGACGGAGATCGAAGAAGCCGCCGGATCCGTAGTACCTGCCCAGGTAACCTGCGTCGCCCCCCCCACCGACGTCGTTCAGTCCCCAGACCCCGTGCGCCAGGTCCACGCTGATGTTGAGGTTCATATCGTCCGAGACGATGAACCTCGGCTTCAGGTTCAGCCGCTGCGTCCAGTACGCCTCCTCGTCGCCGATCAGGCCTTCCATGCCCGGATCGGCCGCCCTTGCGCCGAGGAAGAAGTACTCCTGCCTCGCGTAGTCTGCCTCGTACAAGCCCGCAACCATGAGGCGCGAACGCGGCCCGCCACCTTCGGCTCCTCCCGACGGCGGGGCACTCCCCGCCGCCCGACCTTCAGCGCCGGTTGCGGGCATGAGCCCGAAAAGGATCACCAGTGCGATACATCCACATTGAGTCCGCCTTGCCCGGTTCATCCCTGAACTCCTTTCCCCTGCGGACGCCTCGAGGCCCGACTCCTCAACGGCCTTCCGCCGCAACTGCACTTCCGGCCGCATCCGCGGTCAAATGCGCAGTCCGCGACATCCCCTTCCGGGAAGTCCTGGCCAGGCCCAACCGGGGAGGATGGTACCCGGTTGCCCAGTCTGGTTCATCCCATTTTCACGGATCGGCAGGAGAGACCCTGGACATGACGGCAAACGGCTGCAGGGAGGCTGAGTGCCGCCTTGCAGTCGGCCGGTCAGGCCTCATCAGCAGGCCACCCAGTGACGGGAAGCATCCGCCAATGCCGGCCGCGCCATCTAGCGGATCATACGGATCGTGCCGGTCGCCTGTCCCCCGTCCGCTCCCGTGATGCGCAGGAAGTAGACTCCCGCGGGAGCCGCTCCGCCACGGCTGTCGCGGCCATCCCAGATGCCGCCGCCCGGCGCAGTTCCCGCCCCTCCGTCCAGCCGAAGCAGCACGCGTCCCGCCATGTCGACAACCTCCATGGAGGCAGGTGTCTCGTCCCTCCCGTCGGCCCAGGCGAAGCTCACCCCGCCGGTCGTGGGGTTCGGGAAGAACCGCCCGCCGGCAACCACTTCGTACGGGACATCGGATGTCGGAGACGGGAGCAGCACCAGTTCGTACGGGGGAAGCCCAGTGTAGATGGGACCGGCCAGGACGGAACCGGTCGCCGCGTCATAGACCCTGACACCCGGGTTGTGGTAGTTGCGATCCGCCACGTAGAGATAACCGGAGAAGTGGGTCATGAGGTCGGAGAGTGTGTACCCGCCCGGGTTGTACACGGTGCCTGTCATCTGCCCGGTCGACGGGTTCCACGATACCAGCTTCGTGTTGAACGAAGGGTCTGTGACGATTGCGTATGCCCGCTCCGCGTTCCAGAGCGCAAAGTCCATGACATCTCCACCAAACACCGTCTCGGTAATCGCCATCCCCATGGCCTGCCAGGAGTCCAGGCACACCCGCTCCACCCCGCCGTTGTCGATTATGCCGAACTGCCCCGACTCCGGCACAAGCAGGTAGCCGGTCTCGGGCTCGATCTGCATCGGCCCTGAGGGATTCGTGCCCTGCAGCACGATCCCCTGCATCCCCGGTGTGCCGGGGTCCACATCCACCAGCGTGTTCGTGGCCAGATCGACAACCGCAAGGTACGAAGGGGGCGACGGCACCCATGGATCGGGCCAGTTCTGGCGGAGCATCCTCTGAACCTGGACATAGAGATGGCCCCCGCTGACGTGCATACGGTGCATCTCGCAGAGACCATCGGCATCGGCGAACGCGGCCAGAGAAATCATCCCCAGTGCCTGCCCTGTGGAAGGGTTAACCTCGAGCAGGTCGTTCGTCTCGTAGCGGCTCACGAACGCGCGGGTCGGCGAGATGACGGCGATGTCCTGGGGGTTGGTGCCCGCTCCGACGGAGAACTGGCGGATTGTCTGGAAGGTAACTGCGTCGATTACCTGGATGTTGTCCCCGCCAAGGCGGTTCACCACGTAGATGCGCCCGTCCTTCACGCGCACAACGGCATCCGAGTGTACCGATGCGAGATCCAGCTGCGTGCCCCAGGGCGGCGCCGGCTCGATTGTGCAGATCGAACCGGCCGAGTACCAGTCGGTGGTCAGCGTGAGGATCCGCTCGGCGGAGGCAGAGCCGGTGACAGCCATCGCGAGAATCGCCACGGCGGCCGCAACCCCTGCAGGGCGAGCGGGTGACGTGATCCCGCGCCAGGAAAGGCACGCGGTCTGCCCGGCACAACACCAGATGGTATGCGTGAGATTGCGGCGGCGAAGACCCGGCAGGCGTCGTGTGATCATGGTGTCCATGTAACCTCCGCAACATAGTGACGGCCGGGAAGCGGATACCCCTCGATGTCCTCCAACCGGTCGTCGGTAATGTTCCGCCCCTCAAGACGCAGGCGCACGCGCCCACCCAGGAGCGACCGCTCCAGTGTCAGGTCGTGGATCGTGCCACCGGGAGTCTTCTGCTCTTCCCTGTTGTAGCGGTGCCAGAAGCTTGACGAGGTCTCCGACCGCTCCCAGCGGATACCCCACGGGCCGCGCCTGACCCACAGCGATGCGTGGCTCTGGTGACGCGGCGTGTTCGGAATCCAGTTCCCCCGGTATGTCGGGCTCCGCCCTCGGTCGATCCCCTCCTGCCATGAATAATTCCCCGACAGCTCGCAGAAAAATCCCCAGCCGGGCTTTAGCGCCAGGTAGGCCGAGTTCTCCACTCCGCGCGTCCATGCGCGGTCGAGATTGTCCGGCCTCACAGTCCGCTGGCTGTTCTGGAGGAGGCAGATCTGATCCTCCACCATGCGCTCGAAGTAGACCGCCTCGACGCGCCAGGGTCTTCCCGGAGCCCAGGAAAGCCCCAGGTCCCACTGCACTCCCCGCTCCGGCTTCAGCCCCGGGTTCCCGTCCTGGACTCCGTTGATCCCGAAGAGTTCGTGGAAGGTCGGAAAGCGCGTCATTCGCCCGCGATTCCCCCTGAGGATCAGGTCTCGTCCCAGGTTGAACCGTCCACCCCAGGTTGCGCCCTCGTAACGCTGCACGCGCTCCTGACCCGGCTCAGGCGGGCGGCCCCAGACCACCGGCCCGTCGTAGTTGTCTGCTGCCCTGGCCCACAGGTACGCGCCTTCGACCACCAGCCGGCCCAGCTCGATCCTGTCCTCCAGCGAAACCGTGCGATGGCGGCGCTCCCGTTCGAACCCCGTAGTGCCCCGGATGCGGTTGTGAGGCACCCAGGTCTCTCTCCGCAGCTCCAGCGAGAGCCTGGCTTCCTGCCTCAGGGGCAGAAGCCGCGATGAGAGGCTGATACGCCCCCCTTCCCCGCGTGTACGGTTGTCGGCATCGACGCTGCCAAGGCCTAGTTCGCCGTACGGGTTGCTGTACTGGTCGCGGATCCTCTCGGTGTGGCCGGACAGCTCCAGCCACGGGCGGTAGCGGATGCCCGGCCGCCAGGTGAGGCCGGCCTGGTGCCTGCTGCGGCTGGTCTCGTACCGCACGTGCCGGACTGGGATGTTCTTCGGGCCGGCCACTCCGTTCTCGTGGATCGTGTGCTGGCCTGTGTACTCCACACGGATCGGACCGCGGATGCCGCTTCTCACCTTCCAGAGAAGGGAAGACTGCCGGGAATCATTGTTCGCGCGTCTGTGAAGAGTGTCGTCATCTGTGTTGTGTGGAGTCCCGCCCGTGTCGAGGTACTCGAAGTCGCCGTCGGTGCGGCGGTGCTGGGCGCTGAGCAGTACAGAATGCGCCCCCCGCCGGGCGCCCCACTCCCCGCGCAGGAAGGAGGTTCCGAAGCTGCCGCCCCCCGCGGACAGGCGGAGTGGAACATCGATCTCCCCGGGTGTGACAAGGTTGAGAACCCCTGCGGCCGGCGGGCCGCCGAAGGAGGCCACCTGCGGACCGCGGTACAGCTCCGCCCGCTCCAGCTGGGAGACAGGGAGTATGGCCAGATTGGCGATGCCGTCGGCCGCTCCGGCGATCGGCACGCCATCGAGACAGACCGCAACCTGGCCCGGAGTGCTCCCCCTGACCCGCACGAGGCTGTAGGAGCCCGAACTACCGTAGCGATGCACCCGGACTCCGCAGGCCCGGTCCAGCAGGTCCGCCAGGTCCCGACCTCCCGGCACGTCGATTCCAAGCGGGATAACGGTCGCGAAGCCGGATCTGCGTGCGAGGCGTTCCTCCGCACCGGGACGGGGCGCGACAACGTGCACGGTATCGGCCGGGTCGGGCCACAGGATCTGGGCACCGGCGGGCGTGTGCAGGGAAATCAGCGTGATGACCAGCAGTATAGGGACTGCTGCAAAGACGGGCCGACCATGTGCGTACACAATCCCTCCGCTCCTCGAAAGGGACATCGTTGTATACAGCACACCGGCAGGTCTTCTGGCTCTCGGATCTTCCCTTCCCCGCGCCTTCCCACCCCTGGCATCAAGGGCAGTGGCATCTGGCGGGTTCAGTCCCCGACTACAGCGGCGGGCCCCCAACGGGTTCTTACCGTTTTCCCCGTGCCGCCGCCCGGCGGCCGGCGGGGGCCCCGGGGG
>CAZWSC010000062.1:0-25751 GCA_964636385.1 uncultured bacterium
GATGACGTCCTGGCGGGTGCTTTGTGTCAGTGCTTCTGCCGGACGATCCGGGCTGAGAGGAGGGTGTGGCATGAGATAGGGGCAGCGTGATCGGAGGTCCGGCATGTGCCGGATGGGAGAAGTGCGGGGTTGGGTGGTCGCTCAGGCCCCCCGCGGTGGAAGCTTCCCCAGGCAACAGATGCAGTTCTGGGTCCAGAACCCTCAGTCTTCGTCCTGCCTCAACCTTCGGAAGAACTCCCTCATGAGCAAGGCCGCGTCTTCAGCCAGACAACCGCCGCGGACCGCGAACTCGTGGTTCAGGCCGGCAATGTCCTGCAGGGAAAAGCGCGATCCCAGGGCGCCGAACTTCGGTTCGACTGCACCGAAGACGACGCAGTCCACCCGGGCCAGAAGAAGCGCGCCAGCACACATCATGCAGGGCTCGGCGGTCACGTACACCGTTGCACCCGTCAGGCGCGGGTAGCCAAGGGTCGATGCAGCTGCGCCAATGGCAAGCATCTCCGCGTGCGCCGTCGGGTCGCCGGAACCCTCGGTGCGGTTCCACCCGCGACCGATGACCCGCCCCTCCAGGACGATCACACAGCCGACCGGAACCTCGCCTGCCTCAGAAGCCCTCTCCGCCTCCAGAAGGGCCTGACGCATCCAGAACTCGTCATCCTGCGCGAAGGGCTGGAGAACACTGCTGTCGTGAACCACTCGTCAAGCCCCCGCCCGGGGCCCACGGCTGGCGGCTGAGTTCCGAGCCGTTCTCACCACCTTCAACTCCGCGAGCGGGGTGGCAGGGCCAGCAGGATCGACTGCATCAGCTCCCGGGCCACATCCTCTGCGCGGGGTGGCCTTGTGACGAGGGAGGACTGACGCTCCGGCCGGTGAGCGCCACCCTGGCCAGTGTATGTACCCCCCCCGGCCTGGGATGGGGTGTAGGCAACCGATTCCCTGCTATGGCTGCTTCTGGCCTCCCACGCAAGCTGCCCGGTCACTCCGCTGAACATGGCGAGGCGGATCTCCACCCTCGTGATCGATGCACCCTCGACGTTCGGATCCACCGTCTCCTCTCGCCAGTCGAGAAGGTCCGCCAGGAGGATCCCGTCCACGCCGACGGCTTGACACAACTCCTGAACAAGGAACTGGTCTGCCGTCCGGGAATCCCGCCACACCTGCAGAATCCTGTCGAAGACGGCACCCGCGTCCCTGTCTGCCGCGCGCGATCGGGCCTCCCGGGGGTTCAGGACGACATACTTTTCCTGGCTGGAACGCAGTTCCTCGTCGACTACCTGTTCTGCAGAACTGCGTGCAACCGCATCGGCGACGACGCCGCCCAGGCCGACGAAGGCCAGGGAGCGGACCCCGAGATCATCCCAGTCCGGCACCGTGAATGACTCCGCGGGACGTGCGCCTGTAGCGGCCGGCTTGCACCCCGAGATAAGGAAGGATGCCCCCAGGAGCGCCAGAAGCGCGAATCCCGTGATCAAGTGGATATGAGGCGCACCCGCGCCTGGTCGGCTTCTCATGCGATCCTCCGTGGCCCGCATTGCCCGCGAAACCCGTGGCGAGACGCCGGGAAGTCGCGCGTTTGGTGCAGGCTGGTTGATAGGCCTGCCGGCTCCGTCGTGGCGCCGTGCGGCCGGTCCCGAGCTGACGGCGTGAGGGTACTCCCGAACCGGCGTCCGGACCAGCCAGAAGTCTAGCCAGAGGCATTCCGGGCACGAAAAAAGGGCCTGCGGGAATCCCGCAAGCCCTTGTCTCACAAGGTGTGCGCCCAGGAGGACTCGAACCCCCAACCTTCTGATCCGTAGTCAGATGCTCTATCCAATTGAGCCATGGGCGCAGAACTCTGGCGGAGAGGGGGGGATTCGAACCCCCGGTGAGCTATCAACCCACAACACATTAGCAATGTGCCGCCTTCAGCCACTCGGCCACCTCTCCGGGCAACCTTCATCCATCGGAGGGAGTAGGATTCGAACCTACGGGTCTCTCGACCGGCGGTTTTCAAGACCGCTGCCTTAAGCCACTCGGCCATCCCTCCTCGGGAAACGGGACACTATCAACAGCGGCATTTCCTGTCAAGATTCGTCCCCATCGGGAAACTTCGACTGCGACGTAATCCTCCCGCAGTCGGACAGACATCCAGCTGGGCGGACCACAGACACCGGCGCTCCCAAGGGCTGAACAACCGCCGGTGGAACCGCCTATTGTGTGGCTTCCTGGTCGCGGATCTTCCTGGCCCGGTCTATGAGCGCTTCCTGGCGGGTAACCTGCCTGCTGGCATGTCCGCCGAACTGCGCATCCCCCACCGCCCTCTGGAAGGTCGCAAGCGCCTGCTCGTAATGTGCTATGGCATCGGCGAACTGCTTCGCCTCGAGCGCCTTGTTGCCCCTTCCCTCGAAGGCCTCGGCCTTGACATAGTGAAGCCCGCTCCATCCCGGATTTCGGGCAAGACCCCGGTCAGCTATGGAAATCGCCCTGTCAAAACGGCCCGACTCGTTGTACATGGCGGCCATGTTGTAATAGTTGTTCATGACATCGGGCTGCATCTGCAGCACATACTCCATGTGAACCAGTGCATCGTCGAAGCGCTTCAGCCTCTTCAGGGCATCGGCCAGGATCTGGCGTTCGCTCAGCGCCGTCGGGCTTTCGGGCTCCGCCTCCAGAACCGCCTCGTACGTCTGCACGGCCCTCTCGTTGTGGCCTACCCTGTAGTAGAAGAACGCCAGGATTCTGGCAGAGGCAAGGTCGGCTTCGTCCCTGGCATAGCGGGCATTGTACAGATGGAGGGCCTGGGAGTAGACCTTCGCGGTCAGGAAGTCCCGGGCGATCGGCTCGGGTGGATCGAGATCATCCGGGTCCGCGGTCATGATGAAGGCCTGCTGATCGAGCATGAGGGCCTGGGTCAGCTTCCCCTGGTTCTTGAAGATGAACGCGAGATTCTGCATCGCCCCGGTGCGATAAGGATCCAGCTCCAGGACCCTCTGGTAAAGCTCCTCCGCCTCGTCGATCCGTGCCGACACCGAATACGCGTATGCCAGGGATTCCATGACATCCACGTTTTCCGGCTCCAGGGACCTGACCCTGGAAAAGCTCTCGATCGCCTGCTCGAAATCCTGAAGACTCAGTGCAACATTGCCGAGCATGCGGTGGGCCTCTACGTGATCCGGGCATGCCTCGACAACTGCCGTAAAGGATTCCCTGGCATCTGTGAAGCGCTGGTTCCTGTGGAACTCGAGCCCGGTCTGATAGTTCCTGCGGCAGAGTTCCTCAACCGAAAACTGCTGCTGCGCCAGGCATACCCCCCCCATCAGAAGACCAGACCCGAGGGCAAGCAGACATCCGGTTACGACTGCACGTCTACCCATAACGGAGAATCCTCCCGAGATACAATTCCCTGACTACACCCCGACCTGCCGGGAATCTAGCATCGGCGTGCCGACGCGGTCAACAGGCGGCAACCGGCCGGCTTCTGCAACTAACGCCCTCTCAGCATCCCCTCCAGGACTGCGACACCCTCCTTCGCCACCCTGGCGGCATCCGTGGAAGGATCAATCTCGACCACCCGCTTCCACTCCACGATCGCTTCGCGGTAGATGCCGGCATCGGCAAAGGCCACCCCGAGCCAGTAGTGCGCGTGCTGGCTCTCAGGGTCGAGTTCCGCCGCCCGGCGGTAGAGGTCAACTGCGTCACTGTACCTCTTGAGGGAATACAGAACCTGCCCCTTGTTGCAGAGAATGAGCGCATCATCGGGGCGGATCCGCAAGGCCCGGTCAAGCTGCACCAGCGCTTCCCTCGATCGACCCGACTCATTGAGGACAACCCCGAGGTTCACCATGCTGGAAACATGGCGGGGATCCATCCGCAGGGCCTGCCGATACGCCTGCTCGGCCAGCTCACGGCGGCCATGATCGTGATACAGGTTCCCCAGCCTGAATGCCGCATCGAGATCCTCCGGATCCTTCTCGAGCCTGAGCCTGTAGTCCCTTTCCTGTTCCTCGAACCCCGCACCCGCCTCTCCGGCGGCGTCGGCAGGGTTCGCGTCCGAGCCTCTGGCGGCGGAGGAAGCGCCCGCAAACCCCCTGCCGGAAACCTGCGGCAACGTCGCGACCAGCAGGGCGCAGAGCATCAGCAACACCGCGCGAATCCCTGGTCTTGAGCTTCTATTCGATCCCACACCTTTCATGACCAGTCTCCTCTTCCCCGGCCTGTCACACCGGGAGCGACGTCAGCGCACCCCAAAGCCATCACCTGCGGCGTCCCGATCCTCCGGGTGAGGGGACCGGCTCAGGAAGAAGCGCTCCACGTCATCCATCTCCATCCCATCGGGAATCCACTTCTCGGGACGGCGCAGGCGACGTCCACGCACCAGGCGGAAGAATGTCCGGACCTCCATCCAGCGGATCCCTTCAGGGAGTGAGTCCGCCAGTGTCTTTCGATCGGATGTAACCACCACGGGACGCCGCCCGTCCCGCAGGGCCCTGCCCGCAACGAAGCGGATCCGGTCATCCGCCTCCTCCGGCGGAAGCGAATACTCGGAGTGAAGGTGCAGCCTGTCGACTGCGTCCGGGTTCCGCTCCATGTGGTTGCCGTCGTATACCACGCAGACCTGCGTCCCGGCAGCGCGGCCGAAGGCCTCCAGTGAGCCCTCGAGGGACACCCTGGCGTCTTTCCTCCGCCCCTCGACCTGCAGCCCTTCCCACTCGCTGACAGCGAAGATCGCGTTGTGTCCGTCCACGATCCAGAGGAACCTTTCGGGGTGCCTCTCCTCTTCGGATCCTCCCGCGTGGTCCTGGCGCGGCGGGCGCTGCCTGCGGCGCTCGTGTGACATGCGGATCTCCAGTGGGGGTGTATGGCCATCTGCCGGGCAATCTGCTCACAAGATACGCCCGATACCCGGTCCCGTCCAGATCAGGCTCCGCCTCGCGGGTGGTACCGGACAGACGGCGGGAAGACCCGATACAGGAAAGGAGAGCCAATGCTGGACTCTCCTTCCGGGGACCGGCCGGAGCCTCGAGGGGCATCGCGGTTTCGCCGGCCGGTTCGCTCCTCAATCCGCGCGGGCAATCACAAGGGGATCATCGCCGATTCGTTGCGGGGTAGCGCCCTGCTACTCCCTGACCGGCCGAACCTGCGAAGTCCACCACCTTCCGTCGTATCGCCCTTCGCTGCCGCGTCCGGTCCGCCAGCTGCCGGCGATGCCTCCCGCGTGGCTGTCAGCCTCGCTTACCCAGCGGCCCTCGAACCGTCCCATCCTGACCATCCGGTCTCCACCACCCTCCCGCGCGACACTCCATGTACCGCGAAGTATCCCTTTGAATCCGCCGTCCTCCCCGATGTACTTCCCGAACATCACGCGCCGGCCGACACTGTTGTACCCGTAGTACCCGCGCATGTACCCCTCAACTTCGCCACTGGGGCAGACCCACACGCCCCCGAAGTGACCCACCGAATCGCCGGGAGCCATCGCGCCCCACCTGCCGTGGATGAAACCCCTGCCACCCGTGTGTGGAGGACGGACGGAAGCCCCCAGGAAACGAATCTGGTTTCCCGCGTCACCGACATCGATGGTCTCGTCCAGGTCGGCCAGGTCTTCGACCGGGATCTCGCGGCTGTATAACGCCGTCTCGAACCTGAGCACCCCACCCGCGTCGTCAGAGTCCCGCCGGTAGATCAGCAGCCTCAGCCCGTCGAACCCACACCCTGTATGGCTGACCCACTCCAGCGTCTGGCGATCAGCACGAGGCAGGACCACATGATCCCCATCATGCCGCTCAAAGGAGATGATGTTCCTGAGGACCAGGGCGCCCGTGCTGACAGAGAGCGACCCGCTCCAGTCATGGTCGGTTCCATCCGTGCCGTTGCACTCACCTGCCCGATTCTCGCAGCGCTGGAGATTTCCCCAGACGATCCCCAGGGCATGGACCGATGTCGTGGGATCATCTTCAAGGTCAATGATCTCGGGGTGCCTCCCTGCGTCATCTCCGGCATCGATCTCCAGGGCGACTTCCTCCAGCAGATCCGGATCGCCAAAAGCGGGTTCCTCATCTGTCATCGTGAACCCGCCATATGGGTCATTGGGATCGAAGACCGTGGAGGTCTGATCATGAACAGGCGCAATCGCGCCGGGATTATCCTCGCCGCAACCTGTGATCAGCAACCCTGCGAGGAAAAGAACAGCTGCCCCTGCGGACAGCCCGCGGTAGACTCGGTTCATGGCGCATCCCCCTCTGGTAGCGAAGCCTCTTGTGCTTGTGACCCCGGCCTGCTCAGTCGCCTGCCGCAAGACACAGTGCCACTGTCGTGCCAAAATCGGACCGCAGCCATAACACCTTGCCGTCATGCATATTACAGACGGAAGCAGAACAACCCTGATCGCTGCACAGACGCCTCGCTGTCCCACTGGGTACACAGATCCCTGCACATGTACCGCGTTACACGCCGGACAGAAAGGATGAAAGGGCTGGCTCAGCAGCACCATCAGCGCAGAAGCACCAGCCTCTGGGTCCTGACGCTTCCCCCGTGTTCAAGCCTGAGGAAGTATATCCCCGAACCAAGCGACCGGCCGGAATCGTTCACCCCCTGCCACAGGACAGTGTGTATCCCGGGAGCAGAAGAACCGCGATGCAGCACGCGAACCCGCCTTCCTGACACATCGAACAGCTCGAGCCTCACCTCGCCACCGGGTGGTGGCACGGCGAACTGGATCGCTCCCGCTCCCTGGCTCGGATTCGGGCGGGGCGGAAGAAGCCTCAGCACGGCTGCATCTCCGGCGGCTCGCACTGCGATCGCGGGGGCATAACTCACAGCTCCGGTCAGGTCGACGCATGCAATGAGGTACACGTACCAGGTGCCTTCAACAACCGCACTGTCGAGGTATTCGTGGGGCCCGGGCCCAAGGTAGCTCTCTCCATCCGAGACCAGGTCGTACTCCGCCGTTGGTTCCGGATCACCCGGATCTTCGGGTCCGCCCGCCTCCCTTCGATAGATGAGGAAGCGTATCCCGGTCTCGTCCGAAGGCGCCCTCCAGTTGAGACGAATCCCCTCTGCGAGTGCTTCAGCCATCGCCGTGACGGAACCGGCCGGAGTCAGGTCGCCGTAGACGACGAACCCGCTTGGGGTTGAGAACAGGCGGGAAGAGGAAAGCGGAACAGCCCTGCCCGCCACAGAGGAGTTGAAACCGAAGACGGCCCCGGGGTGGCGGCCAAGCCCGAATGGATCAGCCGCGTTATCGGTCACGAGGGGAAGGCCCGATCCATCCTCCTGCACCTCCACCAGGCGCCGGTAAAGGGGCGATTCCGTCAGGCGCACTGCTCCACCCGTCGGGCTGATCCGGAAAAGCATGCCGCTGCTCTCTTCCGTGTCATCCCGGTCCGCAAGGAACAGCCCGCCGTCCGGCATCGAGGCAATCGAGGTGGGCGTCCTCCAGTGGCGGGAGGTGGCGAACACCCTCAGCTCCTCCGTATCCATGTCGAGGGAGAACACAGCTCCGACGCCTCCCAGGCTCCCGGCAGGTACTGCGTTCTCGTCGCAGATGGCCAGTCGATTGCCGGGCAGTCGTGCAATCGAAGTCGGCACCCTGAACAGGGTGTCGGAGAAGGCGGGCGTGACTGTCCCCGAGTTCAGATCGACGTGGTATATGGCACCCGGACCGAGCACGTCGGGCCTGAGGTCGAAGGGATCCGACCTTGCGTCAAGAACCAGTGCCTCGGTGTCGCTCCACCGGAGCACCTTCACGGGCTGGGACCATGTGGGATGACCGGCAAGCGGTTCGAGGACACGTGTAGCCGGATCCAGGCGGAAGAGTGTGCCCCTGTGTCCGGGAGCAAAGCTGGCCCGTTCATCGAGTATCAGGAAGAACGGTCTCTCACCTTCGTAGAATGCAAGGCTGCGGGGCCGGAGGAACTGCTCCGACACCATCATCGGAGCTGCGGATCCAGTGACAAGGCTCACCTTGAACAGGGCGCCGGCACCCGGCACATCGGCTCCGAACGGACGCGCCGAAGAATCGACCATGTACAGGTATCCGGCCTCAAGGGGAACGTGGGTCTGAAGCTGTACGGATCTGCTCATACCACCCGCCACGGGCGCCCTCGCCTCGGCCCTGAACCGGATCATGCGCCCCTGGGACAAGGCGGGATTGAGCTGAGCCTCGTAGAAGACAGTCACCGACTCCCCGGGTGGAATGTCGCCCGTCCATTTGAGCCCCTGATCAGGGGTGATCTCCAGCACTCCCGACCCCTCGGGATCGGTGCCGGTGGCGTGCGGAAGCAATGCCGCCTCGACCGGCACCGGATCGCTGAGAACTACATCCACTGCAGTAACAGGACCCCTGTTGTGCAACCGGGCCTCGACCCGGACGCGGTCGGCCGGGTGCAGCGGCGGCCCATCCAGATCGATGACGGTGTAGCTGTCGAAACCGACCAGCGGCCCGGGAACCTGCACAATGTCGGCCGGCGTGGCGAAGGAATCGGACAGTGCATAGTACCTGACTGTCTGGCGGACCGGATCGAACCCGACTACAGATCCGTCACCGGCTGATTGAGGGTTCGCCGGCTCCTGGTCCAGGATCAGTATCTCGCCGCCCGGGTGCAGAAAAGACCGCCATGGCCTGCCGAGAATCGTCGAAGAGAGCATCCTCCTCAGGGTGCCGCTCAGCGGCCTGTAGAAGAACAGGGTTGCGCCTTCCTCGCCATCCCCCTCTCCGAACATGTCTGTAAGCACGAGGGTCGAATCATCGTACGAAAGGACACCGCAGGGCTCGAGCAGCGACGGGTGCTGAAGCCAGTCCAGCACCTCTCCTGTCCCCGGGTCCAGGCGGAAAACCGCCCCCCGGTTCCCACCGAGCTCCTCCGGGTCAGCGGCTGGATCGGCGAGGTAGATGTATCCACCCGGCCCGAAGGCTCCCTGTGTCGGCGACCTGTAGAGGGAGTCCGCGGAGAACAGCTGCAAAGGTGCTGCTCCGCCCTCGAGTCTGAACAAGCTCCCCCGTGATTCCGGCACGGGTCCCTGTACATCCCGGTCCACAACGAACAGGTCGCCTCCGGGACTGTAGAACAGGTCAACCGGCGATCCGGGAATGGTCTCAACCTGCCCGGGCGGTGAGTCCTCATCAGGGTTGTACAGGAGGAGCCTTCCCGGCTCCCCGCCGTTGACTACAGCCATGAGAAGCTCGCCTGCCGGCGTCCACTCCAGCGCGGACACGCTTCCCCCGATACCCGGATCGGAGAAGAGCATTGCGGGTTTCCTGCCGGCCTCCCTCAGGCGGAAGACCGCGCCGGGGTTCCCTCCGCTGCCGGCAGGATCCGACTCGCCGTCGGCCAGCAGCAGATCGCCCGGTATGAGGGGGGCCCTCACAGTTCTGAGAACCTGGGAGGTAATCGGTGTGGGCCCTGCGAATACGGTCAGACTGGCGCCCGCCTCATCCCCCAATGGAGTCCCCTCACGCACTGTCGCCTCGAGATTCAGTGTTACCGTCTCCCCGATGGAGGATCGCCCAGTCCAGCTGACCAGCCCGGGTTCGGCATCGATCACCAGGCCGTCGATGGAATCGACATGAGCCAGCCGCAGCGACGGCGTCAGCTGGATGAGAGCCATGGCATTGTCCAGACCGATGAAGCCGCGGTTCACAACCGTGGCGCTGAGTCTCAGGGTATCCCCCGGCCGGGGGCTTTCGTCTTCCGGATCCACGAAGACGATCCTGCTGCCGTCGAGATCAGGCGGGAGACTTGTGGATGCGCCGTCTGGTCTCACGAGGCTGGGGGATGCCGTGGCCACCTCGAGCTCCTGGGAGTCGGGAGTGAAGTAGAAGATCGCCCCGGTATTCGGAATCGGGTATGACCTTGGGTTGGCGGATCGATCCGTGATCAGGATTCTCCCGTCGGGCAGGATCGCGAGATCGGATGGGCTGACAAGCATCGGATCGTCGCAGACGATGGTCTGGCTGACTGAGCGAACACGGACAATCCGGCTTCCAGCCGGATCGGCAAGGTAGATATCGTTGTGCATGTCCAGTGCAAGCCCTGTCGGAAAGATCACCAGATCGGGATCCAGCAGTCTCTCAACCGGCGGTCCGCCCACCCTGGGGATTCTCCATAGTGCCGGCCGCGGAGCGGACTCAAGTCCGGGATCGAGCAGAATGAGATTCCCGCTGCGATCGAGGACCCCGTCGAGTGGCTGAATCCATCGTTCATCGCTCAGCAGGAGCGAAAGCTCTCCCGTCCTCCAATCCAGATGGAAGAGAGCCCCTGGCCCGGGACTTCCGGGCGGCGGCGGATGCCCTTGTGGGTTGGCGCTGCGGTCCACGATCACTACGGAACCGTCACGGCCGACCACGATCCCGCTTGGAGCCGCCATCCCGTCATCCCTGGTCAGGTGCCTGAGGACCGTCATTCTGTCGCGGCTGGGTTCGAAGCGGATGACGGCTCCCAGAGTGTCGCTGCCAGGGGAGGGTCTCCCCTCATCGAGAACTATCAGGGAGCCATCCTCAAGGAACTCCGAGTCGTTGGGACGCCGCAGCGGCAATCCACTCCACAGAAGGCGCGGGTAGATCTCGGGCACGACTTCGTAGAGCTGCCCGACGTACTGCCCCTGCTGAAGGATGGCATCGACGAACAGCTGCGCCCCTGGCGCAAACTCGGTCCTGACCTCGATCTGATTCGGAATGGCGACGACGGCATCACCGATCTGCACATTCACGTCGTGGTCGTGGAAGGTGCCGGGTGCCGCGCTGCCGGCCAGGCGGATACGGTACCGGATGACCGCCTCCCCGCCGGCATTCAGGCTCCCCTCCCACCGGAATCTCCGTGATGCAGGGTCGTACGAAGCCTGGCCGACGGAGGCGGAATCGGAGACGATCACAAACGTCCATGGATCCTGCAGACTGCTCTCCAGGAGCACGGACGAAGCAGGCTCGGTGCCCGAGTTGACGAGACTTGCGCGCACTGTGAAGAAGTCACCCGGTCGTGCAAGCCCCTGGTTCTCGTCAATCAGCCTGACCGTGGATGTCGCCAGATCAGGTCCGGTAACCTCGTACATCGCCTGAAGCCGGCCGAAGAGGGGCGTCGACGCCTGGGAGATCAGGTCTCCCGTCGTCAGGTCAAAACGGAACAGCGCCCCCTTCGCATTGGGCCACAGGAATGGATTGGCCTCGGTATCCAGGACGAAGAGATCGCCGTCCGCACCAACCAGCACATCAACCGGCTCGGCGAACTCATGGTGTGCAACAACCACAACAGGTGCACCGCCGGCACGCGGGATTCGAAGAACCGCGCCGGGCCTGGTGCCCCGCTCTTCTGGGTCGGCGTCAGCGTCAGCCACGATCAGATCCCCGGCGTCAGGCCCATGCCGTATCACTGCGACAGCGGACGGGGCCTGGAAGGCCGGCCTCGTCAGGGCGGACAGCACCGTACTGGAGCCTGACGTCCGGTTGATACGGTAGATCGCGCCGGCGGATGTCGCGATATCCAGTGGATTCGCCAGTCGGTCCAGAACCAGAATGTTCCCGTCGCGGTCCCATGCCAGACTGCGCGGATCCCTGAAGGTTGACGGCGTGGCAAGGAGATTCACGGTGTTCGTGATGGGGTCGATCCGGAAGAGCGCGCCGTTCGATTGCCCCCATCCGGCCGGATCGGCATCAGAGTCCAGCAGGATGATACCGCCGTCCTGCTCGACCAGGATATCGACCGGGGTCCGGAAGAGGGATGAGAAGGCGGCGAGCGCCGACGGGTCAGTCTGCGCCCCGGGGTCGGTGCGCCACACCGCTCCGAAATCGCTGTCCAGACCCAGGGGATCGGCATCTGCATCCACAACGTAGAGGTGACTCCTCGATGGTGTCAGCGCCACTCCCGCGGGATTCACAAAGCTTGGACTCCGGGAGAGCAGGCGGACGCTGTTCGTCATATGATCGAAGAGCCAGACAGCCGGCTGCTCCTCTCCGAGAACGCGGGCCTGGGGATCGACGATGAGAACATTCCGCGAAACCGGTGTCTCAGCCCGACCGGATACCGAAGAGATCAGTGAAAGCAGGACCGACAGACAGAGCGCCGATCCCATGGATGTGGCACATGAGCGCCTTACGGATGATGGTGGGAACAAGGGTCGCACAAAACCCCTCCGGCCCGCCGCCCGCGGGAGCGAGCCGCGGCCCTTGATCAAAGATTGTCCGGATCGTCCAAAGGCATGGGCTGCTCGTCCAGGAGCGGGACAGGACCGAGTTCGAGGGTTTCTCGGGCAAGATGCATCGCGTCTTCCGCGCCGGAGAGAATCAGCCTGGTCTCCCGGCGGGCGCATCTGGCACCTTCCAGAATCAGGTCCTTCTGCTCCTTGGCCTCCTTCAGGATTTCCAGCAGCCTTCGCTCCATCCTGTCGGTCTGTACAAACAGACGGTCCAGGCCCGCAAGCAGACTGTAAAGATTCGTGTCCCTGTATCCCTCATTCAGGAGTAGAGCGCGCAGCGTTCTGTTCATGGCGAAGTAGGCCTGGATTACGCACTCTTCAAAGTTACCGTCTGCATAACATGTGCGAGCCCGACTCAACTCGGAGATGGCGGTCTCCACCTCTTTCTCGACCCTTTCCGGATCCGGCTCCACCGTTTTCAGACGGCGGTTCCTAAGGCAGCTGTCGAAGGCGTCCAATTTCAGTCCTTCCTGTATTCATGAGCGGCTTATGAATCTGAAGTCGGCCATTTTAGGCACAGAGTCCGCCGCCCGACAACGGTTTTTCCGGGCATCCGCGGACACTGCCTAATCCTGCGCGGTCGGCAGTCGCGCACACTCTCCAGGCCTCAGTGGCTGACGGCAGCCACTGCCGTCCGAAAGTCGAAGTCTGGAGACCACTCCTGGTCGTGACAGGCCCTGCAGGTCCCCTCCTCAACCCGGGCGTTCCCGGTTCGAGTGTGGAGGCTCCCCTGGCCGTGACAGGCCTCGCACTGAACATCCGCCAGATCGGGCTGGCGGGACGGGCTGGCGCCCGGATCTCCCGGAACCGACTGGAAGCCCCCCTCCTGGCCGTACCCGGTCACGTGACATGAGACGCATGCCGGAGTAAGCGGTTTCCCTTCCACCGGCTGCTCCAGGGTGGCAAATGCCGAGGCGTGTGGAGTCCCCTTCCACTGCGCATACTGGCGCTCATGACAGCGCCTGCACATCTCCGCCCCGATGAAGCGCTCGCTGGAGAGCCGTTTCTCATCCATCTGCCGCCTGCGCTGTTCACGAGCTTCCCGCCTGAGTTCACGCAGTGCCCGCGTAACTTCATCCGAAATCTCCCTCATCCTGGGATTGTCCGGGAAGTCCCTGCCCAGAGACGCATTCTGTGATCCGAAGTCTATAACACTCCCCTTCGGATCGACGATGAGCACCAACCTGCCCAGGTGCTGGCCCCGGGTCCCGGTCTGGTTCACGATCGTATCCCCGATCCTGGTGGCGGTCTG
This sequence comes from uncultured bacterium, assembly GCA_964636385.1. Classification (GTDB taxonomy): domain Bacteria; phylum Eisenbacteria; class RBG-16-71-46; order CAIMUX01; family CAIMUX01; genus CAZWSC01. The sequence goes on from CAZWSC010000062.1 coordinate 13,415, forward strand.
CTGCCATCTCGGCCTGTTGCCGTAAAGGGCAACATCGATCCCGGGAACCGATTGGATCAGCCTTTCGGTGTCGTCCTGCCTCATCTGTGACATGAGGACCACGACATCGGCGTCCTTTCTCAGTTCACTGACGACGCCGGCCGCAACCGTGAAAGGATCGTGAAAGCCGAAGTCCCATCCCGCCGGAATCGTGGCTGAAGAGAACTCGCTGCCCCCCATGAGGGAGAAAAGCCCGACCCTTATGCCATTCACTTCCAGAACGAGCGTTCGGTTGCCTGCAGGCACCTCTGTCCCATCCTTCCTGATGGTGACGTTGCTGGACACAACCGGGATGCTGCCATCTTCCGTCAGCTCCCTGAACAGGATCCAGGAAGAGATCTCCCTCGGACCGAGAGCCACTGCCTTCACATCCATCTTCTCGTAGGAATCCCATATGACCCTGGTAAGGTAATCCCCTACGACATCGTCAATTCTGGAGAAGTCCCCAAGATCGAGATGCAGGAAAGCCCTGTCATACGCCTTCAACGAATCGATCACGCCGGCCCGCCGGGCCAGACCCCCGCTGGGGTTGGGGCCTCACCCGCAGTGGTCGTGTTCGCCGTGGACCGATCCGAAGGAGATCAGTGTCAGATCTGCGTTGGTGAGACGGCCGTTGCCTGCGCCCGGGGCCGTCGCACAACTGCTCACGCAGATGATCAGGGCAGCCAGCGAAGCGGCTGCGCCAAAGCATTGTGAAGCTCGCATGGTGAATCTCCGTGCCTGTTTTCGCCCGTTTAGGCCGACTGCCGGAAAACGGCAGATGTCCGCAGTCTACCACTCATCTTTCGGACCTATCAAGACCGCCCTTCAGGCTGGAATCCTGTGGCGACCCGGACCGACCCGGGCCCGGTACTCCTCTCCCGCGGATCCGATCGGGGACGGGCGCGGCGGACTCCATGCTCCGGACCCTGCGCCACCGGTAAGCGGCAGTGTAATCCCCCTGGGGCCACCCGCCGGTAACAGCGCACAACGCCATTGGTTGAACGACCGCCACGGGCGATCGAACTCTCTGCAGGGAGCCGGGGCATTCCGGCGGGAGTCGACCTTGTCGAAGGGATCACCTCCCCTCCCTCTGGTACTGGACGTCCGGGATCTGCTTGATGTTGATCCTGAAGTAGTACTCGGAACGCGCGCCTGACGACCTGTACTCGAACCGCATCTCCCAGCAGTGCAGATCCCTGTAGAGGCTCATCGAATGCGATACCACCTCCCGTTCCTCAAGATCGAAGTAGATCCCGCCGCTGACCCGCCAGTGGGTGGTGGGATTGAACCCGAGACCGGTGTTGAGGGTGTTGCCCGGCCTGGACGCACCCCGCTGCCGCGAGTATGTGTGGCTCAGGTTCAGATCCCACGCGAAGGGAGTTCCGCTCTGCAGTTCCCTTCCGCGGTGCCCCGGATCGGAGCCCCTGATGTCAGACTCTCCGTACTCCCCATAAGAAAGACCGGCATCATCATCCTGTCTGTCAGCCGCATCCGTCGCATCCGAGCTCCGGATCTGCTCAAGGAACGCGCTGGAAATGCGCAGGCCGGTATTCGCACGGAGGCTGGTCGGGGCGCGGGTGTAGGGATCATGACTGGTGGAGACCGAACTTTCGAAGAACCTCACGGGCCGCAGGCTTACGCTGTTTCCGATGCTCGACCAGGGACGCTTCCTCCCCCCCGCCGGCGACGCCTCCGCAAGGAAGTCATACGACGTGGAGGTGTCCCACGTGAGCAGGTTCTCCTTCCGGATGACCTCATCGCCTGATGTCCACTTCGCGTGGAAGCGCTGGCTCACACGCATGGTCATCGAAGAGGATCTCCTCCCCGACCCCAGGCTGATACCGCCCACGCCTGGGAAACGAGCCTGTCGCCTTCCGTCCTCATCCACGTACGTCAGATGACTGATCTCGGGGGCGTATGACCACGATGCTGAAGGCTCGACGACGTGGCGAAGCGAGAGCCCGGAGCCGAGCAGCTCTGTCGCGGTTCCGTACACGGTGCTTCCGGCGAACATCGATCCGCTCAGCATGCCCCCGAACCGGCTCCTGCGTCCCTCGCTGTCGCGTGCATACCACGCCCACCTTCCGCTCACCGACGGCCTCAGGCGAAGGTAGGGGCCGAAGCTGCGCGTATCGCTGAGGCTCAGGTTCTGGCTCGCGGCCTGCCTGGCGCTTATGCTCCCGTCGAACCGCCGCGAGTACGTGTTGCGATACGACCAGGATGTTCCCAGGTAGGTTGCCGAGAGGAAGCCGAGCCTGCCGCCCTCTCCATACGCATCAGGGGAGCGGCCCAGCGCGCTGCTGTTCAGGTTGATGTCCACTGAAGGCCCGTCCTGCTGTATCTGCAGGCCTGAAGCCGTGATCTCATCCAGGTACTCGGTGCGGTTGGCTCCGATCGTCATGCTGAGCCGCGACCAGCTTCTCCTGAACGTCACATTGGATCTCAGCTGCCTGTTCAGCCGCTCGTCGATCCCCGCCCCGAAGTCCTGTTCCCCTCTGTAGGTCAGGTCGCTCGTAAAATCCGCCCGCGCGGTCAGGGATGCATTCTCCCAGAGTTCCTGCCTGTGGTTTCCGCGGAGGCTCCAGCGCATGCTGCGGTCACCCCCGACTGTCTTCTCACGCAGATAGGAGGCGTCTACGTTGCCGTCAAGGAGGTAGCGCACCCTGTAGCGGTAGATCGCGTTCAGGTAGATCCTCGGCCCGCGGTCGTAGTAGTCGACCCATGATCGGGCATCCATGTAGTCGGAAATCGCCCAGTAGTAGCCGAGATTGCGTACGAACCTGCCCCTGTCGCCCATTCCCACTTCCAGGTCCGGCATCATGATCCCCGACCGCCTGCCCGTCCGAAGCGGAAAAATGTAGTAGGGAAGGGCCATGACCGGGATGTTCCGGATGTACAGAACCACGGGTCTTGCGACGGCCTTGTCCCTGACCAGAAGCTTCATCCGCCTGGAGTGGAAGTGGAAGTGGGGAACGGAATCGTTGCAGGTCGTGTACTCCCCGTTGCTGACCAGCAACGCGTCGTCCGGGAGCTTCTTGATCCTGTCGCCGTAGTAGAATCCGGCGTCGAACTCCGTCCGCCCACTGTACACAAGACCTTCCCTGGTGTCCGTACGATAGGTCATCTTCTCGCCGTGGACGGTATTCTCGGGGTCGCTGAGCGCGGGGCTGCCGAGCGCGGTGATGAGTTCGCGCCCGGCGTAGAAGTTGATCTCCTCCGACGTCAGGCTGTTGCCGAGATAGCGGACCGTTCCGTTCCCCCGTATCCGTATCCACTTCTCCGGAACGTGAAACCGGATGCTGTCCCCCTCGTACGCCACGCGCTCATCGAGGAGGCGATCCAACGGCGAGGCCAGCGAGTCCGGCACGTGGAAGTCCCCTGTCTCCAGGAAGCGGGCAAGGAGCGGTGGAAGGGGAGGTGGCGGGGCGAACTCCCCTTCGGGCCCCGGGTCATACGGAAGCTCCGGGCCGGGCGGATCTGGCGGCGGGCCGGACAGATCGCATTGTTCCGTGTCGACCCCGCCACCACGGGAGTCGGCCACATCCATCTCCTGTGTGAGCATCGAATCCCGCAGTTCCGGATCACGAAGGGCGCGCAGGGTCGAATCCCCCGGGTAGTTGTACACACCCGATGCACTGTTCACAAGGTCCACACGCCGGGCCTCGCCGTCACGCAGGTATACATGGATACTGCTGCCCCGGCAGAAGTTCCTGCCGGATCCCATCAGGAGATCCGAGACGGCCGGCACGTGCAGGCTGGCCGCCCTGCCGGTCATCACCATATCGGTCACCGCACCGCCCTGCAGTACGGCCTCCAGCGTATCGCCCACGACGATGTTCGTCTCCCCGGGTTTCTCCCGGGGCTCGTACCGTACGACTACACTGCCGAAGGCACGCAGCTGGTCCGCGTCTCCTCCTGATGTGCGAACCGACATCGTATCGGCACGGATCTCCCCATCCGGATCCCACGCAACCGGCTCTCCATGAAGAACCATTCTGTCCTCGGGCATCAGGAACCGGGCACTCCGTCCCCTTGCCCTGAGCTCCCCCCGCCGGACCCTTACACTGCCCAGCGCCTCACCCATCCGTCGGGCCTCATCGAGGATCAGGGTGTCGGCCAGAACCTCCATCTCCGGCTCGATCCCCCGGGCCGGGGCCACCAGGCGGGGATCTCCCGTGAGGGTCGTCCTTCCAGTCGACTCGTCATGATGCGCCGCCCGGCCATACACCCATGTCGTATCCGGCAGCAGGAGTATCCTTACGTTCCCGGTGGCATCCCCGGTCTGCTCCTCCGAGAACATCTCGATCCTGTCGGCCCACAGAACGCGCGTCGGCTCTGACAGGGAGGGATCCCCGCGCAGTACGAGGTGGCCGATGGTCCGGTCCCAGGAAAGACTGCCGGCGGTGAAGAGCCCCTCCGGCCCCCTCCCGCGCACGTCCCCCGACATCTCCAGCCTTCGGGTGAAGCGGTTGTAGATTCCCGTACGGGCGGTTGCAAGACGGAGAGTGTCGGCTATCCGAACACTTCCCTGAAGTGTGACGATGTCCCGGTCCGGCGCTATTCGCCCCTGTTCCGATGTGATGACAAGCGCGCCGTGTGTGATCCTTGGGGACTCGATCAGGGTGCCTGCATGGCGCGTTCCCTCCAGCCGCTCCCCATCCACTACCCAGGGTTCGGACCGCGATTCAGGGTCATGCGCCGGATCCCGGGCCCGGTTCCGGGCCGTATCCTGCGCCCGCCCGCGACGGGGTGCTCCCTCCAGGCCGGCCGCCAGCACCAGAAGGGAGAGCAGGAGAAGCCGCAGCGCAAATCGACATGAACCGCCCCCGGCCGGAGGGTCACATCGCGATGACCACCCTCTGTCCAATCCGCACCTCTTCACCATGAACCAGGCCGATCGCAGGCAGCCATTGCCGCTCCCATCCATCCCGCTCCGCCGCCGAGTGCCGCTGCACGCACGTCGGGGAGGTCTGTTCCGCTCCAAAGGCATGCTTCCCGCAGCACGGCCACCGCCTCGGGCAGAATCCTGTCCGCTGAACCCAGGATGCCTCCGCCTACAACGATGCGATCCGGATCCAGCAGGTGTACGAGCCCGGTCAGGGCCGCGCCGAGCATCCTGCCCGTCTCGCGGAGCGCCCTGTCCGCCTCCCGATCACCTGAATCCGCCAGGCCGGCGATGTCGCGCGGGGTGGCCACCTGCGGATCCTCGCCGGGCGGGAAGCGTTCGCGGTATCTGCGCACGATGGCCGCGGCGGCAACCAGGGCCTCCAGGCACCCGCGCGATCCACAGGCGCAGGCGGGTCCGTCCACCATGACCGGCATGTGTCCGATCTCACCGGCGAACCCGTGGCTTCCAATGAAAACGCGGCCTTCCGAAAGGATCGCCCCCCCTACACCGGTTCCGAGTGCAAGAAACAGAGCGGTACGGCAACCCTGTGCAGCGCCGAGCCGGTACTCGCCCCATGCCGCCGCATTGGCATCGTTCCAGACCAGGACCCTTCGGCCCCATGCATCCTGCAGCATCCTGCGCAGATCAACCCCGTCCATACGGGGGAGGTGCGGCGAGCGGCGGACGATCCCGCACCCGGGATCGACAGCCCCCGCAAAGCCGACACCCAGGGCCCCCGGATCTCCAACAGTCTCCGAAGCCGGCTTCAGGAGATCAAGGATATCCGTGAGGGAAGACAGAAGGCCTGCCGCGTCAGCATCCGCCGGCGTCGGGCGTTCGAGCTCCATCACAACCTGGTTCGTCCCGCCCAGGAGGCCGGCCTTGATGGCCGTTCCGCCGATGTCGATTCCGAGTCCGGGCAGATCAGCCTCCGGTTACCGAGTGTGACTCCTGCTCCCACAGGGACTCCGCCGGTCCTATGCCGAGGCTGCTGCAACCCTCGTCCAGCGCGTGGAAGGAGCCGCAGAGGAGTGTCAAAGGGCCGTCCGGATCCCCCGATCCCGCGAGGGCGGCGTTCAATGCCTCGGCAATGCATGGGAAGGAGTGCCGCTTCAGACCTGCCGCATCAGCCGCGGCCAGCAGCTCCACCAGCGGGGCAGCCCGCTCATTGCGGACAGGCGCCACCCACACCTCGGCCGCAACACGCCGCAGTTCACGGAAGAACCCTGCATGATCCTTGTGCGCGACCATTCCGACCACCGGGCGAATCTCCCTGCCACGGCCGTGCATCGACAGGTGCGACACCATGGTGCGGGCGCCCGGCCGATTGTGCCCGACATCCATTACGAGAGCCAGATCCGGCCGGGGCCGCTCCAGTCTCCCGGGCCAGCGGACCCTTCGGATCCCTTCCGCGATCTCACCGGCATCCACGCCGATTCCGCGGCCCGGCAGCAGAAGCGCACCGAGAACGGCAAGGGCCAGGTTTCCCGCCTGGTGACTGCCGGGGAGGGATGATTGAACCTGAAGCCCATCGTGCGGCAGGTCGACTCCTTCAGGGGCGGAAGAGCGGCGCTTCATCCTGAAGCGCACGCCATCGGCGGACGACTCGAGCGACTCCAGCCTGATACACTCGCGTCGCCGGTAGAACGGAGCACCCAGCGCCCTGGCCCGTTCCCGCAGTACCGGCGAGGCTCCCGCAGCACCGCCGGCCACCACAGCCGGCACACCCGACCGGAAGATCCCTGCCTTTTCCCCGGCGATCTCGGCCACCGTACTGCCCAGAACATTGGTGTGGTCAAGCCCCAGGCTGGTCACGAATGTCATCACAGGCTCGACCGTGTTCGTCGCGTCAAGCCTTCCTCCCATTCCCACCTCGAGCACCGCCACGTCGGCACGGGCCTCGCGGAATGCGCACATCGCAAGCATGAACGCCGACTCGAAGAACGAAAGCTCATACCGCTCCCAGGTATTGCGCCGGGCAGTCACGATCGAGGCGAGCAGATCTGCCGGGGCCATCCTGCCGTCAAGGCGAATGCGCTCGCGAAAGTCCAGCAGGTGGGGCGAGGTGAAGAGCCCGACCTTCCGCCCCGGGCGGGACAGGATCGACGCCAGAGCGGCCGCAGTGGAGCCCTTCCCGTTGGTCCCACCCACGAGGATGCACGGAAACGCGTCCTGAGGCCGGGCGAGCGAGTCGAGACAGCCCCGCACGCGGTCCAGGTCCAGCTTGATGCCCCTCTTCTGGAGGGAGTAGAGCCAGGCGAGCGTCTGTTCCCAGGTCATCCGTCCTCCGGCCTTCTGCCCGGTCGATCGTGTTCCGACAGGGCGCACGCATCCCGCCGGCAATCCCTGCGCACGTGTCTAACCATGACCAGCGCGTCCTCCTGCTCCTGTGTGTAGTAGTTCCGCCGGATCGTGACCGCCTCGAAACCAAACAGCTCGTATAGCCTTATGGCGCGGGTGTTCCCGGTTCGCACCTCAAGCCAGATCGAATCGACATGCCGCAGTTCGGCCTCCCCGACAAGATCCTCCATCAGCGCCCGCGCGAAACCCCGCCCCCTGTGGCGGGGGCTCACGGCCAGGTTTCCGAGATGCCCTTCGCCCGCCAGGAACCACGCGACACTGTAGGCCCTCACACGAGCGCCTTCCAGTATCACCCGGGAGGCTCCACCGTGCCGCATGCGGGCGACCTCCTGGCGGAACGACTCGGGCGACCAAGGGGAACAGAAGCAGATCCGTTCGAGGCGGCAGATCTGGTGGAGATGCTCCCGGCCGAGAGGCGCGATCCTGATCCCGGGTTGATCCATGACGGCCTCACGCCGGCGGGGCGGGACGCCGCGCGTCGGCCTGGCGAAGATACAGCGGCAGCAACGCCCCCGGATCGTCCGGCCGTGTTGCCGCCTGCGAGCTCCTGCCCGCTAGCAGCGCCACCGGCGCGGGCCTTCGTGCTGATGCCAGCGGATCGGTGAGCGCCTCCCCCATGCTGTTCAGGGCGGGCAGCGCCTCGAGTACACCGGTCACCGCCTCACCCAGAAAGAGAGAGGGCCTGCCCGTGTCGGGAAGAGCGGCCAGCATCGACCCGACATCGCCCAGGGGTACTCCGGCGCCCGGGATCTCGGGAACCCACTTCTCCTCATGCCAGGTGCCGGCCTCGAGGTAAAGTTCGCCCCGTCGGAGACCTGTCATCAGCACCAGCCTCCGCCGCAGCCCGCACCATGGCCAGGCCATCGCCTCGTGCGAGGGGATGGCCGCGACCGGGATCCCGGCACCCAGCGCAAGCCCCCGGGCCGCGGCGAGACCGACACGAAGCCCGGTGAAGGATCCCGGCCCGACCGAGACCCCGATTCGCTCCAGGTTGCGTACACGCAGACCATGCGACTCGAGAATCCGCAGGGTGAGATCCATCAGTATCTCCTGGCTGGAGGCACGCGCGTCGACGCACGATTCCGCAGCCAGCCTGCCCCTGATGACGAGAGCCGCACCGGTGAGCCGCCCGGAGGTCTCCAGCCCCAGCACGGGTCCATCAACCATCACGACGTCTGCCGGCATGTCGGTCCCTTCCGCACCACAGTCGGTGACCCCTCGCGACAACGGGCCAGATCCAGATCCAGGCCGGCCAGTGAAGAGGCCCGCGGATCCCACACAAGCTCGATCCGGCGCGTCTGGCCGTCATCCGGAAGGATTGTCACAGCAAGCGCACCCTGCGGATGCTCATCAAGCCGGTCGGCCCATTCAACCATCACCACGCTTCTGTCGTCCTCTTCCCAGCCGGCCTCGAGAGCGGCATCCGGAGACTCCAGGCGGTATAGATCCAGATGACGAATCGGGAGCCTCCCTCCCGGATAGCGATGCTCCAGCACATACGAGGGGCTGCGCACGCGCCCGCGGAAGTCCAGTCCCTGCGCCGCGCCCTGTATGAAGCGGGTCTTCCCGGCACCAAGCGGGCCCACGACGCCGATCCATGCAGGACCACGCAGGCCAGAGCCCACGGCGCGACCGATCTGCATGGTCTGCGCCTCCCCCTCGCTCCGCCAGTGAATCCGGATCATGCCTCGATCGATCTTGGGGTGAGGGTTGCAACGGGCAGCACCATCTCCTCAAGGGAGATCCCCCCGTGCTGGAAGGTGTCGCGGAACTGGCGCTCGTACCTGTGCTGATTGGTGGGATAGACGAAGAAGTAGTTCTCCCTGGCCAGGATGTAGTGCTTCAGCGCCCCCCCGGGAAGCCTGTAGTCCTCCGGCCTTCGGACATGCACAGCCTCCCTTTCGTCGCACTGCAGATTGTCCCCGTACTTGTAGCGGATGCTCGTGGATGTCTCGCGGTTGGCCAGCACGAGTGACGGCTTGCGGCAGAAGACCAGCCCGTGATCGCTGGTAATGATGATGGTCGTCTCCTGCCTGGAGAGAATGCGCAGGATCTCGCGCAGGGCGGAGTGCTGGAACCAGGATTGAAGAACCCCGCGCAGAGCCTCCTCGTCCGGAGCGAGCTCCTGCAGAATCTGGGACTCTCCGCGCCCGTGCGCGAGCATGTCGAGGAAGTTGAAGACGAAGATGAGCAGGGGAACGCCGCCCCAGGTCCCGACCTTTCGCCGGATGGCATTACCCTCCTGGACCGTGTAGATCTTCTGGTAGCGGAAACCCTCGGCAGAGACATCCAGCTTGCGGAGCTGCAGGGCCAGGAGTTCCTTCTCGAACTGGTTCCTGCTCGACTCCTTGGGCGCATTCTCCATCCACCAGTCGGGATGCCGGCGGGCAACATCCTCGGGGAAGAGACCGCTGAAGATCGCATTGCGAGAGTATGGCGTCGCGGTCGGGAGGATGGAGTAGTACAGGTCCGTCTTCACCTGGAAGTACGGACTGACAAGCGGCTCCAGCATTCTCCACTGATCCAGTCTCATGCAGTCTATCACCACGAGGGCCGTCCGCCGGCCTTCCCTCAGGTGCGGGGCTACCCACCGGGGAATCAGATCAACCGACAGGGGAGGTCTCTCCTCCGACTCCGCACTTACCCATGCCGGGTAATGGTTCTCCACGAAACGGCTGTACTCCCGGTTGAGCTGCGACTTCTGGTCGGAATGGGCCTGAACCAGGCTTTCGCTGTGCATGCCCCGCAGTTCAAGGTCCCAGTCGACGACATTGGAGTAGAGGTCGAGCCAGTCCTTCCATCCCAGGTCGCCGTGGCGCAGGGAGAGAATGCGGTTGAACTCCGCAACGTAGTCGCGCGTCATCTGGCTGCGCTTCAGCGACTCCCCCTCAAGGACCTTCTTGATCGCCAGGAAGATCTGGCTGGGGTTCACCGGCTTGGTGAGGTAATCGCTTATGCGCTTCCCGAGGGCCATATCCATCAGGTTCTCTTCCTCGCTCTTGGTGATCATAATCACGGGAAGGTCGGGGGAGATCTCCTGCAGCGACTTCAGGGTGGCAAGCCCTCCCATGCCGGGCATCATCTCGTCCAGGAGGACGACGTCGAAGGGATACTCGCGCAGCAGCTCGACTGCATCCTCCCCGTTCGACACGGCCTGGACGAAGAAGCCCTTCGACTGGAGATAGAGGATGTGCGGGCGGAGCATGTCTATCTCATCATCCACCCACAGGATCCTTCTCTGGGTACTGGGCATCGGCAACCCCTGGCAGAATACTGCTGCGCCGGCGGACCAGGCCGGACTTGTCGCCGGACCGCCGGGTTATGTCGGGAAGGAGATGACCACCGTGGAGCCTTCCCCCGGTTCGCTGCGCTCCACCCAGATACGGCCCCCATGGTACTCCTCGACTATCCGTTTGGCGAGTGTCAGACCCAGGCCCCAGCCACGGCTCTTCGTTGTGAAGCCCGGCGTGAATGCCATCTTCATCTCGGCCGGCGTCATTCCCCTGCCCTGGTCTGCGACCCTCACCTCCACCGTCTCGGTCTCGCGGCGGCGGATCACCTCCACTTCGATCACGCCCTTGTGGCGTTCAGTCGCGTCCACCGCATTCTTCAGGACGTTTTCCACCACCCACTCTATCAGCTCCTTGTTGACGCTGACCGGATGGACAAGTTCATAGCGCTCGCGGATCTCGACATCGCGACCCAGGTGCGGAAGCCTGCGGCGGAAGTAACGAATCGCCTCGCTGACGATGGGGGCCACATCCTGAATCTCCAGGCGCGGCAGGCTTCCCACCTGGCCGAAGCGGTTGGCGATCTTCTGCAGCCTTTCCGCATCATTCTCCATCTCGTCCAGGAGTTCGCCCAGATATGCCTCCTCCAGAATCACCTTCCCCTCTTCAGGGCCGGACTCGAGCTGCCGCTCCCGCAGGAGTTCCACCCAGCCGAGCAGGGAGGATATCGGCGTGCCGAGCTGATGGGCGGTCTCCTTGGCCAGGCCGATCCAGATGGATCGCTGTTCGCTGGTCTTGATCGATCGGTAACCGACATAGCCGAGGGCGATGAAGAGGAAAATCGCGGCTATCTGCACAAACGGAATCCATCGCAGCTCCCTGACAAGGCCTGCCTCCCCGTAGTGCACATACCCGAAGAGGCGGCCATCCCCCGGATTGCGGATCGGGATGGGGTCGTTGTGCCTGTCGAAACGGCTGACAATCTCCTGCAGCCGCTCGGGCTCAATGTCGTCGTCCCTGATCGGCAGCTTCCAGACCTGCGGTGTTCCGTGCTCATCCGTGAGAACCATCGGGAAATCGGCCGGCCTGATGACCTCCTCGAAGATGCGGCGGATTTCGGGATCCTCGGTGGCGGGAAGGGTGGCAACCGCGCAGAACCGCGCGAACATTGTGGAAAGGACCTGGGACTGGTTGTTCAGCCTGTCTATCAGGGTGGTCGTGTAGAAGACTCCCAGTCCCACCATTATGAGCGTTCCGAAAAAGAGGTACGCCCGCAACAGCAGCGGGAGACTGGTGCGGGACATTCCCATCGGCAACCTCCAGCGTTCTCCGTCCCCCTACCTGGGGCCGGCGCTGATCTCCTCCAGACCGTTCATATGTGGCCGCAACGCCTCCGGGACGCGTACGGTGCCGCGGTCCGTCTGGTGCACCTCCAGAAGCGCCGCCATCACCCGGGGCAGTGCAAGGCCCGAGCCGTTCAACGTATGGGGATACCGCAGCTTTCCCCGGGAGTCCCGGTACCGCAGGCCGATCCTGCGGGCCTGGAAGTCCTCGAAATTGCTGCAGGAGGAAACCTCCAGCCATCGCCCCTCTGCAGGCGCCCAAGCCTCGATATCGTAACACTTGGCTGCGGCAAAAGAGAGATCCCCGCTGGCCAGGATCATGACCCGGTACGGCAGTTCCAGTGCCTGAAGAACCCCCTCAGCATCGGCAAGCAGGCTCTCCAGTTCGTCGTAAGAGGTCTCCGGAGGGGTGATTTTGACCATCTCCACCTTGTCGAACTGGTGCAGCCGCATCAACCCGCGCGTGTCCCGCCCGTAGCTTCCCGCCTCGCGCC
>CAZWSC010000063.1:0-114745 GCA_964636385.1 uncultured bacterium
TGCCGACTCCTCGGAGTTGGCCGCGTTCTGCTGCGTCACCTGGTTCATCTGCTCGACCGCGACATTCACCTGGTCGATGCCGGAGCTCTGCTGCTCGGACGCAGCCGAGATCTCGCGCATCACATCGCCGACCTTGCCGGCCTGCTCCGCGATCTCGCGCAGCTTGCCAAGAACCTCGCCGTTCAGCTCCACGCCGCTCTGAGCGTGCTGCACCGACTCTTCGATCATGCTCGCCGTGCTCTTGGCCGCCTCAGCGCTCCTCATGGCGAGGTTGCGGACCTCTTCGGCCACGACTGCGAAACCCTTGCCCGCGTCACCCGCTCGCGCAGCCTCGACAGCCGCGTTCAGTGCCAGCAGGTTCGTCTGGAACGCGATCTCGTCGATCGTCTTCACGATCCGGGCCGTCGAGTCGGAACTCTCCTTGATCCGGTCCATGGCCTGGCTCATCCGCTCCATGCTGTTGAGGCCGTCGTCGGCGCTGCGTTTCGCAGCCTCGCTCAGGCCCTGGGCCTCACGGGCGTTCCCCTCGCTGGACCTGGACATGGAGGCCATCTCCTGCAAACTGCTGGAGATCTCCTCGATGCTGCTGGCCTGCTCCGAGGCGCCCTGCGCGAGAGCCTGGCTGCCCGACCCGATCTGGCCGGATGCCGAGGCCACCTGTTCAGTGGCCACGAGCACCTGCTGCAGCGCCTGGTCCAGGTTGTCCACAGCCGCGTTCAGCGAGTTCTTGATCTTCGCAAGGTCGCCCTTGTACTGGCCGTGCATCCGCGCCGTCAGATCCCGCTGAGCGAGCCTCTCCAGAACCCGGGAGGCCTCCTGGATCGGCTGGATCACCGAGTCGAGCGTGTCGTTGAAGCCCTGGACGACGTCCCTGTAGCCGCCCTGGAACTTGCCGGCGTCGCCGCGGGTCTCCAGACGGCCATCCACAGCCGCCTTGGCAAGCGTGGTTGCCTCGGCCACCAGGTCCCTCAGCGACTCGATGGTGCGCTGAAGGGCCGGGCTGATCTCGTCGTCCTTGTCTTTGGCCTCGACCTGCACCAAGACATCCCCCTCGGAGATCCTGTGCATCGTGCCCACGACCTGCGTCTGGAGGTCCTCGGCAAACTGGTCCATGGCCTGGGCCAGAACCCCGATCTCGTCTTTGCCTTTCACACCGGTGCGCATCTTCAGGCGCCCCTTGCCCATCTCCTGGATCATGGTCACCACGCGCGCGATCGGCTTCGAGATCGACCGGGACACCACGAGATGAACTACGACTGCCAGAACCATCACAATCGCAACGACCGCTATAATGACCGGAGTGGCGACCTGCCGGATCTGCGCGTGTACATTGTCCGTGTAGACCCCGGTTCCAATGATCCAGTCCCAACCGCCCATCAGCTTCACGTAGCTGATCTTGGGCACCCGCTCGGTCTGATTCGGCCTGGGCCACATGTAGTCGACGAAACCCTCGCCGTTGCTTCTGCATACTTCTGCCATTGCCTGGAACAGGTTCTGCTCCCTGCCCATGGCAACGTTGTAGTTGGGTGAGTTCAATACCTCCCCATCCAGGGCGGGGTTGATAGGATGCATGATCATGGTGGGATAGGGCAGAGTGGCGTCGTTGATCCAGAAGTACTCTATCCCTTCGTACCGGAGGCATCTGATCTGTGCTATGGCCTGAGCCTTGGCGTCTTCTTCAGACATCCTGCCGTCTCTGTACTCGTTGTAGTAGTACTCGGCAATCCCGTACCCGATCTCGGCACCGGCCCTGGCAGTTCCATTCCTGGCATCGTGTATGGCGTCTGCGAACCGGGTACTCGCGAAATAGACAATCCCGCAGAACGTCACTACGACACCCAGGACGATCGCATAAACCCTTGTGGCGATCTTCATCGTCTTCATACGGTATCTCCCTTGATGCAGCTCGTTGCAAGATCCGCCTGATGTAGAAACACCGTCATCTATACCTGACCTGCAGCCCCGCCCGGCCTTCCCCGTCCGGTCTGCTCTCTGTACAAGTACTGGAATGTTCTCTGGTCTCCGGGTCCCTCATTGCAGCCGGGAACGCTGTCTTGCTGCTGTATGCACATTTCCGTTCCGCAGAGCCAACGGCCCGGCAACCCGCCCCACCCGGAGCTTTGGCAACCGGGACCCGGGCCGGCTTTCTCACCGGCCCCATCACGCCGCCATCATCTCCGCCAGCGCCGCGTGGTTCACCGGCGTCAGACCTCCCCTGGACAGGGCGCTGATGCCGCCCGGATCCAGGATCATGCCTACACGCCCGTCTCCCAGGATCGCGCCGCCCGAGACGCCCATCACCTTCCCCACACCCTCCCCCAGCGACTTCGCCACCACCTGCTGCTGGCCGAGCAGTTCGTCCACCTGGAGCGCGAGCCTGCGGTCGCCGTCGTCGATGACCACGAGCAGAGCGTCGGTAGGCTTCTCGATGGCTCCTTCCAGCATGAACAGGCGGTGCAGCCGTACAATCGGCACAAGACTCCCCTGCAGCATCACCATCTCCCCCCTGCCTGTGATGGTGGAGATGACTGACTGCTCGGGGCGGAAACTCATGTGTATGGATATGGTCGGCAGGATGAAACGCTGGCTGCCGACCCTGATCAGCATGCCGTCCGTGATCGCCAGTGTGAGGGGCAGCTTCACGGTGAACACTGTCCCCTTGCCGAGTTCCGAGCTGATCTCGACGCGCCCTCTCAGGGACTGGATCGCGCGTCGCACAACGTCCATCCCGACGCCGCGGCCCGATACCTCGGTCACCTTTTCTGCGGTGGAGAAGCCGGCCTCGAAGATCAGGTTGAAGACCTCGGTGTCGGTCATCCCCTTGTCCGTCTCGATGAGGCCGCGCTCGATCGCCTTGGCCGCGATCTTCTCCCTGTCCAGGCCCTTGCCGTCGTCCGTGAGTTCGACCACGACATTCCCGCCCGCGTGATAGGCGGACAGGACGACGCGCCCGGCAGGCGGCTTGCCCGCCGCTGCGCGCGCTTCGGGGGACTCGATCCCGTGATCCGCGGCGTTGCGGATCATGTGTACAAGCGGATCCCCGATCACATCGACCATGTTGCGGTCGATCTCGGTGTCCTCGCCCTTCGTGACGAACTCGACGTGCTTGCCGCTCTTCTGGGCCAGGTCGCGCACCAGCCGCGTCATCTTCTGGAAGGTCGGCTTGAGGGGGACCATCCGCATCGACATGGTGAGGCCCTGGAGCTCGCGCACGATCTTTCCTGCGTGCGTGACCTTGCGCTGGAGGTCGTGCCTGTTCTCCCTAACGACGGTGCCGTCCTGGGCCACCATCGACTGGGCGATGACCAGCTCGCCGACCATGTCGATCAGCCGGTCCAGCCGCTCGGTGCGCACACGGACAGAGGCATCCGCCCCTGCGTCCGACTTGCCCTGGATCCGCTTCTGCGTGCGCAGGGCCTTCGACACATCCCCGGCTGACGCCACCTTCTCCTTGAGCAGTGCCTGGCCGATCTTCCCGCCCGCCTGTGAGGCGGCTACCTGTTCCACCTTCTCGCGTTCAGCCTTGCTGCACCCGACCAGAAGATCACCCACGCGGAGATCGAGGCAATCACCCTCAGAGGAATCGCCGCTTACACCTGCCGCCTCGGGATTGCCCAGGACCTCCAGGAACTCGTCGTATCCGTCCGGCCTGCTGAGCGGGGCGCCGTCCATCGCCCCGTGGATGTCGTCAACCAGGAACTTCAGCATGTCGCAGGAGCGCAGGCAGAGATCGGCATACCCTCCGGTGCAGAGGATCTCCTTGTCCCTGACGCGCGTAAGCAGGTTCTCAGCCCTGTGCGCCAGCCCCCCCATGAGAGTGACGCCCAGGAAGCCGGACGTGCCCTTTATCGTGTGGAAGGCGCGGAAGACTGTGTTGATAGCCTCCATGTTCTCGGAATCGGCTTCGAGTTCGAGAAGGGCGCCCTCGGCGGATTCGATGAGATCACGGCACTCCGTGACGAACTCACCCATCAGCTCGCGGTCGAAGTCGGCCGGCAGATACTCCTCGCCGGATGTGCCGCCACTGGCTACTGCAGGAGCTGATGCGCCGCCTGCTGTTGTCCCGGGAGTTGCACCGGCGGCGTCGGGTGTCTGACCCGGCACATCCGCCGGCTGTGGTTGCGGTGCAGGCGAAGAGGCCTGCGACGCCGCGGGTTGGCCTGCATCCGGCTGCGTCTGTCCGTCCCGGCCCCGCGCCTTCATCTGCAGTGCTACGGTGGACTCGCGGAGGTGGTCGGACACCTCATCCAGCCTGCTGACGGCAAGGTCGAACTCGGCCTGCGGATCCCCGCACTCGCCCGCCGTCAGGCGCTCGATCGGCTCCATCGCACTGGCCAGCCCCGCGCGGATTTCGGGATCGAAGCCGGGCTCGTTCTCCATCTTCAGAGCCTGCTCCCGGATTGCGGAGAGGGCATCCCTGTCCTTTGGATCGACGCCAACCATGCGGGAGGCCAGGGCGTTGAGCTGCTCCCCCGCTACACGAAGGGCGCGGCCGGGATCCTCCCGGGAACAGGCGGGATCGGCAGCTTCATGCATCTCAGAGGAGGCGTCAGCGGACCCGCCGAGCATCCTGCGCAGATCATGGCGCGCATCGACGGCCGCCAGCCATGAATCGGGGTCGTCGCCCGATCTGATGAGGTCATGCGCCGCCTGCATCCCCTTGTACACGGGCGCCGCCGGCCCTTCCGAACCGCCAGGTATTCCGAGACGATCCATCGCCTCTATCCCCAGCACGAGTAGCTCACACAGTAATGCCAGCTCTTCGGGATCCCGCTGCATCAGACCTCCAGACGCCCAGGGGCATCCGTTCCCCGGTAACAGGTCTCCAGTGGAGTCAGGGTGACAGACTCAGTTCATGAGTCACTCCCGGGCCGCACATGGAGAAATCTCCCTCTCCGTGTTCGGGAGATAGACCTGCCTGCTTGAGGAATCTGATACGTAGCGTTGCATCCGCACAGCCTGGCGGCGGCAGTCTTGAATTCCGGGGCAGGACAGGCTAAAATATCAGCTGAACTTACGGTTAACCCGGAGGGGAGGAACTGCGAAACACGCCAAGGGACGCGAAACGGGAAACCGGGGGGGGGCGAGCACGAAGGGTTCGTCAACCAGTTCGTCAACCACACCTTTCGTGTGTTTCGCGCATCTCGTAGTTCCGGTCTTTTGGAGGACATCATGAACGCGTCTCGCACCATCCATCGTCCAGTCCGCCTGCCAATGGGTCTGATCGCTCTGGCCGTAGCCCTTGTGCTGTCTGCAGCCGTCCCCGGATCGGCGACCGCATGGGAGATCGGTCACCGCTTCATCACGTGGACCGACCCGGACCGTGGCAACAGGCAGATCGGCACCCATGTCTACTACCCGGCCGACACGCCGGGAGACAATGTGCCGGTCGGAGGGGGCGGCGAGTTTCGGTTCCCGGTCGCCGTATTCGGCCACGGCTATCTGATGGTGTACAGCGCATATGAGAACATCTGGACGTCGCTGGTGCCTCAGGGGTATATCGTGGCCTTGCCAACGACTGAGGGGAACCTCTTCCCCAGTCACCAGAACTTCGGCCTGGACATCTCCTTCCTGGCTGATGCGATCAGGGCTGATGGAGCCGATCCGGCCTCTCCCTTCTTCGGTGCGGTTGCGCAGACGGCCGCGGTCATGGGGCACTCGATGGGAGGGGGCGCCTCTATCCTGGCTGCATCCCAGAATCCGACGATCACTGCAGTGGCCAATCTCGCAGCGGCCGACACCAATCCCTCGGCCATCGACGCGGCAGCCAACGTCACGGCGGAGGCTTTGATGTTCGCGGGATCCCTCGACTGCGTGACTCCGCCCCAGAACCACCAGATCCCCATCTACACCAACCTGGAATCTGAGTGCCGGACCCTGATCACGCTGACCGGCGCGAGCCACTGCCAGTTCGCGGAGTACAACTTCTACTGCAGTCTGGGCGAAGGTGGGTGCGACGATCCGACGATCACGCGGACGCAGCAGCACGCTACTGTGGATCACTTCCTCCTGCCCTGGCTGGACGCAGTGCTGAAGGACGACCTCGCTGCATGGGACCTCTTCCAGCAGCGCCTCGAGGAGTCAACGCAGGTCACGTACGAGCAGGACTGCCCGCCTCCGGCCTCGGCACCTGCACTGGCCGACCGGATTGCAGGAGGGGTTGCAGCCTATCCGAATCCGTTCCGGGAGACGTCGACGATTCGCTTCACCACAGCCGCAGGCGGCCCTGTGCGCCTGGAGATCTTCGATGCGTCGGGCAGACTGGTGCGTGGCCTTCCCGCCTGGCCGGCCCCCTCCGGCATGGGCGAGATAGTCTGGGACGGACGCCAGGAGTCGGGGCGTGAGGCACCCGCCGGGGTATACTTCCTGAGGCTCGTCGCTCCGGAGGGACGCTCTTCGGGCACGATCATCCGGGTGGAGTGAGGCTACAGCCGCCTGACCATGTAGGTCCCTTCCAGGTCGTACCCGCGGTCACGGTAGTAAGGGCGCGTTCCAACGGCGGCAATCACGGCGATGCGCCCGTACCGCGCATCACGCGCAAGCCTCTCCGCCTCCGCCAGGAGCGCCGTGCCCAGGCCCTGGTGCTGGGCCTGGCCGAAGCCCTCCCCGCCGATCGACAGCGCCGGGCCGTACACATGCACCTCGCGCACGAGGGCTGCGCCCCGAATCCCCGGCAGGGCTGCCACAAGCTCCGCCCGCGCCCCGACCGGCAGTAGAAGACGCAGGTATCCGGCCACCCGTCCCGCGCGATCCTGGAAGGAGAGGAACCGTTCCTCTCCGGCGGTCGTTGCGTACCTCAGCAGCTTCAGCGATAGCAGGCCCGGGTCCACCATCTCCCCGCGGATCTCCCGGCACCTCAGGCACCGGCACTCGCGGCCCGATCGGCGGAGTTCTCCCTGCACAAGCTCCCGCAGGTTCGAGATGCGGCATCCTTCCACAACATAGCTCGACGGGATGTCGCGGTAGACGCGGTTGATGCGACAGTACTCCGGGACCATCGCCTTGCAGTCCGCCACCAGCCGGATCAGATCAGAATCGCTGTACGGCTTGTACAGCCCCTTCTCCCAGTACTTGTACAGACCGGTCTCTTCCAGCAGGGAACATGGGTAGATCTTGATCTCGTCCGGACGCAGACCCGGGTCGCTCCACATCCTGGCGAAGTCCGCCCTGTCCCGCTCCGGGTCGGATCCGAGGAGGTTGGGCATCCAGTGCAGGATCACCTTGAACCCCGCCCTGCGGAGGAGCCCGACCGCCCTTGCCGCATCCTGTGCCGTGTGGCCCCGCAGGTTGGCATTCAGTACGGCATCATCGAATGACTGCGCTCCCAGCTGGACCTTGGTCACTCCCTGCAGGCGCAGCCGCACTACAGTCCGGACGTCGATCCCGTCCGGCCGGGTCTCTACCACAAGCCCCACATTCCTGTGACGCGCCGTCTCGTTCATCCGCTGCGCATCCTCGAGGCTTTCCGCCCCGTCGCCGTTCATCGCTTCGAGACAGCGGCGGAGAAACCGGTCCTGGTACTCCCGTGGATATGCAGTCCACGACCCGCCAAGGACAAGCAGCTCGACCTTGTCGACCGGGTGGCCGTTGGTCCGCAGGGCCTCCATCCGCGCCAGCGTCTGTGAATGCGGATCGAACCCGTGCTGCCATGCCCGCTGCGCCCCAGGCTCGCCGGAGAGATAGCTCTTCGGCATGCACTCTTCCGTGGGACAGAAGATGCACTCCCCCGGGCATGGGCCGGGCCTCGTCAGCACGGTCACCGGCGCAACGCCCGACAGGGTGCGGATCGGCTTCATCCGAATGCTGCGGACGAGGGCCTCGTCGAAGCTCAGAGTGCCCTGTTCGCACATACGGAGGTAGACGCGGATGAGAAGATTCTTGCTGTAGAGACGGCCGCCGTCACGGGGGTGGCGCTTCAGTATTGCGCGAAGGGACCGGTCGCTCAGACCGGGGGCGGGACCTGGTCCCCGGGAGGAGTCCACACGGCAAGCCTGCTGGAGCTGTCCCGACTTCGCCCCGGCTTCTGCGGTGATTGCCTGGATCTCCCTGAAGATCGCGAGGACGGCCTCCCTGTGCGCGTCGAGGTCATCCACCTGCCGCGACCGCCGCCAGTTCTCGGACGATTTCGCATCGTGTTCCATCCCGGGGAGTATACTGACTCAGCCATGGACTCGAACACCGCCCGAAAGCTGATGCGCCTGAACCGGCGCTTCTACGACCACTTTGCCCTGGAGTTCTCGCGCACCCGGCGCTCGGTCACCGCGGGGGTGAGGCGGGCGCTGGAGCACCTCGCCGGGACGCGCCGGATGCTGGACCTGGGATGCGGGGACGGCAGGGTCGGACGGCACCTGAGCACGCTGCCGGCTGCCAGGCGGCCATCGCTCTACCTGGGGATCGACTGCAGTCCGGCCCTCCTGGCCATGCATGAGAAGACGCAGGGATTCGCATGCACGGGTTATCGCCTGGTCCTTGGGGATGTCACCCGCCGCTCATGGGCCGACGACCTGGATCTCAAGCCTGGCGATTTCGAGGGCACGTTCTGCCTCGCTCCCGGCATGTTCGACGGCGCGCTCTGCCTGGCGGTGCTCTTCCACATACCCGGCCGGCTCCGCCGTCTGCGCTTCCTGCGCCGGATGCACTCGTTTCTCGCACCAGAGTCCACTGCCGTTGTTTCCGTATGGCAGTTCCTGCACCTCGAGCGGTTCCGCCGCAAGATTCTCCCCTGGGGAGAGCTCGGCCTGGACAGGGGCGCGCTGGAGCCGGGTGACCTGCTCATCGACTGGCAGGGACGTGAGCGTGGCCTTCGGTATGTGCATCACTTTCATCCGGCTGAACTGGAGCAGTTGTGCGGAGAGGCCGGCTTCCGGGTGACACGCCGCTATGTCGAGGACGGCGCGACGCGGGATCTCAGTCTCTATCTTGTACTGCAGCGCACCTCCCGAACCTGGAGAGAGTAGCTGCCAGCACCTTCGGTCCGACTGGCTTCGCGAGGAACTCCTCCATCCCGGCCTCGAAGCAACGGGCCCTGTCCTCGGCGAGGACATTTGCCGTAAGCGCCACGATCGGGGTCCTGCTCCCCGTGCCGATCTCCCTGGCACGAATCTCACGAGTGGCTTCCAGCCCATCCATTACCGGCATCTGAACGTCCATCAGAATCAGGTCGAAGTCGTCGTCAAGCGCTGCCTGGACCGCTTCGAGCCCGTTGGTTGCGATGCAGGTCTCGCACCCCTGCTTCTCCAGGAGGCGTTGCGCCACCTTGCGGTTCACCGGGTTGTCATCCACAAGCAGGACCCGGGTTCCATGGAAGGGCTTCGCGCCGCCAGCATCCGCCTGCCCGGTCGCAAGCAGATCATCGGCTTCCTGCAGAAAACCCCGGGCTCCCGCATGAGGCAACTCCTTACTGAGCCAGAGATCGATCCAGAACGTGCTCCCCTCTCCCACCTGGCTTTCCACGCCCAGCGAACCTCCCATCCTCTCGGTCAACCTGTGCACAAGAGTCAGACCGAACCCCAGGCCTCCCTGACCTCTCGTGGAACTGCTGTCCGTCTGGGTGAACATATCGAAGATATCTCTCTGCCTCTCCGGAGGTATTCCGATTCCGGTGTCGGACACCGACATCCGAACCTGTTCGCGGCGCTCTTCGGCAGACAGAGAGCGGATGGTCAGGACAACCTGCCCATCGTTCGTGAACTTGATCGCGTTCTCCACGAGATGGTTCAGTATCTGTCCGATCCGGCCACAATCGGCATTGAAGCGTGGAGAGATGTCTCCGGAGATGTGGGTGACCAGATCGAGCCCCCTGGCACGGGCCTTCGGTCCCAGGATTGCCCTTACCTCATTGAGCAACGCGCGAAGATCGAAGACTGTCGGCTCCAGCGGGAGATCGCCCCCATCCAGGCGCGAGAGGTCGAGGATGTCGTTGACCAGCCGGAGGAGGGCAGAGGCGCTATCCTTCGCGGTTGCCGCATGCAGTCTCTGCTCATCGTCCAGCCTGCTGTCCAGCAGAAGATCCAGCATCCCCAGAACGGCGTTCAGTGGAGTGCGAAGCTCGTGATGGACATTGCCCAGGAAAGCCATCTTCGCATCATGAGCCACTCCGGCCGCGCGGCGAGCCCCGGCCAGTTGCTGCTCGAGCTGTCCTATCCGCCTGGCAACATCATCCGTGTCATCTGACCTGTTCATCGATCCTCAGGCTGAAGCCGTTGCAGGGCAAGGCGTGCCGGGCTTTCGTGTCCGGACAACCGCCTGCACAGACGGGATCGGTTGATGCAGGCAGTTACTTGAGATGTGTGTCGTTATCGGGGCGTCCCGTCCTCACGGTCACGCTCCCGTTCGGGTGTCTCCACACTCGGCGCAGCGGGCAGGGCATCCTGCAAGCTTCAATGCATCCTGCCATGCGCCAGGGCGGAGGAGCTCCGCACCGGAACGTGAACAACGCGCATCTCCTTCCTTTCCGCATTGGATAACCCCCATGCGCAGCAATCGGCTGTGCACAGGGTGATGAGAGTCCGTGTGCGATCCCGCATCTGGCACTGGTCTTTACCGTCCCACTCCGGACTGCCCCTGTGGCCGCCTGAAGGCTGTCGGGAGCATTCCGGATTTCGGGGTCCGGAGCATACGGATCCGGACGAAGGGGGGACCAATGCCTCAGGGCCGCGTTTCGATGGAGCGCAGGAAGACTCGCGGGAGACGGCGGGATGATCATCTGCATCCCTGCGGAAGCGTGCCGGGGAGTTACCTTCTTCTGCGACTAGGCCTTCTGCTCCTACTTGCGATCATGGCAACCTGGTTGCTGGAACGGAGCGAAGGCGCCCGGAAGAGCACCGAACACGCAGGCCGCGTGCGCCTCATGGCCGAACTTGCCGCAAGAGCTGCAGGCAGCGACATCTCGTTTCAGAACTCCTCACACCTGCTTCGCATTCTGGAAGGAGCAGTTCGTGACGCCTCCCTGGAAGCAGGGGCCGTAATCGATCTGGATGGGCGCATCGTCGCGCACACTGACCTGTCCAGGATCGGCACCCGGACTTCCATCGATCCGGCGGTCTTCCCTGATGCCAGGCCGGACCCGGCGATGGCGGCCCTGTTTTCCGGGGACGGTCTGCAACTCATCCGCCATCCGCTGCTTGGCGGGGATGGCCCGGTGGGCGTGGTTGTGTTCGCGGCCGTTCCTCCGGGAGGGGCGGCAGCGTCCTGGAGCAGTCTCAAGGCCCTGATCCCCGCAGCACTCCTTATCCTGGCGTTCGTAGGGATCGTTCAGGCAAGCATCCGCCGCGCCATGCAGCCGACTTCGGAAAGCCTGGAACGCCTGCGGGGGGCCGTAGAGCGGGCTGCCGGGAGCGAGAGCCCGGCTGACGGGTCAACATCGGATCTCGCTCCGGTGATTGAACGAACGGTTGATGCCATGAGTGGGCTGCGAAGGGAGAGGGAAAACCTTGCGATCGAGAACCAGGCGATCGACTTCGATCGGAAGCGGCTCGAGCTGATCCTCAACAGTCTTCCGGAAGGTCTGCTGATGACCGACTGGCAGGGCGAGGTGCACTTCGCCAACCGGATGGCGGCGAAAATGCTGAATCTCGAGATCGGAGACGACACCGGAAGACGCCTTCACCGCCTGAGCGACGAGGTCAGGCAGTTCCTGGGCGAGGCCGACATGAAGCCCCGCGAACTGCCGGGAGACAGTCTTGCAACGGGGGGCCACAAGGTGCTTGTCCTGCGGGTACCCCTCTCAAGCCCGAGCCGCAGGGCTTCCGGCACCCTCCATGTACTGAGGGACATGAGCGCACAGGCGGCTGCTGAGAGGGCACAGGCGGAGTTTCTCTCACAGATATCCCACGAACTCAAGGCGCCGCTCAACACGATTTTGGGATACGTTGAAGCCCTGACCGAAGAGGGTCTGCTTACACAGGCCGAGCGGCGTGAGTACGCCAACACACTCCAGACCGAAGCCCAGCGGATGGGACGACTGATCAGCAATCTTCTGCGGCTTTCGCGCATAGAGCTTGGCAGCCTGTCAGGCAGCTTCCGCTATGTTAAGGCACCCAACGTGATCCGGAGCATAGCGGAGTCGGTGCGCGCCCAGGCGGAGGCGGCATCCCTGGATTACCAGGTGCAGGTTCCCGAGAACCTGCCTTCCATCTTCGGCGACAAGGATCTGTTCGGAGTGGCGATCACGAATCTGGTCACCAACGCCATCAAGTATACGCCCGCATCAGGCCGGGTTCTTGTCCGGGCCAGGGAGGAGGAAGGGGGGATAGTGGTGGAGATCCAGGACACTGGTATCGGGATCCCGGAGGACTCGCTCTCCAGGATCTTCGAGCGCTTCGTGCGAACGGAACAGGAGGAGGTGCGGAATCTCTCGGGAAGCGGGTTGGGGCTTGCTCTGGTGAAGGAAATCGCCGAACTCCACGACGGACGGGTCTTCGTGGAGAGCGTTCTTGGGGAGGGCAGCACTTTCCAGCTCTGGCTCCCCACTCGGGAAGCCGATACTGAACTCGATGTACCCGCGGCCTGATGCCGGCGGGAGAAGGGAATCCATGGCCGGGAAAAGGATACTGATCGTCGACGACGACACCAGCATCGTGCGGGTCCTCAAGAAGGTCTTCGAGGCGGCCGGGTTCGAGGTAACACCCGCGCACAACGGGGAACAGGCGATCCTCAGGATGAATGGATGCACATTCGACGCCATGCTGTGTGACATCCAGATGCCGCAGATGAGCGGGCCGGATCTCTTCCGGCACCTCGCCAGAGAGAACCTGCCGATTCCCCCCGTAGTGTGCATCGTGACCTCACGGTCGGAGGAAGAGGAGCGTTGCTGGACCGAACACTTCCCCATGATACGCCTGGTGGAAAAGCCGGCGGGACCGAAACAGCTGCTCCGGATCGTCCAGGAAAGACTGGCGGGTCTTGATGGCCATGAACCCTGCGAGGCGGCGGCGTGAGCGCGGCAGACTCCCGGATCTCGGTGCGCGAAGCAGCCCTGCAATCGGCCGGGCTTCTGAAAAGCGCTGCAGAGGCCCTCGGGACCGACCTCGTGGTGTGTGACCCCTCCGGCCGTGAGGTTGTCCGCTTCGCCGCGGATGAAGCCCCGATCAGGGCACCGCAGGAACCATCCCTGCACGAATGCCGGCCGGAGTCACCGGACATCAGCGCCCGGTTGGCCGAATCCGCACAATGTCCCATAGAAGGCAATGGAGAGCGGATAGGGAGCCTGTACGCAGCTGTCTCTGCCCCACGATGCGGATCCCTGATCGCGGCACTCGCCCGCGAGGTCGGGGAGCGGTATCAGGTCGAGCAGGACCTCGATCAGATGACCGATCAACTGGGGAGCTGCTATGACGAGATCAACCTGCTCTACCGGTTCAAACGCGTCATGGAACCGGGCAGCAGCTTCAAGGCGATCACCCATATCCTGCTGCACGAGGTTTCGGGCCTGCTGGACGGGCGGCACCTGGTGGTCTTCCACCAGGGAAGCGACAACCGGATTTCCGACAGGGAGGCCGCCCACGTTGCCGGTGGGGCAATGACCTGGCTCTCCACAAGTCGGGGTGTACTGCGGCAGATCTTCGAGGGGATGTGCGGCTCGATCCCGGACTCCTCCGCGGTCCCGGGGGTGCGGCACGCAGGAATGTTTGGATCTCCCCACGGGGAGATCTTCTATGTCGTGGTGCCGCTGCGCTGCCGTGACGACACCGCAGGGTTCGTCGGGCTGTTCCGGGCTGGCGGAGAACCGTCCTTCGACACGGGAGAACTGCGTCTCATGGAGTCCCTGGCGGATGAGCTCTCAGCCGCAGCGACCACGCGGAGATTGTACGACGATCTGCAGGAAATGCTGTTCAACACGATTCGCGGAATGGTGGCCGCCATCGACGCGAAGGACGAGTATACCAGGGGGCACTCCGAGCGCGTCTACAG
Organism: uncultured bacterium; assembly: GCA_964636385.1. Lineage (GTDB taxonomy): Bacteria > Eisenbacteria > RBG-16-71-46 > CAIMUX01 > CAIMUX01 > CAZWSC01. The sequence goes on from CAZWSC010000063.1 coordinate 13,912, forward strand.
GATCTCCATGCTGATCGGCCGACGCATGGATCTGCCGGACGAGGATCTGAAGACGCTCAGCTGGGCCGCCCTGCTTCACGACATCGGCAAGATCGCCGTGTCCGGGTCGATCCTGAACAAGCCCGGACGCCTCACCGACAACGAGTTCGCCATCATCAAATCCCACCCGGAGCGGGGCTGCAGGGTCCTTGAGCCGATCCCCCAGCTTGGCCCGACTCTCCCTGTCATCCGGGCGCATCACGAGCGGTATGACGGCAACGGCTATCCCGACCGGCTCAGGGGAGGGGACATACCACTGGCTGCGCGAATCATCGCCGTTGCGGACACCTTCGATGCAATCGTTTCGACCAGAGCTTATCGCAAGGCAAGGGGGATAGGCCTGGCAGTGGCGGAGATCGGCCGCTGCTCGGGCTCACAGTTCGATCCGGCCGTTGTCCGTGTATTCCTGGATCTCGCATCGGAAGGATGCCTCGAGTCGCCCGAATCCGGCCCGGTTCACGAGATGGCGGCATAGCAGCCAGCTTCCCGAAATGGGCAGAGGCAGAAACACCGGCTCGGTTCACCAGGTGGTGACATGACTGCCGGGGACGCCAGCAGGGTGGATGATGCAGATACGCTCGCGAAAGATGGGTGTGGCCACCTACCTCACGCCTGAAGGGCCGATTCTGGGATCGCACCTGGAAACCCTTCAACAGGCGGTGGAGCAGGCAAGAGGTCAGGGCGAGACGCACCTGGTGTTGGAACTCCGTCACGTATCCTTTATCGACGGACAGAGCCTGGAGTACCTCGAGGATCTCTCGGGGGAGATACGTGACTCCGGAGGTTCGCTTCGTCTGGCGCATCCCAGTCCGACCTGCAGGGAGATCCTTGCGATCACCCGCTTCGATCAGACCATCCCGCTCTTCGACGATGTTGAGAGCGCGGGGAAGAGCTTCCTGTGATTCGTTCAGGCACAGTCAGGAAGCTCCCCCTGGGCGACTATCTTGTCAGTCGCAAGCTGATCACCGAGGAGCAGAAGCAGGAAGCGCTGCGTCTCCATCAGGAGACCGGGCGCAGGCTCGGCGAAGTTCTCGTTCAAATGGGGCTCCTCGCCGAGGATGACATTGCGCGGGCACTGGCGGAGAGAAGCGGATTCCCATTCATCCGACTGCGTGCAGGTCTGGTCGATCCGAGAGCCCTGGAAGCGATTCCCAGGGACAAGGCCGAACTGCACCGGGTGGTGCCGCTGTTTCGTGTACACAACCGCCTCTCCCTGGCCGTGGGCGATCCCAACAAGGTCTTCGTTCTAGATTCCATCCGCAAGCTGACTGGCTGCGAGATCCTCCCCGTTGTCGCAATGGAAGACGACATCCAGAGGACTCTCGCAGAGTGTTACGAAGGCGAAATCCCGGCGATGAAGGAATTCTCGATGGGGATGGAGCAGGCGGATGTGGAGTTGGTGGCCGCCCAGGCCGACACGACGGATGACATCGCGGAAATCGCGGGCGAAAGCCCGATAATCAACCTGGTCAACCTCATCATCCTCAAGGCCATCCGGGAACGGGCCAGCGACATTCACATCGAGCCCGAACGAACCTTCTTCCGAGTGCGCTACCGGATCGACGGTGTCCTGTACGAGGTGATGCGGCACAGGATCGAACTGCATGCACCGGTGATCTCCAGGCTGAAGATCATGGCGAACCTTGACATCGCCGAGCGGCGCCTGCCGCAGGACGGACGCATTCAGGTGATCGCTCGCGGACGTACAGTTGATCTGCGCTTCTCATCCCTGCCCGGCGTTGCAGGTGAGAAGGTCGTCCTGCGTGTGCTGGATAAGGACGGAGGGGTGCTCGGCCTGGATGAGATAGGCTTCTCCCCCCCCACTCTAATGACATTCCGGGACTCCCTCCGCAGGCCGAACGGACTGGTTCTGGTGACCGGCCCAACGGGCTCCGGGAAGACCACCACCCTGTATGGTGCGCTCAAGGAACTCAACTCGCTTGAGAAGAACATCGTGACGATCGAGGATCCGGTGGAGTACCGATTCGAGATCATCAACCAGAATCAGGTTCGGGATGAGATCGGGCTCACATTCGCCACCATCCTGAAGCATACCCTCAGGCAGGACCCCGACATTCTCATGGTGGGCGAGATCAGGGATGCAGAGACCGCCGAGATTGCCGTGCAGGCCGCCCTGACAGGGCATCTCGTGCTCTCGACCATGCACACCAACGACGCCGCCTCTTCGATCACCCGTCTTCTGGAAATGGGGATAGAGTCGTACCTTCTGGCCTCCTCCCTGGTGGCAGTAGTCGCGCAGAGGCTGGTGCGCACGATCTGCAGCGATTGCGCAACCTCATACCATCCGAGCCCCGCCGAACTCGAGGCGCTGCAGGCGACGGACCGCAGGGACCTTCAGCTTCGTCGGGGCCGCGGATGCGCCGCCTGCTTCGACTCCGGCTATCGAAACCGGATCGGACTGTACGAGGTGATGAACGTAGACCGCAGTATGCAGAATCTTCTGGTCGCGAACCCGAGTCTGGATGAGATCCGGCGGCACCAGGAGAGTCTGCAGGTGGCTTCGCTGCGCAGCGAAGGGCTTGCGTGTGTGCTGGATGGGAAGACTACGCTGGAGGAGGTCACCCGCGCCGTCTTCCTGGAGTAGACGCACATCCGGGACAGGTCCTCAAGCTCACTACCGCAGCATCCGATACCCCAATCGATGACATCCGCACACATGCCGGGGTTCTCCTTCGACCCCGGCAGGGGATTCTCCGCAAGCAAGGGGCCGGAATGGCGCTGCCATTAAAGAAGACCCGGACCGCAGCACCACAGGCTTCAACCCGCAGGGCCCTGCGGGCAGTGCCGTCACAGGACCAGTCCGGGGGCATTCTGCTCCGGATGAACCGGGTGAAGCTCTTCACCGGCAACAAGGTAACCCTGGATGATCTGGTTCTACTGGTACAGAACCTTGTCCTGATGCTTCAGAATGGCACGGGCCTTGTGCCCGCAGTTTCGGCCATGGCTTCCCAGGCTGAGCGTCCCGTCCTTCGGCAGATCCTGTCGGAGATCCGGGATCAGCTGGAGGATGGTGCCGTCCTTTCGGATTGCCTTCTGCGTCACCCCAAGGTGTTCGACAGCATGTTCGTGGCCGCTGTAAAAGCAGGGGAGGCCAGTGGAGCCCTTGCTGAAAGCCTGTCCAGGCTCTCCGGAATGCTGGAGGTACGACGCCAGTTGCGGACCCGTCTGCGCGAAGCCCTGACATATCCGGCCGTCGTCACCGCAGTCATGGCGATAGTAATGGTCTTCATGCTCGTCTACATGGTCCCCAAGTTCGGGGAGATTTTCAGAGACATGGGAGATGAACTCCCCATAAGCACAAGGCTGATGCTGGGAGCAGCCGAGCTTATCCGCTCAAGATGGTGGGCCGTCATTCCGACACTTGTAGCGATCGGGGTGGGAGCCAGGTGGCTCCTGAGGCACCCCCGGGCGACAGGACTTTGGGACCGCGCGAAGCTGGTGCTTCCGATAACCGGCAGGTTCTACGGAACAGCTTGTTTGTATCAGATCTTCGCAAGCCTGGGCCTGCTTCTTGGGAGCCGGGTGCCCCATCTCGAGGCGATCGCAATAGTACGGCAGTCAGTCCGCGCACCTCGCTTTGAGGGGTTTTTCGACAGCCTGTTGGATCAGGTTGAGGCGGGTCGTGGAATGTCCAGGGCGTTCACTGAAGCGCCGTTCCTGCCTGAACCGGTCAAGCTGAGCGTCTCGACCGGGGAGGCCGCCGGCGCGCTGGACACGGTCATGGTCCGTCTCGGAGACCGGTACCGCGAGGACCTGGAGAGCGACATCAGGCGACTGGCCACAGTGATCGAACCGATCATGCTGGTGGTCATGGGAGTAATGGTGGGGATCATCGCGATCTCCTTCATCCTTCCCATGTTCAAGTTGTCCAGAGCAATGCATTGAGTTGGCACTTCGGCCGGATGCGGGACACATCGCATGCACGAGCCGGGGATCGTATCAAGGGAGGGATTTGATCCATGAAACGCCGTCTCTCGGAGAGGAATGGATTCACGCTGGTCGAACTGCTGATCGTGATAATCATACTCGGGGTACTTGCTGCGATTGCGATTCCACAGTTCGGTGCCAGCGGCGAGGACGCAAAGCTCTCGGCCCTGGACACGAATCTCGCGGAAATGCGCAACGCGATAGAGATCTACTACCACCAGCACGGAGCCACCTACCCTGGCGCCAGAAAGCACACGGACGGAACGGCTGCCGCCTCCGATGCGGAAGCGGCCGCTGCGTTCCTGGCACAGATGACGTTGTACAGCGATGCCACAGGCAGGACCGCGGCCGTCAAGGACGCCACGTACAAGTACGGCCCATATCTCAAGAAGGGGATTCCTGTGAACCCCTTCAACGGGCTGAACACGGTGATATGCGATGCCGGGGAAACCGACATCACGGCCGTTTCATCCGGCGGTACTGCGGGCTGGAAGTTCTACCCGAAGACCGGCCGCCTGATCGCAGACGACGGTGGGCACGACTCGCACTAGCACGAGGCTCGCACCGGCACGAGACGTCGTTTCGACGCCTCCAGGTCGGACGGCGCACGTCGGATCGCATGAGTCGGGGCGCGGTCCGGGCCCGTGGGGTTCGGTCCGCCTTGCCCTGCCTGGTCATCCGGCTTTGACATCGCCATGCCCGACACCACCTCCCCGATCAGCCGGCGTCACTCTCGTCGAGCTCCTCATCGTTCTGGCAATCCTGGGGATCCTCTCAGTGGCGGGATTCTCCGTCATCTCGGGGCGCACGTCGGAGACCGCTCTGGAAGAAGGGATCAGGAGAGTGGCAGCCGACCTTTCTTACGCTCAGACAGTTGCGGTCGCATCCGGATCCTCCACTACGGTGGCATTCGACCCGTCCGATGACAGCTACGCCCTGCTGAGCGGAACCTCTCCCATGCTCCATCCCATCACCAAGCGCAGTTATGCGGTGCGTCTGGACAGGGAGTTCCGGGGCGCCGGGTTGAGAATCGTCGATTGCAGCTTCACCGGCGGCGACACGCTGCGCTTCCTGGGCTCGGGGATACCCGCCGCCGGTGGATGGGTGACAGTTGGCAGCGGGACCGCGCTGGGCACCCTGGCGGTCTCGTCCTCAACAGGGAGGATCTCGTGGCGCGTTCAGTAGGCTCACATCTGCGCGCGGGATTCACACTCGTCGAGCTGCTGATCGCGGGAACCGTAGCCGCCATCCTGGCAGGCACGATGGCCTACCTCCTGAGCGACGTGCTTCACCTCGCCTCCTCGGCACGTGCCGGTCATGACCTCCGCAAGGAGGGCGGGCGGGCAGTCAGCCTGATTCGCTCCGATATCACCGGAGCTGCGGGAATCCTGGCCGCTGCAGGAGACTCGCTCCTCCTGCTCACTCATGCCGGCGATACAGTTCTCTACTCTCCGGATCCACTCGCCCCTGACACATTGCGGCGCAGGCTCGGTGCGGTTTCGGGTGCGGTATCCGCGGGCCTCGACAGCGCGCAGTTTCGGATTCAGACCGCCTCCCGCACACACACCCGCGAGGAGATGGCGCCCATCCACCGCGAGCTCCTGCACGTGAGCTTCGAACCAGGCGACTGGGATGACTGGGCATCATCCAACAACTGCTGGATGTACGAGCCCCGCGAGTACGGAATCACGGACAGGAAGTGGTGCGCGCAGGCGTTCTGGGAATCACCATCCTGCTTCGGTTTCACACGCGCCTCGGTCCGCGTTCGTGCAAGGGACAGGATCCCTCCGGATGTCGACTTGATCCTGGAAATCTACGAGGCTTCCGCGGGCGCCGGTGGGCATCCGGATCGACTGCTCGGACACGGGAAGATCAGCAGGCACGATCTCACGGAGGAGTACGACTGGCACACCGTGAACCTGCTCTCCCTCTCTCCCGATCCCGTGTTCCCCGAAGGTCACTACTGGCTTGTCGTGCGTCCGGACGGCCAGGGCGCCCAGAGCTATGCCGGGCACCTGGAGTATCAACTGATGACCGGGTGTCCCGGCGGTTCCTTCCCGGCCAACGGAATGTGCTTCCGCGAGTCCGGCGATGCCGGCAACACATGGGGATATGGTTCGTTTGCGCATGAGGCCTTCTTCCGTGTGTACGCCTGGCATTCGGTGGACAGGCTCACCGAGGTTACCCGGACACTCACCGACACCCTCGGGATATCGTATGCCCTGAGCTTCCGGAGTGGAGACGAGGAGGTCCGCCGTGCGGGGTTCGTGGCGCTTCGGAACCGCTAGGCCGCATTCCCCGCGCATCCCTTGCAGCGGCACCGAATCCGGAGGCATCCTTCCGGCTGCCCTGGTGCTGACCTTCCTGGTCTCGGTGCTGGTTCTCGGGCTCAGCCGCGAGGTCTCCCTCGGCCTCAAGGTCGAAGAGCGCCTGGAAGAGGGCGCCAGGGCGTTCGCACTCGCCGAATCGGGCCTCGAGGTGGCGGCGCGCATGCCCTTAAATGACGATGACTGGCGCGGGACCCTCGGTACCGGAGAGTGGATCAGCAACCAGGCGATCGGCTCGGGCGCCATCACCGTGACTGCCGATGATCCTCAGGATGGCGAGATCCTTGTACACGGCCCGTCGGGTTCCTCTTCCGCCGACACCGTGCGTCTCGTGGCAACCGCTGAAGTTGGCAGCATCCGTCGCAGGCTCAGGGCCGACTACGTGCCCCTGCCTCACCCGGCACTCCGTAACGCGATCTTCGGTGAGAAGCTGGTGAGCCTCAAGAACATCTCCATCGAAGGGAGGGTTCGCTCCAACGAGTCCGTAACGGACAACGGCGGTGTGGACCTGCATGGCCACATAACCACGCGCGAGGGGAAGGATGTGTCGGAGACCCTGCGAGGTCCTTATACGGAGATCTTCTACACTGACGAGGACTTGGACCTCCCCGAGGTGAACTTCCAGTGGTTCCGCCAGGCGGGTGAAGAGATCCGTCCGCCGACAGGGTGGCTCCTTGCCGGAACAGTGGTGACCAGGGATCACAATCCGTTCGGGCTGTCTTCACCCCGGGGAATCTACTGGATCAACGCCAGGGGCGCCGACTTCTGCCTTCGCAATGTGGCTATCGAGGCCTCTCTTGCAATCCTGAACGCCAGGGTCGTTTATGTCGGGGGCGCAGGACACGAGAGCTGTTACTTCCGCCACAGGTCTCCGGATCCGGATCGCCTTCCCGCGCTGGTGGTCGAAGGGGATCTCACGATGCGCATCGAAGGCGGGACCGTGGCGATCGGAAGCGCTGGTGGCGGCGTCAGCATAACCAGCGGGATCACGGGAGCCGTGTATTGTACAGGCGTCTTCCGTGGTCCACAGCAGTACGGCGAAGGCAGGATACAGGTGGACGGCGCCATACTGGCCGAAGAGGCGATCATCATGGGCAGCGACTGCCTTGTACGCCACAACCCGGGCTTCACCAGGACCGCCCTCGTTGAGATGGCCAGGCCGGAGCTGCGCCTGGTGCCGGGCACTGTGAGGACGCCGTGACGACCCGGCCGGGAACCTCACGCCCCGAAGCCGGGCTGACACTTGTGGAGGTAACCGTGGCCACCGCCGTACTGGGCCTTCTAGCGATGGCTCTAAGCGGCTCCGCCCATGTGATTCTGTCCGCCCAGCGCGCTCAGGAGGAAGCCGACCTCGTCAGGGACCTCGGCATCTCGCTTCTGGATGAGATCACCGCCCTGCCGTTCGAGGACCCCGACTCTGTCACCGTCGCCCTTGGCCCGGAGCCGGGTGAGTGGGAGGAGCCATGGACCCGCTCCGCCTTCAACGATGTTGACGACTACGCTGTCTGGAACGGCAGGCCGCTCCGGCACAAGTGCGGAACCCCTTTGGGAATCATTGGATACACCCGCGGGGTCACCGTGGTGTGGGTTGATCCTGAAGACTTCGGGAGCGTGAAGGATGAGCCGACACATGTAAAGAGGATCACAGTCACTGTCTACAGGTCCGGGCAGGCTGCCGGGACCTTCGTTGCGTTCAGGGTACAGGGGGGGCGCCATGTTGACATCAGGGGTTAGAGACCTCCTTTCGCCTTTCCGGAGCGCTTCCGGCACCCTTGTCGGTATCGAGGCTGGTGAGTCGTGGATGCGTCTCGCCCAGCATGATCCGGAAGCTGATCCGACATGGGCGGAGATCGGGATCCGACATGCAGCCGGTTCGTCCGATCCGGATGAAATCGGTCCAAGGATCCGACACCTCTGCCGCCAGGAAGGAATCCTGCGACGTCCCGCAGTCTGTGCCCTGAACACACCGGCTGTGGACTGTTTCCCCCTTGGCCTGTCCCCGGGAGAGGGGGAGGACCTGGACGACCTTGTGGTTGCAGAGGTTCGTGAGCGGCTGAGCTGTCCGCTGGAAGAGTCGGTAATCGATTACACGGTTCTCCCCGACTCGGTCCGCAAGTCGGCCGACAGCCCCCTGGCGCTGCTCGTGTATACCCTACATCGTGGTGCAGCCGAGGAGGTGATCCGGAGGATCGAGGCCGGCGGCCTGGATGTGGTTCGCCTGCTTACTCCCGCCTGTGCCCTTGCCGCGCGGATGCCTGACCGTGGTGCGGGCCGGCGTCACGTTCTGGTTGTAACGAGCGAGGGCGCCTCCTCCGTATCGGTTGTACAGGACGGCTTTGTCCTTGTGGAGCGGATCCTCCCAGGCGGGGCCGAGAGAATGATCGCGTCCCTGCGCTCGCAGTTGCGCATCAGTGAGGAACAGTGCTGGGTCCTGCTGTCGCCGGAATCGCCGGCGCCTTCCGACATCGACCTGATTTCACAATCAGGTGGTATCTCCACGGCTGTGCGCAGCGCCCTGGTTGAGATACTGGGACCGGCGTACCGTGACCTTGCACAGGAAGCGGCTGGATGCCTTGGGTACTGCGACTCGTTTCTGAAGCCGAAACCCCCCTCCTCCGTCGTCCTGGTCGGCCTCCTGTCGGGGGATGAGACACTGCGGGGAGTTCTTTCACAGGCGCTGGATGCTCCGGTGACGAACGCTGCGGAGGCCCTGGATCTCCCCGACTGGAAGGTGCACGGTGGAGTAGACACGTTTGCGCCGGCTGCGGCCTGTGCCCTGTGGGATGAAGGAGGGGCAGCGTGAACGTTATCAACCTGATACCACCGGATCTGCTGGAGCGGAAGGAGGCAAAACGACGCGCGCGCCACTGGTTGAGACGGCTTGGCATGCAACTGCTCGTTCTGGCTGCGATCTTCGCCGGGTTCTCCATGTTTGCCAGGGGCCGAAGCGCGGAGGCGACGAAGCTGACACGTGACTACGCGTCGCTTCTGGAAAGATTCCGCGGCGCGCAGGCCCTTCTGGATGAACGGGCCCACCTGGAGCAGAGACGGCGGGTAATCCGGCTTCTCCGGGACGAAACTCCGGTAACGGCGCATCTGCGCTCCCTTGGGGAGTGTCTTACCAGGGACAGCCACCTCCTCCTGGTGGAGTTCCAGAAGGAGCCTGCTCCTCCTGGAGTGGATCCAGGGGGCAGATTCCTCCTTCGTGGCCGTGCTCCCGGCCATACCGATGTCGGCGAAATCCTGCGATCTCTTGCGGGGGCAGAGGCATTCGAGGCGGTGCGGCTCGTTTCCGCACAGGAGCAGATGGGCGAGGGAAGCAGCAGATGGGTCCAGTTCGAGATCGAACTGCGGCTCAGGAAGGAGCAGCCGGATGCTTGAGCCACGCAAGGTGGACCTGTTCGGCCGGACCGCCCTGATCCTGCTTCTGGCCGGATTCGCGGTGCTGCTCTCCCGTCAGGCTGTTCAGCCCCTGATGGCGGCACGTCAGAACATGGGTGGGTTCCGGGAAGCACTGGGGATCCTTGGAGACGCGGAACAGACCCTCGACAGGCTCCAGTCCGAGATCATGACCGTATCGTCCGAGATCGAGAGCAGCCAGGGCCAGCTCCCGCAGAGTCTCAGTTTGGATGCATTCCTTGTGTGGGTGGGCTCTGCCGCGGAGAGAACCGGCATTCGCGTGGATCAGGTGACGCCCGGGCAGGTGGAGGAACTTGGCCAGTACAGGCAGCAGCGACTGGCATTTCGCGTCACGGGATCGTACTCGGCGATCCACCGATTCCTCAAGGAACTCGAAGAAGGAGAACACCTCTCGCGCGTGGAGGGGTTGCGTGTTGCTCGTCTGGGTGAGGGACGGGAGTGCGTTGCGGAAATCCGGCTCCTGCTCTTCTTCGCACCCGGGAGGTAACGATGCCCAGGCAGGATGGCAGGAACGGCGGAAACGCTGGCACAGTCCGCTCCAGGCTTCCCAGGCTTCCTGGCTCGTTCTGGGGGAACGGAAGCGCCCTGACCCTGCTGACGATTGCGGGATCGGTGGTCCTGGTCCTTGTGCTGGCTGCCATCCCTCAGCGGGACCTGGGAGGGCGGGGGAAGGGCCCGGCCGCCGATGCCGAGGCAATAAGACGGACACTGGCAATCCAGGCAGGCGAATCGCCCGATGAAGGCGGGGTGATGGACGAGAATACGGACTCCCCGGAACTGGAAGCAGACGCAGCGCCAACGTTCCGTGATCTGTTCAATCCTGTCAGAAGGACAAGGCGGACTCCAACTCACAGGGCCACTGCTGCCCCGCCGCGGCTCCCCCACCTGTCCGGGGTCTTCCTTGACGGCGTGAATCGCGCCGCAGTTCTGAACGGCGGAACCGTGGCTGAAGGAGACAAGATCGGCCGCTTCTCCGTACATTCCATTCTCGCAGACAAGGTGGTTCTGGAGGTGGACGGAAAGCTGTACACACTGGACTGGAAGGGCGTGCAGCCATGACAAGAATACTCCGTTGCGTTGCTGCGTCGCTGGCTGCGGCGCTGCTGATCGCACTGCCGGAAGCGGCGGCTTCTACTGCGGATGAGGCCGGTGAGAAGCACCTTCCGACAACGCAGGATGCTGCTCGTCCAGCCGTCGACACGGAACCGGCACCCGTGACACTGTCTGTCCAGGATGTGGACATCAAGGACGTGTTGTCGATGCTGTCCCGATCGCGCGGGCTCAACATCATCTGTGAAGATGGCGTTCGCGGCGCGATCTCCATCGATGTCAAGGATGTTCCTTTTGAAGAGGCAATGCGCGCTGTAGTGACCATGGCCGGATTCGATGTGTCGCGGCGCGGGAGCATCTACTTCGTGCACAGACCCGAAGACGCGGGGACTGCATCCCCCTTCTTCCGCGATGTGCGGCCCTTCCGTCTCGACTATGCGAAGCCCGGTGATATCGAACCGGTCATAAAGGACCTGCTCTCCCCCGGCGGAACGGTGCTCAGCTACGGCCCGCTGCGTACCGTGGTGGTCGATGACCGTCCAGACGTGATCATGCGCATCGAGCCGATCATCCGCTCGCTCGACACGCCGCCCAGGCAGGTCATGATCGAGGCACGGATCCTGGAAGCGCGCCTTGCGAAGGAAATGCGCTTCGGCATCGACTGGTCGCTCCTGTTCTCCAGGGACAATGGTGCCGGAAGCATCGACGTCCAGGGGTTCTCCAGATCTCCGGCAGGCGGCGGGGACGGGATCTTCGTGACGTGGGGTGAAGGTGACTTCCGGGGCGCCCTGGAAGGCCTGGAGGGGATCGAGGAGTTCAGCACCCTTGCCGCACCGAGGCTGCTGGCAGTAGATGGATCCGAGGCCAAGATCATCATCGGAGGCCAGCTCGGCTTCTTCGTGGTGACTACCGTGGACAACACGGTCATCCAGTCCGTTCAGTTCCTGGACACTGGCGCGCAGCTTCGGATCACTCCGACCATCGCCGGAGACGGATATGTCCTGATGAAGATCCATCCCGAACTCTCGGACGGGGTCGTGCAGGAGGGGCTGCCCTCAAAGACCACCACGGCGGTGAGCACGGATGTTCTCGTTCGCCACGGGGACACGCTGCTGATCGGCGGACTGATCCGCGAACGGAATGAGTCCACCCGGCGCGGGGTTCCGTTTCTGGTCCGGATCCCGCTTCTGGGGCGTCTGTTCGGTCGCACCGTGCAATCCGTCTCACGCAGCGAGGTGATAGTCATGATCACACCCCGAATCCTGGAGCCCGGCGAGCACGCGGCGTATGAGGGGATCGGGCTTGTGAATACAGGGCCGTGAACCGCTCACAGGACCCGCAGCATCACGCGACTTGTGCAGCCATGGAGCATCGCGGTTGATCCGGGCCATAATCGTCGATCAGAACAGCCCGCCCTGCCACAACCGGCGCGCGAATGCGGCGGCTGGCAGGTTGCGAGGAGGGTGTCCTCGAGGATCTCGAAGTAGCCCTTGACTGCCTGGCTGGAAACCCCGCACTCGCGTGCGATCGTGGAGTAGTTTACCTGCCCCGTGTCCGACAGCGATGCGATCCCCAGGAACTGCGAGAAGACGGGCAGATCTCTCACCAGGCCTTCGGCCGCGACCTCCTCCCTGAGGTAGTCGGCGACGCAGGCCCTCAGCAGACACTTCGGTTGCGCGGACAGATATCCAGCAGTGCCGGGAGTTTCTGGATCTCGTCGATGACCACGAATGGCAGAGGGCCCTCCCCTGGGATCTCGGCGCGCAGCCATTCTGGGGTTTCCAGGTGGCGGCGGAACTCCTCGGACTTCAGAAGGTCGAGTCAGAGGGCGTCCGGGTAGGTCGCCTTCATGAGCGTGCTCTTGCAGGTCTGTCTGGACCCCCAGAGGAAGAATGTCTCGGTGCCCGGATCCGGCAGGGTGATCCTGCGTTCAATCATGGGTTGGCAATGTCATGTAGTTTTCAAGTTGGCAATTGAATCATCATGCCCGGCGGGAGCAGGCGCGTGGGCCTGCTCCTGCGCAGGAAGGCGAAGACGATCGTGGTCTCCGCTCCCCCGTCGGTGCTGGAGCAGTGGAAAGGGGATCTGGAAGACCGACTCCGCTACACCCCCTCCGACTGCTTCGAGACCTTCCCCTTCCCCGATGGCTGGCAATCGCACCCCGCGCTCGAATCCGCAGGGGCCGAGTACTACGAACTCCGCGCCGGACTCATGGTCCGCAATCACGAGGGGCTGAACAGGACATACAACCGCTTCCACCACCCGGACGAGGCCGACCCCGCTATCCTGCGGCTGCGCGAGCTTCACGCTGCGATGGACCGCGCCGTGCTCGACGCGTACGGCTGGCCCGACGATGTGCGCGACGAGGTGCTGGCGTGGAGCTGGCGGCACGATCTTCGGAGAGGGCGCTTTGCTCTGCTCGCAACGACAGCGGTTGTCGTACCCCTGGAGGTAGGGTTTGGGTATGGGGGGTGGGGCGTGAAGTCTCTGAAGACCCAGATTAGAGGTTAGAGTTTCCGGTGCTGAGTCGGGAGATGGCGACTGGTCGGTTCTGCGTCAGAGAGCTGTCATCTATCCGACCCCGGTGCAAGAGAGGAGTACTTAGTGGCTGCAAAGGATCTGAGCGGCTGTGAGCTGTTCTTCCTGATCGTCGGTGCCATTGTCGCGGCGGTACTGATCCTCGCAATGGGATGCTGATGCGTTGGACGCCATCTCCGGTCCGGGTGCACCTGCTGGAGCCGCTCTTTCTAACGTGCGTCTGCCTCTACGCTGCAAACACATGGTTTGCCGGGCACTATACATCGGCCTTGCCCTTCTTCCGAAACCACTTCAACGATCTGCTTCTTGTCCCGTGCGCTTTGCCTCCGCTTCTTGCCATCCTGTCGCTGCTCGGGATCCGACGCGAGTGCGGGGCTGCAAGCGGACGCGAGATTCTTCTGTGTCTGCTGGTCTGGTCACTAGCGTTTGAAGTTCTCGGGCCCAGACTCTTTGATCACACCACCGGAGACTTGTACGACATTATCGCCTACTGGACCGGTGGAGGATGCGCCTGGCTCTACTGGAAGTCACCGCGGCGCAGGAGGGCGCTGCATGGATCCGCCACCACTAGTGGTGGTTCTCCAACATACCGCTGTAGAAGCCGGGGCCCAGGGCGCCCGCACCATCAGGGGGCAACTGAGGCGTGTTGCTCGCCGTGCACGGCAGATGAGAGGCACCATTAGCGACATGTCTGACACGGCGAAGTGGCGAATGACCCCGCGGGTGCGCATCCGGCGATATCGGCATCCTCGAAACGCCTTGCGGGAATCGCTTCATGCTGAGGAAATCAGGGTTGCTCAGTCGCGGGGAGTGTTGTACCAACCAGAGGACAGGCTGGAACTCATCATCACTCTCTATCTGGACAGAAGCGGACTTCGGTTCCATGACGTGGACAACAGCTTGAAGGACATAATGGATGCCCTTCAAGGCAGAGCGGGCGGCCCGAAATCGAAGCGACATCTGAGCCCTGTCATCCCGAATGATCATCAGGTCTTCAGAGCCTCTATCGAGAAGACGAACCCACCGGGCCAGAGCCGTGGCATGGGACGTCTGGTGATCAGGAAGTACAAGGCTGATGCGAGCAGAACCTGGGACAGCGACGCCGTGAACCCCGCGCGTATGCGCTGACGTTCGCACGAGAAAGGACGGACGATGGGCACCGAGATCAAGACGTGGCAGATCGTGGACGGCAGACTCCGGTCTATCGCTACCAACCTGAAGAATGAAGGGCGTACGGAGCCGTATGACCTTGAACCGTGGCTGCAATCCAACCCGGCGATTCTCGGGCCTGACATTGTCATCATCGGTCGGCAGACGATGTCGAAGTCCGGCCCGATCGACCTCCTCGGAATTGACAAGACAGGAAACGTCGTCATTATCGAGATCAAGAGGGACAAACTACCCCGTGAGGCCCTCACTCAGGCCATTGACTATGCGTCAGACGCTGCCGAGTGGACAATCGAGAAGCTCGGCGAGATTTGCTCGGAGTACTCCGGTAAGAGCCTCGAAGAGACTTTGATCGAGTCCTTCCCTGATGTTGACGTTGGAAACCTCACCATCAACGACACTCAGAGGATCATTCTCGTTGGGTTCTCGGTCGAGTCAGCGCTGGAAAGGATGATCGAATGGCTATCTAACAACTTCAGCGTCAACATCAACGCTGTTGTCCTGAACTACGTCAGGACAGCCAGCGGGGACGAACTCCTCACTAAGACATCGATCATATCGGAGGAGTTTGAACAGGAGCGCGTGAAGAAGCAGAAGAAGTTTCAGATTCCGATGTCGGACGATCCCGGTGCATACGAGCCGGATGTGTTGCGGAAGATGCTCCGGGAGTATCTCGCCCGACAGAGAGTTACCAACCAGCGCATCCGGGATGTACTCCTTCCGGCTCTGTTGAAGCGGGACTCGTTGACACGCGAGGAACTCAAGAAGGAGTTGCTGTATTACGACTCGACGCTCGATTCGTCAAGGGTCGGATATCATCTCACGGCGATGTCTTCCCAACTCGGGATGAAGAAGAACGACTTCCTGCGACAGGTCGTGGCGTACGAGTACCCGAACTACGCATGGGAAAAGGACAACTTCTCGCTTCGCGGGGAATCTAAGGAACTGGTTCGTGAAGTCCTCGGCGAAACTGAAGAAAGACAATTATGAATCGGGTAGACGGGGGCGACTGGCCCCCGCACAACTCGGCCTGCGGGTCCCCTTCCCCGTCATACAGCCCGCGGTCCGAAAGCGGCACCTGGCTGACACTGGCGAGGTGAACTGTTCCGCCACACTGAAGATTCGTGTACTATCCGGTGAGCACGGTTGCAGACCCGAGAGACAGAGGAGGATACAGGGGTGGCAGAGATCACAAGGCGAAGATCGGGCGAACTCGTCCGTGGCGTGTTCAGCATACTGCTGAGGCATCCGGACGGCCTGGCGGCAAAGGAGGTTCTCCAACAGCTTGAGCACGAGGTGCCTCCAACGGAGTTCGAGGCGAGCACATATCCGGATCGACCTTCGGTGCGGCGGTACGGGAAGATCGTTCGCTTCTCTACCATTTCGGCCGTTAAGGCAGGCTGGCTGATCAAGGACAAGGGGGCATGGTCCCTCACTGACCTTGGTCGAGCAGCCTTTGACAAGCACAGGGATCCCGAGGACTTCAACCGGGAGGCTGGCCGTCTGTACAGGAAGTGGAAGTCAGAACGGGATTCGGATGGTAACGGTGATGATCCGACCGAAACAGCCATAACACTCGAAGAGGCAGAGGAAGCTGCGTGGTCTGAGATCGAGGAATTCCTGGAGGAGATGAATCCCTACGACTTCCAGGATTTGGTGGCCGGTCTTCTGCGCGGTATGGGCTACTTCGTCGACTGGGTTTCGCCGCCCGGTCCCGACAAGGGGATCGACATCATCGCGCACGTGGATCCCCTCGGTGTCAAGGGGCCCCGTGTCAAGGCACAGGTGAAGCGCAGGGCTGACAAGGTTGCTGTGGACGGTGTGCGCGGCTTCATGGCGCTCTTGGGAGAGTCCGATGTCGGTCTCTTCGTCTGCACAGGCGGCTTCACGCGTGATGCCGAGGAGGAGGCCAGGCGGCAGGAGAAGAGGCGCATCATGCTCCTCGACCTCAAGCGGCTCTTCGACCTCTGGACCGAACACTATGAGCGGGTCCCGGAAGCGCAGAGGCGACTCTTGCCGCTTCGCCCTGTGTACTATCTCGCGCCGGATGAGACAGGGGCGAGCTAGCAGCCGAGTTCACCAGTCGCTTAGCTCCGTCACAGGGCTGGCGGAGGTCGTTGACTACGCAGCCTGCCCTTCCGAGTTGTCCGCTGATGAGCTTCGCTCGGCGCTTCAACCCTTCCTCGCATCGAAGCAGCTCGACCTGGACGAGTTGCTGGAGACCCGCGGTGCGAGCGACGCACTTGATTCCGGGCAGAGGCTTCTGGCGGGGGAAGTGTTCGCGCCGCCATCGAATCGAACACGGATGCTGTTCACGCTGTGGGCCAGGCCAGCTAGCGGCGAGGCAGGCCATGGCGCTACCGCTGGCCCGACGATGTGCGCGACGAGGGGGGGGGCTCGAGAAGCCTGAGCGGGAGTAGACTCCCAGACCGGCTCAGATTCGGACAGGCTCCCTGAGAGGAAACCCGGGGGAATGCGGGCTTCTCAATGCTGAGGAGATGCCATAGAGTGATCGCCGTTAGGCTGGGATAGGGAGATCAGGACTTCTGACGTTCGGCGTCTCGCGGGCAGGATCATCGCTTGGAAGACAAGGAGAACCAGGCAATGAAGTGCGCAGTGTGGTGCAGAGCTCAAGAAAGCGAGGACCAATCTGCCCTTCAAGATCAACGACACCACGATCGTGATCGTCAAGGGGCTTCCCGTTGTCCATTGCGAGAGGTGCCCCGAGTATCTGATCGAGGACGATGTCCTCCGACATGTCGATGAGATCCTTGCCAACGTGAAAGGCGGGACCGAACTCGAAATCGTCCGTTACGCCGCGTGATCGGCTGACTGCAGGCGGCCGGGGGCTTTGGAGGCCGCCTTCGATTCAACGACGGCGCGACTCGACGGGTTCGCTTCGTGGCCGGCGAGGGCAGCCGGCCTTCGCTGTGCCTCATGGGTGTCGGATCACCCTTCAAGTGGATGCTCTGGCGGGCGTTCACAGAGAGGATGACGCTATGCCGAGACGACCACGACCGCCGGAGACGCAACGGAGCGAACACTGGCTGCGCCTGATGGTGCGCGAACACGCCAGTGCGCTGAATGCCGCAATCGCAGAGGCCTTCAGCTGGCAGGACACTGCCATCGACTGGCTGTCCCCGCGCGAGGATGACGAGTACGCGGAGTACTACGACCAGGCATTTCTTGACCGACTTGGTGTTGACGGATTGACGATGTCGCTGGAGGAGTTCTGGCCAAGGAGCGGTCCGCGATGGGACGGCCTGGCGCGAACAACGGACGGCAGACTGATCCTTGCCGAAGCCAAAGCTCACATTGACGAGGCCGTTGACTTCCGGAGCAAGGCATCACCCGAGTCTCTCCACAGAATCGAAGGTCGTCTGGACGAGGCAAAGTCAGCATTCCATGCAAGCAAAGATGCCTGCTGGTACGCGCCGCTCTACCAGATGGCCAACCGCCTCGCCCATCTTCACTACCTGGCTGGAATCAACGGCAAGGATGCGTACCTGGTCTTCATCGACTTCGCAAACGCCCCGGATGTGCCTTATCCAGCGACTTGTGAAGAATGGCAGGGGGCTACTCGTCTGGCCCACAAGTGCCTTGGGCTGAAGGAAAGCAAGCTTGCGAGGCGAGTGGGTGTCGTCATCGTAGACTTGAGGAACGGCAACGGCCAACCATCGGCTGCAGCGTATGCGCGGCCGCGGGCTGGACAGCCGTGAGGTTGGCGGCTGACTGAAAGAAGGCCACATCTCTGAGGACCAGCTACTGCAGGCGATCCAGAGCCGCGCGGCCCGAATCTCAGTGGGCGCCTCAACAGTTCGTGGCCGCGGGAATGCGGGGGTCTTGACCGCATCCCGCAGCCACCTGCGGCGACTCGACCTGAGCAGGTTCGGTCAGGCGACAAGAGCGCGGTTCAACAGGAATCTCGACTCGGCAACCGTCGCCCTTCGTGACTCCCTGCCACGCGGTGCACGGCACTGGGGGCTTGCCCGAAAGGTGCTGAACATCTTCCTGCGGGACTGCCTGTACACAACCTACCTTGACGAGGCCTTTGGTCTTCGCAGGAACGAGTCATACTTCGAGCTCCCGCTCGACTCGATTACCGCGGCGCGTCTGAGAGGCACCGCAGGTCGCGGGAAGCTGCCGGCCTGGCCTGGGGTGATACACCTTGCAGAACCGCTGAGCATGACCTACCAGGAAGCCGCCAGCGCTGAGGCAGCCAGCCAGGGCATTCCGCGCGTTCACCTGGATGCCATCTGGTGGGCGGCAGGCAGGGACCGCGATGCGGTCCAGTGACTGGTTTCGGCAGCGGCAGGCCTCGCCTTGTCAGCGGAAGTGGTTGGGAACCGTGGACGTCGATGGACTGAGTGTTGCCGCCGAATGCACGCCGGCCGGTCCAATCACTGGAGGAGTGGGCTCCGCTGGAATGCAAATGTTCTTCCCGCCCCGATCGTCAACGGTAATCGAAGTCGTCCGCGTCGCGTTTGCCGGCCACCATGAACAGCAGTGTACGGAGGGCACCTCGTGGAGATTCCAGGGCACTCATCCACTGGCAAACGGCAATGTATTAGGGGGAGCGACTTTTCAATTTGGCTGCGACCTGACAGGAGGCGCTTATCCATGGTGACTTGCCGAGGAACGCGCGCTGCACCGGGGAGGCGAACAACGACTGCGATGTTTGGATAAGACACCTAACACGGCCATGAACTCGACGGTCCCCGCTCTGCGTCGCCCGCGGGTTATGGCCATCGTTCACCGACCGTCGATCGGCGTTCTCCGCGGCCTGGTGTCGGCCGAGAGATGATTTAATGACCACGGAAGGATACCGAACTCCCGCGTTACGTGGATTCCGGGCCTCTACAGGGTCTTCTTCACGAGCTTCGACTGCGCGCAACCTCCCCACGTCCACGTGGAGCGAGAGGCGAAATCATGCAAGTTCCGGCTCGAACCCCTGAGTTTCGCTCGCAACCATGGGTATCAGGCAAGGGAGTTGAACACCATCCGGCGATTGGTGGCGAAGCACCGGACCGTCACTCTGGAGGCATGGCGTGAGCACTGCGGCAAGTAACGACCCCCGAGTCGAGGAGGTGCGTGTAACCCGGGATCAGATCATCGCCCATCTGGTCGATGGGAGGGTCATCGGTGTTCCCCTTTCGTGGTCCTGGCGTTTGTCGGAGGCCACACCGGAACAACGCGCGAACTTCCGGATCACCGGCTTGTCCGAGACGCACCACCCGGTTGTTGGCCTGCTCGCAGATGACCAGGTTGACAGGACATGCGAATGTGCGAAGATCAGCCCCGTGACTGACTTCTCTTCGGGGTTAGAAGGAGGGTGCGTATGATCGGCAAGTCTCCGAGCATCTTTAACAGGCTTCCACCTGCTGCTTTGGCCTTGTGTCTGCTAATCACTCTGTCCTGCAGCGATGACGACAAAGTCACCGACACACCAGTGCCGGCATCCGGCGCATGCTGCCTCCCGGATGGCACGTGCGAGATCCTCACGGAAGAAGCGTGCGAAGCGGGGAGTGGCGAATGGCAAGGGCCGGAAACGGACTGCGATCCGAACCCATGTCCTCAGCCTCCTCAGCCCGAGGGCGCATGCTGCCTCCCGGATGGCACGTGCGAGATCCTCAGGGAAGCTGAGTGCGATGGCTACTGGGTGGGCGCAGAGAGCCTTTGTGAACCGGATCCATGCCCCAGACCACCCGTCATGATTGCTGTTCCGGCCGGAACCTTCACGATGGGAGACGGCTCATCCGCCTGCGGCGTGGATGAGCGCGAGGTAACGCTCACGAACGGCTTCCACATGGGCAGGACCGAGGTGACGAACCTGGAGTATCTCCAGGCGCTCCAGTGGGCATACAACCATGGCCACGTCACTGCGGTCACCCATGGTGTGTTTGACAATCTCGATGGCAGCGGGGTACGGCTCCTTATCATGTCCTCGGACTACTGCGAGATCCAGTTCGATGGAGCAGGGAGATTCTACCTTCGGGAATCCCCATCTTCCCTGGCCCGTGCGGCCTATCCATCCGGTTACGATCCGTCGGATCATCCTGTCAAGAGCGTTACCTGGCATGGTGCAGCACGCTACTGCGACTGGCTCAGCATGATGGCCGTTCTGCCAAGGGCTTACGAACACAGCGGAGACTGGGCCTGCAACGATGGTGATCCATACGGTGCCCATGGCTACCGGCTCCCCACTGATGCCGAGTGGGAGTATGCGGTGCGGTGGAGTGATGGCCGCGTTTATGCGTGGGGCGATGCGCAGCCCGACTGCAGCCTCGCCAACTACAAGAGAAGTTTGAACTTCTACTGCGTCAGATGGACAACCCCTGCAGGCAGTCTTCCCGCGGGTGCGTCACAGCTTGGCCTCCTGGACATGGCCGGGAATGTGTGGGAGTGGTGCAACGACTGGTTCCAGTGTGACCTGGGTGTGGATCCGGATGTAGATCCGGCAGGCCCCGGTATTGGAGAATCCAGGGTGATACGAGGTGGCTCCTGGTTCAACAGCGGCGATGGTGCTGTACACCTCCGCGGTGCGAGCAGGGACGGCCACGAACCGGGGATCATGATCGAATTCAGAGGCGGTCATGGGTTCCGGATCGCAAGAACCGGTTCACCCTGATCCGGGCGAGCCGACACCGCGGATGTTATCGAACTCGGAGTGGAGCAGGACAACGTTGGTGCGCGCTCGATGCACTTACACGAGGGATTCCGTGTTGAGAAGGTGCTTCCGGACCTCGGCATCGACCTGATGCGGAAGCAGTTCCCGCCGCATCCCAGCTCCTCTCGAATGGAAGAGCCGTGAGGATGAGCAGGCTCGTCACCCTTGGCCTCGCAGCCGTTGTGCTCGTCCACCTCGGCTACGGCGGTGAGCGCCCTGCCAGCAGGCCTGATCGTGGGCGCTGCGTGGACTCTGTGGCACCTGCCCTTCTACTTCATGGAAGGCACGATTCGGCAGCAGGCGGGCCTGTGGTCACCGGAATTCTGGTCGGACATGGTCACGCGTGTTCCGCTCGCTGTCCTGTTCGCATGGATCTGCCTGAACACGGGGCGGAGCATCCTTTCAGCCGTTGCTCTGCATGCACTGGACAACGTGGCGTCGGTTATCATCAGTCCCGAGGGGATGCAGCTGCTGGTACGGCTCGCTCTCGTGACGGGCTTGCTGTGGCCGTCACGTCGATCCGGGGTGCGGCAAGGCTCGCGAGGCCGGCGGCGGGGCGATCAACCGGAGGAAAACGATGCGGAGAAGCGACAGACTGATCACTGAAGCAGAGGCCTGGTCCATCCTCGAGCGGGGCGAGTACGGGGTGCTCAGCACCGCTTCAGCGGACGCCGTTCCGTACGGCGTGCCACTCAGCTACTGCGTCGTCGAGGAAAGCATCTACTTCCACTGCGCTGCCGAGGGCAGGAAGCTCGCCAACATCCGCGGCAACCCGCGCGTCTCCTTCTGCGTCGTCGGCAGGACGGAAGTGCTTCCCGACCAGTTCAGCACAAGGTATGAGAGTTGTATCGTTGAAGGAACAGCCACCGAGGTACACAGTGACGAGAAGCGATCCGCCCTCCAGGGCCTCGTGACCCGGTACTCGAAGGGCTTCGAGGCTGAGGGGCTGCGGTACATCGAGAGACTCTGGGACGAGACGTGCGTGTTCCGGATCTCGGTGGACTCGCTATCCGGGAAGGCCGGCAGATAGCGGGCCATGCCCGCATCGTTCCAGGATCTACACGGAGGTACACCCATGATCCTGAACGTCGACTGGCAGCGCCTCGTGACCGAGGACGGCGGGACATGCGATCGCTGCGGAGGAACGCAGGCGGAACTCAGCACGGCACTCGATATACTCAGAACCTCGCTGCGGCCGCTCGGAATCGAGATCGCATACGTTGAGAGCGAACTCACGCCCGATGAGTTCGCGGCAGACATGGTGCAATCGAACCGGATCCTGCTGGGAAGCCGGACACTTGAGGATTGGCTGGGGGCCGAGGTCGGCCAGAGCGACTGTGAGTCGTGTTGCCCCGGGGATGCGGCGTCAGGGAGGACGCAGGTCCCATGCTGCCCAGGAAGTGATCCGAAGAAGGCGGCGACATAGCTTGTCTTCCATCCGGCGGTTGCCGGCGGTAGAGTGGCGTCTTCGTGAAGCCTCCAGTGTCTTTGCGGAGTGAATCGCGGCACGATCAACCGGATTGCCTCTTTGGATCTTCATGGATAGCATGTCCACCTGATCGGAAACCCGGGGGCTTCACAACCGCCAGGTACGGCCCGGTTCCACAGACACTGCTGGAAGGTTGCGGATTTGACGAAAGAGGCCAGCTTGTGGGCGACTGGAATCCCACCTGGGAAGAGTTGGCAGGTATCGCGCGCTGCATCACCGGTTCGGATGGCTCTGTCACCGGCTTCCGCCACAGCGATTTGCTGTCCTTCGTTGAACGTGGTCTGCCTGACCCAGACACGCCGCAGGAGCGGCAGGCCGAGACGACCCCGTCACCGCCTGAATAGCAAGGCAGTACCAACATGGCAGCGCGTGCCGCGCGAAGACACGATGCGCCCGGACCTCGCCACTTCCAGGCATTGATCGACCGCGGGTTGCTGTCGTTGTTGCCTGGAAGTGACGGGCTGGTGAGCCGCTCCAGGCAATCAGTTCAATAACACAAAGGGAGGACTGCCGGCGATGAACAACGAATACCGGTTCCAGCTCACGAATGTCGATCTGTGGCCCGACGAGCCGGCGCTCAGCCTGCACGGGAGGATGATCTCGGGGCGGTTCTGCGTGAGTGATCGCCTCTCCATTCCGACCCGTACAGGAGTGCTCACAGGAAGGGTGGACTCTATCTTCCTTGACCTTGAGCTCGGGTTCAGCGAAGAAACTGCCATTGACACTGACATCAGCGTGCAGCTGGGAGATGTAAGCAACAAGGACGAATACACAATCATGGCAGGACGTGAGGCATGTGACCTCGACACCTCCGAGATCATCGCAGCCCTTGGCATCGAGCTTCCGGCTGTTCTCAGCGGGAGAAGCGAGGGTCTGAGATCCGTCGAACAGATCGTCTCGGCCCTGAAGGAAGAGTCCGATCTCCGGCGAATGAGAACCTGCGAGAGGCTGGAGCGCATCGGGAGCGTCGATGCGATTCCGCACCTGATCGGGGCGTGTTCGGACACTGAGGTGCACGTAAGGAGCGCTGCCATCCGTGCGCTCATCGCGCTGGAGGCCCGGCAGGCGATTCCCGTCTTCGAGCGGATACTGATGACCGGGACCGACCCCGAGATGGTTCAGGGTAACTGCATCAGGGCAATCGAGACATTCCAGGCGACCGGGAGCATTCCGGCGCTGGTTCATGCAACCAGGAGCTGGAGCGCCAAGGTCCGCATATATGCCGCCGAGGCACTCGGCAAGATCGGAGACTCGAGCGTCATGCCGGCCCTTGAAGCCCTGCTGGATGATCAGACGAACACCCTGTTCATAGTGCCCGAACTGGCGACTGCTGATCCGGAGAAGCAGCATGTCCTGGAGCAGCTGTTCGCAAGCCCGGAGCTCCGTCGCATGGTGGGGGAGAAGATGCCGCCAGGTGGAGCCGGCACCGTTGCCTTTCACGCCCGCAGAGCGATCGCTGCGATTCGTTCCAGGGAAGCCTCCATGGGAGAACCAGGCCAGGGGAGCTCCCCATGACAATCGCGAGAGCCGAGTACTGAGGCCGCAAGTGTCCGCACGAGAAATCACCATGCCGGGCACATCCAGCCAGGTTCCGACATACGCACGTAAACAGGGCGGCTTCTCCCATCCGGGAGAACACCGCCCTGCAGTCACCGATCTGCTGCGCTCACATCGCCCGTCATCCCGGGCGCGATACCCGTCTACTTCAGCAGCATCAGTTTGCGCGTGAGTTCAGCCTCCGCGGTCTTCAGCCTGTAGAAGTAGACGCCGCTCGACACGGACTGGCCGGACGCATCGCGTCCGTTCCAGACCGCCTCGTGCGAACCGGCAAGCATCGTACCGGCTAGCAGGGTTGCCACCCTGCGTCCCGCGACGTCGTATATGGACAGATCCAGAGGCCCGTCCTTCGGCAGGTCGAAGCGGATCGATGTCAGCCTGCTCATCGGATTCGGATGGTTCGCACGCAGGCGCAGGCTGGCCGGGAGAGTGTCTTCAGCCACATCCGCCGGATCGGCCCCGCTCGTGAATCTCAGGCACCAGGTGTTCAGGTAACCCTGGTCGCCTCCGGCGTTGTCGCTGACCGTGAGCCGCCAGTCGCCGTCGGTCGTCTCGCCGATGAAGGCATCGAGACTCTCATGCGGGGTAAGCTCGCCCGGATACCATCCGACGATGTCGTCGGCCGATCCGCCCGTCCTGTTGTGAAGGACCACGGTGGTTCCCCCGGGCGAGGTCAGGCTGACGATCAGATCGCCGATCCAGGTGTGGGTGATGTTGACGTAGACCTCGATATCGGTAACCGTCGAGCCGATGGCGACCGGCATCTCGTCGTGGATCGCGGTGTTGTCCGGGATGTACATATTCGGATGTCTGCAGATCTCCTCGACGAAGACCGGAGTCAGGAGAAAGTCGACATCGGTCATCTGCTGCCCCTGCGAGAGGGTCACCTCCTCCACGCCGGTCGACCAGCCCTCCTTCGTGGCCCTGACCGTATAGGTGCCGGCGAAGAGGTCCGGCAGCATGTACTCCCCGTCCTGGTTCGTGTAGGTATACCCGCCGTTAGGGATCGCCTCAACCCTGATGCCCGAGTGATCGGTCTCACCCTGCAGAAGAGCGGTTCCGGAAACCGAGCAGTCGCCCGCCTCGTGCGTGGTCAGCCATATCACGGTGTTCTGCAGGAGCAGCGGCCGGACAGCGGCGTCCATGGCGGAGTAGTTGAAGGTGTAGAAGACGATCTGCCCGCCTTCCGGGGCCGGGTTCGGGTCGTATGCGATGACGCTGCCGTCCCCCTGGTAGTTGGTCCAGGCTCCGACACGGCTCGCCGTTGACGCCACCGGAACCCTGTCCTGGTCGCCGTATCCCGAGTAACTGACGGAGACCGGACCTGTGATCACGTTGGGAACGCTCATCACATAGTGATTGGGATCGGCAACGGTGACGTTCCCGCTGGAATCCCCGTTCCAGCCTGTAATGTGCATCACGTGAGCACTGAAGTTGGAATCATTGCGATGGTTGTAGGCGACCTCGCCACCCTCCAGCAGGAGCTTCCCGCCGGCGAGGACGTAGTTGATCATGGCCGTGCGGATCGCTGAGGAACTGAGGGTCGACGTATTGTTGCCGCAGGAGACCACGAGCAGGTCGTAGTTGGGCCACGTCGAAGGATCAGTCACGGAGATTGACTCCAGGGTGACCGTGTAACCCAGGTCCTCGAGATCGGCGACGATGTCCGCTGCCGCCTTCGGCTCCGCTGCGTATCCGGGAGCCATCTCCAGGCCGGTCTTCTCATCCAGTCTCGGCGGAACCACGGAGTCCTTCGCGGGATCACCGACGACGAGGATGTTGCCGATCGTCTCCGCGAGCACGAAGTCCCTGTCCACGACCGGTTGGTCGATTGTCTGCAGTACCGTCTGCGGAATATGGTACCAGGCCCTCACCGTCACCTCGTAGTCGAAGTAGGGCAGCGAAGGGGTGGTGTAGCTTCCGTCGACAGGACTGCTCATCGTCTCGGCATACAGATCGCCGGTGTCGGTGCGGAACACCCTGATTGTCGCCTCCAGTGGCAGGCCCGTCCCTTCCTGGCTCACCAGGCCGGTCAGAACGCCCGAAGGCGCCGCGTCGAGGTCGATGTCCAGGACATTGGCGCCGTAGTTGACGAAGAACTCCATCTCGTACGGAAGGTAGCCGAAGTAGTCGACCTTGATTGTGTACAGGGCCACAAGGATATCCTCGCCAACATCGTAGTTGCCCTGGGCATTGGCCGTGGCCTGGAATACGAGTTCCTTGTCCTCGTCATATCCGCGCACGACGGCACCGGAGGCGGGCGATCCGGCGGCGCTGACATGTCCGGTGAGGGTTCCGTAAGCCTCGATGACCTCGAACTGCCGCTGATAGAGGTTGTAGCCGCTCACGGCGATGATGCCGGTGACATGTCCGAGGGCCGTCGGAGTGACCGTGAGATCGGTGTCGAATGTGCTCCCCAGTATGTCGCCATTCAGCAGTGCGTAGAGGGTGTGGCCAGGTTCACTCACCTGCGCGTGCAGCGTACCCGGCAGATTCAGGGCAAAGGCGTCATTCAGGCCGATGTCGGTGGTCACACTCAGATAGGGAAGCGAGAGGGGCAGGGCATTCACCACAATCGGCTCACGGAAGAGATCCCATGGATCTGCGGGATCCTTCCCCACGATGTCGATGGATGGGCCGTAGGGGTAATCAACGGTGATTGTGCAGTACCCGGTTGCGTCGGTGAACGCGCTTTCGGACTGGTACTCGAGCCCTGCGGCCCACACCTCCACTCCCACGCGCGGAGTGACACCGTCGTACTCGAACACCCCGACCGATATGTCCGTCTCCACGTTGGCGTCGATCTCCTCCGGATCGATATAGACCGTGGCGGGGACAATGACGTTTATGTCCGCACTGTAGGGGATCCTGTTCTGCGCCATCACCAGGAGTTGCGCCGGTCCCGGGGACAGGGGCGCGACCCGGAACTCCAGCTCCAGGACGCCGGATTCCCGCACCGAACCGGCGGCGAGCAACTCGCCGTCGCGGGTCAGTCCGACATAGCTCCCCGGATCCGCCTCGATCGTGAACGAAGTCCAGGTGGTGAAAAGGATGGGTGGATGGACCACGTTGTTGGGGGACGGCACGCCCATGAAGGTGGATATGCTGGGATCGCCCATCAGGTTGTAGATGTTCCAGTAGTATTCGATCCTGGAGGAGCCGGACTCGGTCACCGCCAGGTTGCCGCAGAAGACCAGGGCATCGTTGGTGACGTACCACTGCTCCATCGCCTCGCCGTGGCTGTGGAACAGACCGTCGAACATGCCGAGATTCGTCTGCTCGTAGGTGGGATTGGCATTGATGTTGGATGTGTAACCCACGCCCCACCAGTAGTCCTCATTCCAGTATGTGGAGGCGCTTCCACCGATGTAGCCGATAGCCCCCTTCTCGGGAGCCCGGAGCCATGTCTCGGCAAAGCACTCGCCATAGTCATACGTACTGGTCAGACAGCAATTCCCGACGGCCAGGCAGTACTTGCCGTAGTTCTGCAGGTTGTTGATGTCGGACTGCGTGAACGACGGATTTGACCATGAGGTGTTGCTTCCGTGAGCCGTGTAGTTGATGTAAGCCACACCGTCACTGACGTTCTGAATGATGTTGGCGGAGTTGCTCCCGGACTCGGGGTAGAGATACGTGTGACTGTAGATCCCGTGCGATGCATTGAAGTAGTGGCTTGTCCCGTAGTTGATGTGCCCGTTGCCGTGGACTGCGCCGAAGCCGCTGTCCATCCCTGCGATCATGACGACCTCGCCGAGATAGCTGGGATCAGGCATCGTGAACTGGTCGTACATGAGGGTCTTGTCGATCATCGCCTGAAGCTGGCTGGGATTCGTGGCCGAGAAACGGCCGTAGTACATGTCCGGCATCAGGTCGGCATCGACCGCACAGTACGGCCTGTCGGTGGCGTTGCCTCCCATGAAGAAGGTCGGCATCTGCGCCACGTCGCCCACGAAGAGGACGAAGCTGGGGGCCGGCTGCTCGGGAGTGGCATCATTGTACAGGCCGTGAAGGTAGCTCCGGATCGATGCAGTGGTGGTTCCGACCTCCGGAGTACCAAGGACACCGACAATGGTGATGAATCCCCGGGTCATCTTCCACTCCACGAACTCCTGCAGCTGGGCCTCGAACTCCGGCGGGGTCACTATGACCATGGTGACCACATCGCTCACCAGGTCCGGGTACTGCTCGTGGATGCCGCGGTACCCTTCCATCTGGCCATAGACGACATCGAAAAAAGGACTGGCCGTGCGCAGCTTGAGGTCCCTCTCCGCCATCTCGTCCGCGCCATCGAAGACGACCCGGAACTCTATGCTGTCAAAGATCTCGATCTGGTTCTCACGTGGGAAGTAGACAACCGGGGCGACCTCCAGCCGGCCGACGCCAACGGCACGCAGACGGCCCACATGCTCTACATGGACCAGCTCGCGTTCGACCCGTCCCCTCTCGTACGCCTGCCGGTCGATCACGAACGGCCATTCGTCCGCATTCCCGCTCTTGGGCATGCTCGGCTGGGCAGGAAAGATGGGATGGTGGATGCCGTAATCGGCAAGGTTGACTACCCGGCTCTGTGCCGAGATGACCTCGATGCGCGCCTGCGCCGAATGGGGGATCTCTATCAGGCGGTTCATCATCGGCAGTTCGGGCGACCCCTCATCATGGGAGGAGTGAAACCCGGGGATCATGAGACGCGTGAACACCCCTTCGTCGGTGTTCACATCCAGCGCCACCAGTTCCGTAACCGACACCGTGTAATGGAGGCTTCCCCGCTCATGAAGCTGCAGCGTCAGGGCGGTCTCTCCGGTGCGGAGGGTCAGTGAGCGTGGATCCGCACTGGCGGTGACAGCAATTCCGAGGATCAGGGCCAATGCGACAAGGACACTACCGTAGGACTTCATGCTGGAATCCTTTCAACGCGGGAGGCTCCGCGTCGGGTTGAGAGTTGCTGCAATGTGGTGCCAAACCGTTGTGAGTATAGCAGATTGCAGCCCGTCTGACCATGGGTCGTTTCCTGCCCTCGTTCCGGCCGGCAGAATGCACATCGCCCCGGCGGGATCCGCAACTCCAAGGGGGAAGACCCCGTAGGCACTCTCCGGATTCCGGCCGGGGCCGCAGAACCTGATACGGCTGCCGGAACCGGACGATACGGCCATC
The DNA here is from genome assembly GCA_964636385.1 of uncultured bacterium. Classification (GTDB taxonomy): domain Bacteria; phylum Eisenbacteria; class RBG-16-71-46; order CAIMUX01; family CAIMUX01; genus CAZWSC01. Next base: position 43,265 of record CAZWSC010000063.1, read on the forward strand.
CCGGCATCCAATTCCGGCATCTGCACGATCACAGTGGGAAAGGATCCTGCATGCACCCGCTCAGCACTCGGTCTCCCGGGCCCGGTACAGTCCCTGTCACACAATCTTCCATCCACAATGCTGTTGACTCATTGCCACTCCGGAGTCCCCCCCTCCGTACCGCGGGCGCATCCGCCCGTCAGGCACCGGCATGGCATCGCGTCGGAGCCTGGGTTGCCGCCGGAGTGGTGATCGCGTCGGCCTGCGCACCGAAGACGGCCCGCGCGGCCGGCCCTGCGTCATCAGCCGATCACGCGGCACCTACCATCCTACCCGGCTGATCCGGGCGACAGGATCACCATCCATCACCTGCTGACCCACACATCCGGCATTCCGAACTACCTCTCCGACCCTGAAATCCGGGCACGCATCTCGATCGAGATCCCGATATCTGAGCTGGTCGACACCTTCAGCTACAGGCCGCTCGATTTTGAGCCGGGAACCGCCTTCGCATACAGCAACTCCGGCTACGTGCTGCCCGGGCTCATAATCGAGGCGGCCGGCGGGCAGACGTATGAGGAGTACCTCCGCGAGAACATCTTCGAACTGCCGGGGATGGACGCAAGCGGCTACGGCTGCAACTCCACCATCATCCCGAACCTCGCGGCCGGTCACGAAACCGTGGATGACGAGTGTAGAAGAGCCGGGCTGATCGCCACGTCGCTCGCATACTCGGCGGGAGCGCTCTACTCGAGCGCCTCGGACCTGCTGAAGTGGGATCAGGCGCTCAACGGAGACGCCCTTCTGAGCGAAACATCCAGGGAGATGATGTTCACGCCGGCTCTCGAAGGGTACGGATACGGGTGGGTGATAAGGGAGGTGGCCGGCCGCCGCGCGATCCACCACGGAGGCGGCATGCCGGGCTTCACCAGTCACATCGGGCGCTACCCCGACGACGGCCTTACCGTCATCGTGCTCGGCAACAACGATTCGGCGGCAGCCGAGCCCCTCGGCTTCTCACTGGCCAGGGTCGTGTTCGGCGAGCCATATGACCTCCCGGTCAGGAAGACCCCGATCGCGATCGACCCCTCCATACTGGACGACTATCCCGGCGCCTACATGATCGCCGAGGGCGAATACCGCGTGATCCGCCGGGATGGCGAGGGCTTGACCTCGCAGCGATCAGGCGGCCCGGTCACCCGCATCTTCCCCGAGGCGGAGGACAAGTTCTACTACGCGAGCAATCACGCCATCACGATCACCTTCCGCAGCGAGGGGAGCCGGCTCTTCTCCAGGGCTGCCGGCCAGGAGGAGGTCGAGGTCTGCCCCTCCTCGGAGACGGAGTTCTTCCTGAAGGTCGTCGATGCCGTGATCGTCTTCGAACTGGATGCCGACGGCATTCCAACGGGGCTGGTCCTGACCCAGGGAGGACGCGAGATGCCGGCGAGGAGGCTGCGGTAGGAGGCCGTCCCGGCCGCGAGGCACGGTCTCACGCCGTCAGGTACTTGTATCCGGGCCAGGCAGTGCGGATACTGCCCCAGTGTGTCGCGCCGGGGAACCGGTCTATCGACACAGAAGCTATGAACGGAAAGGGGGTAACAGGATATGGCAAACGCAGGCAGACCCGGACGCTCAACAAGGGGCCTGTTCCTGACACTGGGCATCCTGGCGGTCATCGTGGTGATCGTGGTCTTCACCATGGATCGCGAGGAGATCGTGCCCCAGGTCGACGTCTCCGAGGTGTTTGAGCACGAGGAACCGTCAGAGGCGTTCATACAGCCGGGAGTGTCCGCCACGCTCGGACAGCAGGCCCCGCACTTCGCCCTTCCTGACACGGAGGGGGAGACACACAGGCTGGAGGACTACCTTTCGGCCGGCAGGATCGTGGTTCTGGAGTGGTTCAATCCCGACTGCCCATTCGTGATCAAGCACCACATGTCGGCGAAGACGATGGCCGATCTCTACTCCTCCCTTGCCGATCATGACGCGGTCTGGCTGGCGATCAACTCGGGCGCTCCCGGCAAGCAGGGGCACGGACTCGAGAGAAACCGCAGGGCCATCGAGGAGTACGGAATCCGCTACCCGGTGCTGATCGATGAGACGGGCGTGGTGGGAATGGCGTACGGTGCAAAGACAACCCCCCACATGTACGTTATCAACCGCGAGGGAGTGCTCGCATACATGGGGGCGATCGACAACAACCGCAGTGCGTCCGTCCTCGGCGACGTCAACCACGTGCGCGAGGCGCTTGACGCGGTCCTCGCCGGCGCGGAGGTCGCCGTGCCCGAGACAGCTCCCTACGGCTGCAGCGTCAAGTACCCGGATTGAGCCAGGACCCGCGGGCCGGCCCGGGCTATCGCGTCTGCGGGTCAGGGTTCATGCTGCGAATGAGCAGATAGTCGCACAGGGGGGCCTGCAGCTGTCGCAGGTCCTCGTGCGTCATCTCCATGTCGGAGACCATCTCCAGTTCCCGTTCGGAAAGCACCACGTCACCGCTCGCTGAGAGGATCAGTATCCGGTCCCGGACGCCGGGCATCCGAATGCGAACTCGCTCCGGAATTCCGAGACCGTGCTGCAGATGCCCCGAGCCGGCGAGCACGATGGCGTCCCTGTCCCGCCCCTCGTCGCTCAGCAGGTACCTGCACAGGTACTCAGCCATAGTCTCATCCCGCGACACCTGCGCCTGGTACATCCGCTCCAGCATTCCGGGCATTCCCATCGCGTGGTTCATCACCTGCATCACCAGATCCATGTGCCTGCGGTACATCGGCTGTTCCAGGAGGAACTCGTCCGGCAGTTCGGCCCGCTCTTCGGGATCCAGTCCGTCCAGGCCCTTGCGGACCACCTGGCGCACAACCTCGCGGCGGGCATTCAGGGCCAGAATCGGCATACCATGTTCGCGGGCCGCTTCGAGGATCCCCCGGTACTGCGCGTAGTTCGACCAGCGGCTCTCCCAGTCGGTGGCCTCGGCCAGCTCTTCGAAGCCGATCTCGCCCCTCCAGTACCTGTCCAGATCCGGCTGGCGGTCGATCTCCATCTGTTCCAGGCCCAGCACCAGCTTTTTCCCTTGCTCCGACATGTCCCGCAGCAGCCTCTCCTGCCAGGCGTGATGGCGGGCGAGCGTGTGGCGCTCTCCGACATAGACCACGCGGGCATCCATAAGATCTGCCAGAATGCTGCGGTACGAGACCGGCTCGCCCGAGTAGATGTCGATCCAGAACGAACAGCGTCCCTCCTCGTCCACCACCGGAGGCTCTGCTACATCGATGACCACGGCCTCTCCCTCTGATGCCGTCCCTCCGCCGGGGCGTGTCCCCGGCACGGAGTCAGTCCCCGGGAACCCGTATGAGGTCCATGGCCACAGTGCGGTGATCACAAGAGCCGGAATCAGCATAGTCCCCAGTGCCGAGTGCCTCCGCACAGGGTGAACGCGCCGGTCAATACCGGCGGCCGGATGCAGATCATGGTCAGATATCATGCTCCTCCCTCCATATCCGGGTAGTGTCCGGCCCAGCCGGACCCGACAGCATCACACGCGATTCCATTGATGCGACACCGCGGAGTGCGCCGGCACCGCGAATCAGGACATCCCCAGCGGATCGACATCCACCTGGATCCTCGTGCCTGAAAGGCCTGCGGGTGCGGGAAACTCCAGTGCCGCGGCGGCCATGGCATGAACCGCCGCGGAGGAACTACCCTTCAAAGTCAGATGACGGCGATACCTGCCGCGCAAGCGCGCATGGGGCATTGGGGCCGGGCCCAGGATCTCAACTCCGCTCAGACCGTCAATCCTCCTCTTCTGCTCCAGGAACCGCAGCAGGGCCCCGGCACGCTTCTCCACCTGCTCTTCCTTCGTGCCGTCGACCAGAAGGTCGATCATCCTGCTGAAGGGCGGGTACTCGAGCGCCCTTCGAGCGTCCAGCTCCTGTGCAGCGAAGGCATCATAATCCTGGGATGCCGCAAACTCCATAACCGGATGGTCCGGCATGAGGGACTGCATCAGCACCTCCCCCGGACTGCAGCCCCGGCCTGAACGGCCCGCCACCTGCGTCAGGATCTGGAATGCGCGCTCTGAGGCCCGGAAGTCAGGCTGCATCATCTCGCGCTCCGCCTGCAGGACACCCACAAGGGTCACCCGGGGGAAGTGAAGCCCCTTGGTGACCATCTGCGTCCCGAGAAGCAGATCGATCTCGCCCTTCTCCATCGCCTGTATCAGCCGCGCGTGGGCCCCGCGCCTCCGCATCGTGTCCATGTCCATGCGGGCCAGCCGCGCCAGCGGAAAGTGCTCCGCCAGGAGCTCCTCCACCTTCTGGGTCCCGACTCCTCCGAAGTAGTAGCGCACACCTCCGCATCCCGGGCACTCTCCGAGCTCCGTCCGCAGCGCATTGCAGTAGTGGCAGCGGAGCGTGCCGCCGGACTTGTGCCACGACATTACGACATCACAGCTGCGGCATTGTACAAGCGCACCGCAGTCGGAGCACTGGACGACCGGCGAGTGCCCCCGCCTGTTCAGGAACAGTATGGCCTGCTCCCTGCGGCGCAGACGAAGCTGAATCGCCTCGAGCAGTTGCGGGGTGAAGATCGTCCGCTGCCGGGTCATCCTTCCTCCCCGTACCTCACGGGGTTCATCTCCCCTGAGGTCTACAACCCGCACCTCGGAAGGCGGCCTGTCGGCGGCGCGTCTTGACAGTCGCATCAGCCTGTACTTGCCTGTCATGCCGTTGCGGAAGGATTCCAGGGATGGCGTGGCCGATCCAAGGACCGCCGTCGCTCCGCAGAGACGTGCGCGCATCACAGCCACGTCCCGGCCGTGATACCGGGGAGCCTCGTCCTGCTTGTAGGCCCACTCGTGTTCCTCATCCACTATCACAAGCCGCAGCCGCTTCATCGGAACGAACACGGCGGAACGTGTGCCAACCACAACCGGCAGGCGGCCATCCCTCGCCTCCCGCCAGATCCGCCGCCGCGCAGGCTCTCCGGCCATGCTGTGGTAGAGCCCGACCTGTCCCGCAAACCGTTCTTCGATGCGCTTCAGGATCTGCGTTCCCAGGGCTATCTCGGGCACCAGGAAGAGAACCTGTCCGCCCGATTGCACGGCGGCCTCGGCGGCCTCCAGGTACACCTCCGTCTTGCCGCTGTCCGTAACTCCGAGGAGAAGGAAGCCTGTGTACGCATCCTGCGACAGCGCCCCGGTGATCAGGGTAACCGCTTCCCCCTGCTCCGGCAGAAGCGTCACGCGCCCCGCGCCGGCGGCGGAAGGGCGGGCCTGCTCTTCATCTCCGTTGCGGCTTGAGTGGGGGGTGTGATCTGCGTCCATGACAGGAGCAGCTGCAGTCGCGGAGTCCCTCCGCCGGCGCCCTGATCCGGATCCACTGCGCACTCCGGGCGGCAGTGCCGCCTCCAGCACCTGCCCCCATGGTGAAAGGTAGTAGGCCGAAACCCACCGTGTGAGATCCAGGATGTCACGGTCAAAGAGCGGTTCTTCGGGTTCGAGCAACTCGATGGAACGCAGGCTTGCCCGCGGCGCCTTCGCCGCAATCGCGACGACGTAACCGTGCATCCGCCTCGGTCCGAAAGGGACCCGAACCCTGTGGCCAACCCGTATCTGCTCGCGCAGGCCGGGGGGGACAGCATAGGTGAAAACCTGTCGCAGGCCGATAGGCAGAGCAACGGAAACCAGGGTGGGCTCGGCGGAATCCATGGGGACGAATGTAGCCGATTCCCCCCCGTCAGAAAGAAGAAACGCGCAGGTTCTGCTGAATCCCGTCTAGAGATTGGAGACCTGGTCGAGATGCTGCCTGTCCAGCAGATCCCTTATCTTCTCCAGTAGTCTTCGCGGGCTGAAGGGCTTCACGATGTAGTCGTTGGCGCCGACCTCCATCCCGGTCTCCCGGTCGATAGGGCGGCCCTTGGCCGAGAGGAGTATGACTGGAAGATCGCTCGTCTCCTCCTGCTCGCGGAGCCGGCGGCATACCTCATACCCGTCCATCCTGGGCATCATGATATCCAGCACCAGGAGGTCCGGCCGGTCCTGCTCGACCTTGCGAAGGGCTTCATCGCCGTCGGCAGCCGTGACGACATCATACCCTTCCATGGTCAGGGTGAACTCGAGGATATGCACGATATAGATCTCGTCGTCCACTACAAGGATGCGCTTGCGGTTCACCGTAACCTCCCCGGCTGAGTTCCCAATCGTCAGGATTCACGCCGATCCCAGACGATGATGCTGCGTTGCTCCAGCTTCCCGAAGTGCTTGAGCTCCGCCGCAATGTCCGAGACCTCGCCTATGTGTGTGAAGCGACGCGTTTCATTCGACACGGCCGCAACCGTCAGGGTCATGAGCGGAAACCTCTCGACCTGGCCGGTCCGGTTTACCACCTGGATGTAGCCACGGGCGCGGTCGGTTCTGCTGTACAAGGATTGGATCTCTTCGTCGAACCGGCGGAGAATCTCGTCTCCGACACTGCCCGCCCGCTCCACATCCAATATGAGGACGAAGTCATCCCCACCTATATGACCCACGAAATCACTCGGGCTGCCAAGGTCGTCGACCACCCTCTGGAGTATCAGGGCAGTCAGGCGGAGCGCCTGGTCCCCCTTCTGGTAGCTGTAGAAATCGTTGAAAGCCTTGAAGTTGTCTATGTCCATGTGCATGAACGCGAATCTGTCACGATCGTCTATCCGCCTTTGGAGTTCAGTCTCGATCGCGATGTTCCCCGGCAGCCCTGTCAGGGGATTCGCGTCCCTCTGCATGCGTCCCCACTGGATGAGGTTCCGGACGCGCATGAGCAGTTCCTGGTGCTCGTACGGTTTTGTCATGTAGTCGTTCACACCCTGTGTAAGACCCATGAGCTTGTCCTCGGCCGCTGTCCGGGCAGTGAGCATGATGATCGGGATCTGGCGGGTCTGATGGCACATCTTGAGGCGCCGGCAGAGTTCGTTGCCGTCCATGCGGGGCATCATCACGTCCATCAGGATCAGGTCGGGCTGGAACTTCTCGACCTGCGACAGTCCTTCCACGCCGTCGCCCGCCACCTCGACCCAGTATCCGGCCTTCTGCAGGTGGAAGCGCAGAATCGCCTGGAGCGACGCTTCGTCCTCGATGACGAGGACCTTGCCATTCTCTGTTCCAGCCGGTGAGATCACTTATGCTCCTGCTGCCCGGAAGCCGGGCGACTCCCGGTACGGAATCGCGCCTCAAACCCGGTTCTCATCCCCGGTTCATCGGTCAGGATACCGAGCCTCAAGGCATGTGCCACTTGCGCAGGATCGTTGATCACGGGCGCAGTTGGGCGCGGACGAAGGCGTTCGGGGCGCCGCGAACGTGGGCAGCAGGGTTGAAATGGCTTGATTTCGGCGGAGATGGGCTGATCCGAGCCGGTAGAATGGGTCATCCGGCCCAATGTGAGCGGGCAGGAGCAGGTCGATGGTGAACTGTGACTCAGCGCTGCCCGGATCAGGCTCTGGCCATTTGCCACGCCCTCCAGGGGGGACAGTGCAGGATGCACTGAACGCGGGGGTGCGCAGGCCCGGGCGTCACAGGCACGGCACCGCCCGCGAACCGGCCCGGTTGGGCCTCGTTACCGGACGATCAGCAGCTTGCGACTGTCCCGGTCCGAGGCTCCCCTGAGCTGGACGAAGTAGACCCCGGCAGGAACAGGCGTGCCGGCGTCATCCCTGCCGTCCCAGGCCACGACATGCCCTCCCGCCATCTGCCAGCCGTTCCACAGGTCCCTGACCCGCCGGCCCGAAGCGTCGAAAACAGCCAGGCTCACATCGCCGTTGAGCTCAAGGGAGTACTCGATCCTTGTCACCTCGGCGCTCGGATTCGGTGCAGTCCTCGCGAGGAAGAGTCCCATCCCGGCCGACTCTGGAGACTCCCCGAAGCCGCGCGACACCGGCGCCGGCTCGAGCGGACAGGCCGATGGATCCGACAGGACCAGGTGGCTGATTCCGAAGTCCCCGATCCCCTGGCCACCGTCCCAGGCCTTCCGCAGGGGGATCTCGAGGGTCACATCTCCCGTGCCCAGGGCTCCGCCGCCCGATGCGTACAGGATCAGCGTGTGCAGTCTTCCGCGAACCGCATGCGACAGCCGTGCGCCATGGAGACCTCCCCGGACAATCGGCCCGCCATCCGCTTCGTATCCCCTGGGCAGGTAGTAGCTCAGCTGAATGCCGCCCAGGCGTGATCCGTCCAGTGTAAGGAGGTATGAGGAAGCCGCAGCCTCTTCACTCCATGCCACGGGCCCAGTGTCACGGTCTCCACCACCCAGCGCGACGGGCGGGGGGGCGAATCCGGTCATGATGATGTTGACGATGCCGACGACGTCCAAAATGTTGATGATTCCGTCGGTCTGTACATCCGCACAGGCCTGGCCGCCATCGCTGAGCGGGGTAATGTTGAGTATGTGGTTCACCGTGGCGACCAGATCCAGTATGTTGACCATGTCGTTTCCGTCCGCATCTCCCATGACGGTTGCACACTCACCGCTGCCGCCCTCCACCATGTCGACGGCCGCCTTCACATCCAGCTTTCCGTATCCGAAGGCGCTGTTAGGAACCACTCCGGTGAAGGCATCAGCCCGAGCGGTCTCCTGCAGAATGGTCTTCACCTGTTCCGGACCGAGCGTCCCATCCTTCTGAAGCATAAGGGCAATCGCCCCCGCAACGTGCGGGGACGACATCGATGTACCCTGGTAGCAGATGTGCATTCCGCCCGGGTCGCGCAGAACTCCCATCTCGTTCTGCGGATCGCTGTCCGAAGCGAAGGCCGACATGACCCAGGCGCCAGGCGCGGCTATATCCGGCTTCTGCGCACCGTCACGGCGCGGGCCGTGCGAGCTGAAGCGGCTGATCTCCCCAAGGGGATAGCCCTGGGGATTGACCGGACCGTCCATCGACTGCCAGTTGTTTTTCGTATTGTAGGACGCCACCGTGATCACTCCCGTCGCGGTACCCGGCATCCCGACGATCGACTCGGTGTTGAGATTGCCCGTGACCTTCACCGTGTACTGGTTCCGTTCGCAATAGAGATCAACCTGCCCTCCCGAGGGAAGCGGGTTGTCGGCAATCGCCCTCACCTGCCAGTTGCCACCCTGAACACCTGTGTTGTTCTCGGCGTAGAAGACGAACATCGGCTGCCCGTTGCTCTCATCCGCAGCCGTGGACCAGTATGCGGCGAGGTCGCCGTAGCCTGTCGTCACCATCTTCAGTTCATTCACAGGAGTGACGGCTGCGGGAATGCTGATCGTCTGTCCCCCCGGCGTCCGCACCTCCCACCGGAATCTGTCGCCGGCCATGCCCCAGCATTCGAACTGCAGCCACTGATCAGCCTGGCTCGTGTTGTCCTTGTTGATCGTGAAGTCTGCCTGCCCGCCGGGACTGACTGTCGCACGGCCATGCCAGTCATCACCCTGGTTGTTCCCGGCCGCAACCGCGATGATCAGGTCGGACAGATCGACCAGGTTCTGATATGCCTGCTCAAACAGCGTACTGCCGTCGTGAGGGCCGAGAGCCACCCCCTGGCTCTGGTTGACAACCAGAGGCTTGTCCTCGTCAATCGACTTGCCAATCATGTATTCCAGGGCGTCAATCGATCCCTTTGTCGTACCTCCTCCCTCCCACCAGGTGTATAATGGATTGTTGCTTCCATAGCAGAAGAGATCGCAGTATCCGTTCCGCACCGCAATGATGTCAGCCTTCCATGCCACACCCTGATACTGCCCGCCGGAGGACAACCCGTTCCCGACCGCAATACCGGCCACATGGGACCCGTGCCCGCCCGTGTTTACGAATGCGCCGGCCCGTCCGGCATCGATGTCGGCCTTCGTATACTCATGGCCGTAGGAGTATCCACCGGGAGGCGTCGCATTCGACGTCCTGTGCTGGTCCCAGATGTACAGAATCCTGCTGCCCTCATCGTCGATGAAGTCCTGATGTGTTATATCTATGCCGTCATCTATGAGACCAAACAGCACTCCCTCGCCCGTATACGCGTCGGAGGGCTCACCCTGGTTGATCAGGTCGGCCCTGATCTCGGGTATGGACACGTCAAGTGACGGGGCAAGCCAGTAGGAACCCTCAACACGCAGGACACCGGGGTGGGATGCAAGGCGGTCCATGTCCACGGGGAGCACCTCCGCCGTCACAATGTCGCCTGCCCGCGATTCCACGATTGCACCCAGTGCCGCCAGTTCTCCATCGGACAGGCTGCTGCGGACAAGCACCGGGAATCGGATCGTCGAGGGGGACTCGCCGGCCAGGACCATGCTGCGGCCAATCCCGGCATATGCCGACTCGGTCTTCCCGGGTAGTGACATCACAAGGCGGATCCTCGGGTCGACCCTGGCGGCAGCGGTCTCAGAGAGCGGCACCGGCACTGACACGGCCGTTAGCACTGGAGCGCCCGGCCTGCCCGCCACGTCCTCTCCGTTGGCCTGCAGGACATACGCGCAGAAGACTGCCAGGACAGTGAGGATCAATGAGCATGCAACAGTATTCCGACTCATCTGCCTCCTCCTTTCTCAAGCACGGTGACCGAACCTGCCTCATCTGCGACCTCGAGGGAATCGGCCCCGGCGCCGGATGCAACCGTTGAACCCGGAGTGAGGGCACTCTGCGTCCCCGGCGCACCGATCAGGGTGAAGGTCATGTCTGCGATCGCTCCACTGCCTGGAGTCAGCACTGATGTGTCCGAGTAGTACAGAACGATGCGCAGCACACCCTCTCCGACGACGGCAGCCGCGTACGTCATCGTCCCTGTCCGCGCAGTTGTCGTCCCCTCAACGTACTCCACAACCGACGGATCAAAGGAAATGTCGGTCTGCAGACCCTTCACCGGATCCTCGTTATCCAGGTTCAGCGGAACATCAACAGGGTCGCCGGAACTGCCCGAAGCACTGCCCACCGACAGGGTGTTGCCGCCCCCGCCTGTGATGGCGATCGACCCGGCCTGGGTAGTGACGTTCAGGGAGTCCGCGTTGGCGTCGGAAAGGGTTGCCGATTCCGGCGTCAATGCTGTCTGAGAGCCGGCTGTGCCCGTGGCCCTGAATGTCAGGTTCGCCACGGCTCCGGTCCCGGGTGCGAGTACTGCTGCGTCAGAGTAGTACATGAGCACGCGCAGAACCCCTTCCCGGGGAACCGAAGCCGAGAACGTCATGGTCCCGACCCGGACAGTCGCGGCCCCGTCGACATAGTCCACAACCCCGGGATCGAATGTGATGTCGGTCTGCAGACCCTTCACCGGATCCTCATTGTCCAGATTCAATGGAACCAACACATCTGTTCCTGGCGCTCCGCCGGCCGTACCGACCGTGAGCGTGTTCTCCCCGGCGGGAATCGCCGTGATGGTAAAATCCGACTGCGATGATGCGAACGCCTGGTCGATCCCGTCCGATGCGGCCACTCGCACCCGCGCCCGGGTTGTCGGCGTATCCGGAACGGTCCAGTCGTACGTGCCGTCATTGGCCTCATCGGTGGCCACCAGGGTCCATGCTCCCCCTCCGTTGGTGGAGTAGTGAAGCGATATCACGAGATCCTGCTGGGGCGTCTCCTCGTCCACAGCCGTCCAGGTGATCTCCCGGACCGACCCTGCCTGCCAGGACTCCCCTCCAACCGGGGAGATCAGCGTCACAACCGGAGGAGTGTTGGGCGGCGGGCCCGTGATCGTGATCGACCCGGCCCTCTCCGTGACGTTCACCACCTCCCCCTCGTCATCCAGAAGCAGGCTGTTGTCGGGCTCGATCAAGGAGGTGGTGTCCGCCTGCCCCCCGAGCCGGAATGTCAGGGCGGCAATCGCCCCTGTCCCCGGGTCCAGGAATGCCGGCTGATCATGTGTGATCACGATCTCCAGGCGCCCCGCCTGCAGAACCCGGCTCTGCATGCTCATCCCTTCCGCCCGGGGAGCAGGGTCCGTGGAGATCCACTCCAACACGGTCGGGTCGTACCGGATCTCGGTCTGGACCATCCGGATCCTGTCCTCGTTGTCCAGAACCAGGCCTACCGTGACCTCCGAACCGGCCGATCCCTCCCGGTCTTCAACACCCAGCTCGTTCCTGCGCACGGGGGGCGGTGTATAAGAGATGGTGAAGTTGCCGTCCGACATGTCCCGGGCCGTCCTGTCGCCGTCACGGACTGTCACACGCACCCTGCCCTCGTTCGTGTTGATCGTGGGGATGTTCCAGTTGAAGACTCCCTGGCTATTGTTGGGAATGCTGTCCGCGATCGAGCTCCATGTCGAACCAGTGTCGGTCGACAGGTCCAGACGGATCAGCAGCGCCTCCGCCGGAGTGCCGTGACCGGAGACGGACCATCTGATCTGTGCTGCGCTTCCGCCCTGGAGGATCTCGCCGCCGTTCGGATAGAGGAGCGTCACGGTCGGCCCCTGTGGTGTCGTGGGCTTTTCTTCATCTCCGCATCCCCCGAGGCCTATGCAGAGGGAAAGCAGCAGCACCTGAACCAGTGACAGTGCCGTAGAGCGGTCAGGTCTGATGAAGACGCGGCCGGATCGGCCGACTAGTGCTGATTCTCGCATGGTCACCATTATCCCCCCCTGCAGGCCTGATCATGCCCCAACCGTCAACCGACGCAACCACTCAGGACGGTTCCCTCGAACTCCTCATCGATTGCCGGGCAATCGCCTCTAGCTCCTCCAGGCCCGCCACGGCCGGGAGATCCATCGGATCCGATTCGCCTGCCCGAAGCCGGCTGACTCCGGCCAGGCCGATCATCGCAGCATTGTCCGAGCACAGGGCCGGCGGAGGATATGCGCTCTCTCCGCCTATCCGCTCCGCAAGAGAGGTGACCCTCCGCCGGAGCTCCGCGTTGCAGGCAACCCCCCCCGAGAGGAGAACACGGCGGATGCCGGTCTTCCGGCATGCAGCCTCGATCTTTCCCTCCAGCACATCCAGGAGCGCCGCCTGGAACGACGCGCAGATGTCCCTGACGAACTGCTCGCGCTGTGGACCTTCGGACGGCATTCCGACACGCTCCACATGGTTCTTCACCGCCGTCTTCAGGCCGCTGAAGGAGAAGTCGAGCCCGCCGCTGTCCATGTCCAGCCACGCCCTCGGGAAGCTCACCGCGGACGGGTTGCCCTCGCGAGCGAGGCGATCCACAGCCGGTCCGCCGGGGAATCCCAGTCCCAGGAGCTTCGCCACCTTGTCGAACGCCTCTCCGGCAGCGTCATCCCTGGTAGATCCGAGGAGGCTGCACCGGTCCCAGGAGTCCACTTGAAGCAGCTCGGTGTGCCCCCCTGATGCGACCAGGGCAACGAAAGGAGGCTCGAACCCGGCTGCCCCGCGGACAGCGTGCAGATGCCCCTCGATGTGATTCACCCCGACGAACGGAATCTCCAGGGACAGGGCAAGTCCCTTGGCGGTCGCCAGGCCGACCAGGAGACAGCCGATGAGTCCCGGGCCGCGGGTAACGGCTATGCCGTCGATCTCGTCCAGCCCGGTCTGTGACCCGGCAAGCGCCTGTTGGATCGCCGGGAGCAGGAGGCTCAGGTGTTCCCTCGATGCGAGCTCGGGGACGACGCCCAGGTACTCGCCATGGATTCCCTGTGACGAAACCACACTGGAAAGAATCCGCCCGTCACCATCGAGAACGGCTGCGCAGGTGTCATCACACGAAGTCTCGATGGCAAGCACACGGATGTCCCGGCTCCAGGGGCGTGCAGGTCTGAGGGGTCGTTCAACCATGCCAGCAATCGTGCCTTTCGTGGCTCAGGTAAGCAGAGCGATCCGTAACCGTGCTCCGGGATGTCGCGGAAGAATGATAGGGCCTGTCAGGTGAATCCGAAACGGAGAAATGCAAGAAGATGTCCGGTGGCCCCTGGCTCCGCCATCCCGCCGCCTGCTCTTCACCAGTACCTCCTGAGAAGCTGCCGCAGCCTGTTCAGGACTCCGCGGGCGCCATGATCCGGGCCGCTCAGCCGGCGGACAAGCCGATCCAGCCTGTCTGCCAGGTACCGGCCTTCGCGCGAACTTCCCCTCTGTGTCAGCGCCTCCCGGTACTTCGGCACCTCGCGGCGCACCAGTTCCTGCTCCGGGGGTGACAGGCGAAGGGAAAGCTGTGTGCCGGGCGGCGAGATCAGGAGCCCCTCCACCCGATCCAGTATCCCGCGCAGTCGGATCGCGTCTCCGGGCGGGAGGGCACGCTTGCGCCGGTAGACAAGCGCTTCGTGCAGAAGTTGCAGATCGTCCCTCGTCATGAACCGTCCTCGCCGGGATTACCGGATCGCCCGATCTCTCTTCCGGTGTCCTGATCACACCCGGAATGCTAACATGGCCGGGGCTTGACCCGGGCCATTCATGAATCGTCCGGCATAGCATACACCCCGGCATGGGATGAAGAGAGGAGGCCGATGTTCTTATGCGCCGAGAATATCCTGGTGAGACAGCCGTCTGCGTGATCGCAGTCGGGATAGCCGCCGTGCTGTGCTGCTTCCTTTCGGAGGTTTCGGAAGGCAGTGCAGGGGGGAGATACACCCTCGTGGGTACATGTGTGACGAGGGATCAGGAAGTGATGCCGATACCGGAGGTGCACATCCTCCTTCACCCGGATTCGACGCGTGCCATCAGCGATGAAGCCGGCGACTTCATTCTCGAGTGGAGCGGAAGACCGGGCTGGATCATCTTCATACTGCATGGAGGCGGCCCGACCGGTGAAGACTGGTGTATCCGCAGAACCCTGCAATCCCCATCGGCTGACCAGGGCGAGTTGTTCGTCGACATCGGACGGATCCACATAACCCCCGGCCGTCGCGTCTTCTCGACCAGGCCCGAACTGCCCCACGGAGTTTCACCGGCGCAGATCACGCCGGTAGCCGGGCCCGCTGAAGGCGACAGTCTGGAGGGGATCGTCCGATTCCGGCTCACGACCGACATTCACGGCAATGTCGTGGATGCGGGGGTGCTCGACTCCGAGACCCCGCCGGACCTGGTTGCCGAGGCTGTAGAAGAGTGGATCAGGAGCTTTCCATGGAGGGTGGGAGTTCAGACCATGTGTGATGATGACCATCCCTTCAACGGGAACATCCGCGTGCGGTATGCCTGGAAGGACGGGGCGTGGCACTTCGAACACGCCGCAGACCGTCCGGATCGGAGGCTCCGCCACGGGAGGCCGGACTCCGGGGATCAGTAGATGCGCTTCGCCTGGTGCATAATCGCCGGCATGTCCATCCTGTTGCCCGCCTGCCCTGTCCGAGCCGCTCCGGCCGATCTCCGGCAGGAGATCGGCCGATTCGCGCAATCCCGGGGATCCTCAGGTCTCTCCTACTGCGTCGCCTTCTCCCCGGCCGGAGGCGGCTCACCCATCATCGAAGAGAACGCGGAGCGGCTCTTTCCGCCCGCAAGTCTGACGAAGCTCGTAACAGCAGCACATGCCCTCGAGACCCTCGGACCGGGGTTCACACTGCATACACGGATCTACCGCCGCGGCCCGATCCGTGACGGGATCCTGGAGGGAGACATCCTGGTCCAGGGCGGCGGAGATCCCTTCCTGGTCTCGGAAAGGCTCTGGCTTCTCGCACGGTCGCTCGCGGCAACCGGGCTGAGGGAAGTGCGGGGTGACCTGATCCTGGACAACAGCCTTTTCGCAACTGCACAGGAGGATCCGGCGCGCGATGCGGCCCGCGGTGGCACCCAGAGACCGTACGCAGCAGTTCCCACGGCACTGACCGTCAATTTCAACGCCGCGTGCTTCCTTGTCAGGCCCGGCCCGGCACCGGGCGATCCGGCCGTGGTGCTGCAGGATCCCATGCAATGCGGATACCTCGGGGTGGACAACGGCATTCGCACAATCCACGGGGAGGGCTCCTGGTCTCTGAGCCTTCGACCGGCGGGCCCCGGAATGCTTCCGGGCTCACCGGGATACGGCGAGACTGCGACGGCGGCAGGTTCGATCCGGGCAGGCACTCCCATGAGGCGCGTGTACCGCAGTGTTGCGGATCCGGAGGCCTTCGCCGGGTCGATGACGTCCGCCTTCCTGGAGGACGCAGGGATATGCATCACCGGCTCCATCCTCACCGGCACAACCGTGCCGGGAGACTCACTGCTCGTGGAGTTCCCCTCTCTGCCTCTGGCGCACCTCGTCTCGAGCATGAACCGCTACAGCAACAACCTGATGGCGGACATGATCGCGATGCAGTGCGGCACCCACGGGATCCCTGACGAAGTGCCTCGGAGTGGGTCCCTGCGGGAGGGGATGTACAACCTGACCCGCTCCTCGGCACAGATCTCCGCCTGGCTGCGCGAACGGTTCGGCGCCGGTGTCGGGGAACGCGTCCATGACGGAAGCGGACTGCATCCGGACAGCCGCATCGCAGGGATTACGATCCTGAGGCTTCTGGTCTGGGCCTGGAACGACCTGGCTGTGGGTCCGGACTTCGCAGCCTCTCTTCCAAGGCCGGGAACAGACGGGACCCTTAGGCGGCGCTTCGGAAACGGCACACCTGCCGTCCTGGCCGCGAAAACCGGGACACACAACGATCTCGGGGTGAGCGCCCTGGCCGGATATGTACAGGAGGCTCCGGGCAGGGTCTGTGCATTCGTCATAATCATGCAGTCGGATGCGAAGGGAGCATGGTCGATACCGCAGATGCAGGCACTTCAGGAACGCTGGCTGGCAACGTATCTCCGCTGACAATACTGCTAGCGCACCTCCACGAGGGTCAGGCCCCACAGGTGCGGCTGCGGGGGCCGGGGCTGGTTCCAGGATCCGAAGGCATGCGAGCCGTCGCTGACGTACCGCATCACGTATCCGCCCGCCGGAAGCTCGATCACATCGCGCACGATGCGGTTCTTCCGCGCGCCGCCGGCGTGTTGCGTGTCCTCGTACTCCATCTTCCAGACGATCCCGCCGTCGTCGCTCCCGATCCACCCATAGTCGTGCATCTCGCTCCGTGTTCCCTCGCCGAGAGCCACCAGACGGAAGCGGGTCTTTGACCGGAGCACGAATCTCATCGACAGGTCCTGCCTGTTCCGGACCGGGGCAAGGGAGTGAACCTCCGGGGGATCGGCGGCTTCGCCTGCCCTGACCAGATGCCTTGAACCCTCGTCCACCGGCGCCAGGGTTACGCCCCAGTTCCCGGGCTCCCAGGGCGGTGGACTGTTCCAGATCTGGTAGGCGTGGGAATCATCGGTCACATAGCAGAGGGCATAGTCGCCCTCGCGTACTCCGAGGACCTGCTCAGTCAGCCGGTTCCTGGTGTCTCCCCCGGACGGGCAGGTGTTGTCATAACTCATGACCCACAAGGCCTCCATGCTGCGGACGTCTTCGATCCAGGCATAGTCCACCATCCTGCGGGAACGTCCCGCCTCGCCCAGCGCCCGCACCAGTAGGTCCGCGGGGGCGTCAAGCGAGAAGAACTCACGCGTGAACGCATCGTCACCCTGGCGCACGATCGATATGACCGGTTCCGGGAGGGCGGTGTCGTGGCAGACGCGGAACGCTTCACTGTCGGATGCATCCGCGACCGTCATGGAGACTCCCCAGGACTCGGGATCCAGTGGCGGGAGTACGTTCCATCCGGAGGCATCGTGGCTGTCATCTGTCATGGCTGTCAGGACGTAGCTTCCCGCGGGAAGACGGATGGTTCCCCGGAAACACCGGTTCTTGTCGGCTCCGCCCGCCGGGACAGTGTTGTCGAAGGAGGGCTCCCAGACGCGCGTCCAGGTCAGGGCGTCGACCAGCCACGCACTGTCGGAGAAGAAGCGCCCCCGGTGGCCGTATTCCCCGGTGAAGCGGAGATGGAACGTCACAGGCCTGTCCACTTCGATCCTCGCCCTGCGTGCCTCCATCGTCCCGAGGCCCAGGAAACGCACGTCCGCATCCGCGAAAGGAACGGAAGCATGATCAGTTGCCGGGAGAGGCGTGAAGTCGGGATCGATCGCCTGCACCCGAATCCCCCAGCGGACCGGGTCGCCAACCTCCCCCCAGTCCCGGAAGGGGGCGACGCTGGAACGCAGGCGGCCTATCTGGAATCCGAACAGCCTTATGTCGCGCTCGATCGGAAGACGCCCGCCATACCCGGCAAAGAAGGCCGTGTACGTTCCGGCTGTGAGCGAGATCGTGTCTTCAACCTCCCAATTCTCCGTCATGCCGTTCCACCGGCCGCCGGCATCCTGCATGATCCAGACTGCCTCGCGAGTCTCCTCGTCCAGAATCCACGCTGCGGCGAGAAAGACCTGGCCCCGCTCACAGGCCAGACCCTCCGCTTCGACAAGCAGGCTGCCGTCTGAGGGCATCACGAAGGTCTTTCGCAGAACTCCCGGTTGCCCGGGACCACGAATCTCCGCAAGGACGGGACCCTGCGCACTGCCGGAAGCCACCCGGGCCGTCCCGGACACTGTGATCAGCGCTGCCGCGAGCAGGAAAGAGGCTGCGGCGTGTAGTTGGAACCCGGTTACAGCCTTCATGTTGCCGCCTGTGTGGGTGAATGTACCTGTGGCGGTCTGTTCGGATCCGCCTTCCTGAAAACCCCTGGAACGAACATCCGCCCGTACGCGTGCGGACGCACCGGGGTTGCGGGGCCGCGGATGCCCGGGCAATCCCGCCGGGCACGGATCGCCGAGTCCTGATAAGATTGCCGTCAAGGTAGCAGTCGTAGCCTGTTTTGTCGATAATGTGGAGTCTGGTCAACAGCAAGGAGGGAACCATGCCTTTGGTGCCGATGCGAATTCTGCTCGATCACGCAGCCGAGAACGGCTACGGAGTCGCTGCGCTTAACGTGAACAACATGGAACAGATCCAGGCCATCATGGCCGCGGCGGAGAAGACGGAGTCTCCCGTCATCATCCAGGCCTCGCGGGGGGCCAGGTCCTACTCGCAGGACAACTACCTGCGCCATCTCATGCTCGCCGCAGCGGAGCTGCATCCCGGGATCCCGATCGCGATGCATCTCGACCACGGGAACAGCCCGGCCACCTGCTTCTCCGCAATCGAGCAGGGGTTCACGAGCGTGATGATGGACGGCTCGCTCATGGAGGACGGCAAGACACCGGCCGAGTACGAGTACAACGTGCGCGTCACGAAAGAGGTGGTGAAAGCCGCTCACAGCAGGGGGGTCACCGTCGAGGGCGAGCTTGGCTGCCTCGGCGGAATCGAGGACGGCCACGGGGCCGGCCTGTCGGGCGAGGAGGCGCTCAGCCACCTGACAGACCCGGAACAGGCCGAGCGGTTTGTGGCGGAGACAGGAGTGGATGCCCTGGCAGTCGCCATCGGCACAAGCCACGGCGCCTACAAGTTCAAGAAGAAGCCGACGGGCGAGGTCCTGCGCATGAGCATCATCGCCGAGATCCACCGCAGGCTGCCCGACACGCACCTGGTCATGCACGGATCCTCGTCCGTTCCGCAGGAGCTTGTCGAGATCATCAACCGCTACGGCGGGAAGATGCCGGAGACCTACGGGGTGCCGGTCGAGGAGATCCAGGAGGGGATCAGGCACGGTGTCCGCAAGGTCAACGTCGACACGGACAACCGGCTGGCCATCACCGGCGCAATCCGTAAGGTCTTCAGCGAGCGCCCCGGCGAGTTCGACCCCCGCTCCTACCTCAAGCCGGCCCGCGAGGCGATGCAGAAGGTATGCGAAGAGCGGATGATCGCATTCGGCCAGGCCGGTCATGCCGGCAAGATAAGGATCGCAAAGCTGGACGACATGGCGCGGCGCTACGCAGGCTGAATCCGGCAGGCGGATCGCACCACAACAGGAAAGGACGCTCTACACATGACCAAGCCCCGCGTGGCGGTTCTCCACGTTACCCCGGAGACGATCCTGGATGACGTGGAAAGGCTGATGGATCTGGCCGGGATGCGTACCCATATCGATCCGAAGGCAACCACCATACTCAAGGACAACATCTCCTGGCACTTCCCCTTTCCCGGGGCGAACACGACGCCCTGGCAGATGGAGGGCGTGGTCAGGAGCCTGTACAAGGCGGGGTACCGGGACGTCACCTGCGTCCAGAACAAGACTGTGGTGACCAACGCCTTCAAGGGCGAGGACCTGAATCACTACGTCCCGATCTTCGAGGCCTACGGAATCCCGGTCCTGTACAACTTCAAGGACGAGGACATGAAGTGGGTCGAGTACAGGCCCAGGGCGGAGATGCTCGTTCTGGACAGGATCTTCCCCGAGGGGATCCGCATTCCGGACTACTTCTTCGGCAGGAACATCATCCATCTGCCCACCGTGAAGTGCCACATCTACACAACGACCACGGGCGCGATGAAGAACGCATTCGGAGGCCTTCTCAACACCAAGCGTCACTACACGCACTCCTGGATTCACCAGACACTTGTCGACCTGCTGGCCATCCAGAAGGAGATCCACTGCGGGCTCTTCGCTGTCATGGACGGCACCACCGCCGGCAACGGCCCCGGCCCGAGGACCATGTACCCGGAGATCAAGAACGTGATGCTCGCCTCCGGGGACCAGGTGGCGATCGACGCCATCGCGGCGAAGATGATGGGCTTCGATCCAATGGGTCTGGACTACATACGCCTCGCCCACGAGCGGGGGCTGGGCGTCGGCGACCCACGTGACATCGAGGTGGTCGGCTCGGACATATCCGGCGAATCCTGGGGATTCAGGGTCGGCGACAACATGGCCTCACGTGTGGGCGATCTGCTCTGGTTCAGCCCGCTCAAGGCGATCCAGAACTTCTTCTTCCGCACTCCGCTGGTGAACCTGTTCATCCTCGGCTCGGAGACTTATCACGACTACTTCCGCTGGCCGGTCAAGGACAGGCGGGTCTTCGAGAACTGGAAGAAGAGCACCACCTGGGGCCGGCTGTTCGAGCGGTACGGGAATGAGAAGACGCTGGGTGAGCGGCTGTAGCGGCGGCCACCCGGGCGTCACCCCGGGCATCTGACGCAGCGATGCGCCCCGGATCAGGACGAGGCGTTGCCGGCCGGCTGCGGCCTACCGGCTTTCACACCTCCTGAGCACCCAGAGCACCGGGGGTGAACAGACGAAGGCGGCGAGCAGGCCCGGGATGAAGCGGAAGAAGCCCCTCTTGAAGGTGTGCTCCATCGTCCAGAGTGGGTTCAACTCCGGATCCCACATGTAGAAGAAGGGCATGTACAGCAGGAACAGAACCGCGCTTGTGGAGAGGATCAGCCCCGTGTAGTCGGGCAGCCCCCCGGTCCCCAGCCTGTCCCGGACAACGGGCAGAGAGCCCGCAAACCACAGGACCGGCAGCAGAGCAATCACCCATACGAACTCCCCGAAGGTGCCCGGGTCGGCGATGATGACGCCCGCCAGCCGCAGGACATCCGCCATTCGCCCCGTGTCGAAGTAGACCCGGTCCAGGAAGTGGGCCGCGGGATCGTATCCCATGAGTTGCCGCACGTAGAACAGGTTCCAGAAGGCGAAGAACGCGGCCGGAACCACGAAGAACAACGACGCCATCCATCGCCTGCCCTGTCCCAGGATCAGGACCGACAGGGCGAGGCCCAGCCCGAAGAGCACATTCTCCGACCTCCCTGTCGTTGCGAAGAGGAGCAGCAGGGTTATCCAGGCGAAGCTGCCCTTCGGCAGGGCCCGGCGCGCCGCCAGTCCGTCCAGTGTGCACATGAGGGCCAGCGCTATGAAGAGCATGCTGGGCATGTCGGTCTGCGCCTCGGTCAGCTGGAAGAGCAGGGCCGTGGGCAGGAACAGCACGAACGACGCCAGGGCGGCGGCGGTCCTGGAGCCGCTCCATCGCCTGATGAACCCGAAGTAGACAAGCAGGAAGCCCGCCACGCTGACAGGCACCCACAGCTTCCAACCCTCCGGGTGGTACAGATACCAGAACCCGTTGTTCGCCGCTGTATAAGGGGGATAGACGCACTGCGCATTGTAGTTGATCCTGGTGAAGACTGTGGACAGGTACCTCCCTTCCTGCGCCATGATCTTGCCCACCAGGTCGTACCCAACCAGGGCGTCGTAGTTGCGCTCCGGAACGATGGCGAACTGGACGACGCTGAAGAGCAGAAGCGCCGCTGTCGCGGCGGTGAGGACCGAGGCTGCCGGTGCCGTGAGGATCGAGTGGAGGATGCCCGCAAGGCCGCGCACCCGGCGCGCCGGGGCGATCCCACCGGGACCGGCCGCGGCGCAGCCCCCAGCGTACCTGCCGGGCTTCCCGGATCCGCGTCGGCGCGTGGCTCCACCCGCCTCGGCCGTGTCTGCCTTCCTGGCCCCTGGCCCCAGACACCTTTCCGCCGCCAGACCGCACGCTGCAAGAACCAGGGCGGCGACACCCATGGTTGTGCGGGTGATCGGTATCCCGGCCAGATCGAAGCCTGCAACCAACCACGGCACCGACGCCGTTGAAAGGAGGAGCCTGTTCCCGACAGCCGACCCTGCCCACGGGCCGATCCATCCGAATGCGCGGAACAGCCTGAGGCTCCCCTCACCGAGCAGCGCAAGCGTGATCAGGCCGAGTAACACAGGGATCACCGGGCACCTCCGGCCGGCTCCAGGGCGAAGATGGCGATGCGGTTGTCCTCGGTCAGAGCGGCATCGGGGTCGATTAGATTCAGCCCCCAGTGCTCCCACACGAGCACGTGTGTTACATCGTCGGCCATGGGTGCCTTGTCATCGCCCCAGTGCACGGGCACCCTCGGGTAAATGAAGCTGTACGCTGAGGACGGGCTGGCCAGAAGCGCCACATCCCTTCCGGATGTCTCGATGATGTACCCGGAGGGCGGCAGGAGGATGACCGCATCGGGAGGCGTACTGTCGCGAATGAAGAGCAGGGTCATGTAGGTCGGCTCGTATGCCGCCGCGCTGCGGGCCTCGAAAGGCATCTGGCTGCCGTGGGACCAGACGATCCAGGTCCTGCCGGCGATGGTGGTGAACCCCCTCCCCCACCTTGTTCCCGTAACGAAGAGAACAAGGAGGAGAATCAGCAGGCCGGACCAGAGCCAGCGCCTCTTCGCCGGCACATCCTGCGGCGAGTCGGACGGGATCAGCCGAACCTGATCCACTTCACCAGCTCCGGCAGGGTGGGGCGCTTTCCGTACATCAGGAGCCCGACACGGAAGACCTTTCCTGCCGCCCATATCAGCCATGCAATGAAGGCCAGAAGGATGACCACCGAAAGCGCGATCTCCCAGGCTGGTGGCGCCTGTACCGCGATCCTGACCATCATCAGGATCGGGGAGAAGAGGGGTATCTGGGACACAACCCGGACAACCGTTGCGTTGGGATCCCTTATCGCCAGGAACATCATCATGAAGGCGATGATGATGGGCAGGGTTACGGGCGTCTGGAGCTGCTGTGCCTCCGTCTCGCTGTTCACCATCGCGCCAATTGCGCCGAACAGCCCTGCATACACAACGAACCCGAGAACGAAGTAGATGAAGAAGAAGACGACGAGCATCGGCTCCGGGGTGATCTGGGCCAGGATTTCCTGCTGCCCGAAGAGAGCCATGCCGGTGGCCGTCATGTAGCTCAGAACCAGGCCGACGATCACAGCCCAGACCGCCAACTGGGTGAGGCCGACAAGGCCGATCCCGAGGATCTTCCCACCCATCAGGGTCGTCGACCGGACCATCGACACCATCACCTCCGCGGATCGGGATGTCTTCTCCTCAAGGGCGGCACGGAGCATCATCGTGCCGTATATCAGAAGCGAGATGTAGAATATGAAGCCGAGCACATAGGCCAGTGCGAACGTGGTGCCCTGGTCCTGCCTGGCCTCCCCGCCGACGCCGACCCTGAAGGTCGTAAAACCCACCGGGCCGAGTATGCTGCGCACCTGATCCGGGTCGAGGGCCGAATCCCCGATGCGCAGTTCCCTCACAACCTGTGTAATGGCGCGATGCAGCGTTTCGTTCCTGTTGAAGTCCGACACATTCTCGGCGTAGTAGGACGCGGCGCCGCCATCCAGAAGATCGGCCGGGATCATGATGAAGCCGTCGATGCGCTTTCCGGCGACGTCGTTCCCGAGATCGCGCAGAAGCTGTTCGCGATCGCGTCCCCTGCCGGGTTCCCTGACGAGCGTGTAGACAGGCTGCCCGGCCTTCGTTGTATCGGCAAGCGTGCCGGAGAGCGGCTCCATCATCCTGCCGG
The DNA here is from genome assembly GCA_964636385.1 of uncultured bacterium. Taxonomy (GTDB): domain Bacteria; phylum Eisenbacteria; class RBG-16-71-46; order CAIMUX01; family CAIMUX01; genus CAZWSC01. The sequence goes on from CAZWSC010000063.1 coordinate 67,302, forward strand.
TATCGTCCACAACGGCGATTGAAAGGGTCCTGTCAATCCCCATGGTCATGAAGAGGGCGGGGAGCAGCATGATGCCGCCGATGAACAGGGGGAAGAGGATCGTACCTGCCAGGAAGGCCTTGGTCCTGACCTTCAAAGTGTACTCCTGCAGCAGGACCACCAGGAGCTTACGCATCTGCGGCCACCTCCTCTCCGCGAGCCTGCACGGTTTCGACGAAGATCCTGTGCAGGGAGGGTTCCATGACCTGGAAGCGGCGTATGCGGACCTCTGCCGAGGCCGCCTCGAGTATCCTGTGCGGCTCGATGTCCTCCCTCGGGACGATCTCCATGTAGCGCCCCGTGTCGTCGGACTTCTCGATCAGCTCGCGGTTCCTGTGGAAGGAGGCGGAACCGTCGTACTCGATCTGGATGGCCCGCGTGCCGAACCCGGCCTTGATCTCCTGCAGCCCTCCCTTGAGCACGGCGCGCCCGCGGTTGATGAGGCAGATCGAGTCGCAGAGCTTCTCGACCATCTCCATCTGGTGTGTGGAGAGGAGAAGCGTCGTCCCCCGGTCCCGAAGCTCGAGGAGGATCTCCTTCACGAGGTCCACGTTCACCGGGTCCAGCCCCGAGAAGGGCTCGTCGAGTATCACAGCCTCAGGCCTGTGCAGGATCGTTGCGACGAGCTGGACCTTCTGCTGCATCCCCTTGGACAGTGCCTCCAGCTTCGCGTCCGCCCACTCCGAAAGCCCGAGGCGCTCCAGCCACCTGTCGGCATCGGCGCGGGCCTCGTTGCCCGACATGCCGTGAATACGCGCGAAGTAGAGCAGGAGCTCCCTGACCTTCATCCTGCGGTAGAGCCCGCGTTCCTCCGGGAGATAACCGATGCGGTCCCTCCTGCGTTCCGGATCGGTCTCGCCCAGGAGACTTATCACACCAGTATCCGGCTTGATGATGTCCATGATCATCCGGATCGTCGTCGTCTTCCCCGCCCCGTTGGGACCGAGAAGCCCGAAGACTGATCCCGCCTTTACGGCGAAATCCAGATCCAGGACCGCATGCACATCACCGAAGGACTTCGACACGCCCCGCAGCACGAGTGCCTCCGACATCGGTTCCTCCTTGTTTCCGGACAACGCGACAGCGTTCTGCGCCGGCACCGGTACGGGGGCACATATCGCATGGTTCCCGGTGACGGACCGCTCCGCCCGGTCTCATGCGCAGTGCCCTGCGCAGGACACGCGCCGCCGCGAACCGATACACCCTAGAGTCACGGGCGTCATGCCACAACTGCGAACTGCCGGCCGGGCCGGCGGCGTGATAACCTCCCCCCATGCAGCATCAGATCACGACCCGCAGGTTGTCCGCGGGACAGATCCTCAGGCCGGCCCTGCCCCGGGCGTGGCGGACTCTTGTCCTGCTCCTTCGGCTGATGCTGCCGATCTCCCTGCTCACCGGATTCCTGAGGTGGAGCGGAGCCCTCGAAGCCCTCGGACAGGTGTGCGCGCCCGCGATGGGGATCTTCCGTCTCCCCGGCGAGGCTGCGGTCCCGATGATCTCCGGAATGCTTGGCGGAATCTACGCCCTCGTTGGCGCGATGGCAGTCATCCCGATGTCCGTGGAAGAGGTGACAATCCTCTCGGCGATGGTCCTTGTGGCTCACAACCTGTTCGTGGAGTGCGCAATCCAGGACAGGACCGGCGCCCCGTGGCAGTGGACCCTGGCAGTTCGCCTGACCGGGATGGCGATCACGGGCCTCATCGTTGCCTGGTCCATAGCCGCTCTGCAGGCGGCGGATCTTCCGGCCATCGGCCCACGGGTCGTGCCGGGCGACCCGCGGAGTGCAGTCCCCGCTGCCGGAACCTTCGGGGAGTTTCTGCGGGGCTGGGCTCTTCAGGCCCTCTCCCTGGTCCTCAAGATCTCGCTGCTGATAACGGCAATGATGGTGGCGACCGAGTGGATAAGGGCGCGGGGCATCCTGGCAGAGCTGGAAAGGCGGTCCGATCCGATGCTCAGGTTCCTCGGACTGCGCAGGCCGGTCGCCTTCCCGTGGCTCACATCCCAGGTTCTGGGTGTGACTCTCGGCTCCGGGCTTCTCATCGAGGAGATGCGGGAGCGATCCGGGTACGACCCGCACGACCTTCGCGCACTGCACACCTCGATCGCGATCAGTCATTCACTGCTCGAGGACACCATCCTGGTTGCGGCCATGGGCGCATCCCTCTTCTGGATCACCGTGCCGAGGCTTCTGCTCGCCGCTGTGGCGGTTCGCGCCGCATCGCGTGTCCCGCTCGGGCTTCGCGCCGTGCCTATTCGGCCCCGGCCAGCTCCCTGATCCTGCGCAGGAGGAACTCGTTTTCCGGGTGGGCAAGGGCCATGACCCTGAGGGAGTCGACGAGGGGGCCTGTGTCCGACCCGAACCTGGCAGCCTCCCTGCGCCTCAGTTCTCCCCGCAGACCCTCAAGATCCCCGCGGACCTCCTCCGACTTCGGATGCAGCCGCGCAGCCTGGGTGTACAACCACCCGGCCTTGTACAGATCTCCCCTGTGGAATGCAACCGCCGCCAGGTTCTGCAGGGCGTGGAGGTCGCCGGGGTGCATCTCCAGCACCATGCTGAAGCTCTCCTCGGCCTCCTCCAGGCGCCTCATCCGCAGCAGCACGCCACCCAGGTTGTGTGCCGCCTCCGCGTTCCGCGGGTTCAGCGACAGCGCCCGCCGGTACTGGATCATCGCCCCGGGCAGGTCCCCCTTCATGAAGAGCTCGGTGCCCATGTCGGAGTAGGTGTCGCTGTTGAAGCTGCGGGGCATCGCGGGAAGACCCGTGTTGGAAACCAGCAGAAGCACAAGGATGACAAGGGCCGCCGAGGCCTTCGCCGGACCGTGACCGCTTCTCCGCACAAGTGCCGGCGCATGGGCAAGGCCGCCTGCGGCAAGAAGGATCAGCAAAGGAACCATCGGCAGCCTGTACCGGGCGGTCACGAAGAACGCGATCACGGAGAGTCCCAGCGCCGTAATCAGGGCAAGAAGCAGGAGCACGGATCGCGCGCCGGAGTCGATACCCCGGGGATCAGCCGGAGACGGGGAGCTGTCCGTGAGATTCTGCTGCCGGTTCGCACCCCCCTTCCTGTCGCCGGCAGCCAGCAGGACAGCGCCTGCTCCGGCAAGGGGCAGCAGGAGCCCGAACGGGAAGGCCGGGCCGAAGATCCACAGCAGGCTTCGCAGAACACGGGATCTCTCGCGGAACGGGTAGATCTCCTGGTTCCGTGCGATCTCGTCCCCGCGCAGCAGCAGCCGCGTCTTCTTCAGCAGGAGGGAGCCCCACTCGAGCGGATTCCCGCTGATCCATCGCCATGACTCGCGATACCACCACGGGGAGGTTTCGCCCAGCCGTGTCACACCGGCATCCACCGGACGCTGCATCAGCTCCCTCCATGCGCGGCCCGGGCGAAGCGCAACGGTGGAATCGTACTCGGGGTTGTTGCCTATCCAGAAGTTGACGCCCCCATTGTACGAGATCACCACAGGCTCCCCCGAGCCCGCCCAGTTCCAGGCCGTGACTCCGAGCACGGGAAGGGCGCACGCGGCCAGGAAGATGAGCCAGGGGGGCAGCAGGGATGCTCTCGAAGGGACCCTCCTCCGGGCCCCTTTGCCCCGGCTGAACCTGCCGTCGCTGTGAAAGAGCGCAAACCCCAGGACAGGCGCCACAACGAGGAGCGACGCGACCGTGATCCCTGCAAGGCCGAGCGCCAGGCCGCCTGACGCGGCTCCAGTCAGGCGGGACGCGCGCGGCGCCGTGACGCGCTCCAGCGCCAGGAGCATCAGGAAGATGCCCATCGTAGCGTTCAGGATCTGCAGGTCGAAGTAGATGAGCGGTCCATACAGCGCAGCGATCCCCCACGCGATCCATCCGGCCGGGCGGCCGAAGAAGCGCGAGCCAAGGCGGAAGAGGAGCACGCAGGTCAGGCTGCCCAGCACGATCTGCAGCCAGCGGGCCAGATCCGGGTGTGCCCCTCCAATTGCGTAGAGCCCTCCCAGGATGTGCGGGTACAGGGGCGGCTGCCAGAAGGGAAGGTCGGCTCGAAACAGACCGCCCGCAAGCTGGGCCGCGGTGTCGTGATAGGACCGGGCGTCGACGACCAGCAGCCGGAAGAAGGGATCTCCGCGGAGTTCCAGCCACGCAATCGCCCGCACAAGGAGCGGCGCGAGAAGAAGAAGCGCCGGGCGCCAAAGGGGAGACGACCTCCTGGGGGGTTGCGCTGGTCTGGCGGCGCGGCTGTCGAGTTTCTGACGGCGTTTGTCGAGCATGCGACGATTCTGGCACCATCGGGTCGCCTGTGCCACAATCCGTCCCATGTTTTCAGAGCGTACTGAGTGGGATGTCAGCCGCAATCCGCTCACCGAAGCCTGGGATCTCAGGCGTCGCAGTGGCCTGACCTGCATAGACTTGACCCAGTCCAACCCCACCACCTGCGGCCTCGCCTACCCCCCTCGGCTGCTGGATGCAATCTCGAGTCCACCGGGGCTTTTCTACCAGCCGGAGGCGAGGGGGCTCCCCTCGGCAATCGAGGCCGTAGCAAGGCACATCTCCACGGTTCACAAGCCGACCCTCCCGCGGGCCCCAGGATCGACCGCCGATTCCTCTCAGGATCATGGAGACGCCTGTGGCCCGGCGCGTGTGGACCCAGCTTCGATCATCCTCAGCGCCGGCACCAGCGAGGCGTACAGCTGGCTCTTCAAGCTGCTCTGCAACCATGGCGACGAGGTCATGATCCCGCGCCCCAGTTATCCTCTCCTCGAGTACCTTGCTGATCTCGAGTGCGTCAGCCTCAGGCCGTACACCCTGCACTACGACGGCCGCTGGAACCTGGACAGGCAGGCCCTGGAGGATGCACTGACGCCCCGCACGAGGGCGGTGGTGGCCGTACACCCCAACAACCCGACCGGGAACCTCATGACCAGGCGCGAGGCTGCCATGCTTGCGCAGTTCTGCGCGGAGCATGACCTCGCCCTGATTTCGGACGAAGTCTTCCTCGAGTACCCCCTGCAGGAGAGGACAGCGCCGCCGGCCACTGGGGCGCACGCCGGAAGCCTGGCGCCGGAATCCCCGTGCCTCGCATTCTCACTGGGCGGGCTATCCAAGTCCTGCGGACTGCCGCAGCTCAAGCTGGGCTGGATCCAGGCAGGCGGTCCGCACTCTCTGCGGGAGGAGGCGATCGCCCGCCTGGAGATCATCGCGGACACATTCCTGTCGGTGAACACACCCGCCCAGGTCGCGCTGCCGGAGATACTCCAGCTGGCCATGCCCGTGAGGGATCAGATCCGCAGGCGCACTGCCGGCAACTGGCGCCACCTGGCAACCCGTGCGGCGGGCTCGGCAGGCGCACCCTGGAGCCTGCTGGATGCCGACGCAGGGTGGAGCGCGATCCTGCGCATCCCCGCCACGCGCTCTGAGGAGCGGTGGTGCCTGGACATCCTGGAACGGCATGGCATCCTGCTCCATCCCGGCTACTTCTTCGACCTTCCGGGCGGGGCATTCATTGTTGCGAGCCTTCTGCCCCAGGAGAGCGTCTTTCGCGAGGCGATCGACCGTGTGCTGGAGTTCCTGGAGAGAGGGGTGTAACGCAGTACTCGTGCGCATCTCAGGTGTCGGAGTAGAGGGATCATGAGCAAACCGGGCTGGTACGTCAGCGGTTGTCAGGGGGGGTGTGGGAGAATCGGGAAAGCTGCGATACCCGGCAGTCGCGTGCTGCAACCGGATGTGAGGAAGCATCCGCTGCGTCGAAACTGGCCGGGTCCGGAAGGGATGCTCCAATCGTGTGGCACAAGATCAGATCCGCCCTGCGGAATATGCTGAGCCCCAGGACTGGAAACTCGGAGACACCCTGCACTGACCTCTTCTGGCTGGTTTTCTGGATGATGGCGGCAGTGTTCCTGCTGATCGTCATCCTCGCGATCGGCTTCGCGGTCGTCGGGGCCCTGAGGGGATAGGCAAGGCCCGTTGTCCCTGGAGTCTCCCGGCCGGGCCGCCCAACCATTCCCGGCTGTCCGGCGCCGATTGCCCTACCGGCGCCACTCACCAATCAGAATGCCGTCCTCACAACGCGGAACCCGACTGCCGGGTAGGCATACCCCGGATGACTGAGGTGAGGATGCCTGACCGCAGATCGGCAGCCCCGCGCGCCCGCGTCATATCCGCCGCCGCGAAGGATCCGGTTATGGTCGGGATCGACATCGGTCACCGGATCGATCTGCGGATCCTCTGAATAAGTCCGCCAGCCGCACCAGACCCACTCGTACGCGTTTCCATGCATGTCGTACAGGCCCCACTGGTTCGGTGGAAAGGTGCCCACATGCGTTGAAGCGCCGCGGAAGATGCCGGCCGCGCAGCCCTCCAGCGGGTACTCCCCGTTGTAGTTCGCCTCGTCATCCGAGGACAGGCAGTTCGTGTCGTTGTTAAACGCCAGGAACGTACCGGCGCGGCAGGCATACTCCCACTCAGCCTCGGTCGGCATACGATATCCGTCGGCATCCTGATCCCAGGTTGCATCGCCGTTGGGACCGTGAATCGTGTATGCCGGCGTCAGACCTTCCATGATCGACAGGGCATTGCAGAACTCGACCGCCATGTCCCAGCTGACCATTTCCTTCGGCAACTGCGAAAGGGTCAGGTCGCCACCCATCACCTGCTGCCACCACATCTCTGTCACCTCGAACTTCGACATGAAGAAGCCGCGCGTGAGGGTCACCTGGTGCCGGGGGCCTTCCCACTCGAAACGCTCAGGCTCATCCTCCGGACTGCCCATGGTGAATGTGCCTGGCGGGATGTATACGAAGCTCCCTGCATTGGGCGAGTCATCGGCGAACACCCGTAAACGGCAGTTGGAATCGATAATCCCGGGAATGTCGACTCCCGCGTTCCACTCGATATTGAGCCCGGCGCCCGGCAGCACACCCGCCCCGACATCGCCGCTCACGGCCTTGCACTCATAGGGGAAGGTCTCCCCTCCGTCTGTCGAAAGGAACAGCCGGATCGTGACCGGCAGATCACCCAAGGTCTCGAGGTCATACGTCACATCGAACACTGCCGAGGCGGGACGCTGCTCCGCCTGGACATTACTGACGACCGGCTCTTCGACAGGCGGCCGGTCCCGATACGCCGCCACTGCATGCTTGATGCCACGGAGGGTCCGCGCGTTGTCGCCGTCCTGGGGGTGGCCGGACGGCTGCCCGTAGTGAATCACATCCGGGTTGGAGAAGTGCGCGACGGCCGTGTGGTCGATGCCGTCGGGGAAGTACTGGCCGCTGCTGTAGGTCATGAGCGAGCAGTAATGCCCATTGTCATCGCCGGTCCAGCGCCAACCGGCCGACCAGATGTTTTCGGGCCAGTTCTGCCAGTTGGTCGGGCCGGGCTGGACGTTCTGCTGCTTGTGATGGTGGCAGCCCATGTTGTGCCCCATCTCATGAATGTGCGTGTAGGTCCAGCTGGCCTGCTGGACGCGGGTCAGGCTGAATCCGTACGCGGGCGCCCCGTTGATGTTGTTCAAGAGCCAGCCCAGCCCGCCTGTGTCGTGCGCCAGCGAGAAGAGCGCCACGAGATCGGCTCCGCTGTCGTCCCGCCAGTCGTGCACCTCGTCCATGTAGCCGTGAGGATCATGCTGATGGCCCTGGGAGAAGGTCAGCCGGTAGATGTCGGTTATCGAATCATAGCCTCCCTGGCTCTCCGCATAGTCGACCTCGGACGAATGGACCAGGTTGACGCTCATGAAGGTATCGCTGTTGTCGAGAGAGAGCTGGGCCTTCTCCATGGAGAGAGCCACGACGTTGGCGATGCCGCCGTCATTTGCGGCAGCCCAACCGGCGGCAGCCGGTGTGTAGACGATCATGACATCGATGTCGGCCCAGTCCCCCGGCCCGCGCGACTCCTCCGTCACGCGCGACTGCAGCAGCTCTATCTCCCTTGCCTCACCAGGTGTCGGTGCAGGGGAAATGAGAAGCGGGCCATCCCCGACCTCCACACGGCCATCGACATCCATCAGGTAATGGCCGGGGCCGCCCGGGTCTGCGACAAGCCTGTAGTGCTCGCCGCGCTCGGGAATCCTGATCGTACCGAGGCTCTTCTCGCCGGTGGTCACGAGGAGCATGTAGCCGAACTCGTATCCCTCGATTCTCGCGCGGACTGCCACAGTGCCGTTGACGTTCCTGCTCACCCGGTCGACAACCGCTTCATAGCCCGCATCGGGGAACAGGTCGAGGACGATGCGCTCGCCGACTGCAGCCTCAACCGCACTACTCAGGCGTGGATTCAGCTCAACCTGGCGGGTCCGTGCAGCCGAGAGTCCGTCCGGCAGCTCGATTCCGGCAGGCCCCCCCTCGAACACGGTATGCCGGTCTCCGGGGAACAGCTCCGTCTGTGCGATCGCCGGACAGAGGCCGACAGCGAAAACCAGCAGTAATGCCTGCGGCAACGCAGCCGCAAGCATGAGCTTCATTCTGGGCATGAATCACCGCCTGTTGTTGGAAATGATGCCGGGCGGGCTTACCTGACCAGCAGCAGGTTCATGGTCTGCGCACTCCTGCCGGTAACGAGCCGGCAGAAGTAGATCCCCGACGGAACGTCGCGGCTGTCGCTGCCGGTACCGTCCCAGACGACCTGGTGGCTTCCGGCTGCCCGTATCCCTGACTCGACTACCCTCACCAGGCGCCCGTTCACGTCGAAGACCGCGATCTCGACCGGACCCTCGACAGCCAGGTCGAAGGAGATTCGCGTCTGTGGGTTGAAGGGGTTCGGGTAGGAGGACACAAGCCTCGTCAGCGCGGGTGCACCTTCATCGTGGTCCTCGACCGATGTGACTGTGTCGATGGCGAAGATATCGGAATCTGCGAAGGCCACCCGGGCATCGGAAACCGTGCCGCTAAACACCAGCATGGCAAGGAACAACGGCAGGGCGAGCAGGAAACGCATGGTAGCTCTCCTTGTTGGCGGAACAGCAGGGGCTGGAACCCCGGGCGCCGGCTCAGGCAATCCCGTGACAGGGAGGTCCCCCGCCCCATGACGCAAGTGCGATTCTAGCAGATAGCGGGTTGCGGGACAACCGAGCCACTCAGTCGTACCTGAACCTCCTGATCCCCACGGCGGTGAAGACCAGGGCGAAGAGGGCCAGGGCGCCGATTGCGGGCAGCGCTGCCGAAATGGGATCACCGTGGCTCACGAGCCTGTGTGTGCCCTGCATCGCCCAGCCGGTGGGGAGGAAGAGGGCAAGCTTCTGCATGAAGTCCGGCACCACCTCGATCGGCCACCAGCACCCGCCCAGCGCCGCAAGGACGATCGATGCGACGATCCCTGTTCCCACTGCCTGCCCCGGGCTGCGCGCCTCGCTGCCCAGCAGTATCGCCAGGGCTGCTGCAGCGATGGAGTAGAAGACCAGAAGCACGGCAAGTCCGCCTATGTTCGGCCCCCAGTCAATGCCGAATAGAACAGCTCCTATGAACATCGCATACGCAGCCTGTACAAGCGACATGCCGACCCGGGAGCAGAGCTTCGACAGAACAAGCTCCATCCGCCCCACGGGCGATGATGCGACGCGGCGCAGAAGTCCGCCCTTCCGCTCTGTATAAAGCACAAACGAGCCGCCGGTCAGAACGGAGAGGAGCATGAACATGACGAGTATCCCGGGTACCGACTGGCCGTATCCGGCGGGGACCATCCGCCGCTCGCCCGCCTGCGACACCTGAAGCTCGACAGCCGGCGGAAGGGAGCGAACATGCTCGAGCCCTTCAGCCGTCACATTCCCGGCCGAATCCGATGCAGCGGCAAGCGCCATGTCCCCGATCGTCGCGAAGACCGCCCTGCGAAGCCTGGACTGATCCAGCTGGCCGGACAGATCCCCCGTATCCACGCCCCGCAGGAGAATCTCGGCCTTGTCACCGGCCGCGGTCTGCCGGCTGAAGTCCTGCGGGAGTTCCAGACGCCTGCGGGGAAGGAGTGTGTCGGCGGGGTCGCTGCTGCGCACAACCACGAACCCCTGCCCCTCGAGACGTGCTGCGAGCGCATCTGTCACAGGCCCTGAATCCTCCGTCACAATCCCGATCCTCGGGGCCGGCGCTCCGGCGCCGCCCCCCCTGCTCATCAGGCCGGTGAAGTACATGAAGAAGACCGGCATGATGAAGATCCAGAGGATCGACTCCTTGTCCCACAGCAGGAGCCGCAGGTCGAACCGCGCTAGTTTCAGGATGCGTCGCATGATCTACATCCCCCGCGCCAGACGGCGCTTCGCCTGGAGATGCGCCATGGCAAGGAAGAGGGCGGTTCCCGCGACGCAGACCGCCAGCACAGGGCCGGCTTCCCATGCACCGGGTGGGCGCTCCATTATGGCGTCCTTCACGCGCTCCACCGCCCAGCCCACGGGCGTGTACACCACGATGCCGCGCAATGCCTGCGGCATCGACTCGATGGGAAAGAATCCACCCCCCACGAGGGCGGAAGGCATGATCACCGCAGTCGACAGCAGGCTTGCCCCCTGCTCGCGGCGCGGAAGCAGGACCAGCCACTGCATGAAGGCGAGGACCATCGCGCCGATCGCCAGCGCAGTCCAGTAGCCGCGGATCATCCCCGCTGCCGGAAGCCGGGTCACACCCCACGCCAGGACGAAGAGGACAGCCATGATCAGCATCAGGACAGCCACGCCTGCCAGCACCTTTCCGTTGAGTATGACCCCCATGGGATTCGGCGATGCCGCGGTGCGACGCAGTGTGCCCGCCTTCACCTCCTCCCAGACATCCAGGGCCAGGGTCTGCCCGAGGAACAGCAGCGACAGCACGATCATCCCGGGAAGGAAGAAGGCGATGAGGTTAAGCCCCGGCCCGCGCTTCTCGCCGGCCGAGTCGGTCTTCAGATCTATGACCGGAGGGAAGACATAACGCGCGGAGCGGTTCATGACCTGGTTGATGGATGTGGAGATCCCGGCCACAACCGCATCGGGGGGTGCTCCGGCAGGCGCGCCGGGGGATGCGCCCGGGGCGTCGATAAGCCCGCGGATCTCCGCGATCGGACCGGCGAACATCTCCCGGATGTAAAACCCGCCCTCGGCCATTGTTGCAACAACCTCCTCCAGTATCGACGGGAGGATGTACTGCGCGGGATTGCGGATCAGGTCGAGACGGGCGGTGCCGCCCCCAAGGTACGCGTCTGTGAAACCCTTGGGGATTATGAGCGCAGCAGACACCTTGTCCCCACGGACAAGGGCGATTGCCTCAGCCGAGTCTGCCGGGATCGCCTCGAGGAGATCCGGGAGCGGGCCATGGTTGAATCCCCCGGAGATGAAGCGGGTCAGCAGAGTATCATCCAGGTCCACGACGGCCAGCTTCGCCTTCGGCATCTGGCCTGAGCCGAACCCGCCGAAGGCCATCGCCATGACCCCCACCAGCGCTATCGGGATCGCAAGGGTGAGGAGAAGGCCGGCGGGATCCCGCCTGCGACGGCGAAGATCCTTCGCCACGGTGGTCCACAGAGGCGAAGAGCGGGCGGGTCCGGGCAGGCTCACTCGCGCAGCCCCCGCCCCGTGAGGTGCAGGAAGAGCCGCTCCAGGCTTGGCTCCGGAACGCTCGCCCTCTGGATCGCCTGCCCGGCCTGATCGAGGAGTTCATCGAGGGTGCCGCGGGTGATGATCCTTCCGTGGTCGATGATCGCGAAGTTGTCGCAGAGCGTCTCGGCCTCGTTCATGTAGTGCGTCGTGTAGAGAACGGCTGTGCCCGCCGCTGCCCGCTCGCGTATGAGATCCAGGACGTGCACGCGGCTCTGCGGATCGATCCCCACGGTCGGCTCATCCAGCAGCAACACCTTCGGGTCGTGTACAAGACCGGCGGCCATGTTGAGCCGCCTCTGCATACCTCCGGAGAAACGCTTGACCGGCTCGCGCGCACGGTCGGCCAGCCCCACCCTCTCCAGGATCGCAGGGACCTTCACCTTCAGTTCGGCGCGTGACAGCCCGTACAACCCGCCCCAGTAGAGGAGATTCTCCCGAGCGCTGATCTCCTCGTATAGCGCAAGCTCCTGTGGCACCACGCCGATGACGCTTCTGGCCCTGCGGCCGTCGGTCATCATGTCGTGGCCGCACATGCGGATCGACCCGGCTGTGGGTGTGAGAAGGCCGGACAGGCAGGAGATGGTGGTGGTCTTCCCCGCCCCGTTGGGGCCCAGGAGGCCGAAGATCTCGCCCGGCTGTACCGAGAAGGAGATGTCGTCCACGGCTGTGAGGCTGCCGTAGACCTTGCGCAGGCGTTCTACCTGTATCAACTACGTCTCCTCTGGATGCCGGCGACACCGGATTCCCGCGAAGGGCACCGTCTGCCGGTCCCCTCCGCTGCGGTCACGAATGTCGTCAGTAAGCTACCAGGTCACCGTGCTGACCGGGTTGCCATCCTGGTCGTACTCAGTTCTCGAGCCGGTTCCGTCGCTGTGCCAGATCGTTTCCCAGTCCAGCATCCAGGCGCTGCTATCATCGTCGAAGACGAAGCTCTTCATCCAGCCCCCGGTGCCGTCGGTGGTGACCTCCATCTCCCAGTGCACAGTCATGACACCGAGCAGGAGCCAATCGATTTTCTGGGTTTCTTCCTCACCCTCCTCCCATGACAACCTGGCCATCGGGCGATCCAGGTCCGGTGTTCCAACGAAGAAGTCCCACGTCCCCGTCCTGCCGTCTTCAGCGATCTCCCAGACCCATGTCATCATCACAAAGCCCGCGGCATAGTCGTGGAACCGGAACTCTCCGGATGTGCCATCCACGCTGCTCGACCCGCGTACGACAACCCAGTTGTCGTAGGGGGGCTGACCGGGATCGCAGGCGCCATCAAGCGTGAGAGTCCAGTCCAGACCAGCGGCGCTGCGACAGACCCTGAAGCCCCATGTGCATCCTTCCTCGGTGTCGGACCATATGTAGCAGCCGCTGCCCTGGTAGGTCCAATCCGCACCGTCAAGGGAGGTAAGCACCTGGCCCACAATCTCGGTGAATGCAGCCGCCGTCCCGATCTGGGCACCGACCTCCTCCCAGGCCTGGATGGCGTTGGGATCTGTGGAGCCGAAGTCCACATCCCAGACGATCTCGGCCATCGGTATCCTGGGGCGGAAGCCATCATCATGGCACGGGTCAGGATCGCAGACGGTACCGCCACCCTGCCAGACGCCCTCATCAGCCCCGCACTCTGCCTGCGTCATGATCTCACAGGAACCGTCCGGCAGGCAGCATGCGCCGATGGCCGGCGTCGGATCCGTAACCTTGTCGTCATCGCTGCACGCGCCCAGGATCAGCCCAACGGGCAGTACCAGCAACGCAAGCATCCGGAACCTGTTCAGCTTGTGTGTCATCGTCATTCCCTTCTTCGAAGGCACTCAGCCTCCATGCGAGCTAGCCGACGTCCGGCAGCCTCACGGCCGTAAAGACCCCTTCGGTGATCTCCCGGATGTCCTCTTCGTCCACGGCACTGACGACAGTCCCGGAGAAGGTGCCCGTTATGGCGCCTCCGACATCGCCATATGAAGTCACCTCAATGGTGAACTCATGATCCCGGTATCTGCCAAACTCGACGAAGTTCAGGTTGACCGTTACGCTCTGGCCGCTGAAGGAGCCGGCAGTGTTGCCGTGGAACAGCAGCTCGATCACCCACTCCCCGTCTTCACCCTGCTGGGATACGGACGTCTCGTCCACATTGCCGAAGAAAATGGCCATGCAGGCCTCGGCTGCGTACTGAGTCCCGTCGAATGTGAAGCTAAGGTGGCCCACTGGATCGGGATCCGGATCCGACCCAGGCTGGTCGCATGGATTCGGTTCACAGGTCAGACCTTCGTGCCAGGCGATTCCGCCTGATTCATCGCACAGATCCTCGGTCAGGACCCCGCAGTTCCCGTCCTCGTCACAGCAGGCGCCAAGTGCCGGTGTCGGATCGGTAACCTTGTCGTCATCGTCATCGCTGCACGCGCCCGAAAACAACCCCAGGGGGAGTAACAGCAGCGCCGGCAGCCAGAACCTGTTCAGCTTGTGCATCATCGTCACATCCTTTCCCCGGAGATACCCATGTACCGAACTGCAGCTCAGCTGCTGCCAAAGGTCTATAGCACATCCCCGGACCCGGGGCAAACTGCCGTGCGCAACTCCCTGCTTCCTGCGCCCCGGCTCTGGGCAATCCCGGGCACTTGAGGCATCGGAGAACAGGACTGCCGGATCATCCGGATCCGGGCGGCAGACTCCGAAGATGCCTAATGGACGGCTCGTGATGGGGATCCAGCTCCAGCGCCTCCCGAAACTGCTCGGCGGCTTCGGCGAACCTGCCCAGCCGGGCGAAGGTCACGCCCAGGTCGGACCGCATCACGGGATCGTATGGATCCAGGGCAACAGCTTCCCGGAACCACTCCACCGCATCCGCATCATGTCCCATCCGACCGAGGACGACACCTAAGTTGTAGCGGGTCAGGGCAGTGTGCGGGAGGAGCGCAGCCGCACGCTCGTATGCCTCAGCGGCCTCCGGCAGCCTGCCCATGCTCACGAGAGCCGCGCCCATACCGTGCCACGCCTCCCCATGGGCATGGTCGATCTTCAGCGCCTCCCTGTAGGCTGCGATTGCGGACACCGGGTCACCTGCGCGCTGGAGCCGTATCCCGCGCTGATACGCATCGTGGACACGAACCGAATCCAGCGAATATCCGGGGATGGCCAGTTGTATACCGACTGCCAGCGGCACGACTGCAGCCAGCCGGGAGAGGCGGCGCGCACGGATCATGCCCCAAAGGAAGTGGATCCCGTATCCTGCCGCTGCAATGAACCCCGCCATGTAGGGTATCCGGTACCGGCCGGTGGCGAAGAACAGGATCGTTGCGATCCATCCCACCAGGATGAGTATGAGATATGGCTCGACGCCGAGGGAGCCGGGGGCTGGTCCGTCCTGTACGCACCGGCCGGCAGCTGCAGCCGGCCCTCGAGATCGCCCGCCGTCTTCAGGCCGTTCAACAGCGCCGGCAGACTGCAGTACGGGAAAGACTCCCGCGTACCTGCGGCGCCTGAACCAGGCAACCACCCCCAGTGCCGCTGCGGGAAGTACAAGGCCGAAGCCGACGAAGGCCGCGCGCAGCGGCAGGTGAGTTTCGCGCAGAAGGTCGAACGCCTCGATCTGGGGAAGCTCATCAGGCGACATGTACAACATCACCTTTCGTGCGAGAAGCCAGACCAGTCGCCCCGGCCGCTCGCGGGCCGACTCGAGGGTCCTGCGCGTCCAGAAGCGGGACGACTCCGCAAGGGTGAGGGGTTGCCCCGCGAGCATCGACGCGGATCTTGCCCCGGTGGGATCCTGCTCGAGATCCAGCTCGGCCGGTTGGCTGTAAACGCCCCGCGCCGAAGGGTTGTTCCCGATGTACAGGTTTATCCCGCCATTCAGCGTGAGGATCGTAAGCTTTCCCGTTGTGCGCGTCTGGTGAACCGCGCAAGGGAGGAGGGAGACGGCAAGCCCCAGCGCAATCCACGCGACCGGCTTCAGCTGTGCAGCCAACTGCCGCCTTCCCCGCAGGATCAGCATGGCGGCGGCAGCAGCGGGCAGGAGGAGGTACACCCCCCGCCCCAGTGTCAGTAGTCCCACCGTGACGCCGAAGAGGAGGAGCCGCAGGAACCTGTCCCCGGCCCGCGGCCAGAACCAGATCGCAACTGCGCTCAGAAAGAGCAGCAACCCCTCGACAAGGACCTGGCTTTCATTCGCCAGGATCGGCCCGTAGATAGCGAAGAGCGCGCCCGCAGCGATCGCCGCCCCCATCCCGAGATCGCGGCGCACGGCCAGGAAGAGGATCGCAAGCGTGGCCAGCCCGAGAATCGCCTGGAAGACCTGGACCGTCGCCACCGACACAGGGGCAGCCCTGAAGATCACCGAGAGGACTGCGGGGTACAGCGGAGTCATGAAGTGCGGCTCGTCCGGCCACCCTCCTCCGCCTGCCAGGCGTTCGGCCAGATCGAGGTAGTAGCGGCCGTCCAGGATCGGGTCGCTGACACGCATATCGCGCGATAACTCGATGCCTGCCCAGATACGCAGCAAGGCGGCAACAAGGAAGATGAGCGCCATTATCCACAGCGCCGGCATCCATGCGGAACGCGCTGCGGGCTTCTTCCGCCTGCTGTCTGCGGGCATTGTCAGATCGGTATCCTCCGTCCAGGGTGCCTACCGGAGTATCCACAGAGCCCGGCTCATTCGCAACGCGCAGGATCGCTCCCCGCTCCTGGAGGATCCCCCTCAGACCGCCCGCTGCACAGTCATCCGAGCGAACGCCCTGCATTGCGCCACTGGATCACGCATCCCCTCTGTGCGAAGATTCGCCGGCGGGAAACGCCATGTTCGGGCGCGTCGGCGGAACCGGGCCGTGTCGCCCGCACACCAATGAACGCCCAGATCAGCGCTTGCACTGGAGGCACTTACGCATGGTCCGTACAGAAATCGAGTACATCGGAGATCTGCACTGCAGGGCAACGCACGGTCCTTCAGGCCATAGCTTCCTGACCGACGCTCCGGTCGACAATCAGGGGAAGGGCGAATCCTTCTCCCCCACTGACCTCGTGGGCGCATCCCTGGGCGCCTGCATCGCCACCATCATGGGGATCTACGCCCGCGAGCACGAGATCGCCCTGGAGGGGATGCGCGTCACGGTGAGCAAGACGATGTCGGACCAGCCTCCCAGGAGGATTGCGAAGCTGGAGATGGTCTTCAGCATGCCGCCTGGCCTGACCGACCGCGCGAGAAGGGCGCTGGAGGCGTGCGTGGCAGCATGCCCGGTGAAGCGCAGCCTGCATCCGGAAACGAAGGCGTCCGCGGTGTTCGAGTATCCGGACTGAGGGCCGGCCATTCGCAACTCACGGAGCCGGCAGTGCCAGCAGCAACCGGTCCACAGCCCGAGCGCTCCCGGTGTCGAGCGCGAACATCCGCGGGCGCATCCCGCGCGCAAGCTCTGCGATCTCATGGTCGCGCCGCTGGTACGCTGCCTGCAGGGCATGGAGGATCACGAATGACGGGATGCGCGGCGCCTCCCCGAACTGGCGCAGCGCCTCCATCAGCAACTCCCGGTCAGGTTGCGACGCAAGTATCCAGACCCACTGGATGGCCGGCAGGCCGTTGACGCGTTCCCCGAGGTCGTCGCCCTGGTAGTAGCGATGGGTTGTGTACGTCCAGGCCGGCGGCAGGCCTCCTCCGGGTAACCGGCGCACAAAGAAGGCCCTGTGCGGATCCGCATGGACCAGCGCCCACTCATCGGTACCCAGAAGCGCCGCCGTCAGTCTTGGGCTGTCGGCGACCTTCAGGAGGATGCCGTCGAAGCGGTGCCGCCTGTCAAGCTGCTGAAAAGCCCGGGGGTCGACCATGGCGGCGAAGTACTCGCGTACAACCTTTACGTCCACGTAGCGCGAGTCCATGTAGGGCTGCAGGTCCGGGAAGAAGTACTCGAGATAGCCGCCGTCGGCTGCATTGTTAAAGAGCTTCCCCCGGAACTCAGCCTGCCGCAGTTCATCGGCGAAGCGCAGCGGATAGGTGTGATACGGCAGGGATATTCCGAAGGTGGTCTCACTCCGGATCGAGCGGTGGAAGCCTCCCGTCACGGTCCACAGGCCGAGCGCGAGCGCGATCAGGCCCGTACCACCTGCGACAACCGGCGTGAATGCGCGCGCGAACCGCTGCTGCGGCGAGGCGGAAGATCCAGCGGACCGCCTGCGCGGGCGCGCTCGCACAAACTCCGAGACAAGGCCGACGAAATCGCCGAGAGCGGGCGCCATCAGAAGCGGCAGCAGGGGCATGTTGCGCGCGCTCGTCGCGCCCAGGCCCAGTCCGGCCGCGGCAAGCAGCAGGGAGAAGGCCCGCCCGCGCCTGCGCATCAGCAGCACGAGGCAGATGAGCAGGCAGACCGCCCAGAAGGCCCAGAAGAGCTTCCCAGTCCAGATCGTCAGAAAGATCCCCGTAGGAGGACCAAACTCCATGAGGGCGCCGCGCATCTCGCGAAGGAACGAAGCCAGGGTGATGGCGAATCCCCAGGTCCGAGGTCCGAAGGGCGAGACAACCGACGCCGCCAGGGTGACGGCCAGAAGCATAACCGCGCGGGTAATGGCAGGTCCACCCTCGCGCTGGACCAGGGCGGCAACCAGTCGCGCGGCTACCAGGAGCGGGCCGAAGATGAAATAGCCGTGAACATTGGCCCACAGCGCCTCGATCAGGGCGAAGGCCGCGTAACGGCGCCAGGTGAGCGGTGCGCGGAAGTCCCATCTGCACAGCCACATGATCTGCAGGATGAGAAAGAGGTAGGCCGGCACCTCCGGCCGAGGCTCGAAGCGCCCCTGGGAGATCAGAATCGCAGCCAGCATCAGAGGCAGGCCGAGGACGGGTGCGGAAGCCAGACGCGCAGCGCGCACCCAGAGCCAGAAGGTCATGAGCCAGGCAGCGAGGAACAGCACGCTCACACCGTGGATACCGCCCGCCACGAACAGGCCATGGCAGACAATCTGAAAGAGCCAGTAGATGTTCACATAGCCCGGTTGCTGCGCAATGAGCCTGTCTTCGGGCTGGAAGGCGCCGGTCTCCAGCACTCCCCTGCCGAGAAAGAGATGGTAGAAGATGTCGGGCCCCTGCCAGGCGCACGTCACGAGCAGGCCGAGGAGCAGGAACACCGCTCCCCACGCGGCGAGTGTCAAGGCCCGTGCTGAAGGTGCGCAGGCCCGCTCAGGGGGCACGCGGGTGGTGTTCGAATGGTCAGATGTCATTGACAGAGTCTGGCAGGCCCGGGCGGGACAAACAAGAGACCTGACCGGGCGACGTGCAACGACTTGTCGCTCAATCTGTTATAAAGCGGAATCTTCAGGGGTTCCGGCTGTGGCGGTTTCCTGATAGCTTCGCGCCTGGTCATGGATCCCACCGGGGCTCGGCAATCCAGCCATGGTGCCGTGCGACCATCCGGGGGCAGATCCATGATCATTCTGCATATGGTGTACATGTTGCGAGATCCGGGTTGAGCCCGCATGTCTCAATCTCATTCGTCAGGAGGGTTCTTCAGTGTCACACGAACACAGCTTCGCCACTCCCGGCCCTGCAGGATTGGCCGCGCTGGCAGTAGCCTGCTTTGGTTTCGGCGCCGTGTTTCTCGGCAAGGTGGATATCTCGGGCTATCCCCTGCTGGCTGCGTGGCTGATCGGCGGCGGAGTTGTGCAACACACTACGGCCGTCATGGAACTCAAGGATCGCAACATCACTGGAGGGAACGTATTCCTGTTCTTCTCCGCCTTCTTCATGTACGCGGCTGCGTTGAGCGTGCTGGCCAAGTGGTACTCGGTAACATCGATCTTCACACCCCAGGCGCTGGAGATGGTCGCCGACAACCCGAGTCTTCAGGTGAGCGCCATCGTCGGCGAGATGTTGAGCAAGGCAGTCTATATCGAAGGGTGGCTGTGGATGGCGGGCGCGTCCTTCCTGACCCTGGTAACGCCGGCATATGCGAAGTCCACTCTTCTGATCTTCATACTCGTCGTCCTGGTCGATATCGTTCTCTGGCTGATCGTCGGCTGTGACACAGGGTGGTTCCTGATAGGCGGCAGTCTGCAGCTCACCAAGTCGATCATCGGGTATCTGCTTGTCGTCTCGGGCTTCATCGGCCTCTACCTTGCCGGCGCCACGGTGTGCAACACCGTCTACGGCAGGACCATCTACTATGTGCCTCCGCCGCTGATCAAGTAGAGGCGGGGTAGAACGTGGGGCATTTCCACCGTGTGGAGCCGGGGAGGCAGTTCAGTTCGGCGCACAATCCCCGTTGTGTACCGTCACGGAGAAGGCTTCCCGGAGGCTCATAGCCTCGCCTCCGGGAGCAAACATACGGGGCAGGTCTGACGGTGCCTACCTGGTGACCGTCACGGTTCGCGATTGGACAGTGATCATCCCGGTGAAAATGTTGATCACGACATCAAGGAAAGACTGCTCGGTCTCGATCTGGTAATTGCCCGCGCCCGCGGCCATGACGCTGGTGTCGACATCGTTGATCGGGACCAGGCCCCAGAGGACATACCACTGGCGTGCCTCGACGACAGAGCTCCCCTGTGGTCCCGTCCCCACCGTGTGAACATGCCCGGCGCAGCCGGTCAGGAACAGAACCAGGAGCAGCACACCGATCACACGTTTACGCATTGAAGAACCTCCCTTTGGTAATGGATTCCACACAAGTCCCGCCATATGCCCGGCTTGTGCGCGGGAAACATAGCAGAGCCACAGGAGATGCGAAACAGAATCAGAACATCTCCACTGTCCCGATCGATGACTCCACCGCACGAACCTCCAGCTCGTAGAGATCGCGCGGCAGCAGGTAGTCGATCACAACCGGCTCCGGGCCAGGTCCCTGACAGAGGATCCGAAACAGGATCATCCGCGGGCTCTGGACAAGGAACTGAACGGCCAACACGGTCTCACCGATTCTGAAGACATCCTGCAGTACTTCGGCCGGGGCCACCTGCTCTTCCATCATCTCGCGACAGCGCCTGATCCATTCGTTGTCCATACGACCAACTGGAGGTTCCAGGAAGCGGCCGACCTTGCATCTGGCGGGGGTGCCGGGGATTTCGAAGAGCTGGACCGGATCATTGGCCAGAGGATCACCGCCATGCCATCCCTGGCGGATCTGGTCGCGGATCTCCCGATGCTCCACCGAATCGACCGGGACAAAGGCGAGAGGGGGCTGGAACGAGATTCTCAGTGTGGAATCCCGAACGACCGGGCCCAGGAGTGTGGGATCGACTTCGAACTGCATCACCTGAGCACGGTGAAGACCGCTGTGCTGCCTCTCTTCACTGCAGGAGGCTGTAAGGGCAAACAGAGGGAACAGACCGAGCACCAACCACAGGATGCGTCGAAATGCCGTTTGTCGCATCCGGTAGGGGAGGTCATCACCCCTGGCAATACGGACATGGTTTGTCATCGCTGGCGGCACCTTCCTGGTCGCTTGGACGCAACCGGTGGGAAGCATACTCGGGATCGGCCCGCAGGCTTGCCGGGGCTCGGAATGGCGAGGATTCTGATACCGCCACGCCGCGTCACAAGGCCGACCTCACGGGACGGAAGCCGACATTGTACAGCTCGCGGCCAGGCAGGCCGCCGTTCCGGTATGCGGCGCGGCAGAACTTCGCATAGCTGCCCCAGTGGCCGCCCCGGAAGACCCGGCTGGCGCCAAGGCCCACGTTGTGCACAGGATCTACCACCGGCGAACTGGTAAACGCCCGCCGGCCGCACCACACCCACTCACACACATTGCCGTGCATGTCGTACAGTCCCCACTGGTTTGCGGGGAAACTACCTGCCGGAGTGCGCACGCCACGGTTGACGCCCCAGGGACAGTGGTTGTACTCGGAGTTGCCCTTGAAATTGGCTTCCGTATCCGGGGAAAGGCAGTAGGTGCCGTTGTTGAAGGGCGTCGTCGTCCCTGCCCGGCACGCATACTCCCACTCCGCCTCCGTAGGCAGACGATAGCCATTTGCATCCCGATGCCAGATCACGTCGCCCCATGGCCCGTGGATCGTGTACGCGGGCGTGAGACCCTCTCGGGCCGAGAGCGCATTGCAGAACTCAACCGCCATGTCCCAACTGACGAACCTCATCGGCAACTCCGGATCCCGGGGTGTCCCGCCCATCACCTGGTGCCACCAGCCCTCGGTGACCTCGTGCTCCGACATGAAGAGTCCCTGCGTCAGCGTGACCTGGTGCTGCACCTCCATATCCGGCCCTGGTGGCAGGTCCGGGCTATCTGATGGACGCCCCGGTTCATCCTCCGGACTACCCATCATGAAGGTGCCTGGTGGAATGTAGACGAACCCGGGAGAGGGCAAAGGGTCCTGGTGTGGATCCGGCGTCGGGCCCGCCGGATTCCCGTCATCTCCGCACCCCAGGGCCAGCACGACATGAAGGCACGAGAGACCAAGCGCGGTCCGCAGCAGCTGTTTCATGATCCACACCCCCATCACCGGCAGTTCCCGCAACACCGGGATCGACCCTGCTCACGATGCGACAGCGTCAATCCATGGCCCGATCCTTACATACAGAGCATGCTGATGCCACAGCACCATCGCGGATGACGAATGCGGAACTCCGGCAGCATGCCCGGATTGCCGACCAATGACGGGACACGCGACGTCATTCCAAGGCATACGTTGCGCTCAGGCTTCTGTTGACAGCAGGATCGGGTGCGGAAAACCTTCCTGCTGGTCCGCCACACGCCCCTGTCCTGAAACCGCCCAGGCAGGTATCGTGTATCAATGGGTCCGGAATCGAGGCACGTGCCGTCCATGCCTGAAAGGCGGTGTAGATTGAATAGAGCCGGATGGTTTACCGGTCTGCTTCTGACCATGCTGATCTCAGCCCCGTCCACCGCGACGATGTTCATCGCGTACGAGGAGGATCTCCGGGGAGTCCACACCTTCGATGAAGGCCGGGAGGGGGAGATCAACTCGATCGGCGGGTCGATCCGCAAGGTCCTGTCGGACCGCCGCGGCGACCGCCTGATCCTCTTCCTCCAGGCGGAGGCCGCTCACAACCTTGCGGAAGGCCTGCTGCACCAGGCGTATGCCGAGTGGAAGGGGCCGATGGGCCGATGGAATCTCGCACTCGGGCGCGTGCCCCTCGCCTGGGGGCTTCTGACCGACTGGAGCCCCGACCGCATGCTCTTCCGCTCCCCCTACTCGGCATCCAGGACCTTCTCCTCGGACAACGGGGTTCTCTTCCGCGGCACACTCGGGATGTGGGACTATGGCCTGGCCGCAACCCAGGGATACGGCATGGGAACCGTGAAGGACTTCCCCGGCCCGGGGAGCGTGACCGGACGGCTTGGCGTTACCCCCGGCGTCTCGGGCGACTTCACCGCAGGGCTGTCCGCGACGACCGGGACTGTTTACGCATCCGAGCACGGTCATGGCATGGGGGCGGTCATGAAGGAGGAGCGGACTGCGCTCGCCCTGGACGGCACTCTCTACATGGGGATGGGGTTGTACAGGGTTGAAGGTGGCGCGCGAAGGACCGGCGGGAAGTGGTACGAGACTCTGTTCCTGGCCGCAGACTACGCGGTGCTGCCGAGGTTGTCGGTTCAGCTGGCGGGTCAGGGGTTTCGGACCATGCCCGGTGAACCAGGCGACCCGGAGCCGCACCTGGATGACATGGCGAAAGATGCAGGCCATGGGCAGTCGGACTCCAGGCTGCGGGGATGGGGGTACGCCGGCGTTTCGGTGCCGGCAGGCACACTGACGATAAGGGCGGGGTACGAGTATGAGAACACGCACACGGACACTCACAGGATCCTGGTTCAGCTTCATCGCATGTTCGCTGCTTCTCGGTAGCGGCACTGCGGCGGCGCAGGAGGTATACATCTGCGTCTGGAGGAATCCTGAACGCACCATGACACGCCTGTTCCCCGATGCAGCGGACTACAGGACGGTCACGCGTCCCATCTCCGCGGAGCAGCTGGCGGCAATCGAGGAGCGTACCGGCTCGGCTGTCCTCCCCGGCCAGCGCGAACAGTTTCAGTACTTCGAGATGCTGGACCGCGAGGGCGGGATCATCGGCCACACGATAGCGATGACCCAGAAGGGGGAGTTCGGAGCGATCGAGTTCGTGTTCGGCCTCACCCTCGAGAACCGCGTTCTCGACATGTACATCCAACGCGCGCGGGAACGTGACCGAAGCTTCCGGCAGGATGAGTTCCTGCAGAACTTCCCGGGCCTCGGGATAGCCGAGGCAGACACCCTGCCGGACCCGGCGGGCGACAAGGGAACGGTCGCCACGGGAGCCGTGACACTCGGCATCCGGAAAGGGCTGATCGCCTTCGACGAGTTGGTCCTGAAGGCCGGGGAGTAACCGCGCGGGATCGGATCAGCCAGGCAGCTCTCCCGGGACTCCCGGGCGGCACGGAATCAGCCCGGCAGCTCCCCCAGCAACCCCGGGCGGGCATCGCGGAGTGCGCCGAACGACTTGCGCCATGAACGCACAGCCTCCGGATCCACCGTGGCGCTGATGACCTCCTGCCCCGCTCCCGCCTCAGCGAGGATCTCTCCCTTCGGGCTGACGATGATCGAGCCGCCCCCATACCCCAGGTGAGGGTCCCGCCCGGACCGGTTCACACCCACAACATAGGCCAGGTTCTCGATGGCCCGGGCGATCAGCAGGGCGCGCCAGTGCGACAGGCGTGCATCAGGCCAGTTGGCTCCCAGGACGAAGAGCTCGACTCCCAGCCGCAACGAGCAGAGCCGGAAGACCTCCGGGAAGCGCAGGTCGTAGCAGATGAGAGGCCCGACGCGCAGGACACTGTCGCCGTCACGCCATTCGCAGCTCACCAGCTCATCTCCGCCGCGGAATCTCTCAGGCTCCCTGCCAAATCCGAAGGGGTGCAGCTTGGCGTATCTTGCCAGGACCTCGCCATGCGGGTTCGTCACGACAGCCCAGTTGCGCCCCCAGCCGTCCTTCTCCCGGGCCGAGAGCGAGCCGTACACGTGTATTCCGTACTCGCGGGCCAGCCCGCAGAGGAAGCGCTCGCTGGCGCGCGTCTTCGCGTCGTCTGTGACGTCCAGGTTCAGGCTGAAGCCGGTGTCGAACATCTCCGGCAGGGCCACCATCGCGCCCGGCTCGGGCTTCACACCCGCAACCATCGCCCTGACCAGCTCGTGGTTGGCGCGCTTGTCCTCCCACACGATGTCGTATTGAAGGATGTGGATCTGCATGCGGGGAGGGTAGCACAGATCCGGGGTATCCCGCATGCGAGGCCGCATGATTTCGGCTGTTCGCGAATAATGCGGGTCAGCTCCCGGACGGCTCTCAATACCCCGCCACGGGATCGACGGGATGCGGCACAGGCTCTCCGCGTGCAGCGGCGTTCGCCGCGGCGGCGATCGCTTCCATCCTCCACCTCTCGGTATCGGCGACTCCGAGCGACCCGCCCCTGTGCGGGCTCATGACCACATTGTCGAGCTCGTGAAACGGGAACGCCGAGGGGAAGATCGGATCGAATCCCCCCCCGTCCGCCTTCCCGGGCCAGTGCGCGTGTTCTCGAACCGGATACCTGTACCAGACATCGAGGCCGGCCGCCCGGATGCGCTTCTCCGCCAGGCACGTGTACAACGCCTCCTCGTCCACAACCTCCCCCCGCGCGA
The DNA here is from genome assembly GCA_964636385.1 of uncultured bacterium. Taxonomy (GTDB): domain Bacteria; phylum Eisenbacteria; class RBG-16-71-46; order CAIMUX01; family CAIMUX01; genus CAZWSC01. The sequence goes on from CAZWSC010000063.1 coordinate 92,449, forward strand.
CATTGACGAGCACTGCGTCGGGAGGCAGGGCTCCCAGCTCCGCAGGCCCCACCAGCCCGCGGGTTTCCGGCGTGAGCGGGGCAGCTATCAGCAGGGCGTCCGCGGCGGGCAGAAGTTCGTGCAGTGCGGGGACCGGGTGGATCTCCTCCGCCCCCTGAAGGGCCGGCTTTCCCGGATCCCGACGCACCGCGGACACACGCATGCCCAGCGCGGCGCACGTCCGCGCGATCCGTACGCCGATTGCCCCGTATCCGATTACGAGCGCCCTGCGCCCTTCCAGCACGCAGTAGAGCTCCGGCCGGAACCGGGGCGACCAGTTGCCCTCCCTGAGGGCCCGGTCCGCGGGCACGAGCATCTTGGAGGCCGCCAGGAGAAGGGCGATGGCCATCTCGGCGGCGGAGGCGGCATTGTGGTGGATGTTGTGCACCCGGATTCCGGGCCGCTCCAGCAGGAGGGAGCGGGTCTTCTCCGGAAGGCCGGCGTAGGGGATGAGCAGCATCCGCGGCGCGGGCTCCAGATCCCCGGATTGCGGACGCCCGGATACGAGGATATCAGCCTCGCGTCCCACCCTCGGCCCGGTGGAGAGCTGCACGGGTGGATCCAGCCGTGTGCGGAGATGCCCGAGGGCTTCAGGCTCAGGAGGCTGGAGGATGTGGAGTCGGACCTGCAACGGGAAGATGGCGCCTAAGCCTGGAAGGAACCCACCCAGGGCGCCTGCTCCAAGGCCTCCGCTGGGCCGAGGACGGCGACCGCCGTCTCCACATCCTGCATCCGGAAGTGCATCCCCCACTGCTGGAGGATGAACAGAAGGGCAGGGACATAGGCAACCAGATGCATTGCTGTCCGGACCTTGTGCTTCATCCTGCCCGGCCGCATCAGCCTCTCGCTCCCAAGGACCATCCTGGCGATCCTCCGGGCAACCGGCGTCTCGCGCAGCATGGTGCGCTTGGGCTGGAACGCCCTCTGCTTGAGGAAGACCAGATCGATGGTCTCGCGGATCTCGCTTATGAACTCACGATAGGAAAGATGCTGCGGCACAGCCCTGGCTGCGCCGAGCCGGATGCTCGCGAGGAAGTCCTGCCATGTCTCACCGGGAGCCTCCGTGAAGGCACGGCCGACGCGCCCTGTGTGAGAGTCGGAGGCGGCAATCACCTGCATCCCGCACTGGCGTGCAAGCTCCGCCGTACGTGCGTTCAGCCTGGGGATCCGTCCCGCATTCAGCTCTATGACGGGGAACTGCTCCACCAGGCGCAGGATCGTGTCCGTTGTCGCGCGCTCGCCCTTCTCGAACCAGAAGGGATGGTTGTATGTGTGGTGCAGCCCGTTGTCGCGGCAGTAGCCCAGGAACCCACCCAGCGAGTTCCGCCTGCGGGCAAGCTGCCCCCAGTCCCTGCGTGTCAGGCCAAGGACATTGACGTGGATCGTGTGTCCCACCTGGGGGTCGCGGATTTTCATCTCTATCCCCGTAAATGCCGGAATCGGCGGGCTGTCGCCGAACTCTTCCTCCAGCTCGCGGATGAGGCGTTCGATCCCCCGCATCGTGTCGTGATCGGTCAGGGTGAAGAAGCCCATCCCGGACTCGACGGCACAGTTGTACAGGGCTCGCGGAGAGAGCTCCGGCAGATCCGGAACATCGTAGGAGCAGTTCGAGTGGAGGTGAAGATCGGCCTTCCTGCAGTCGAGCCCGTCGCGGAAGAGGGGGCCGTTTACCGCTGTCTTTGCGATCCTGGTTTCCGTCAAGAGCATCTGTAGGTGTTCCCCTGATGTGTGGTCCGGGTATCTTGTGGAGTCCGGGGCCGGCACCCCGTCAGCCCGCACATTCGCGCTGTCAGATGACCATGCGCCGGTCTTCTGGCGGGCAACCGCCGTGCCTTCTGCCGGGGCAGGCAACTGCACCCGTACACCCATGCACGAACCAGGTTCGACAGGAATACAGACAAATCGGCAGAGGCCATCGCCGCGGTCGTCTTCATCTCCTCAATGCGCTGCGCTGCGCAATGTTACGGCCACAAGCCCCGAAGGGGAGCGCGGTCATGGATATGCGGGTGGGCGCAATTCCACGACCAGACCGATCTGAAGCCTCAGGACAAGGCGGCCGGCGCCACATGCGCAGGACCGCCGGGTTGAACTGCAGACTATCCGAATCCGGGCCAGCCGCCGTGCATCGCGCAACGGGCGACGGCCCGGAACTGCGTTCTCCGTCAGGCGGATCTTTCACCCCGCAGGCACACCTCGATCCGAACCAGCCCGGATCCTCTTCGTGTGCCCCGGTGGGACAGGACCAGCCAGCAACATTCGGGAGTCTACCACACTACCCGGCCCATGAGCCAGCCTTCTGCGGCAGTTTCCAACTTGTCACATCACTCGTTTCCGCCGTACTTCATCGAAGCCATCGCCTCGTAGAGCCGCCAGCGGGCATCTGCGTCCCCCTGCGCCTCCTCCAGCAACCGCGCGGCGTCTTCAGGCCTGCTCTTGGTGAGCATCTTGTACCGCGTCTCCTGGTACGCGTAGTCCTTGATCGGGGTTTTGGCCACCTGCGAGTCCAGCTGGAACGGATTCTTCCCCTGTGCTGCGAGATCCGGGTTGTACCGGAAGAGGGGGAAGTGACCGCTCTCCACCGCCGCCTTCTGGTGCTGGAGTCCGCTCGTCATGTTGATCCCGTGGGCTATGCAGTGGGAATAGGCCACGATCAGCGAGGTTCCCTTGTAGGCATCCGCCTCCAGGAAGGCCCGGATCGTCTGGAGATCCCGCGCCCCCATCGCCACCTTGGCCACGTAGACGTTGCCGTACAGGGCGGCCATGAGGGCGAGGTCCTTCTTGGCGGCCGGTCTTCCGCCCGACGCGAACTTCGCCACTGCCCCGCGGGGTGTGGACTTGGACGCCTGGCCCCCCGTATTGGAGTAGACCTCGGTGTCCAGGACGAGCATGTTCACGTCGCGCCCCATTGCCAGGACGTGGTCCAGACCACCGTAGCCGATGTCATAGGCCCATCCGTCTCCGCCCACGACCCAGACGCTCTTACGCACCAGGAAGTCCGCCAGGGTGTCGAGATCCCTCGCCTGCCGCGAGTCGATCTGCTTGAGCTTCGACCTCAGATCGGCGACCCTGTCGCGCTGAGCCTGGATGCCCGCTTCGTTGGACTGATCCGCCTCCAGCAGGTCCTTGACCAGTTCGTCGCCGATCTTCGGAGCCAGCCCACGGAGCAGCTCCTGCGCATACCCGCCCTGCTTGTCTATGGTGAGCCTGAAGCCGAATCCGAACTCGGCATTGTCCTCGAACAGGGAGTTCGACCAGGCCGGACCACGTCCGTCCTTGTTGACGGTGAACGGCGTCGTCGGGAGATTGCCTCCGTAGATGGAGGAGCACCCGGTGGCATTGGCGATGATGGCCCGATCTCCGAAGAGCTGGGTCAGCAGCTTGTAGTACGGAGTCTCCCCGCATCCGGCGCAGGCACCCGAGTACTCGAAGAGCGGCCTGAGAAGCTGCGAGCCCTTCACGGTGTCGAGGCGCACCTTGCTGCGGTCCAGGTCGGGGATCTGCTCCAGGAAGAACCTGTAGTTCACCCGCTCGGTCTCGCGCAGCGAAGCCAGCGGGGTCATCGTCAGCGCCTTCTTCTCCGGCTCGGTCTTGCTGCGCGCGGGGCATGTGAAGGCACAGATGCCGCAGCCCGTGCAGTCCTCCGGGGCCACCTGGTAGGTGATCTTCATCCCCGGGTACTCCTTGCCCTTGTAGTCGGCCGACTTGAAGGTGGGCGGAGCCTGGCCGAGCAGGCCGGGGTCGTAGACCTTCGGCCTGATGGCGGCGTGCGGGCAGCTGAGCGAGCAGCGGCCGCACTGGATGCAGATCTCCGGATCCCAGGCCGGGATATCCAGGGCGATGCTCCGCTTCTCCCACTGCGTCGTAGAGGTCGGGAACGTGCCGTCCAGCGGAAGCGCGCTCACCGGCAGGGAGTCCCCCTTGCCGGCCATGATCGGCGCTATGACCTTGTGGACGAACTCGGGGGCCTCCGCGGGCACAACCGGGGGGCGCGTAATGGTGCTTGTCACCTTGCCGGGGATCTTCACCTCGTGCAGGTGTTCAAGCGTGCCGTCGACTGCCTTGAAGTTGTGCCGGACGACATCCTCGCCCTTCATGCCATATGTCTTACGTATGGCGTTCTTGATCGCCTCAATCGCCTCCTCGCGGGGCAGAACACCGGAGATCGCGAAGAAGCAGGTCTGCATGATCGTGTTGATCCTGACGCCCATCCCGGTCTCCCTGGCGACGGCGTAGGCATCGATCACGTAGAACTTCATCTTCCGGTCGATCAGGATCTGCTGCTGGTCCTTTGGGAGCGTGTCCCAGGCCTTGTCAGGGGGTGCCTGCGTGTTCAGCAGGAACGTGGCCCCCTCGACCGCAGACTGGAGCATGTCGTATCTCTCCAGGAACACGGTCTGATGGCAGGCTATGAAGGACGCCTTGCTGATCAGGTAGGTGGAGCGGATCGGCCTCGGACCGAAGCGAAGGTGCGACACGGTGACCGCGCCGGCTTTCTTGGAGTCGTAGACGAAGTACCCCTGGGCGAAGAAGTCCGTGTCCTCTCCGATGATCTTGATCGAGTTCTTGTTCGCGCCGACGGTGCCGTCTGCCCCGAGGCCGAAGAAGATCGCCCTGACCACATCGGCCGGCTCGGTCGAGAAATCCGGATCGTACTCGAGGCTGGTGTGGGAGACGTCATCGTTGATACCAACCGTGAAGCGGTTCTTCGGCTTCTCCCTGGCCAGCTCGTCAAAGACGGCCTTGACCATTGCCGGGTTGAACTCCTTGGAGGAGAGGCCATACCGCCCGCTGATGATCCTGAGATCCTCCGCAAGCGGGCAGTTCCCTGCCATGCGGCTGTCCAGAACGGCAGTGCAGACATCCGTGTACAGAGGCTCGCCCGCGGCGCCTGGCTCCTTGGTGCGGTCGAGGATGGCGATCCTGCGAACGCTCTTCGGCAGGGCGGCCAGGAAACGGTCCGCGGCGAACGGGCGGTAGAGCCGGACCTTCAGGACGCCCACCTTCTCCCCCCTGGCCGCAAGGAACTCGACCGTCTCGTGCGCCGTTTCGGCGCCGGAGCCCATCAGCACTATGACGCGCTCGGCATCGGGGGCGCCGACGTAGTCGAACAGGTTGTAGCGGCGGCCGGTCAGCTCCGCGAAGCGGGCCATGGCCTCCTCGACATGGCCTGGGCACGCATTGTAGAAGGGGCTGCCGGTCTCCCTGGCCTGGAAGAAGACATCAGGGTTCTGCGCAGTGCCGCGAATCATCGGACGGTCGGGGCTGAGGCCCCGCATCCTGTGCTGCCGGATCGTCTCCTCGCCGAGCAGGGCGGCGAGGGTTTCGTCGTCCAGCTCCTCCATCTTCTGCACCTCGTGCGAGGAGCGGAACCCGTCGAAGAAGTGGATGAAGGGAACCCGCGAAGCCAGTGACGCGGCCTGGGCGATGGCCGCGAAGTCGTGAACCTCCTGCACCGAGTTCGAAGCCATGAACCCGAATCCGGTCGAGCGCGCGGACATCACATCCGAGTGGTCGCCGAAGATGGAGAGTGCGTGGGTGGCGAGGGTCCGGGCGGAAACGTGGAAGACCGTGGGGGTCAACTCCCCGGCAATCTTGTACATGTTCGGGATCATGAGGAGCAGGCCCTGGGCGGCCGTAAAGGTTGTCGTCAGCGCTCCCGTTGTCAGAGCGCCATGGACGGCTCCGGCGGCGCCCCCTTCGCTCTGCATCTCCACCACGAGCGGGATCGTCCCCCAGATGTTCGTCTTGCCTTCCGACGACCACTGGTCCGCCCACTCTCCCATATTGGAGGAGGGTGTGATCGGGTAAATGGCAATGACCTCGTTGATCCGGTGGGCAGTACTGGCCGCCGCCTCATTGCCGTCGATAGTGACCATCTTGCGCTGAGACATCGAGTTGCCTCCGTAGGAAAAAGCCTGAATCGGGCAGGCCCGGCAGCCTCCACCCGTCTGCCCCACCCTGGGGTCTCCACACCGTGCCGGACGACGAGACTATCCCTCCCGGACGCCGGTTTCAAGCTGCATCGAGTATCGGCCCCTGTGAGGAGCGGGGGTCCCGCTACGCGGGCTTGAGGTCGGTGGTGAGCAGGGTCAGAACGACCTGGACCAGGCGGTCGGAAGCCTTCGGGATGCTCTCTTCTTCCACCGACAGCGTCACAGTGTACGTAAGGGTGCCGCGCGTCTGGGTGACGAAGTAGTTCTGCCCCACGATGACAGACGGGAGGGTGATGTTGTCCAACGGATAGCCGCTGTTCGCCAGGGTGCTCTTCATCCTGCCGCCGATGACGTTGGTGAGCTCGGCAACCCCGTCAAGGACCTCGTTGTTCAAAGCAGCGAAGTCGCTCATCAGCATCCCGCTCGTCACGTGCAGCGCAATCGACTCCGACATGTTGACCAGAATGGAACCGTTTACGCGGCCGACGATCCCGATGATCCCGGAGACTGGGGAGAGAGCCATAGGCTGGATCCGCCCGATCCCGACGCATGTGACCTTCTTGCTGCCGAGTTTGAAGCCGTTCGCCCCGGCCTCGATCATTGCATTGACCAGTTTCTCGTCGAATTCGACCTTCAGAGCCATCGTCCTTGCCCCCTCCCGAAAGTGTTGCCGCCCTTGAAGGTTTCGGATGCCGTGGCCGCCACCTTCAGCACCGCGTGCGTTCCCCCGCCCGGTGGACGTGAGCCCCCTCAGCGGGATATCATGCCCACAGCGGCAAGGTAGATAGCAAACTGCGAGGCCCCGTCCAGGCCCAGGAGCGCGTTGAGACGCTCATCGTCGAAGGCTGCGACGGCACAGACTCCCGCGCCGCAGGCCTCGGCCGCAAGGTAGAGGTTCTGGCAGACGTGACCCGCGTCCAGGTGGAGATACCTGTAGCCGCGCTCCCCGTAACGCCAGTTCATCCTGTAGGGAACCGCAGCCCACAGGAAGGTGACGGCGTTCCGGGAGACGAAGTCCTGTCCGAAACAGGCATCCTCAATCTCCTGGCCCAAGCCGTCGCGGGAGTCGATCAGGGCAAGGGAGTGATCCCCGGGAAGATACTGATACAGGCCGCGGGCGACACCGTCCACGCGGTTTGCCATCAGGTACGTCTCGAAGGCGTGCCGGGCCCCGGCGGACGGCACGGTGCGGATGGTGGCGGCCTGATGCAGCGTCTCCTTCACCCCCTGGGTCGCCCAGAGCAGGAAGGAGAGCTGCGCCCGGCCCAGCGGATCCGGCAGGAATCTCCTGCGGCTGCGCCGGTTCCTGATCAGGCTGTACAGATCCAGCGGCGCTGGTCCGCCTTCATCCGGAGGGGGCAGAGGCACGCGCCTGCCCGCCCTGCCGGACTGCAGAAAGAGGGGGGGCGGTGGCATCCCCCGCTGCTGATCCGACGGCCCGAGATGCCGGTACAGGGTCCGCTCCATGAACTCCCGGCCGATTCCCTCATCCATGCGCCGGCTCCCCCGGGCGTCGTCCCGCCTAATCTATGAATCTGACCCAGCCGTAGGGATCCTTCGCCTTGCCGTACTGGAAGTCGGTAAGGATCCGGTAATACTGCCTGGCGGTCTCCCCCGGCTTGCCGTCGGCGACCTGGTAGTCCGTGCCCTTGTAGCCGATCGTTCCTATGGGGGTTATCACTGCGGCTGTGCCGGAACCGAAGGCCTCCGTTACGGCCCCGCTCTGCAGGCCGTCGATCAGCTCTTCTATGGAAAGGAGCCGTTCCTCCACCTTTCGTCCTTCATCGGCAGCCAGGCGGAGCAGGGAGTCCCGTGTAATACCCGGCAGGATCGATCCCTTCAGGTTGGAGGTCACCAGGGCGCCGTTCAGAACGAAGAAGACGTTCATGGCGCCGATCTCTTCGATGTACCTGTGCTCCTTGGCGTCCAGCCAGAGGATCTGATCGTACCCCTTCTTCAGGGCCTTCGACTGGGCGAGAAGCGACCCGGCGTAGTTGCCGCCCGTCTTGGCGTCACCCATGCCGCCTTCCGCCGCCCTTACGAAACGGTCCTCGGCCAGGACCTTGACGGGCGAGAATCCCCTGGGGAAGTAGGGCCCCACGGGAGAGCAGATGATGTAGTAGAGAAACTCCCTGGCTGAGCGCACACCAAGCGCCGGTTCGGAGGCGATCATCGTGGGTCGGATGTACAGGGCAGACGGGGCATCCGGGATCCAGTCGCGAAGAAGACTTACCAGGTCCATCGTGGCCCTGACCTGAACCTCAACAGGCACCTCGGGCATGCACATGCGCCGGGCCGAGCGGTTGAGGCGCTCGGCGTTGGCCTCCGGACGGAAGAGGGCGATCCTTCCGTCCGACGCCAGGTACGCCTTCTGGCCTTCGAAGATCTCCTGGGCGTAGTGCAGAACCATGGCCGCGGGATCCATGGGAATGGGGCCGTAAGGGACGATCTCCGGAGATCGCCAGCCGCCGGACTCCGTGTAGCTCATACGGAACATCCGGTCGGCGAAAACCCGGCCAAAACCCAGCTCCTGCTTCAGTGCCTCCCGGGCCTTTCCGGCGTCCGTCCCGGCAGCGCGAACCACAATCTCCATGGCCTCTCCTCCTGTTGCTATTGTGCAGCACGTGATCCTCGGATCCCGGTCATTCTGGCCGATATTCGTCGCATTGACAAGGAGTGGGAATCGGGAGGCGGAACTCCCCGTGGAAGTCGGCAGAGAACGCGTGCCCAGGGGTTGAGAGGGGCTGCGTTCGGAGAACTCCCGGCGCAACATGCAGTCAGGTAACAATCTGTCCGCTGGATCCTCTTCTGCATCGAGCATGCGCTACCGCTGGTGTATCTTCCGGGGGTCCCGGCGCCAGAGCGGGGTGCAGACGGCCTTCCGTCCTTGAGCCGGCGGTGCATCATCGCCGGCCCCTGCATGCGCGCCAGGTTCAACGGATGGACCCGGAGGAAGGGGAGGCTCTCTATGGATCTTAAGGAGCAGGCGGCCCTCAAGGCTGTGGACCTCGTTCGAAACGGAATGGTGCTCGGCCTCGGGACGGGATCTACCGCCGCGCTCATCGTGAGGGAGATCGGCCGCCGTATGCGGGACGGCAGTCTGGCCGGTATCGTCGGAGTCCCGACATCGGAGGCAACCGCCCGCATGGCCCGGGACGAATCGATTCCCCTGGTCCCCCTCGAGTCCGACATGCAGATAGACATCACCCTCGACGGCGCGGACGAGGTGGATCCTGCCTGGAACCTGATAAAGGGTCACGGCGGCTCGCTCCTGAGGGAGAAGATCACCGCCCAGGCGTCCAGGGCGGAGGTCATAGTTGTGGATGAGTCCAAGCTCGTGGAACGCCTGGGCCAGAAGAAGCCCCTTCCCGTGGAAGTCGTGCAGTTCGGCTGGCAGACACACCTGGACTTCTTCCGCTCACTCGGGGGTGATCCCCGCCTCCGGCTTCAGCAGGACGGCACACCCTTCATCAGCGACGGGGGGAACTACACAGTCGACGTCGCGTTCCCCTCCATGGATGACTCCAGCCCGCTCGAAGATCCATACGGTCTTCAACAGACTCTGCGGTCCAGAACCGGGGTCATTGAGACAGGGCTGTTCCTCCAGCTGACCTCGGCCCTGGTTGTGGGGAAGAGGACCGGGGTGGAGGTCATCCAACGGGCCACCGGCCTCATGGACGGGGGCGGCTGAGCTCCCTTGGGGCTCTCCTGGGCGCGGCTACGCGAAGATTCCAGGGATCACTACTCGGCATGTCGCACACCTTCCGTCCTTCACGGCGATGCTGCGTACCGAATGCCAGTCTCTTCGGATCAGCGCCCTGCCGCATCCGGGGCACCAGGTTGACTGGGCGTCCTTGTCGAGGATGTTTCCGACGTAGACGAAGAGAAGGCCCTCCTCCATCGCGATCCGCCTGGCTGACAGCAGGGTTTCCGGCAGGGTGCGCGGAACATCACTCATCCTGAACGCCGGGTGGAAAGCCGTGAAGTGAAGAGGAACAGTCGGCCCCAGGTTCTCCGCGATCCAGGAGCACTCGCTGCGTATCTCCGATTCCGAGTCATTCCATCCCGGCACCAGAAGTGTTGTGACCTCCAGCCATACCTGTGTCTCCCTTCTTATCCAGACAAGCGTGTCCAGAACAGGCTGCAGATCCGCCCCGGCAAGTCTGCGGTAGAAGTGCTGCGTGAAACCCTTCAGATCCACGTTCGCCGCATCGACATGCTCGAACAGTTCCCGCCTCGCCTCCGGAGACACGTAGCCGGACGTCACCATGACGTTCTTCAGTCCCTCGCTCCTCGCAAGCCACGCCGTATCGATGACGAACTCGGCGAAAACCACGGGGTCGTTGTATGTATAAGAGATCGAGCCGCATCCCTCCCTCAGCGCAAGGTCGACGACCTGGCGCGGAGTCACCCTCTGCGTTCTGCGGTCCTCGCTCCGGCACTTCGACATCTCCCAGTTCTGGCAGAATCTGCATCCCATGTTGCAGCCCACCGTACCAAAGGAAAGGGACAGCGACCCGGGGAGGAAGTGGTTGAGCGGCTTCTTCTCGATCGGGTCGACGCCGAATCCGGTGGGCCGCCCGTAGCTGTACGAAAGGAGGCGGCCACCGGCATTCCGCCTGACGAAACAGAATCCGGCCTGCCCATCGGCCATCCGGCAACCGCGCGGGCAGAGCCTGCACAGGACCTTCCCACCCTCCAGCGGCACCCACCAACGGGCAGGATGCCCCGGATCCGTTCCCCCCTGCCCGGCTGTCGGCTCCGTCGTCATGACCGGCCCCCGGCATGTGAATGATCCTCGGGTTCCGAACGGAGGCGATCCGTCTCCCGCATCAGGCGGGGACCGATGCTCACCTTGTATATGTGCGGATTCAGGAGCCTGCGCATGGTGGGATGCAGTCGTGCAAGCTGATCGGAGACCGTCCGTCTCGATTCCCCCAGGGATCCGCGCGGCTTCAGACGCCTGCCTCCGCTGAACACCGGCTCCAGGAGCGGCACCGCACGGGAGATTCCGTCATACCGCTTCTTCTGGTATGTGAGCACCGGATGATGGCCGACGAGCCCCCTGGAGAAGTCGGGTACCCTGCCGGGATCCGGATCTTCAAGCTCCATCCAGTCCGCCATCATCTCGTCGGCGGAATCGTACAGCCTCCACACCTGCTTCACGCCGGGGAGGGTCGCCTTCTTCCGTCCGTCCGCGATCTTGAGCTTCATCTCCCAATCTCCATCGCGCCCGCGCAGGGCCGCCATCTTGTACACGCCGGGGAAGGCGGGCTCGCCCTGTGCGGTGGCCAGGTTTGTGCCGACACCGTACAGATCGATCCTCGCTCCCTGCGCCCTCATGTCGTGCAGTATGTGCTCATCGAGGTCGCCGGAGCAGACGATCTTCACATCCGTCAGCCCGGCCTCATCCAGCATCCGCCGTGCTTCGATGGAGAGATAGGCGAGATCTCCACTGTCCAGACGGATCCCCTTCAGAGATTCGCCCCGCTCCCTCATCTCGAGGGCCACGCGGATCGCGTTGGGTACTCCGCTCTTCAGCGTGTCGTAGGTGTCGGTCAGAAGAACTGAATCCCTGGGGTATACGCGCGCGAAGGCGCGAAAAGCTTCGAGCTCGCTTTCGAATGCCATGACCCAGCTGTGGGCGTGTGTTCCACCGACCGGTATTCCGTGGATCTTCCCCGCCAGTACGTTGGAGGTCATGGCACATCCCCCGATGTAGGCGGCCCTGGACGCGGTAATCGCCCCGTCGGGTCCCTGGGCGCGCCTGAGGCCGAACTCCATCACGTTCTCACCGCCCACCTCCTGACATACCCGGGCAGCCTTCGTCGCGATGAGAGACTGGAAGTTCACGATGTTCAGGAGGCTGGACTCAACCAGCTGACACTCGTCCATCGGCCCCTCGACCCGGAGGATTGGCGTGTTCGGGAAGACAACGGTCCCTTCCTGCACTGCATGCACCGTCCCCGAGAATCGGAAGGATCCGAGGCTGTCCAGGAAGTCCCGTGTGAAGAGCCCCAGGGACTCCAGATACCCAAGGTCGCTGTCATCGAAGCGCGCCGTCTCAAGAAAGGTGAGCGCATCCTCAAGACCCGCCGCGATCGAGTACCCCCCGCGGAATGGATGGTGGCGGAAAAAGAGATCGAAGCAGGCTTCCCTTCCGTGGAGCCCGGTGATCCGGTACCCCTGCATCATCGTAAGCTGATACAGATCCGTGAAGAGCGGTGTGGCCGGCGCCGTCATCCTCCGCTCCCTCCGTACGCGGGCAGATCCCGGGTGCCCAGCAGATGCACTCCGGCTCCGGACATCGCCTCGGTTGCAGCGGCGAGTGAGCCGTCCACGTCGATCCCCCTGCAGGCATCCTGAAGAACCGCGACTTCGAAGCCGAGCCTTCGACCGTCCACGGCTGTATAATACACACAGAAGTCCAGCGCCAGACCCGCCAGAAAGATCCTCCCGATCCCGCGCTCACGGAGATACCCGGCCAGCCCGGTGGGAGTGCGGCGGTCGTTCTCGAAGAACCCGGAGTAGCTGTCCATCCGCCGGCGGAATCCCTTCCGGAGTATGAACTCCGCACGATCCACCTCGAGGCCGTCCAGGAAGGCCGCTCCGCGCGTACCCTGGACGCAGTGATCCGGCCAGAGGATCTGTCGTCCATAGACGGCATCGATCGTCTCGAACGGCGCGCGGCCGGGATTCGCTGAAGCGAAGGATGCGTGATCCGGGGGATGCCAGTCCTGGGTAAGGCCCGAGTGCGGGAATCGGGACAGAAGCGGGTTGATGAGAGGGAGGATCTCATCCCCTCCGTTGACTGCCAGCGCGCCTCCCGGGCAGAAGTCGTTCTGCAGGTCCACAACGAGAAGGAGATCCCCGGTTCCGATCTCCGCCATATCAACCTCCTCTCCCTGGAGCCTTCGGTGATGGTAGGACGGATTTCGGGAATCGGCAACCGTGACGGCGCTGGTGGATCCTGGGAAGGGGCGGCCCCGTCATCAGCGGAACCGCCCCCTCTGCCGGTAGTCCAGGCCTGATCGATCAGATCAGTCGATCCGCACGATCTTCACCGTCCTCGTAGCGCCGTCCGCCTCCGCCCTCGCATAGTAGACTCCTGCGGCCACCTTGCGCCCGTTGGAGTCATTACCCACCCATGAGAAGCGATGAACGCCGGAATCGATGCTGCCGTGGTACAGCGAGCGGACCAGCCGCCCGTGCGCATCATAGATGTCGAGTGCAGCCCTGTCGGCGCCGTCGGGAAGAGTGAAGACCAGCCCGGAGACAAGACCGAAGGCCGGGTTGGGGGTCACGGAGAGGGCAAGCCTGGACGTGCTGACGACATCCGGAACGTCAACAAGATCCCTCTCCACCGAGATGAGCATGAAGTCGTCCAGGGTCCACCCGCCGAAACGCCAGTAGGCGTCGGCAACCAGCTCGAAGCGCACCGTTACAGACGGGTTGCTGTCGGCGATCTCCGAGATGTCGTACAGGACAGGCACCCAGGAGTCGTCAGTGTGGTGACCCGAGTACTCGTTGCTCCAGATCTCGGTACCGTTGACCCTGATCCGCGCCTGGTCCCACTGGCCCTCCTCCACCGCCAACCAGCGGTTGAACGCCAGGTGCACATCCGTGTAATCCGAGCAGTTGACGGCCGGTGACTGCAGCCAGTTGCTGCTGCTGTTCGGGTACAGGCCGTCCCAGGAAGACTCGGGCAGCTCATTCAGGTCGTTGCCGAAGACCTTCGTGCCCGAAGCCGCCTCCTTCGGATCCCACTGGCCGTTGAAAGCCCGGGGGGCTCCCCAGCGCCAGTCGTTGACACCTGAGGACGCCCCGTGCGTCCATCCTGAGATGCTCGTCTCGAAGTCGTTTTCGTAGATGACAGTAACCGGAGAGCAGAAGTCGTAGAACTCTGAAGGACCGCTCTCGTTCTGGTCGGAGATGATCTCCAGCTGGAACTCCAGAAGCGTGCCGACCTGAGTGCTTGAGTCGAGGTGAACCGTGAAATGATTCGAGGCCGACACTCCGGACTCCCAGGATCCCAGGTTGGGGAATGCAGCGGTGCCGTCGATGATCGTCACCTGTGAATTGGCGGAGGTGAGGGTGCCCGTCACGTTCGTGGCAGTGCCGGTCCCGTAGTTTCTGACCGTGACCGCGATCTGGGCGGTCTCTCCGGGATCGAGTATGCCGTTGTCGCCGTCCAGAACCTGATGCGAGACGTACGCTATGGCCGTCTCCTCGAAAGGCTCGTAGTTGATCAGATGGCCGCTTTGACCGAGTGAACAGCTCCCGTATCCGATCCATGCGAAACCGCCGTCGCCCCAGCTCGTACCCCAGCTGTTCTTGATGAGCCACGCACCCGTGCCGTTGCTGCAGACCTTGTTGTCGTCCCAGCCACACAGCAGGACTGCGTGATTCGGAGTACCGGTAGGCCCGACATAGCAGCCGGTTCCGTTGTGGTTGAACATCGGATTGGTGGCATAGATGCTGACCGCTATGGGCTGATTCATGATCGCGGTCTTGAGGTAAGTGGGCCCCGGGATGACCGGAGAGTAGCTCAGAACCCTGCTCGGCACGGCACACTCGTCCATTCTGCATGGATGGGTGTCATTGTTGTAATAAGGCATGCAGCTGAGTGGCGTGGTCCCGTACCAGGTCCACAGGTCGTAGCAGCCGTACATCATCCCGCCCCCGCAGCCCATCCCGTACTCGTTGCAGGAGACGCACTGCTGCTCGGAGAGGTAGGTGGCCGTACCCGACTCGATGAGCATCGCGCCCTCCATCGCAGCCACTGCAGCGAATGCCCAGCACGACCCGCAACTGGCCTGGTTCCGGGCCGGGGTCACTCCAACCGGGTGGTCGGGCGTGGCATAGCGCCAGTCCCAGAACGCGGGAAGGTCACGACTGTCAAGCGGCTCGATGCTTCCCGACATTTCACCCCTCGGATCCTCATCGGTCCATTCGATGAATCCGAGCATGCCGTTGTCCCACAGGATGTCGTCCATGTAATGTGCAGCTTCGCCGATGTTGTCCATCTGCTCCCGGACCAGTCGGCGTATCCTTGCCATCTCGGCCCCTTCATCCCAGCCGTCTTCTGCCATCACCGCGGAAGGCGCCCATAGAAACGCAAGGAGTCCTGCGATGGAAATGCCTGTCAACACTCCCTGGAGTTGCCGGCAACCTTGAAAAACCTGGCGCATGGTGTGACCTCCGTGGAAACGCTCGATGAGCTCATGCAGAAATCGCCCCCCCGCCCGGAAGCCCCAGGAAGGAGAATGATGGCGAGAACACAACGCGAAGATAATAACACAGAAGAGACGGAGAAGCCAGAAGCAGGGTGAACCGCGATCCCCTTCCTCCTGACACAGAACTCGTGACATTACCGAGCGAAAGGGGGCCTTCCGCTCACGCCGTCCATCCTGCCACAGCGGCGCAACCGATGCCTGATCAGCGATTGTCCAGGATCACGGCAATGGAATCGAAGTACGCCGTGTTGCCCTGTCCGGAGGCCGCAATGCGTCGTGCAGCATCCCCCAGACAGGTGTCCCTGTACCCGCCGCGCACCGCCGTCTGAACGGCGGATCGATGAAGGGTCAGAGTATTGGGATTGGCGTCGAGGATGTCGCAGATCCACGGCAACCAGTCAGCCCATCTTCCTTCCGCCGCCATGCTCCTCTGAACCCTCATCGCCCCCGCACCCGCTGATGAGGCGGCCGGGAATGTCTCCACCAGGAACCGCCAGTACTCGGCAGACTTCGCAAGGTCGTTCCTGAAGTACTCCTGATACCGGGCCATCTTCCCGATCGCCCTCTCAATGTGACGGTGCCTGTTGTCCGGATCGGCGAGACGGATCCGGTTATACAGGGAATCAGCCTCCGCCTCCATCCTGCGGAAGAGGCAGGTCTCCAGAACCTCGAAAACCAGGTCAAGGTCATCGGGATTACTCTCGAGGCGTGCCTCGATGATGGGCAGCGGATCGATGCCCTGCGCCAGCGGCTGTGCATCGCGCAGAAAATCCGACCTGTTGAAGTAGCCCTCCACCCGCCCCAGCTCACTGCCGTCAGGTTTGATGAAGATTGTCGCGGGAAGTCCCATGATCGGGTAGATGGCCATGAAGGCCTTCCCCTCGTCGGTCTGATTGTTGATCCTGATCGGGATCATGTCTTCGGCAAGTGCGGCGCCCTCGGGTGACTGCCAGAGCTCCTCCTCCATGTCACCGCAGGAGGCACAGTGCGGGGCCCACACATCGACCATCACCATCGTGTCCCGCTCCCTGGCAAGGGAGATCGCCTCGTCCAGGGTCAGGGAGAGCCACTCGACACCTTCCCCGGCGGCAACCGGAATCGCCATCCCTGCGAGAAACGAAGCGCAGAGAGCGAGAAGCAGAGCCCCGGGCCGGCCCGCCTTCCGGCCCCGGCGCCCGGACACCCCATTCCTGTGGACATCGCGGACCGGGAAAGAGCGCACGATTCCTGTCCCGCTCCGGCTCAATGCAGACGCCGGTTCCACCTCAGCCGATCCATAGTGTTCTCTGCGCGGCATTTCATGTCTCCTGTCTGTGTGTCTTCAAATCCCATTGCACAAGCAGCGCCCCGATGCCCCACGCCACCGGGAAATGGTCAGTTTCTCCCGGTGAGAACCACCCGGACTGAATCCTCGCGTCCATCCCGGATGATCACGACCTCGATCGTGTCTCCTGCCGAATGACCCCTGAGAAGCGCCGTCAGGTCCGCGAGGTTGTCCACGGGTTCGCCGTCGAACGATACCAGCAGGTCGCCCCCTGCCAGTCCTGCGGCCTCGGCGGGACTTCCCGGCATCGTTCCGGACAGAAGGACGCCCCCGGATTCGCGCGAGAAGTCGGGAATCGTCCCGAGGCTTGCCCGTCTCACCCCTCCCGGGCCGGGCATGCTCGGAGGCGCGCGGCCAGCCCCGGGATCCGCGAAGGTCAGGGGCTGATCGCGATCAGCAAGGAATATCGCGACTTCCTGAGCGAAGTCAACCGTCAGCAGCAGGCCCGGGTAGTTGATCCTGTCCTCCGTATCCGTCACGCGATCGTAGTCCGGGTTCGGTCCCGTGAAGAAGTGGAGAACCGGAACCCCCCTCTCGTAGAAGGGGACCTGGTCGGAGGAGAAGGGTCCTGTGTGCGGCGTCACCAGATCCAGGTCGAATCCGAGAGCCACCCCGGCAATCAGATCCGGGAACTCAACTGCGGTCCCCGACCCGATCACATACAGCCTTTTGTCGACCATGCGCCCGACGGCATCGAAGTTGAGCATGGCCGGCATCCGCCCCACAGCATCCGGCCACGCGGATACGAAGTGATATGAGCCAAGCATTCCCTGCTCCTCGCCCGAGAAGGCGGCGAAGATCAGTGTGTTCCTGAACGGCCCTTCCTCCGGAAGCCTGAGGGCCAGTTCGAGCAGCGCAGCGATGCCGGAGGCATTGTCGTCGGCACCGGGGTAGTATCCGCCCTCCGCTGCAGGACCCCTCGAGTCGTAGTGTGCGCCTATCAGGACGGCGGGTGCCGACGGATCAGAGCCGGGCAGGATCCCGACCACGTTCTTAAGCACCAGCTCGCCCCACGGCACCTCCGGTTCCACATCGAGCGGGACGCGCACGTCACCGGGCCGGGGTGTGAAAGGCTGTATGAACCCGTCAACACCGTCCATCGGCAGCAGTCCGGCCGCGGCGAATCGGTCTTCAATGTAGGCGGCTGCCTTCTCAATCCCCTCGCTTCCCGGGGACCGTCCGAAGAGCTCCCCGGATGCAAGAAAGCGGACCACCGCCTGCATTCTCCCGGCGGACTGTGACGCACCCGGTCCGCCACCATGCGCCGGAACTGCCGGTGAAGCTCCGGCTGATGCCTGAATCGACACTGCGGCAGCTCCGATTGCGAGCAGCCGAACAGCAGCGGCACCGCGTCCCGGGATACTCAGCACGGAATCGAAGTCCTCCCTGGCGAAACAGTAGAACCCTGGTCCGACCTCCGAAACCGCGCCGGACCCCGGTACGACCCCGGGGCGGAAGCGAACCCCGGCATGTGCGAAGGGCCGGCAACGACACCCGGATCCTCCCCGGATCAGAAGCGGTGTATAAGGGGCGAGTCGGTCTCGCTCCAGACCCCGCGGTCGGCTGCCTGATCTCCATCGAAGACGATGTAGCTGTACCTGCCGTAGTGCGGAATCCTGCGCCCCACCCCGGCCACCTGATCAGGCTTGCAGGCATCCAGCATCGACCATGAGAGCGCCCCGTCCAGAACCCCCGTCAGCACGACCGCCGTGCCGTCGAGCCAGGCTGTCCCTGCGATGCTCCATCCGTCGACCAGGCGTTCCGCTTCCGCAAGACCTCCGGCATGGTCGAGGGCCAACCGGCCGAGCCCCAGAAACCAGACCGATGTCGAAGGGTTCCAGTCCGCAGCCAGATCGGCCTCGTGATGCACACGAAGGCTCCCGTCACCGGCCCAGTCCGATGCGAGGTTTCTGTACGCCGCCTCAAGATCCGGGTCCAGCCCTGCGGCTATCACGGCGGTGAGGGTGTCACTCCCAAGTGTCCTGCTGAGGGTTGCAGGGACCTCCCGGTGATCGATCCGCCGCATCATCTCGAAGTCCGGATCGATCCACAGCCGGGTTGGCCTGTTCCGCACCCTGACAGACCACTCAGTTTCTGCACCCGGCAGCGGGACGAGCCAGGTGGAATCCGCATCCTCCCAGACCATGCGGACAGGAACGATGAGATCATAAGGCCCTGCTCCCGGCCGAGCCGGTTCCTGCGCGATGACCGCCTGGACAAGGTACTCTCCGCCCGTCTGCGACAGCCTGGCGTCTTCAAGCCTGAGGATCGGCGCCCCGCCCCTTTCGATCCAGTCCCTCCTGAATGAACCGGCATCGATGTCCGCGTTGGCGGCAAAGGCGGCAAGGAGGTCATCCCACGAGGCGCGCTTCCACAGGTTGTCCCTGTAGAAGGCACGAAGCGCCTTCCAGAAGTTCTCCTCCCCGGCCCGACGGTAGAGCTCGTGAACCACCATCATCGCCTTCGAGTACCCTATCGCCTGGCTGGCGAAGTCGTGCCTCGAACGGAACTGCGTCAGGGGCATGTCGTGCGAACCGCCGACGTAATCCAGGTAGGAGGTCAGGGCGTTCAGCCGGTACTCCCGGGCAGCCTCCCCGCCCTCCAGTATCTTGTACAGATAGTCGGCCCCGTGGACTGTCAGCCCTTCACACCAGTTGCCGGTGTCATAGTCCACGAAAACCCCATTGCCCCACCAGTTGTGCAGGATCTCGTGTCCGTAGGATGTGTCCACGATGAACGGAAGCCGTATCACCCTGTTGCCGAGGAGGGTGAACGAGGGCATCCCGTATCCGGTCTGCCAGAAGTTCTCGACCATTGCGAACTTCGGAAATGGGTAGGGACCGATCAGATCCTCGTACATGTCGAGGTATCTCGAAGTCGCCCCGAGATAGCGCTCGCACAAGGCCGGGTCGGTGTCCGGGTAGGTGAAGGTCTGAACGGCGATCTTCCCGTGCAACAGCTCGCGCATCTCCCAGGGACCCGCAACGAGGTATACCTCCTCCATCGGGTGCGGACTGTGCCACACGTCGGTGTGTCGTTTCAGGGTGCTCCCGCCCTGCTCCGGCAGGACCCCAAGGGCGCCCTGCGAGACTGAACGCCATCCCTCCGGCACGGACGCCTCCAGTCTGAAGGTGAAAACATCTCCGGGACGTGTCGGTATCCAGAAGGACGAGCCGGCCAGGTATGCCCCGCGTTCCTCGATGAGCCCGTGAGTCGTCTCGAACCCCCTGGCGTATGCGGCGCCGGGTGGCTGCAGGGGATCCGCCACGCGCCCTGAGTAGCGCACCGTGAAGACAAGCGTCTCGGGCCAGGCCGCCGCCTCCATACCGTCGAGGCGAAGATCATACTGCCTGGCATTGCCGTAGAACTCCATCTCGTCGTATGGAGGACGCCTCCAGAAGCTGCGGGGGTTGATCCGCCCGCGCTCTTCCAGTCTCACGGCGTGGTCCTCCGATGAGACATCATCTATCTCCAGCTCCCTCCACAACAGGAACGGGACGGACCTGTCCGCCTGCACGCCGGGCGGGCGCAGAAGGGTGATGCGATCGGATGCGTCCAGCCCCCCTGTCCGGGGATCGATGTGCGCATCTATCTCGTGACGGATGAACGCGGCCTCAGCGGGATTCTCAAGGCTCACGAGACCGGCGGGAGGGTAAACCTCCGCCGGCTCAGCGAGACCTGGATCGGCACCGGACGGTCGCAAGCCTCCCGATACGCTCAGCAGCAGAAAAAACAGGCAGGCTGCCGGGGGAACAGCCGCCCGTTGTGGCATCGATCGAGTCGATGGGGTTGTCGAAACAGTCTCCATACCTGAGACGGTAGTGTCCGCCGCCTGCCCGGGTCAAGGAGGCACCGCCCCGGGGTGGAAATCCTGCATGCGCACAATCAGCTTTGCGCCAGGACATTTCGCCACTACCCTGCCCGGACACCCGCAGCAGCAATGCATCCCTGCAGAGGAGAGCCGGCTTGACACAGTTCCCCTACATCGGCGAGATCTTCGCCCTCACTGCGCCAGTGTGCTGGTCCTTTGCGGTGATCCTCTTCCGCAGGACGGGCCGGGTTGTCCCGCCTCTGGCTCTCAATCTCTTCAAAAACATCGTGGCCGCGGCCCTCTTCATGGGCACCATGGCGGCCCTGGGACAGGAGTTCCTGAGCGCGGTTCCTCACAGGGACTACCTTCTGCTCCTGGTCAGCGGGATGATCGGCATCGGAATCTCCGATGCACTCTTCTTCATGACCCTGAACCGGCTGGGCGCCGGGCTTCAGTCGATCGTCAACACATCCTACAGCCCGTCGATCATCCTGCTCAGCCTGATGTTCCTGGGTGAGCGGTTCACTTGGGTGCAGTTCCTGGGAGTCGCCCTCATCCTGTGCGCGGTTCTCGCGATCACACGCATCAGGAACGGCCGCACGGTGGCTTCGCGGAAGGATCTGACCCTCGGGATCCTGCTCGGTTTATCGGCCAGTGTCACACAGGCGGTCTCGATCGTCATGATAAAGCCGCTGCTGAACGAGTCGCCGATCATATGGGCGAACTCCTGGCGGCTTATCGGCGGCATAGCAATGAGCATCCTCCTCCTGCCGATCCTGCCTGAACGCCGCAGGGCGCTGGCGACCCTCCGCAACCTCCGGATCTGGCCCGTCATGATCCCGGCAGCGGTCCTCGGCACGTACGTCTCCCTGCTCTTCTGGCTTGGCGGGATGAAGTACACGCAGGCATCCACGGCATCAGCACTGAACCAGACGTCAACCCTGTGGACGTTCATACTCGCGGCCCTCCTTCTGAAGGAGCCTGTGACCTGGAAGAGGGTTACCGGTCTGGCACTGGGCCTCGGCGGCGTGGCGCTTGTGACATTCGGAGGCGGACTGTGGCGCTGAGGAAGCGCCGGTGCCGTTGCGTGGGGTATTCCGGCCTGTCATAATGCCCCCCGTCTCCACGGGTCAGGGTATCCGCTTCAATCGCTCCAGCGGCCCGCCCGTTCACCCCAGGAAGGAGGGAAGCCAAGATGTATCCCGCACGAACTCCCCGCATTCAGGATGGATCCGCAGCCGCCGCCATCGCCGCCGGCCTTGCTCTTCTTCTCGTTTTCGCCACCCTGCCGGCATCCGCGGACGCTCCGCATGCCTCCTCGATGCATCACCAGATCGATGAGGGCGGGACCAGGATCGAGTACGAGTCGGCTGTTTCCCAGCCGCCGTCCGGTGGAGAGCCGGGGGTCCCGAGAGGCCGATACCTCTGGCGCAGCACACACCCAACCATCATAGGATCCTCCACCGGCATCAGCATCATGCCGGAAAGCGAGGACGTGATGATGGGACACGAGAACTACCCCGTGACCCCGGTCGAGATTTTCGAGGCTGACGGCGACGGGGTTCCCTACTGGACTGTCACAGCGGCGAGAACACAGGTGGCGGCCCGGGCCGGAACCTTCGTGTTGGCCAGCTACGAGGAGGATGTCGGCATCACACTGACCTGCTACCGGGAAGAGCTGGAAGCCCATGCCTGGAGCATTGACCTCCCGGGGTGCGTTCCCGCCGGCTACAGCAACACGCTCGTCGTTTCCTTCGACGGGTCCAGGGTCTTCTACGGCTGCTTCTGCAACCAGAAGGTCCGGTTTCTGGCGATCGAGGCGGCCACAGGAGTTGCGCTGGTCGATGACATGATTCATCTGGACAGCGTCTCCCTGCGCAACATGAGCGCCACGGACAACGGCCGCTTCGTCGACCTGAACTGCGGCGCGATCCACGTAATCTACGACGTGGAT
>CAZWSC010000064.1:0-12308 GCA_964636385.1 uncultured bacterium
CGGGGGCTTCTGGTCAGGGTTCTGGAGGAGCTTCTGTCCTCGATCGACCTCGAACAGGGGGGCGAAGTCGCGGCCGGACTGCTTCGAATGTACGAATACTGCCATCGCCTCGTGCGGGAAGGGCGGATCGGGGAGGTCGAGGCGATTCTGCGAGAGCTCAGGGATGTGTGGGAAGAGGCGGTTCTGGCGGATGAGGCCAGAGGGTTCGCCACCGGTGCAGGGACGCCCTGACCCGGCCCGGAGCCCGGGCCGTCACCGGGTTCCCTGCCCCCGCATTCGCCGGAAGAGAGGTTCGAGATGACCAGGGTCGCATCCCCAGCCAATGAGAACCTGCGGAGCCTGGCATGGAGCCTGATGGCCCGCGACCGACAGCCTCTGGACAGGCTGTCGGAGACGAAGCAGCTTATACAGAGACAGCAGACCGTCTTCCGTGAGCTCGGGGCCAGCTTCTCTGCGCTCCAGAGTCTCTCGCGCTCCTTCTCCTCCACCTCCTCTGTGAATCCGCTGAGGAAGATGACGGTCGAGGGCATGAACACCGATGCCCTTGATGTCCGGGTGGAGTCCCGGGCGTCTCCCGGTACGCACCAGATCGAGATCCTGCGGCTGGCCACGACACACTCGCTGGCCTCCAGGCTTGTTTCCCTCGAAGGAGAGAAGTCCCTGGCCGGAGGCGCCGGTATGGCCCGCTTCAGCTTCTCGGCGGGTGGGGAGACATACGAGGTCTCGACGGAGATTCCGAACGATGCGGACCAGAACGAGGCGATGCGGCTGCTGGCGCAGGCGGTGAACAACGCAAAGGCGCCCGTGCGGGCCGTGATCCTGAATGTGGGTTCAGGGGAGCAGCGCCTGCTTCTACAGGCCAGGGAGGCCGGGGCGGCCGGCCGGATCAGCGACGTGCAGGATCTCGAGGGGAGCTGGATGCGAGACCTCGGGCTCTCCGCCGCCTCGCGCATTCCCGATGCGGGTAAAGCAGGCATGTCGGTTGGCGGATCGGGCGTTCAGGAGGGCACGGATGCGCTGATCCTCGTCAACGGGGTCGAGATCACATCGCCCTCCAACGTGATCACAGACATCTTTCCGGGCGTGTCGCTGACTCTGAAGGCGGGGGGCACGGGTCCCCAGGAGATTCGTGTACATGCCGACGAGACCGCGGTCGTGGAGACGATCCAGGAGTTCATCACCGAGTACAACAAGGTAGTGTCCGAAGTGCGGCTGCAGACCCGGGCGGCGGATGAGAGCGGGGAGAACCGCGGCCTTATGACTGGTGATGTCCTGTTCATGAGGCTCCGCTCGGTGCTGCGCTCGGCCGTGACCAATCCGGTGGATCGGGAGACATACCGCTACCTCTCGCAGATCGGCATTACCTCCAACCGGGATGGAACCCTCACGATCAGCGACAACGATGCGCTGACGGCGGCAATCCGCTCGGACGCGGTCGGCGTCCAGGACCTGTTTCGGGGCGAGAGCGGCATCGCCGGACGGTTGTACGACGTGGTCCGGGAGTACAGCGGGCTGACAGGTGTGCTCGGACGGCGCAACGAGACCATCCGCCAGAGGCTGAGTACCCTGGACACCAGGATTGCGCAGATGAACCAGGGCCTTCAGAGAAGGGAAGAGGCCCTGATCAGGCAGCTTGCCGACATGGAGGCCACTCTGAGGATGCTCAGCCAGCAGCAGAGTCATCTGGGGTCGCTTCTCTCGTCGGGAGAACAGATCTACGCAAGAACGTACGGCGCGTAGTCGGCCAGCGGAGGATTCCTGGAGATGGAGCATGACGGGGCGCCCGGGCCGGCCGGGCAGATTCTTGCCAGGTGTGCGGAGATCCTTGACCGGGTAGATGAGGCTCTGCAGGCGGACCGCTACGACGAGACGACCGCCCTGCTTACCGAGAGCCAGATCAGGCTGGGCGCGTTGAGCTCCACCATCCGTGATGATATTGACCCTCAGCCGGGCGGGGCATACGCTGGGTTGGCCGTGGAGCGGGTGCGTCTGCAGGATCTGCTCCACCGAACGGAGGAGATTCTGCAGCAATGCCGCCGCAAGAGGGCGGAGAGCCTCGGTGCACTGCGTCAGCTTCGCAGCGAGCGGCGTTTCACAGAGGGTGACAGCCCCGACATGGGTGGTTGGACGGACAGTATATGCTGATGACACCCGTGGACGCCCGCCGATCCGGCTGCGGCGTCCGGCACACTGCCTGGAAGACCTGACAGCCGGGAGAAGACGATGGGGAACGACCGGTCAGACAGGGGCAGGATTGTCTCCATCGATCTGCTCAGGCGGCTCGCCGCCCGCCGGTCCGCTGCTTCGCCCGACTCCCCGCAGGCAGCTCCGGAGCATCCCCTTCCCGACGACAATCTGCTGGAGGATGCGATCAGGCGCCTGGAGGAGGGGATCAGCCGCGCCCCGTACTTCGGGTCCCGACGGCGGAAGGAGCTTCTCGCCCGGCTTCGAGCCGACATCGAGAAGCTTCCGGATGTCCGCCCGGACAGGGTGATCGAGGCGAAGCTTCGAATCTCCAGCGGTTACTATGACAACGATGAGGTCAGGCGCGAAATCCTGAGGTCGATCCTGGAATCGATCATCCCCCCTCACATTCTTGAGGAACCCCGTCCGGATCCTGCGGATGATCCACGGAAGATGGACACGCGCCCGTCCGATACCGACCGGGGGACGGAACCGGATACCGATGCACACGAATAGCGGCTGCCGCCGCGACTCCCCGCTGGAGATGCCATAGGATGACAGATGCCGACCCCGGGCGGCTCCAGCGCCGCAGCTACTTCCGGATGCCCGTCCGGTTCCCGATGACAGTGAGCGCCATGATGGAGACGGGAACGGGACCCCGGGATGCGGCTTCGCACTCCAACCGTGATACCGTGCGGAGGGTCATACGCACCTTCCGGGTCCTGGATATCAGCGCCGGCGGGTGTCTTTGCGAGGATCCGGATCACTTCCTCGAGGTGGGAAGCGCCTGCCGAATTACCCTGCGTCTGAACGACAGGGAGAAAGCGCTGGATCTGCTCGCAAGGGTAGTGCGCCGACATGGCGGCAATGCCGGCCTGTCCTTCGAGGAGATCAGCGAAAGGGATCGCGGGGGCATTCTGCGGTCTCTCTTCAGGGAGTACCGCCGAAGCCGCTCGCCGGAGACACGCTGTTGCGGTGAAGACTGACCCGCCGGGATCAGGATCTCCACACCTGCTTCTTGAGACGCCCGCCATTGTGGGCTAACCTGTTCACCACGTCTGATTCCGGTTCGGGACAGCGGCAGGCTGTTCCGTGCGAAGCGTGGTGTGGGGGTCCGGTCCGGCACGCGGCAGGCGTCTGTGGCCTTCCGGCGTCCTGCCGGTTCAGGGAGTGCCTCCAGCCAGGGCTGGAGGGACCCCGGGAGCGCGATGAAGCAACAGGGCAGAATCCGGGCATCCGCGGAGGTTCCTGAACCCGGGCAGGGATCCGGGCCGGGCTGGGATCTCATCCTCGGGAAGCTTGGGAATGTCCCCTTTCGCCTCTACCTCGGAGACGGGGAGGAGGGGTTCCGCCTGATCGGTGTCTCGGGCCTGGACCTTGACCGCAGGGATCCATGGACACTCGAGCTCGAGACCTCCGTGCCGTGGGCCCATGCGGCTGCAGGCGTGGGCCTGTGCGCTCTCGCGGATCTCCCCAGGAGGCGTGGTCTGGCCGAGCCCGATCCCGGTTTTCTGCTGATGGCGCTCGGCGAGCCGGACGGGCCGGTCGGCGGGCTACTGATACACACGGGTTCAGCCAGGATGCGCCAGTCCGTGGGTCGCGTACTGCGGGATCCGCAATTCCTGCGGGTTCTGGAACTCCACCTCCGCCTGACGGCTCTCCTTCATGAGAGTCTCGAGCTCGACCAGTTCCGCAAGGCTGTTTCCTCCGTCCTTCCCTACGGTGTGCTTATGCTCGACCACCTCGGCCGAGTCGTTTATGTGGGCGGGCAGGCCGAGAGGATCCTGGGCCTTCCGTCGGAGCAGATCGTGGGGAGCGACTGCGCGCGCGTCTTTCGCCCCCTGGGCCCCGAGCCGCATCCGCTGCTGGAGGGACTGCGCCGCAGGACCGATCCCGTGGAGCTGTACCTGTCGAAGCCGGATGGCGGCGAGATTCCCGTTCTGTTGCAGACCGCCAGGGTGTCGCTGGGTACGGGGCGCCGGGGCCTTGTCGCATTCTTCAGGGACAGGACCGAGGAGTTGACGCTGGACGAGGCTGAACGCCAGCGGGACAGGCTGGCGATCCTGGGCGAGCTGTCCGCAGGTGTCGCGCACGAGATCCGCAATCCCCTGACGGGGATCGCCAACTGTGCACAGGTTCTGGCCGAGGGGATGGATCCGGACGACACCCATCAGCGCTTCACCAGGATCATCCTGGATGAGGTTGGCCGGTTGAACAGGATCGTGGAGGGGCTGCTCAGCTACGCGCGCCCATCCCGCCCCGAGCTGCGCGAGGCATCGGTGGAGGATGTGGCCCGCCGCGCGGTCGAAATGGTCCGGCCATCCGCGGAGGAGAAGGGGATCCGGCTGTCCGTCAAGATCAGGGCCAGGATCCCCCGGATCTACATCGACACCGAACAGATCGAGCAGGTTCTGCTGAACCTGCTGCGCAACGCGGAGCAGGCGATGCCGGAGGGGGGCGAGATTGGCCTGGAGATCGGCGTGGCGCGAAGACGGCCTTACAGGCGGCGCAGCCCCGGCAGACGTGCGGGGGACAGGGGACGTTCGAGGCCTGCGGGCGGGCCCACGATGAGGTTCGTGCAGATAAGGGTCTCGGATTCCGGCCACGGCATCCCGAAGGAGATGCTCTCCCGGGTGTTCAACCCCTTCTTCACCACCAGGTCGAAGGGGACGGGGCTGGGCCTTTCGCTGTCCCAATCGATAGTCCGTGAACATGGAGGGTTCCTTACCGCCCGATCCGTGGTAAACAAGGGGACGACATTCCAACTGGAGCTGCCTGTCGAGAGGAGGCACGGTGAACGACGAAAGGACCCCCGATAACATCATCGAGTACACCCTGCTCGTTGTGGACGACGAAGAGTCGATCCGTATCACGCTCGGCGAGGCGCTCAGGGACGATCGCACAACCGTTCTCACCGCCGCCACCGGGCCGGAGGCGCTGAAACACCTCGAGGACAGGCCGGTCGATCTCGTACTTCTGGACCAGAACCTGAAGGAGTCGGGCGAGAGCGGCATTGATGTTCTGAGGGAGATCAAGGCCCGCTTCCCGGAAACACTCGTCATCATGATGACCGCGTACGGGCGGATCGAGATGGCGGTCGAGGCCACCAAGCTGGGGTGCTTCCAGTACATCACCAAGCCCCTGGAGATCCCGCAGCTCAGGCTTCTCATCAGGAATGCGCTCGGAACGGTGGAGCTTCGCAAGGAGGTCGAGTTCCTGCGGAGCCAGCAGCAGCGCGAGTTCGACGGAGAGCAGATCTTCGGCTCGAGCGACAAGATGCGCGATCTGCTCGAGAACGTGAAGAAGATAGCGCGCTCCGGCACCTCCACGATCCTGATCCGCGGCGAAACCGGTTCGGGGAAGGATCTGATCGCCAGGATGATCCACTACTCGAGCCCGGCCTCCAAGGGGCCGTTCGTGATACTGAACTGCTCCGCCGTTCCGGAGAACCTTCTGGAGAGCGAGCTCTTCGGCCACGAACAGGGCGCATTCACGGATGCGCGGAAGAACAAGCGCGGCCTGCTGGAGATGGCCGACCGCGGGACGCTGTTCCTCGACGAGATCGGGGAGATGCCGATGTCGCTTCAGGCGAAGCTCCTGCGCGTGCTGGAGACGAAGGTGTTCCGCAGGCTCGGCTCGACGGCCGACGTCCGTGTGAATGTCCGTTTCGTGGCGGCGACCAACAAGGATCTGTTCAGGGAGGTGGAGGCCCGCAGCTTCAGGGAGGACCTCTACTACCGCCTGTCCGTGATCCCTGTCTACGTCCCCCCGTTGCGGGAGCGCAGGGAGGACATCGGGCTTCTGGTGAAGTACTTCCTCGACCGGTACAACCAGGAGCTTGGCGGCAGGATTCAGCGCGTCTCGGACAAGGCGATCGAGAAGCTTTCGGGCTATCACTGGCCCGGCAATGTGCGCGAACTGCGGAATCTCATGGAGCGCCTGGTGCTGATGCATCCCGGTCCCGAGATCATGCCGGCGGACCTGCCGCCCCACCTGAGCGGGGCAGGCGCTCCCTCGGCGCCCCAGGGCGACCCGGGCGTCGTGATCCGAAGCGAACGGGTGCTCAGCCTAGCGGAGGTCGAGAAGATCGCCATCGGCGATGCGCTGCAGAAGGTCCGTGGCAACAAGACGAAGGCGGCCGAGCTTCTGGGTATCAGCCGCCAGACCCTGCGGACCAAGGTCAAGGACTACGCCATCGAGGTGCCCGAGAGCGCCTGATCAGGCACTGCGCACCCCGGTGCCGGTCCCTGCGGCCAATCGCTATCCGGTGCCGGCAGCTCATTCACCTGCCAGGGCTCCCGGGTGACCGCACTATGGTGCTCTGCAGCCCCGGCATGTGGAGATACCGTTTTTTCCCTCCCCCGGCAATTCTTTCCCAGACAACTGATTCCGTCGCCCGGCACGTGCAACCGGTTGATGGCCGGACACCTTGTGCCCTTCATGGCACTTCCCTTGTAGAACCGATTGCGGACAGAGGGCCCGAAGGGCCGGAGGAGTGGCAATGCTATCTGTTCATACCCTGATTCGAGAGACCCAGGTCTCGCCCCGGGAGACGAAGCGGAAGCGCTTCAGGAAGGATCTTGAGCGCCGGGTTCTGGCCGAGGCCATGGATTCGCTGCCCGAGACGACCCGGGTTGTGCTGGGGCTCAGGTACTACGAGTCCCTGACTCGCCGCCAGATCGCGACCCTGCTTTCCATGGAGGAGGAGGAAGTCGGCGATCTGCTCACGCAGGCGATGCAGAAGGTGGTTCACTGCCTGGACCAGGAGATGCAGTCGGCGGACGACCCGCCTCCGGCGCAGCGGCGCAGAACGGGCCGGGGGCCCGGGCGGGAGTGCGATGCATGAAGCGTAGGTCGAAGCCTGTGTCTCCCGACCGGGGCGAACGGCCAGGCAGAATGGCCGAGGGATCGACGCCATGCGAACGAGGTCCGTCGTTCCTGCTGGCTGTCGAGAGATCGCGGATCGCGAACGAACTCAAGCGGATGCTCGACTCGCTTCTCGACAACCCGGCCTGCGAGATACTCCCTCCGGACGGCCCTACAGTGCTTGGGCGCCTTCGGTCTGTCCGTCCCACGCTCGCGTTTCTTTCCATGAGTATGAAGAGGATGGAGGGGCTGACCGTCGTGCGGGCGCTTCCTGCCGGGCGCACCCGGTCTGTGGTCTTTCTGGCCATGGACACCATGGACGGGTATCGGGCCGCGTGGGAAGCGCTGCATCTCGGGGCCAGGGACATCCTCGTCACGAGGGGAAGCCCCCCGCAGAGGTTCAAGGGGAACGCCGGACAGCGTCTGAGGCGTCTGGCTCTCCTGCTGGAGAGCGGGAGACGCGAGGCAGAATGGCCGGATCCGGACACACTCGCTCTGCTCCGGCCGACCGGGGGTGGGCTGGTGAGCCCGCTGGTCCTTCTGGCCGAACCGCGCTACCTCGTGGCTGCCGGCCGGTGGCTGCGGACACTGGGACCGTTCTTCCCCGTGGTTGTGCGCGTGCCGGACGGACCCAGGTTCATGCGCGTTGTTCGCGAAGGGTTGAGCAGAATCCTGGCCTGGCCGGTGCGGATTCTGCTGCATGGAGACCGGCTTGTCGCAGGACACGTTCACCTCTTCTCGGACACGGAGACCCTGCGTATCGATGCCGGGAGGGGTCACCCGACCGTGGAGCTGCAGTCCGCGGTCTGCGTCCCAGGTTCGTGGCCTGCACACCTGGAGTCGCTGGAGCATCTCCGGCGTTCGTCACTGCCGCTTCAGATCCTGGCCTGCGATCTCGACGATCCTGACATCGAAGTGGGGCTGGTCGCGGCCGGCCATGCGGTGCACTGCCTCGAGGCGGTTCCGGGCGAGGTTGCCGCAACCAGGCGCGAGGCGGCCTGAAAGGATTTCGGGATGATCCGGCAATGTACGAAGCTGAGAGCGGTCCTGATGATCGCGGGCTGTGCGGCGATTCACGCAGCCGGGGATCTCTCCGAAGACGCGGCGGCAGCTTCGTACGCGGCCGCCCACGATGGGTCGGTCCTTGAGCACTTCCTGGATGAGGTTCGCATCGAGAACGACGGAGAGTGGTTCAGATTGGCCATCCCGGTGACTGCCCCGTGGGCGAACTGGACCCTCAGCGATCCGCCGAGGATCGTCCTGGATATTGGCCAGACGACCAGCAGACTCGCGAAGGCGCCGGGTCTGTTCCAGGTAAGGCTGGACAGGGGGCCCGTGGCTGTTCTCAGGACGAGCCAGTTCACCGACGAACTTCTCGACCGCCGCGTGAGGATTACCCTCGAGCTTTCCCGAATGGTTTCCCACGAGGTCCGAAGGGTCGGAGGAGAGATCACTCTCATGATCCCGGATCCGGTCGAGCGTACCCCTGCTGCACTCGTGCTGGGACCTTCGGGGATCGGTGCGGCTGTGATGGAGGGGGGCGGTCAGGACAGGCCCCCGGAAGACCGGTCAGACACGAGCAGCGATCCCGGCCCGCCGCCACAACCTGCGGCCACGCTGCGGGAGGCGCTGGAGTCGATACTGGCGTCGGGTGGTGTCGAGCCCCAGGGTGGGACAGGGCCGGACATGACGCAGAAGGAGTTGACCGGGCGACCGGCCGATGGTGGCGTCGATCCTGCCACGGATGAGGAGGCGGAGTCAGGCGCATCTTCGTCGGCAGACGGGGAGGCTGCACCGCTTCCCGAGGCCCCGGAGACGGCGGGGCGTGAACCTGCCGCTCCTCTGCCTGCCAGGGCCGGCCACCGGGAACCCACAGTGGAATCCAGGCCGCTACCGGATGATTCCGGCCGGGAGTGGACCCTCGTTGGCGCGGATCTGCCGCCAACAACCCTGCCGGCCGAAGCGCGTGAGCAGGGCGCATCGCGGCTTCTCAGGACCGGGCTGGATGCGCTTGTGCGCGGCGGGCGGCCTGATCGCGCCGAAGAGGCGCTGGGCAGGGCGCACAGGTTCTACGGCGACACGGATTCCGGGAAGCAGGCGGGGATACTGCGCCGCGAACTGCTGGTTCTCCTCGGGCGTGGCGACGAGGCGGGGGATCTGCAGCCCCTTCCCGCTGCACCCGACACGTCATTCATCCCGGGGGCGGCATACCTGGCGCTCGTGCGGGAGTACGCGAACACGGAGAAGCCGGCCGAGCTCGAGCGCCTGCTCCGCGCCTGGGGTCCGTCGTACGGACCGATCCTCGAGACGGCCGAACTGCATCTCTCACTTGGAGAGGCATTCATGCACGCCGGCAGGCTCGATCTCGCGGAGTTCCATTTCGGCAGGATCCCAAGGGAGGATCCGTCATCCGCCCGCGGCCTGCTCCTTCTGGCCCGGGCGGGGGAGGCAGCCGGAGATATGGCCGGGGCGCTCGATCTGTACAGAAGGGCTGCACAGACCGCATCCGGCCCGTACAGGGCCAGGGCGCTTGCGAGAACAGCCGACCTGGAGTTCCAGTTCGGGCGAGTGACGGCTGCACTGCAGGGTTATACACGCCTGCTGCGAAGCGACCCACCGGCCGACGAGATACCATGGGGCGAGTATCAGGCGGCGAACTGCAACAGGCTTCTTGGAAACGACGAGGCCGCGCGACGCCACTACGAGAGCGTTGCAGAGAACTGGCCCGAGTCGTTCTGGGCGCCCTTCGCCCGGGAGAGACTGGACGAGATGAAGCGGAACGCCGGGCCCGCGGGCGCGCCGGAAGGATCGGGAGGTGTGCGGTGAGGGATGGCATCCGGGACAGGATTGCATCGGCTGCGTCGGACGAGGCGGGCCGGGCCTTTCTCGAGGCCCTGGAGAAACGGGACCATCTGTGCCGGCTCTTCGAGGAGCTCCTCGAAGCGGCTTCGGACGGCGTCGTCGCCATGGACTTCTGCGGAGAGGTTGTGCACGTATCTGAGGCGCTCGTGGGCCGGGGTCTCTGTGGCGGGTCCGGCGGCGGGACGGCGGCATTTCCTGAGGTCGTGCTGGAGGCACTGCGCCGGAACGCCGGGAAGGCAGGGGCGGGGAGAACGCATCGCTTCAGCCTGGAGTGGGCGCAATCGGGCGGAGGGTCAGGCGAAACGTCAGACGAAGGCCGCAGGCACTACGATGTCGCCGCATCAACGGGGGTTCTCCCCTCGAAGCAGTCCGGGCAGGAGCAGTCCGTGACACTGTTCGTCTTCAGGGACAGGACGCGCGAGCGGGAACTGGAGCGGCTTGCCGAACGCTCCCGGGAGCTTGTGTCCGTGGGGCAGATGGCTGCGACGATCGCGCACGAGGTGCGCAATCCACTTGGCGCGATCCACGGCTTCGCGTCGCTCCTGCAGCAGGATCTGGAGGGGCAGGAGAGGCCGCTGCGTCTCGTCGGGAAGATACTCGGTGGGGTCGCACGGGCCGATGGCGTGATCACAGACGTGCTGGAGTTCTCGAGGCCGTTGGAGATACGCGCAGTTCCGCTGGATGCGGCGTCGCTGCTGGAAGAGAGCCTGCTGGGTCTGCGTCTCTCCCCGAAGTGGCGTGATGAGATCGAACTCGACACCCACCTCGACCCCGATCTGCCGATGTGCCTTGGAGACCGGCGCCTGCTGCTTCAGGTTCTCGCCAATCTCTACAGAAATGCGATCGAGTCGATGGATGGGAACGGAACGCTCTCCATTCGCGTCAGACCCGCGGAAGGAACCTGCGGGGAATCCCCGGTAGGATCCATGGGAGGAGACCGGAGAGGATCCGGAGAAGCAGGCAGGATAAGGGTCGTTGTGCGGGACACCGGGTGCGGGATGACGGCCGGGCAGGTTGCGAGGGTCTTCGAGCCCTTCTACTCGACCAAGCCTGCCGGCACCGGATTGGGGCTTGCACTTGTACAGAAGATAGTAGAGGCGCACGGAGGGCGCATTCACTTGGTAAGCGCTCCGGATCGCGGCACCTCGGTCGTGCTGGACCTTCCTGCCTGTGAAAGCGCCGTGACCGCCCCGTCCTGTGAAGAGGCGGCCGAACCGCACCGGGAGGAGGCCGCCTGATGAGCACGGAGAGGACGCAGGTCCCGGACGCCAGGATCCTGATCGTCGATGACGAGCCGCTAATCCGCGAGTTCCTGGAGGAGACCCTCCGCCGCACCGGTCACAGCGTGGAGATCGCATCGAGTGCGGAGGATGCACTGCGCAGGATCCCGCTGGATCCGCCCGACCTGGTGCTCCTGGACATACGCCTTCAGGGGAGGGACGGTCTTTCCCTGCTTCCCGAGTTGAGGCTCCTCTGCCCTGACGCCCCTGTGCTGATGATGACCGGCCACGGAAGCCTGGAGACAGCAGTGCAGGCCCTGCGCCTGGGGGCCTTCGATTACCTGACCAAGCCGATCTCCCCGCAGGCGGTCGAGCTTGCAGTGGAGCGCGCCCTGTCAGTTGGCGCACTGCGCAGGGAGAACGCCGACCTGCGCGGGAGGCTGAGCCTGGCCGAGTCGCTGGACGCGATGGTTGGAAGGTCGCGGGCGATGGAGGACCTTCGGACTGCCGTGCGCATGATCGCGCCCACCCGATCCACGGTGCTGATCACCGGGGAGAGCGGTACCGGAAAGGAGCTTGTGGCGCGCGCGGTACACCAGGGATCACCCCGCGCTTCTGCCCCCTTTGTCAAACTGAACTGCGCGGCTGTCCCCGCGGGGCTTCTGGAGTCGGAACTCTTCGGGCACGAACGCGGCGCCTTCACCGGCGCCGTGGGCCGCCAGCGCGGCCGCTTCGAGCAGGCGCACGGGGGGACCCTGCTCCTCGACGAGATCAGCGAGATGGATCCGGCCCTCCAGCCGAAGCTGCTCCGCGCCCTTCAGGAAAGGGAGTTCTACCGCGTGGGCGGGGGCAGCCCCGTTCGCGTCGATGTGCGCGTCCTCGCGACCACCAACACCGACCTGCGCGCCAGGGTCAGGGAAGGCAGCTTCCGCGAGGACCTGTACTACCGTCTCGAGGTTGTACCCCTCGCCGTCGCCCCCCTGCGTGAGAGGCGTGACGACATCCCGGTGCTCGCGCACCATTTCCTGCGCCAGGTGTGCACCGAGAACGGCCGGCTGCCCGTCAGGATCGGTTCGGCCGCCATGGAAAGGCTTCTCCGCCACGAATGGCCCGGCAATGTGCGCGAACTGAAGAACGCTGTGGAGAGGGCGGTTATCCTGTGTCCTGATGAAGAGC
>CAZWSC010000065.1:0-8934 GCA_964636385.1 uncultured bacterium
GCGGCATGTCCCGGCCCGGGCTCTCTCCGAGTCCCGCCCCTGCCGGCTGCTGCTGTACAAGGCATACTTCTCGCACAACTCCGCAGCCTCCAGGTACCGCGCGGCGGCGGCCCTCGGGCTATCCTCCTGAACCGCCAGTTCCGCTCGCTGAATGGCCATCTGGATCCTCTGGGAAAGGCTTCCGCTCAAATCCACAGGCATGTCGGGTCTCCCTTCGCTGTCAGAACGCCGCCGTTATTCTCCCGCATCGGCTCACCGCCCATGCCTTGCGACGTGATAGATCATGCCCCACAGAAACGCCAGCAAGGCGGCGACAACGGCCGGGATCAGCATTTCGTGGTGCAGCGGCACACCGATCATTCGTGTGATCCACTGGGAGGAAGACCTGATGCCCTCCTCGACCGGCAGGATCAGGTTGGGAAAGGCAGGCCGGCAGTAGTGTACAAGCAGCTCCGCGCTCAGAAGGCCAAGCAGCACGGATGATGCGTGTGAGATTCCTGTCTTGTGCGCCATGATCTCCTCCATTCGGGTTGTGGCCGGGCATTGCCCTGAACGGGGGCCGGCTACGATTTCATCCAGGGCGGCCGGATCTCACTGAGGCTGCCCGGCGTGCGCCCCTGCGAATCTGCGGTAGCTCTCAGCCTGCTCCGGCTTCACGCTGGGCGGGGTCTCCTGGATCGCCCGTGTAAAATCGATTCGCTCGATCAGGCGGGCATCGCCCCCGAGTATCTTCTCCTCGAAGGCCGCCCTGCCGGCTATCGAACAGATGCGCCTGATGTCCGCACCGCTCCATCCTCCGGTCATGTCCGCCAACTCATCGAGACGGACCCCGGGAGCAACGGCCAAACCTGTGAGGTTGATCTCGAAGATCCGCCGGCGGGCCATCCTGTCCGGAAGCGGCACGTGAACCAGCGTGTCAAAACGCCCGGGCCGCATCGCCGCCGAGTCCAGCGCCCAGGGCTCGTTGGTCGCCCCTATGAACAGCAGAGGTGTCCCCCTTCCGTCGAAGCCGTCAAGCTCCGCAAGCAACTGCGGTATTACCCGCGCCATCACCGTCGACTGATTCGACTTCCGCCTGGGCAGCAGGGACTCGATCTCGTCTATGAATATCACACTCTGCCTCTGCCTTCGCGCATCCGCGAAAAGCGCCTGGACCCTCTGCTCAGCCTCTCCCACCCACTTGCTCATGATGTCGGCGGCGGACACCACGTAAAGGACTGCGTCGACCTCGCCCGCAATCGCGCGGGCGATGAGTGTCTTCCCCGTACCCGGGGGTCCGTAGAGGAGAAGCCCTCCGCCCCTGGCAACGCCGTAAGTCTTCGCATCCTCCGGAAACCTTGCCGGGTAAACGAAGTTGAGCATTACCTCCTGTTTTACATTCTCGAGTCCGGCAACATCGCCGAAACCGATCCCCGTGCATGCTTCTCTCCGCCAGTTGGCCGGGCTGCCCGCGACGTCATCGGAGGTGGAGAGAGGCGGCTTGCGTCCATTCCCGTTGCCGGAGCCATCACGCCCGTCCGCTGCAGGGGTGCTCGAATCCGGGGCCTGATGCTTCCGCCGGCTGCCCTCGACTTCGATCTGCCTGTCGAGACGCTCCACCAGCTCCCTGATGCGCCATGCGGCCTCGGTTCTGGATTCCTTGAGCTCGCCCAGGCTCCTGCCTGCCGCCCGGAAGAGATACTCGGCGGCCTGCAGGTACTTGAAGCGGGCATCCTTGTACTCTCCGGCCACCAGGCTGCGCCCGGCCCCGGCCAGGGCTTCGTTTGCCTTCTCAAGCAGGTAACGCATCACCAGATCTCCCGTCGGCTGCCTCGATCCGCCGGCCGGTCATCACGCCAGTTCGGCCGGCTCCATCTGTGCATTCTCGTCACCGCGGGAAAGGATCCTGTTGACCCTCTCCAGACCGTGGACACAGGCCGCTTCGTTGCCGGAGTTGGCCGCGGCAGCCGCCTCCTCCATGGCCTCCACGATGTCGATGACATCAGCGTCCTCCCTGCAGTTGGACATCGCGTCGCCCTCTTCCAGGGTCCTCAGGAGCTGTACAAGCTTTTCGTCGGTGAGATCACCCTCGACGGCAATCCCCTCGATGTAACCGGCCAGTTCCGCGACATCCATGTTCTTCAGGATCCCCAGCATCTGGTACCGGTCGCGAAACCCACGATCCTCCTTGAGCTTGATGATCCCGCCAAGGATGCGGATCTGCGTGGACACGGCCCGGGCGAGCGACTCGTCATGCCTTGCCGACGAATCGAGTTCCTTGATGCGGCGGGCCAGCATCGTCTTCTGTCTCTTCGATCCCGTCCCGACCGCCTGGTCGAACAGCGCGGTCTTCTCGCGCTCCACCTGCTCGATGCGCGCCACGAACTTCCCTTCCTCCCGCTTCAGCCGCAGCTTCTCACGATTGAGCTGCTCGATGTCCAGATCCTCCAGCCGCTTCTTGCGGCCGAACATCCTCTTGATGAATGAGTTACGAGCCATGGTAATCTGATCCTCCTACCGGCTGAGCCGTCCCGTTCGGGGCGGCAGGTACCAAGCCTGCGTCACAATGGGGATAACGAGAGGCGTCCGGGGATCCTTGCATCCGTGTTGCGTGGCAGTGCGACTATTTCGGGAGAGGCAGCGGGGGGTGGTCAGCGGCAGGTTGTGGCGGCTCGCTAATCCCTGTACGAGCGTTCCCACTCCGGCGGCAGCGGAACTCCATAGCTGACGGCATACAGGGGCAGTTCGGAGGCGCAGTTCGGATCCGTGTCCAGTTTCTTTATCAATCTCCTGGCATAGGTGTCTTCGTTGTTCCACCTGTATACAACGAGGTTTGAGCTGAATGGAGCCGGAACGGCTTCGGCCACTCCGAGCGGCAGGTCCACGCCCTGCATCTTGGTGTACACGATCATCTGGTGGTCCTGCATTATCCCGTCTTCAAAGCCCTTGTTGAGCGTCATCCTGTTTCCGAGGACGCCGGTGATCTTGCCGCCTGTCGGATAGGTGTTGCCGAGCTTGTTCGCCAGAACCAAAAGAGCCTTCATCGCGGCTTCGTTGATGGCCTGCTGTTCGTCCTCCTGGCTGAACCCCCCCAGACGGTTCCTGCTGAGTGAGTAGGAGGCCGTCCGGCGGGCCCGCCCTTCCGCCTTCTCGGCAAAGCGCACGGTTCTGGTCGCGACTTCCTCGCAGTTGAAGTCGCACATCACGGAGTAGATGATCTCGCTGTGGTCAAGACGTTCATGGAGTTCCCTGGTCATGACTATGCTGCCGGTCAGGACCAGGTCGATCCCCGGGAGCTCATCACCGGCAGGCACCGTGATGTTCGCCTCTCCGGCCTCCGACAGGTTCTCAAGAATCCTCACACCATGGCGGCTGTGCAGCGAAAACACCCGGAATCTCTTCAGCCTGGCCATCTCGGTCTGAAGCCGGGTGCTTACCGTTTCGATGATGTCCGGGGAGATCTCTCCAACCGACTCACCCATACCCTGGAAAGAAACGGCGAGAACAAGCCTCCGGTAGTCGCTCTCGTGGTAGTTCATCGGAAGGCGGATCTCTCCCGTCATGTCCCCCCGTCCCCGGGTAGTCGTCTCGGGCTCAGTCTGGATGCCCGGCCTCCCGGGCTGGACCTTGGGCGCTGTGCCGCATCCGCACAATGCAAGGATCAGGATCACTGCTACCCGGCGTGCCATATGCGTACTGTGCATCTCCCCCCCCCCGGCATGTGCCTTCTGTCCGGTGCGTCTTCCGGCATGGCCTCACGGAGTCGCTTCTCAGCGCCCCCTGTGCTCCTCGAGATAGACCATGATCCGCTTCTGATGGTTGAAGTAGTTCAGCCCGGCCTTCATCATCTCGCAGTATGAGCCCACCTGCCTGATTGCAGTCAGTCTCTTATCAATGGCCTCCGCCCGTTCATCCCCTGGAATCTCGCTGAGCCCGACCACACCACCGTAGAACTCCTCCGCCTTGCTGATAATGTCTATGTAGCTGGACATCATCTCGATCTGTGCATCGATTGTGCTGGCCTGCTGGCTCATGAAGATCCGGAGCTCACGTGCATGTTCAGGCGAAAGACTCTCCAGTACAATCCTCTCGCATGTCGCCCTGTCGCGCGACCCAGCCTGCATGCACTCTGTCACGTCGTTCTGCAAGGCGGACCACACCCTGTGCCGGTCGCACATCTCTATGTAGTTGACCGCGTTATCATGCGATGCCCTGGCTGCCACGTAGGTGCTCTGCCCGAACCTGTCGATGCTCGACACCCCGACAGGAGAGTAGGGCACAGGCTCCTTGTCCTTGAACTCAAGGAAATCCTTCTCGGCCGCACCAATTCCCACCAGGCTGGAGAACACCGGGATGACCCTGGGCGCCGCTGCCTCTATGGCGCCGTTCTTTGCCTGGGCTGTGAACTCTGTCTTCAGAATCTCCCGTGCGGTCTCGCGATCATTATCCGCTGCGTGGTCGAGGGACTGCAATAGGGCTTCTCCCAGGGCGTCCCAGTCGCAACCTGTTAACGCAGCCGCAGATAATGCCGCGACGAAGAGCAACAGGAGCGCTCCCTTTCCACTGTTCCGGTCTCTCCACATGACTCTGCCTCCTCCCGTCGAAAGGCGATCAGTCTGGCGATCGAATGCCCGCTCTCGGGTGCCACAGAAGATCTGCCGACCGCTCCCCCGGTTCCGGCACGGCGCCTGTCAGCCGGCCATCTCCGCACATCCAAAGAACCAATAGTGACAACCCAGTCCGCTTGCGGAATTCCTGGGCAGCTTTTCTGAAGAAAAGTCACAACACGCTGTAATGTGGTGGGTTGCGGGACAGCCACTGATCCAGCCATGCTTCCGGGCAAGCCCCGGCCTCTCCCTTTGCTCCCCGGGACACCCGACAGCCCGACCCCAGGCCGCATGGAGCCGGGCATCAGACGCAATGAGCGTGAACTGAATACTTGATCCGATGCCTGTGTCGAACTCAGACTGCAGTCGCTCGTGACAACAATCAACACTGCCCGGGCAGGTAGAACAGCACGACGGAGTGACACGGCGTTCTGACCATGGCCGTCACTCCGCTCACAGCAATCATGGAGGCTGGTTCATGGAGTGCCTCAAGTGCGGCAGCATGCTAAGCGGTGTGTTCCAGTCCTGCCCGAAGTGCGGAGTCGACCTGTCCCCTCAACCCGGCGGTCACACCGATCCTCACGATCGTCCAAGTGAAACCCTGCACTTCGAGCCTGAAGAACAACAGCCACCTCATCCAGGCAGGATTATCGCCGGCCGCTGGGAGCTCGTTGAAGAGCGCGGCAGGGGAGGAATGGGCATTGTATACCGCGGCGGGGACACCAGGCTTTCGGCGCGAACGGTTGCGGTCAAGCTTCTCAGGGAGCATCTGCAGGGCAGCTCCCAGGGGATCGAGCGCTTCCTGAGGGAGGCGC
The DNA here is from genome assembly GCA_964636385.1 of uncultured bacterium. Lineage (GTDB taxonomy): Bacteria > Eisenbacteria > RBG-16-71-46 > CAIMUX01 > CAIMUX01 > CAZWSC01. The sequence continues at coordinate 5,402 of CAZWSC010000065.1, forward strand.
AGACTGTGGCCGGCCTCAGTCATCAGGCGATTGTGCAGGTGTTCGATGTCGGCGAGGACAGCGGCCATCACTATATCGTGATGGAGTGGGTCGATGGCGAGGATCTCGAGAAGCAGCTCGAGCGGGACGGGGCCAAGCCGCTCGATGATGCCCTGTCGATCCTGAAGCAGGTGTTCCAGGGTGTAAGCTACGCACACCGGCATGGTGTCATACACAGGGACATCAAGCCGTCCAATATCCTTATCACGGAAGACGGACGGGCGAAGCTCGTGGACTTCGGCCTTGCCCGCATCGCAAGCGAGTCGGAGCTCTCACAGACCGGATACGGGCTGGGCACACTCGCCTACATGCCACCGGAACAGCGCCGTGACGCGAAGCGGGCTGATCACCGCAGCGACATATACGCACTGGGAAAGACGGTGTACCACATCCTGACCGGGCGGATTCCCGATCCGGTTGATCCCGATGCGATGCCGGCGGCCGTCAGATCCGCCGTAATGCGCTCGCTGAAGCCGGAGCCGGCAGACCGCTGGTTTTCCGTGGACGAGTTCTGGGAAGCGATTGAAGCGGGGAGAAGCGGGGACAGCATCCTCGGCGGACAGCAGATGACACAGAACCTGTCCCGCGACAGTGGAACCGCATCTTCTGTGACCGCCGGGAGCCAGGTATCCGGCATCCTTGCCTTCACCTGTCCCGACTGCTCCTTTGCCAACCCGAAGTCGGCACGCTTCTGCAAGAGTTGCGGGATCGGTCTTTTCGAGAAGTGCCCGAAGTGCGGCTTCGAAGATCGCGTCGGTACCGAATTCTGCGGGAGTTGTGGCGTCAATACAACCCAGGAGCGTCAATACCAGGACCACATCGGCCAGGCACGCAAACTACTGGACAGGCACCAGTACTCGCGCGCCAGGAAGGAAGCGGAGCTGGCGCTGTCGATTCGTGCGGACGATCCCGACGCTGCGGCAATGGCAGCGGATGCTGCCGAAAAGCAGGCGTCGCTCGACAGGATCCGCCGGGACCTGGACAGCGCACTGAAGTCGGAGGAGTTCGACAGGGCGGAAGACCTGGTCGAGGCAGGCCTCCGGCTGTCCCCCAGGGACGAAGCCCTGCTCGATGCACTCACCCGGATGCCCGAGTTGAAGGCACGGACCGCCGAGCGCTCGGAACACGATCGCCTCGCCTCCGGTCTGCAGCGATCCGAGGAGTCCGGTCTCTACTCGGAAGCAGTTTCCATCTGTGAGGAGCTGATCGCCCGGAAACCTGATGATCCCAGACTGACAGAGAAGAAGCGTGAGCTTGACGACAGGATCAGATCACTCGAGCGGCGGATGGACGCAGTCAAGTCTCTTCGCAGGGAGCATAGGTACGAAGAGGCATTGAGCTCTCTGAAGGAGATGATGGCGGAGTGTCCGCAGGATAGGCAGCTGCGAAGTTATCATGAGGAGACTGCTGCCGAGCAGAAGCTCGTTGAGGACCTTCTGTCGGACGCGCGCCGTTCCCTCGACAAGGGGGCGGCGGCCGTCGCCCGCAGGCACCTGGCTGAACTTGGTGAGATCTGGCCGGATGAACCCCGCGCAGCAGGGCTCAACAGCGAGCTGGAAGCTCTCAGCGCAAGGCTGATCAGGACACGGCGCCGCCAGGCACTTCTGGCAGCCTGTGTCATCGCCCTTGCTGCACTGATTGTCTTATGGGTGACGACTGCGTCCGAGAACCGGCGTCATCTCGATGCAAGCCGGATGGCGATCAGCCAGGGCGACCATGAGGAGGCTCTGCAGAGGCTCATGCAGAGCAGGGGTATTGGTGTCAGCTCCGGGCAGCGAAGAGAGGTTGCTGAGGAGATCGGAACTGCCCTCCTCGCAACGGAGGCTTCACCGCGCGCCGGCGACAGATACTGGACGGAGAGACGCCAGCTGTATGAACGTGTAGCCGAGCTGAAAGAGGCGCCGGAGGCGAGTGCCGCTGCTGAGCGAAAGCTGACCGAACTGGAGGCCGGCGCCTCTGAGACCGTGAGGAGTATTGTCACGAGAGTTGGGGAGCTCATCGGGCTGGAGGACTTCGACGGGGCAGATTCCGAAATCGCCCGTATTGCCGTCATCAAACCCGGTGCAAGGCAGACCGCAGATTCGCTTTCCTCCCGATCCAGCACGGCCCGTCATGCCGCCGGACTCGAGCAGCTTGCCGCTCAGGTACAGCTGAACCTGGCTGAAGAAACACCCGCGTCACTGGAACAGGCGGACTCCCTGATGACCCGCATGGCTGACATGGCTCCATCCGACCAGCGCGTCATGGAGTTCCGAAGGGACTTGGAGAGTCTTCGGGAGACGCTTGACAGAAGAAGCGCCGAGCAATCGGAGGCCACATCACTCGTATCGTCAATAGAGACGAACCTCTCAGCCCGCACTCATGTTTCCCTGGCAGCAGCGACGTCGGCGCTGAAGCGCCTCAAGCAGAACCACCGCGGACATGGCAGGATCAGCAGCCTTGACCAGGCAGTACGTGAGCTGCGGAGCGCCCTGCCTCCCCAGGGCACACACGCCGGACAGGAGTCGGTCTTCGAGATCTTCCCTGGTGTCAGGATGGCGTTCGTGTGGATTCCGGCAGGGAGATTCCGGATGGGTTCGGACCCACATGAGATCGGCCGCAACGTGGACGAAGAACCTGCTCATGAGGTCCGGATCTCAAAGGGCTTCTGGCTGGGCAGATACGAGGTCACCCAGGGAGAGTGGCAGGCAGTGATGGGAGGGAATCCATCCAGCTTCACCGGCAACCCTCGCCTTCCGGTGGAACAGGTGTCCTGGAATGATGCCATGGATTTCATCGCCCGGCTGACGGATGAGTGGTCGCGATTGCCAACGGAAGCAGAGTGGGAGTATGCATGCCGTGCCGGTACTGCAACGCCGTTTCACACTGGGTCGTGTCTGCCTCCGGACGATGTGAATTACGATGGCACCAGTCCCTACGGCACCTGCCCCGGAGGCACGTTCAGGCGTACGACCACACAGGTGGGGAGCTTCGGTGCGAACGCCTGGGGGCTCTATGACATGCATGGCAACGTGAGTGAGTGGTGTTCGGATGGATACGGAGCGACATACTACGAGATCTCGCCCGGCGAAGACCCTGCAGGTCCCCCGTCTGGTGCATACCGTGTCCTCCGGGGAGGAAGCTGGCAGTGCAGGGCAGCGCAGTGCCGATCGGCGCATCGGACACGGTCCCTGCCTGCTGAGCGGCTCAACACCTATGGATTCCGACTGGCGAGGACTGTTCCCTGACAGCGAACCCGGATCTCTTCCGCGGCGCACGTCCTGCTGGTCCAGAGGCGGTACCGCCAGGATAATCCGCCCACGAAGAACGAACAAGTCACGAGTTCAGGGCCCCGTGCACGCCGATTGCATAGACACAACCAGTGTCGCGCGGTAGAGTAGGCCCCATGAAAAAATCCACCACGCGCGCTGACCAACTTCAACTCGACATCCTGCGCAGGATGCCCCCCGAACAGCGCCTACTGCTTGCCTTCGAGATGAGCGATCTGGCGCGGG
>CAZWSC010000066.1:0-4600 GCA_964636385.1 uncultured bacterium
GGCGGTCTCCTCTCCCGAACACGGAGGAAGGGCGACCGGCCCTCGGGCGATGAGGAGGATCTGCTCGACACCAATGCCCTGCGGAACCAGATCCTGTCACTCATAAGCACGACGTCAGTCGGATGGAAGGATATTGGCGGCCTTGCGGAGACGAAGGAGCGGATACAGGCGGGCGTGGGGCTCATGACGGCCAGGGCGCCGGCAGGTGTTAAACTACCGCGAAGCCGGATGCTCCTTCTGGAAGGACCGCCGGGCACGGGAAAGACCCTCCTCGCAGCCGCTGTGGCAGGGGAGCTGGAGGCCACCTTCTTCGATGTTAAAGCCAGCCAGCTGATGTCGCGCTACTTCGGGGACTCGCCGCGGCTGGTTTCGCTGCTGTTCGAGGAGGCAAGGCGCCACGCGCCGTCGGTCATTTTCCTCGATGAGTTCGAGGCCCTTGCCGCCGCAAGGACCGGGGATGAGAGCGGTGTTGAACGCCGCGTCCTCTCCACTCTCCTCGCGGAGCTGGATGGAGTGGGCGGCAAGAGCGAGGAGTCCCCGGTTCTGACGATGGCTGCGACCAATACGCCCGACAGGCTGGACCCGGCCATCCTGTCCCGCTTCGCAACGCAGATCAGGGTGCCTCTGCCCGATGAGCAGGCGCGCGGGGACATCTGGAGGATTCACCTCGAAGATGCAGGTTACAGCAGCAAGGTTGACCGCAGATCCCTCGTTCAAAGGACTGCCGGGTTCAGCGGACGTGACATAAGGCAGGTCTGTGTGCTGGCGATCGAGAGCATGCTGCTGAGGGTGAATCCCGGCCTTGTTGAACTGGGGGCGAAGGCGACACGGAAGCCGGTCGACGCACGTCCGGCGATCCGGGGGAGGAAGGCCGCGCCGGCCGAACTGAAGATCGAGTCCCTGGCGCCGGAGGACTTCGAGAGGGCCTTCCATAGACTGCGCCGGAAGGGATCGGGAGGCGGAACAGGAAAGGCGGCAGGGCAGGAGGAGGTATAGAAGATGAGGTACTTCGAGAACAGGCGCAAGCGGCGGGAGATCGAACGGAGCATCCGTTTTCGCCAGGGCAAGAGCAGGATTGTGCAGTTCATCCGAAAGGGTCAGGAGTCGCGGAAGCGCTACTGGCAGCTAGGCGAGAAGGCCCTCCAGCTGGGGGACAAGGGGCAGTTCAACCAGATCGCGAAGGCGTATCTCTGGACTGTTCAGCAGACGAGCCAGTGGGAGCGCTACCTTCTGATGCTGGAGACATTCGAGGCCAGGCGGGATCAGATGGCCGCAACCACCTCGTATCTCGAGTCGATGGGTGCGCTGAGCAAGTCGATCATGGCAGGGGCCGACCCGGCGCAGCTGTCCAGGATGCAGCATGATCTGGAGGCGGCGCTGGGACGCGCGCAGAGCATGGAAGAGAGCCTGTCCGCGGTGATGGACCAGAGCGCGGATGTGCTGTTCCCCGCGGTCGAAGGAGAAGACGAGGAAGTCGGAGACCTGGAAAGGATGATGCTGGGGGAGACGAAGCACGGGGAACAGTCCAGGCTTGACGGGCGGATCGAGGAGGGGATCGCCAGGCTGGAGGAGGCGATGCGCAAGGGCATGACTGTGTAGCGACCCACCGTGACGGCGGGCCGGCATGTCAGGACTCATCGGTCCGGGTGTGTCGGCCCGGTGTGCATTACGACCGGCCAGTGACGGGGTGGCCGCCCGGGCATGTGGCGATTGCGTCCGCAGGCTTTCCGCACTAGGATTCAGCGCACACGATCTTCACCAGCGTGTGGGGCTGCGGACGGGAGACTCGCACAGCGTGCGGAGATGCCTTCGACAGATCATCCATGGTCCGACGAGGACGCTGGATCATCAGTTCACTGCGCGATGCAACACATCGGAGCCGTAACATGAAGTGCCTGAAGTGCGGTAAAGTTATCAGCGCCGACTTCGACTTCTGCCCGAAGTGCGGATCCAGCGTGTCCGGCGAGTCCCGGCGTACAGGCGAGGTCAGGGGAGCCGATGACACGATCCCCGGTCCACCCGCCCGCGACAACGACACGATCTACGTTCCGCCCGACCCGTCGCAGCTTCCGCGTCCCGGCGAGATCCTCGCCGGCCGCTGGGAGCTGATCGAAGAGCGCGGGCGCGGCGGTATGGGTGTTGTGTACCGGGCGAAGGACCGGAAGCTCGGCGGCCGGATCGTGGCTGTGAAGCTTCTCAGCACACATCAGGAAGGGAGCCAGCTAGGCATCGAGCGATTCCTTCGCGAGGCGGAGACTGTCGGGCGTCTGAACCACCAGGCGATAGTTCAGGTCTACGATGTGGACGAGGATGCCGGCCGTTACTACATCGTGATGGAGTACGTCGAGGGGGAGGACCTGGGCGAGATCCTGGAGCGCGACGGCGTCCTGTCTCCCATGCGCGCCGAGAAGCTGCTGCGGCAGGTGTTCCAGGGTGTCCGGTACGCACATCGCCACAGCGTGATCCACCGTGATCTGAAGCCCTCCAACATCCTGATCACGAAGGATGGGGTTGCGAAGATCGTGGACTTCGGCCTGGCGCGGATGGCGAGCGAGTCTGAGCTTTCGCGGACCGGCTTCGGGGTGGGCTCTCCTGCGTACATGTCCCCGGAGCAGAAGCGCGACGCGAAGCGGGCGGATCACCGCAGCGACGTCTTTGCCCTTGGCAAGACTGTCTATCATGTGCTGACGGGCCAGATCCCCGACGAGGTGGATCTGGACGCCTTGCCTTCCGGCATTGGCGCTGCTGTGAAGCGTGCTCTGAAGCCGGTTCCTGCCGACCGCTGGTTCTCTGTGGATGAGTTCTGGGAGGCGCTTGAGAAGGGGTTCAAGGACTCCGGCCTGGTTGTATATGACTCAGAGGTTTCCCCTCCTTTGGCTTCAGGCAGTTCTTCGGGGGCCTGTCCCAACTGCCGGTATCTCAACCCTGAGAATGCGAGGTTCTGCCACAGCTGCGGCGAGGGTCTCTTCGAGACCTGCCCGGTTGAGGGGTGCGGCCATGAGCAGCGCCGGGGTGTCAAGCACTGCGGCGGTTGTGGTGTGAACATCGTCGAGGAGCGTCAGTACCGGGACCACATGTCGCGTGCGAAGTCCTACCTGGAAGAGCACAAGTACTCCCGCGCGAAGAAGGAGGCTGAGCTTGCGCTCGGCATCCGCGAAGGCGACAGCGATGCCAGGGCTATCCTGGCAGATGCATCGGGGAAGCAGAAGCGTCTGGACAGGATTCACGAGGAACTCGCCGGTGCGCTCAATGCTGGTGAGTTTGACCCCGTTGAGCGCCTTGTGCGCGAAGGCCTGAAGCTCTCGCCTCGGGATGAGCGGTTTCTCGAGACACTGCGGAAGCTGCCATCTCTGAAGTCTGCTGCTGCCGGGCGGCGTGAGTTGGAGAGCCTGAATGCGGCACTCAAGTCCGCGGAGTCAGAGAACCGCTATGCTGACGGAGTTGCTCTGTGTAAGCAGCTCCTGTCCATGAAGCCAGACGACAGTGAGCTTCAGACGAAGTGCGAGGCGTTGCAGTGGAAGGCTTCTGCGTTCCAGCGCGGTCTTGATGAGGCCGGTTCGCTGTGCCGGGAGCATCGTTACGAGGATGCGCTTGGTCTTCTTGATGATCTGTTGCGGGAGTGTCCGAAGAGCCCTGATGCTCAGGCAGCCCGCAAGGAGACGGCAGGAGAGCGGGATGCGATCGAGGAGCACCTGGCTGCGGCGAGGGTGGCGCTTGACCGGGGCGATCCCGGCGCTGCCCGCAGGCATCTGCAGGAGTTGCGCCGGATCTGGCCCGACGAGCCGCGGGTTGTGGCGCTGGGACGTGAGATCGATGTGCGTGATGCGGCGATGCAGCGGGCGAGGCGCCGGCGTCTCATTGCAGCGGTCAGCATCGCGGTGGTTGCGATTCTGGCTGTGGCGATCGGTATGGGCATCCGGTCGGGTCGGGAGAGGCAGGTGCGTGAACACCCGCGCTCCGGCATTGTCGATCTTACTCCTCAGTCTCCTGCCGCATCTCCCACCAGGCGCATATCACCCGGCACCCGTGCTGGCGAGCAGGCGACCTTCGAGATCGCCCCTGGTGTGCGCATGGACTTCGTCTGGATACCTGCGGGGACATTCCGGATGGGATCTCCGGCGTCGGAGAGCAATCGTCACAATGATGAAGGCCCGGTCCATGAGGTTCGGATCACGAAGGGGTTCTGGATGGGGAAGTACGAGGTGACCCAGGAGCAGTGGCAGGGTGTGATGGGGAGTAACCCAAGCCGCTTTACCGGCAACGGCCGTCTTCCTGTGGAGCGGGTGTCCTGGAATGACGTCCAGGGTTTTATCGGGAAGCTGCGTGGCCCCGGGTATCGACTGCCGACCGAGGCTGAGTGGGAGTATGCCTGCCGTGCGGGTACTACCACTCCATTCAACACTGGCAACTGCCTGTCCACTAGCCAGGCGAACTACAACGGCAACTATCCCTACAGCGGTTGTTCCAGGGGAGAGTACCGGCAGAAGACGACCCAGGTTGGCAGCTTCGCAGCGAATGCCTGGGGTCTGTATGACATGCATGGGAATGTGTGGGAGTGGTGCTCTGACTGGTATGGGGAGAACTACTATGCGTCGTCTCC
>CAZWSC010000067.1:0-18896 GCA_964636385.1 uncultured bacterium
CAACACGTACAACATCATAACGGGTAACGAGATCAACGGTTTCCAGAGGGGCATCCTGATGCTGGCCGATGGCTCCAATAGCATCGATGCCGATATTCACGAGAACGGGTTCATCGGCAACGAGCTGTACGGACTGGATGCCTCGACGCTGGGCACACAGATTGATGCGAGCTGCAACTGGTGGGGCCACGCCAACGGTCCCGACGCTGCCCACAACCCGAACCCGTCAGGCGACGCTGTCGCGGGCGACGTTGTCTACTGGCCGTGGCTCCTCGAGTTCCCCGGCCAGTGCAACGAGTATGAAGATGGCAACATCGTCTGCATCCCCGACCCTCTCGAGATCAGCCTTACCAACGAGAACGGTGGCGTCTACAGCAACGGCCTCACTGTCCGCTATCTCGGCGGCGGTTCGGGACCGATGTACAGCTACTCGATCGATGTCGAGTGGGACAACACCGTTGTCTCCGCCACGACATCGAGTTTCACCCGTCCGGCAGCCGGGCCTTTTGAGGGCACTCCTCTCTTCCAGGTTTCCAGCCAGGGCAGCGACGGCAACGGCCTCTTCAAGGTCCGCATCGACGCCGCACTGGGCGGGGCTCACCCCGGCACCTATGGTCCGGCTGATCTCTTCGCCGCGGTCTTCACGGCGGTTGGGACACCGGACTACGCCGAGAGCGATGTGGACCTGACGGTCCGCTACGTCCGCAACAACCAGAACCAGAACCTTGCAGGGTTCGTCGCGGATGACGGCCTCATCATCGTGGACCTGGTCGGGCCGAGCATCACGGATGTTCTGCTGACCAACGACACCCTTGACCACACCGACGACTATGTGAAGGACACCGACCAGATAACCGTGACCGCGACGATCACCGACGGCGGAGGGCTGACGGCGGCCGATATCACCGCCGATCTTACGGGTCTCGGCGGCGGCGCGGCAGTCAACCCTGACACCTACGATGCCGGCGTGGCGACATGGGTGCTCACCTCTGTCGCCTGCACTCCGTCCGACGGCACAGTCACGGTGACCGTTACCGCGACCGACGCTCTCGGGAACGAGAGCAGCGGCAGCGACACCATCATCGCGGACAACACGGCTCCGGGTGTGGTCACCGGGTTCACAGCAGCCCCCGGCCACAACAAGGTCAACCTTGCGTGGGATGATGCTTCGGGCGCGGATGACAACTACTACGGCGTGATGGTACGCCGTGTAACGTGGGACAGCTATCCTGAGTACGACACCACCGCTCCGGACTATCCTGCCGACGAGACCGAAGGCGCCGAGGCCTTCAGCGGCGCTGCGACCGCTTTTGTTGACGACGACTTCGATGAGAACGGCATGGATCGCGGCATCTACTACTACCAGGCCTTCGTCTACGACATGGCCCTGAACTACAGCCCGGTCGGTTCGGCTTCGTTCGATCGCTCCACCAACTACTGGCTGGGTGATGTGCGGCCTATCGTTGGAACAGACATCGACAACTACGACGAGATCGGCGACGGGGATGTGGCGACCCAGGACATCAGCGCCCTTGGCGCCACCTACTATCTCCCGACAGACGATACCTACTGGGATCCTCACTGCGACGTCGGCCCGACGGACGACAACAGCCGTGTGGGCATCCCGGAGCCGGACGATGTCGTCGACTTCGAGGATCTGATGATCTTCTCGATGAACTACGGCGTTGTGGCTCCGCTCCGTGACGGTGCCCTGCCAGAGAAGGATCCTGCCGACCAGCCATTGCTGGTTCTGGACTGTTCGATGCCTCATTCGGACGGGATCCTGACCGCGGTGGTGCGTCTTGCGGATCACGAGGCTTCGGTGGCCGGGTTCCACGCGCGTCTCGACTTTGATTCTGCGCAGATGCAGGTTCTGTCTGTTGATCGCGGCGCGATGCTGGACAGCCCCGAGGTCTTCTTCATCTCGGTGAATGTGGACCAGGGCCTGGTTCTTGACGGTGCGGCCCTTGGCGGCACTCTTCAGGGCGAGGGTGAGCTGGTTCGCGTCCGGTTCCTTGTTCGCACGAGGGGCGCCCAGCCGCGTCTTGGCGCGATGGACCTGCGCGATGCGTTCAACCGTTCGTTCGTGACTTCTTCGGACGAGCTGTCCGAGCGTGATTCTGCGGACGTTGGCGAAGAGCTTGCTCTGCCGACGGCACTGCGTCTACGCGGTGCAGCGCCGAACCCGTTCCTCGGCCAGACGCAGATCCAGTTCGAGCTTCCCGAGGCGATGGGCGTGACTGTCCAGATCTTCGATCTGAACGGGCGGCTGGTGCGGACACTGAGCGACGGTGTCATGCCTGCCGGTATTCACGATGTGACCTGGAACGGCCGTACGAACTCAAACCGCCAGGCGGCGGCAGGGGTCTACTTCTGCGTCCTTCAGGCGGGCAGCCACAACCTGAACCAGAAGCTGTTCCTGAAGAGGTAACAGCATCGACCACTATCCACCCGGGCCGTCAACACGCGGCCCGGGTGGAATCGGTCACACCTGAACAAAGGAGAGACAATGCGGCCAGCTTACAGGTGCTTGAAGAACGTGACACTCGCCCTGGCCCTTCTCGCAGTAATGGCCGCTCCGGCCGCAGCAGGTGTCCATGTCTCACTGCAACCCGCGGTGAGTCACGTGGCGCCCGATTCTGTCTTCAAGGTCTTCATTCATGTCGATGAGGAAGGGTCCGAGTTCAACGGTTACGACGCCGTCATCCTCTGGGACCCGGAGATCCTGGCCTTTGTCTCCTGCCAGCCCGAATCCCTCTTCTCGCAGCACAACCAGTGGTGGGTTCCGGTGGTCGGTGATGGAGAGCTTTCCATATCGCACGTCATCATGCAGGGGGGAGTGTTCGAGACCGGGCCCGGCGCCCTCTCATCGATCACGTTCCGCGCCGATCAACTGGGCGACAGCCCGGTTGTGTTCGACCTGGCCGTCTTCTACCGCGCCGGCTTCCTTGTCGAGCCTGTCTACACAACCGATGCGCTCGTGCGCGTTGTGGATCCCACCTCGGGCATCCCGCATCAAGAACACACGCAGGGTATTGGCCTTCACGTCCAGCCGAATCCGTTCTCAGGCAGCGCATGGATCCGGGCTGAGCTCGAGGCAGCTGCACCGGCGCAGTTGTGGCTGCACGACGCATCCGGCAGGAACTTGGGGCACCTGGCAACCGGTGGGGCAGGATCGGCACAGTGGCCGATCGAAGCGCTGACTGGCGGGAGTCCGCTTCCGGCAGGTGTGTACTTCCTGACGATCCGGTCAGGGGAAGTGTCGTCGACGGCGCGCGTTGTCCGGATTCGATGACGCATGCAGACAAAGCGGTAACGAAGACCACGGGCACGCAGGCCAACGGGCGCCGGGGCAGATACCTGCCTGCGGCGCCCGTAATGGCAAGGTTGTCGTGCAGTCCCCGCTTCGCAGCGAAGGATTCGCCACCAGCGCGGATTACGCTGCGGCCGTCTCCGACGCCAGAACCTCCGCGATGTACGACTCATCCAGGATCTTGTCCGTATCCAGGATGAGGACCAGTCCGTCGTCCTTGGCGCGTCGCGCCAGACCGCAGACCTGGCCGCTCGCACCGGCCGTGGCCAGCTCTGGCAGGTCGGCCAGGGTTCCTTCCTTCAGGTGCTCAACCGAGGCCACCTGATCCACGGAAACCGCATAGACCGAGTTGGCCCCCTCCAGCACGACGGCTGTCTCCCGGTAGGCCTCGGGTATCGCCGCCCGCAGTTCTCCGAAAAGACGGATCACCTGAGCCAGCTCTGCCCTCCTGGCCTGCTCGATCCGGCGAAGCGCCCCGGCGGGATCGCTGCTCCGGACCTTCTCCAGAACCTCCAGGGCCACGGCGTGGATCATCGCGTGAGGCTCCATCATCTTCCCGATTGCCGAGGTGAGGACTATGTTGTCCGACTGGAAGCCGTCCAGCCACTGCCCGCACTCGCAGTCATGGGGACTGATCGCCCGGGTGAACTCACGCTCCTCGTTGACCGACGCCTCGAGATCCTCAAGCCATTCCTTGTGCGCGTGCTCGTACCCTTCCACTTCCTGGAGCAGGTTCTGCATCATCTCTTCGGCGGTTGGCATCCCCAGACGCAGCCGCAGATCGATCATCGGGATCACGCGCCCCCTCAGGTTGATCACCCCCCTGACATGAGAAGGCAGCTGGGGTACTGACCGAACCGGCGGGATGGCGAGCATCTCCTGCACGAGCTCGGAAGGGAAGCCGAAGAGGTTGTCCTCAAGACGGCATAGTATCCACTGATCCTGTGCCGAGAACTTGCTGGCCATTTCCATATCCTCCCGTCGAGTGCGATCGAGTACGGCTTGGAACCGTCTGTCGGAACAGAGGAAACCGGTGAGTTGGCGCGACTCGTGCAGGGCCTCAGGCATCCTTCCTCTGCCGCATACCAAACATGTATCGGCAGGAGGCCACGTTACACTTGAGGGATGAAGTCTCAGACCCGGGATGGCCGGATGCTTGAGGCTGAGCGGGCAGGACCTCCGCCGGGAGGCTTCAGGGAACGTACTCGATCGGCTCGGTGTCCGAGGCCAGCGCCTCGACGAGGCCCAGTATCAGCTCCCCTGCCGACGCCATGGCCTCGTAGTCCAGCCAGTCCGGCGTATCACCAGGGGTGCCCAACCTGCGATCACCCGGTCCGCAGACGAGGATGCCCGGTATCTCGAAGTCAGCCATGTGCTTCAATGCCCCCACATCGGGCCGAGCCTCGTGGCGGACAGTCCTGGGAGAGCGGAGAAGCCCACTCTCCACATCCTCGAGAACCCGGGCCAGTCCGGGGGCTGAGTGAAGTCCATGTATGTTGAGGACCTCCCCCGTTCCGAGTGGTCCGATGTCGACCATGCCCTGGATTTCCGAAGGGTGGATCCCCGCCGAGGAAATGAAAGATGCCAGGCCGGCGGCGGAGTAGTGGCGCCCCGCGTACGCAACGAAACAGACCGACCGTTCTGCGGGGGGTGACTGCATGATGGCCGCGGCAGTCTCCATAAGGACGGCCAAACCGGAGGCATTGTCTCCCGCACCTGGGTGCAGCATGGGATCCCGCCTGTCCACACCCATACCGAGTCCGTCATACGCGGCGGCGACGACTACTGTCCCGTGGCCTGTTCCGGGGCGGCATCCCGCCACTGTGATCATCCGGCCGGGAGCCCTGTGCATGCTCACAACACCTTCGATCCATGCATCCGGCAGATCGGCAGAATGTGGATCAAGAGACCTGTCGATCATGAACTGCAGATCGCCGAGGTCGAGTCCCTCCGTGTCCAGGAGGTTCTGTGCAACCGCCCGTGTAACCTTGAAGACCGGTATTCCGGCAACTCCGAAACCACTCCATTCCGGATGCCGCACAAGTCGGTCCTCGTCAAGACCGGTCGGATCCCCATAGGCAAGCAGAAGAGAACTCGCACCGTGAGCCTGCGCATTGAGAGCCTTCCGGAATGGATCACCGTGGTATGGAGGACTTGCAGTGGACAGGAAAGGTCCGTCAGGGAGACCTGCGCCCGGTTCGCCCATCAGGGCAAGAACCGCCCTTCCACGGGTCAGTACATTTCGATAGTCATCATAGCCGTACTCCGGGGCAGTGATCCCGTATCCCACGAAGACAACAGAAGTTGAATCGCGCCCCTGTGCGCTGACGCCATGTGCCGCCCAGTCGCGGTTGAAGGTGTACCCTCTGTCCTGGTCCCGCAACCCGACCGTGCCCTGAGCGTGAACCCTGACGAAGACCGGATCGGAAAGCAGATGGGAGTTCCCGCCAATGCCCGGATCAAGACCCAGATCCAGGAACCGGCCGAGAACGTATGCAGCTGCCGAATCGGCCTGGAAGGATCCCGGCCCCCTGCCCGCCAGGTCTTCAGACGCGAGATACTCCACCCGATGCTGAAGACGGTCGGCGCGGATGCGTCCCGGCTCTGCCTGCTTATCTGGAGTGATCGCCTCGGAACGGGGCTCCCGAAGCTGCACCGCCGCCGAGCATGCCGGCAGAAACAGCACGGCGGTTACGATCAAGATCAATCCTGAGCGCATTGTCTCCTCCTCCGAAGACGACGGATGGCAAGAACAAGCCGGCCACTTGTTCAGCAGCCGGCCGAATGTCATCCGGAAATCAGAACGCCGGGAGTACCCACCCGGACCACCGGCGGAAAGCCTCTTTCCGGCGGCAGGAGCGCCAGCCCTTTTCCCTGCGCACTAGCGGGAGGGTCGCATCCTCTGTAACCCGGACGGGCACCACCGTGTAAGCTGAGGGCTAAGCCAACGGCGCACCATCCGTGCCCCTCGGACGATCCAGTACGAAGATCTGACAGTCGACACCATGTTTCGCGGCAACGGCCTGCGCAATGATCTGAAGTGCGTGGATGTTCCTGCCGCCCCGCCCGATCACCTGTCCGACCTCGGGAGGAACCGCAGCTATCTCCACCACGATGGCCTGCTCCCCGCTGACCCTGCTGACCCTGACCAACTCGGGGCGGTCCACCAGGGCAATGACTACCCTCTGAACCAGTTCCAAGACCGCTTCCGCAGCCTGAGGCATATCCTGCGATGTAGGCAAATCCAACTCCCTCCGCTTCCGTATCCCCATGAATTGGCCAAGCCGCGATCACGGTCCGATCGCCTGGCCACGCGGAACCATTACTGCCCCGGGCGCCGCAGTCGTAGACTATCCGGGGCCTGCCCGTCTTCATGTCGGGCATACGCGACCCCTGGAGGCCACCCCTTGTTTGCCCCGAAATGGATGCTTCCGGAGCGACGGCTGAACGAACGAGCGGGGCTGTTTCTTTCGGCCGGTTTGCCGAAACCTCATTCTTGCTGAGATTCGTTGCTACAACCGCTCGATTATGTCCAAAGCAGGAAGATATGCAACATATTGTTCCCGGTCCCCGCTTCGTCCCCCCTGATCCCCCGATCGAGGAATCGACTGCCACATGCCGCACAGGATTTAGTGCAAGGCGGGTTGGAGTTCCATTGCGGCAATGGCATTGCCCGGGCATGAGTGCTATTCTGCCGACGCCAAGGGGTTGTGCCGCAGAACAGGTACCCGGGCAACCAGGATTGGTGCACCGGGCCCGACCGACGAAAGGAGAGATGGTGATGCCTCGAACCATTCGCGGCCTGGCAACTTATCTCATCCACGTGTTCCTCCTGATCTCAGTCCCGTTCGCAATTGCTCCGGCTTTCGCCCAGACGGGAGCGGCACGAGAGGCGCAGCTGATCCGCAGGATGGCCGATTTCGATTCGATCCAGATGCGCGAGGAGGTCTGCCGGTCGATCCTGGAGGGAAGGCCGGCCGACTATGCCCGCCACTTCTGCGAGGGCTTTCTAGCGATCTCCGCCGGCCGGGATCTGGAAGCGGACCTGGCGCTGAACCGGGCCCTGGATGCGAGGTCGGACTTCTCGCTGGCAGCCCTGATCTACGGAGAAGCGTACGAGGAGCTCGGGAAGCCCGACCTGGCGGAGAAGTTCTACCGCCGCGCCATCCGGATCCATCCGGAACGAACCGAGGCCCGATTCGCTCTTGGCCATCTCCTGTTCACCCGGGGACGGGATGAGGATCCGGGACACCTGGCGGATGCGCTCGAAGAGTTCCGCTTGATGACGGAAACGGACCCTGCGTCTCCTGACGGCTGGAGCAACATGGGACTGGTCCTCACCCATATGGAGCGGTACGAGGACGCAGAGGTTGTACTCAAGAAGGCCCTGGAGAGAGACCCCACGGACCCCTTTCTTCTGGACAATCTAGGGGCCCTGTATGCACGTCTTGACCGGAACACAGAGGCCGAGCACACCTGGCGCCTGGCCCTGGCCGAGAACCCGGGCTACGGACCTGTCGTCATCGAACTGGCGGCCCTGTACGCGCGGACCGGGCGGCTGCTGGATGCGCTGGAAACGCTCGAGGCGGGCAGGCAGGCCGTACATGCGCCGCCCTGGGGTCCCCGTGTGCGAAGGAACCTCGGGTTCGCCTACATGCGGATGGAGGAATGGGAGCGATCCGGCGAAGCACTGGCCCAGGCTTTGCAATCCGGCGCCGATGCGCTTGCCTACCTGGGCGCCGGCCATCTGAAGATGCTGAAGGGCTTCACGAACGATGCCCTGCGGGACTTCGAACGAGGGGCCTCCCTGGACACGACACTGGCGCTTCCGTTCATCCGTTCGTGGAGGGCCACGCTGAAGTTCGCCATATCGCCGGGCAGATATCCTGCCCTGGAGACTGTCATCCAGATCACCGAGGAACAGGAATCGGGCGCATTGGAAACGGATCTGGATCCCATGGACCAGGCGATCGTGGACGGCAACACCGGCGTCAGGTCAACTCCGTACCTCGCCGCATTCGTCCTGGACGAGTGGGTCTTCGACGATGTCGAAGGCGTACGCGATTTCCTGCGCTCAGGAGCCGGGAATGCCGTGATCGCGGCGTACGACACACCGCCGGAAGCAGTAACGATGGTCCAGGCTGACTACCCCATGGGTGCCCAGGATGCCGGACAGGGCGGAACAGTGGACATCCGCGTTGTCATTGACGAAGAGGGGAACGTGGTCCAGACAAAGGTTGAGAACTGCAACGCGCCCCCTTCGCTGTGCAGGTCAGCCGAGCTTGCGGCAGAGAAGTGGAAGTTCACGCCGGCGATGCGTTACGGCCGGCCCGTGCGCTCGGCGCTCACGATACCTTTCCGCTTCACACCGCCGGGCCATTAGCCGGACGGGAGGCCTCTCCCCGTGAGAACGAGGATTCTGCATCTGGCCGATCTTCATCTTGGCCAGGACCACGACTACATCGCTGCAAGGCCCGCAGAAAGGCGGACCGAGGCGGACGGCCTCC
This sequence comes from uncultured bacterium, assembly GCA_964636385.1. Taxonomy (GTDB): domain Bacteria; phylum Eisenbacteria; class RBG-16-71-46; order CAIMUX01; family CAIMUX01; genus CAZWSC01. Next base: position 8,821 of record CAZWSC010000067.1, read on the forward strand.
TCACCAGGATCACCGCGTGGGCTCTGTCTCCAGAAAACGGGATCGGCGCTGTTCTCCTGGCGGGGGACATCTTCGACAGTCACACCCCGCCGGACACCCTGGTACGGACTGTTCTCGCAGACCTGTCACGCCTGCATGAAGCGGGGATCCGCGTACTGACGGTTCCGGGCAACCACGACGAGTACTCCTACCCGGATGGGGTCTTCCGGAGGTACAGCGCACGCTGGCCGGGCCACCTGGTCACCAACCCAACCCCGGCCAGGGTTGTCTCGTGGGAGTTGGGAGGACGACGCATCGACCTGTACTCGATGGCCTTTGTCGCCGGCAGGTCCTCCCCCCCCTATGACCAGTTTTCCGTGGAGCCGGGACCATCCTTCAAGGTGGCCGTCCTTCACGGATCTCTGGATGTGGAGTGGTCCGACCGCTCACTGCCGCTTGCATCCGCGCGCCTGGCAGAACTGGGCCTGGACTACATCGCCCTCGGGCACATACACAGGCATCGCCAACGACGCCTGGGAAAGGGCTGCGCTGTCTACCCCGGCCGGATAGAGGGAGGCGGCTTCGACGACCCTGGCGGGGCCGATCTCGTGAGCTTCGATCCGTGCGAGGACGAACCTGCCCCGCGCCATCACGCATTCCGCAGCCGGCCTATCGAGGAGGAGGACTGGAACCTCGGTTCGTTCTCGTCGGAGCAGGAACTCCACACCCGCATCGAATCCGCCTGCGATGAGGAGAAGATTCTGCGGATCAACCTGCGCGGCATACCAGGATTCCCGGTCGATCCCGCCACGCTGGCAGGTCGCTTCGGCAGTCGGTTCTACCACCTCGAGGTGCGTCAGCCGGAAGGGACGGCTCCACTCATCGGGATTGAGAACCTGGTCGGGGAGCGCACAATCCGCGGCGAGTTCGCCCGGATCGCCGCGCGCGAGGGGGCAGCCTGCCGAACACCCGAAGAGCAGATGCGGACCGAGATGGCCTTCCGACAGGGCCTGTCAGCCTTCCTCGCTGCGGGGCCGGAGCGGCAGGACAGCACAACGGATGGGACGGCAGGGCAATGACCGATCCTCTGCGCAGCGATCCCGCGGTGCGGATCCTCAGGCTGAGCCTTGCCGGGTTCGGCATATACGAGAAGCCGTCCCGCTTCGCCTTTCCGCCCGGCGCATGCGTCATGGAAGGCCCGAACGAGGCGGGGAAGAGCACACTCCTGAACGGACTGGCCGCCGTATGGTTCGGGCTTCCGGCGGACGCCGCCCCTTCGCGCTTTGGCTCCGGCAGGTTCCGTTCATTCTCCAGGCCTCGGGAGTTCTGGGGCGAACTCGAGTGGGAGCGTGCCGGCCGCCGCTTCCGGCTGCACAGAAGCTTCGAGACGCACCGTGTGCGCCTCACCGAGGTCACGAGCTCCGGCAGCGAGGTCCTGTTCGAGGGCGAGCACAATCCCCGCGCAACGTCATCCGCCGGAAGCGCCTTCCGCTCGCTGCTCAGCCAGCACCTTGGAATCTCCGAGCTGGACCTCTTCCTCCAGACATTCTGCATGAGCCAGCCTCTGCCTGATGAAGCCGCGATCGGCGCGGAACTCCAGCACCTCCTGTCCGGAAGCAGGGCAGGCCGGGTGGACGATGTCCTGCAGCAGCTGTTCCTGCAGATCAGGGATCTGACAAAAGGGACAGGAGACCTCGGGCTGATCCGCCCTGGCGCCACGCGCCCCCAGAACCAGAAGGAGCCGGGACGGATCGAGAGGCTCGAAACGGAGCTCACGGAAGCGGCCGGGGAGCTTGGGAAGGGCCGCGATATCCTGGAGCGTCTCAACGCCCAGAATGAGAAGCTCGAGGAGACTCAGCAGGAGATCCGCAAGGCCGCCGAATCCCTGGAGCTTGCCGAGCGTCGGGAGGAGGTCCTGCGCAGGTGGCTGGACTTGAGCGAGGAACGCCGCTCGCGGCAGGCGTCGCTGCAGCAGGCGCAGAAGGGGCTGGATGAGCTGTCTTCCGTGGAGAGGGAGAAGGCTCCCCTCGAGCCTGAGTTGCACGGCCGCTTCGCCCCGTTCGCGAATGCCGGACCCGGCCTGGAGCGGGCGCTCGAGGCACTCCAGAAGTCCGAAGCCGAGCGAAGGCGCAGAGGGCAGTCGCTGGATGAGACGGCGGCCGAGGCGATCCGCCTCGAGGAAGAAGCCGACGCCCTCGAGAAGAGGCTTGCCGGGGAGTTCGCTTCGGTAAGGGGCCGCCCGGGGCTGCTCTCGCTTCGCAGGCAGGCTGCCGAGGCCGGCAGACGCCGCCAGGAACGCACTGCTGTGATCTCCACGACGGAACGCGAGCTGGAAGAAGCCGGGCGACGCCTGGAGTCGCTCAGTTCCTGGCAGGGAGTGCGCCCTGATCTGCTGCGCCCGGAGGCCGAAGCGATCCTGAACGACGTGAAGTCCCTGGAGTCGATAAGAGATCGGATGGCGGAGATAGGCAGCCAGTCCGAGGAACGGCACTTTCTCACCCCCGGCAGACTGGAGTCGCTGCGCGCCAAGATCGAGCTGGAGGAACGGCGGAAGCTGCTCGCCTCCCGCCTCAGGGATATCGAGAAGGAGCACGACTTCGAGGCGTCACTCCTTGCGAGCCATGAAGAGGAGCGGAGGGCGAAAGAGAACGAAGTCCGTCTCCTGGAGGAGCAGATCGAACGCGAGTTCCCCGGCGTTGCGGGCCGTAGCGATCTTCTGTCTGTCGCCGACAGGATCTTCCGTGCCGGGAAGCTTCGCGAAGACAGGCGCCGAAAGATCCTGACCCTGTATGAGGAGAAGAAGGCACTCGAGGACGCTGCCGGAGCCGCCGGAGACTCAGCGGGCTTCGATCCGCCCACCCTGCGCCGCAGGGCGGAGGAGTTCGCCAGGGATGTCGCACTGGCCGGGGAGATCGACCGCCGCCTCACCGGAATCACGGAGCAGACCAGCGGCAGGGAGTTTCTGAGTGACGGGAAGCTGGATCAGCTCCGCGAGGCGATCTCACGGAAGGAGCGCCTGCGGGAGCTCTCCCTGCGGATTCGCGAGCTGGAACTCGACGACATCCGCCGGAGGCACGAGGAGGCAGGCCGCACCGGCGAAGCCGCCGCGCAGAAGCAGGGGCCGGTCAGCATCTGGCTGAGCCTTCTCGCAGGCGCCGCACTCGGGGCGGGCCTTTACTTCGGTCTCGACATGGCACTGCCTGTCTCCGCAGGGATCGGCGCCGGGATCGCACTTGTCCTCCGCATACTCAATGCCGTGCTGCTCCGCAGGAAGACTGGCCGGGCCCGTCCACTGAGGGAACCGGACGCTGCTGATGCAGGCGACTCTGCGGCTGCACTTGCCGCGCTGCGCGACGAGCAGGCCGATCTGGAGAACCGCGAAGCCGCAGCATCGGAGGAGCTCGGACCGTACGCGGGCACGACAGGTCCCGAGCTTGCCCGCCTGGAGGAGCGATGGGCGCTGCTCGATGCGGAGGCCGAGCGCCTCCGAAGGGACCGCGCCGGCCTGCACACCCGCCTCACCGGGACCGAAGATTGCGCCCGCCTGGATGCAATGCCCGCGAGCGGGCTGCAGCATGACGCCGCCTCCCTGCTCAACCTGCCCGGCGCCCCGGCTGAAGGTTCCGTGGGAGAACTGTCGGAATGGCTGGCCGGCTTGGACCCGCAGTACTGGAGCAGGCTGGAGGATGAAGCGGGCGGGCGCGAGGAGACGAGGCGACGCGCTGCCGAGGTCGCGCGCGACCTCCAGCGCCTTCAGAGCGAAGACGAGGCGGATACCGAGGTGGAGGAGTTGGCCCGAAGACTGCATCCGCTGTCGTCCGACCTGGGGATGGAGGAGATCCAGCGGCAGGTGGAGGAGTGCGCCGCGCTGGAGAAGCGCATCGCTGCGTTGCGCAGTCGACTGGATGAGATCCCGGGTGCGGATGAGCTGCGCGCCCGGCGGGAGGCCGCAGACCGGCAGCTGGCAGGGCTCTGGGATGGTGTGCGTGAGGTGTGGCCGGAAGCACCCGGGATTCCCGCTCTCGATCCGCTGGAGAAGGAGCTGGAGCGCCTGGAGTCGGCCGCCTACGAACAGGCGCGGGACCTGGGACCATACGCACAGACCACACGAAGCGAGCTGGACAGGCTCCGGGACAGGTGGCGCCTTCACGACGAGGAGACCGGGCGCCTGAACGAGCGCGAGCGCGAGATCCTCGTTCGCCGGTTCGGGCTTGCCGAAAGCGGTGTCCGGTGGGAGTCGGTCCCAGCCGCGGAGCTTCCTCCCCCCTTCGACGAAGTCCTGCGACTGCCCGGAGCGCCTGCCGGGGCTGCGGCCGGGGAGGTCGTGGCCTGGCTGCGCTCTCTGGATCCGGACAGGTGGGAGGAGTTCCGACGCGCCTCATCCCGCCGCCGTGAAGGTGAACTCGAGCTGGATCGCATCCGACGCGACCTGGAGCGCCTGCGCAGGGAGCACGAAGAGGACCGCGAACTCGAGAGGCTGACTGCAGAACTCGGTCCATTCACGCCGGAAACTCCCGAGGAGACGATCACCGCACTCCTCGAAGGCTGCAGCGAGTGCGAGAAGTCGCTGCACTCTGTGAAGGAGCAGATCCGCGCCCTTCCGCCCCCGGAGGCGCGGGAGGAGATGCTGGCAGAGGCCGGCAGGCGGCTGGAGCAGGCGTGGGAAGAGGTCGAGTCGGTGTGGCCGGGCGCCAGGGAGCGGGCATCGGGTGAGGATCTGCCCGGCTGGCTGGCCAGGACGCGCGAGGAGGAACGTGCGTTCCGGGAATGCCGCCGGAAGGCTGAGGCGCTCGATGATCGCGTACAGACCATCCTGCGCACCGCGGGAATCCCGTCGCGGGCCATCCTGGAGTCGCAGAGGGACGAGGCAAACGCGGTCCTGGGCCAGGTTGTCCTGCGAATCCAGGAGGTGGAGAGGGAGGACCCGTTCCTGGCGGCGTCGAAGGACCAGGCCGATCCGATCGAGCGGGCCCGCTCCCTGCAGGCCGAAGCTGAGCGCCTGGGAGAGGAGTCGGCTCACTACCGGAAGGCGCTGAGGGCTGCGGAGGAGCGGGAGCGTCATCTCATCAGAAACCTGGCCGGCCTGGAGGGCGCTGTGCCGCCGAACGTGGCGAGGATGGAGGTACAGATCCGGCAGGTGGAGGAGGACCTCGTCCGCCTGCGCAGGGAGCGCGACGCGCTTGCCCTGGCATACCGTTGGGTGCGCGAGGCGGCGGACAACTTCCAGGCAGCATACCGCGAGGATCTCGAGGCGCGGGTCACGGGACACTTCCAAGCCATCACAGGCTCGCCCGGCCGCCGTGTCAGCCTGGATGAGGAGTTCGCCTGCAGGGTGATCGACTCCGAAGGAGTAGCCATCGCCCCGGAGCAGCTTTCACAGGGAGCACGGGATCAGCTCGATCTGTCGATCCGCCTGGCAGTCGCGGACCTTCTGACCCAGGCCGTTCCGCTGCCTCTCTTCTTCGACGACCCTTTCGTCCACTACGATGCGGGGCGCCTGCGGAACCTGAGGGAGACTCTGAAGGCCGTCGCAGCCGAGCGGCAGTGGCTGCTGTTGACGCATCGCAGCGACCTCGCGGAGTGGGCGGATCCTGTGGTCGTCGAGGCGGGGTGAGCCGGCAGGCGACTTCGCGTGTGTTCAGGAAGGCCCAGTGCTCAGGGAAGCCGCAGCTACGCTACACAAGCTGCGTTAGAAACGTCCTGGCAGGCACGATCATCGGCTCCCCGGGCTCGCTGAAGCAATCGGCCGCGACATGGTCGGCCTCGATGACCACCTGGAAGGCATGCGGCGCGCTGACCTGCGCCTGAAAGTGGCCGAGCGCCCGCGACAGGCGCGTGTCCCGGTGCTTGACCTCGACCAGGAACCAGGGCCGGCCGTCGCGGATCACGACGAAATCGACCTCGCGCTTCTCCTTGTCGCGGATGTAGTGCAGCGCGAACCCGCCCAGCCCGAGGTCCGTCCAGCCTTCGACCGCCTTGAGCAGGTGACAGCCGACGAGTGTCTCGGCCCGGTCGCCGGGATCGTCGATCATGGCCCAGTCGCGCAGGAACCAGTGCGGCTCCTTGCGAAGCGACCGCGATACGTTCCTGTGCCATGGGCGGATCACGAAACCCAGCTGCAGGTCGCACAGGACGCCGATCCATCGCCGCAGGGTATCCACGCTCACGCGAACGTCCCGGGCCAGGTTCGCGAACACCAGCTGGCGGGACGACCGCGCCATGAGCAGATGGACGAGCGCCTCGATCTGATCGAGGTGCTGCACCTGCGTGAGGTCGCGGATGTCCTCGCGGACGAGCTGCTCCCCGCGCAGCGACTGCCAGCGCCTGCTGAAGCGGGGGTCGCGCTTGAGGTACGGCTCCGGGAAGCCACCGTGCTCCCACAGCGCCGTCCAGTCTGCATCGTCGAGCGGGACCGGCATGCGCACGATGCGGGCCGGGTCGGGCAGGTCGGTGTGGACGGCTTCAGCCGCCGAGAATGGATGCATGCGGTAGCGGAAGTAACGCCCCATGAGGCTGTCGCCGCCGCGCCGGTAGACGTCGAGGTGGCCGCTGCCTGTGACGATGATCCGCGCCCGGTCGGCATGGGAATCGAAGAAGCCCTTGAGGAACTGCTTCCAGCGCGGGAACTTGTGCAGCTCGTCGAAGAGGAGCGTGGGGAGACCGGCCGCCAGGCGGTCCAGCCCGAACCACTCGACCAGGTGCGACGGCCCGGCCAGGATCTGCTCGCGGTGGTCGAGGTCGTCCCAGTTGGCGTAGTGGTCCGCGAGATTGCGGCAGGTGGTGGTCTTGCCGACCTGGCGGGGACCGCTGACCAGTGCCATCTGACGCCGGTCGCGGAGGTGGTCGGCCAGGATCGCATCGTAGAGACGGCGCAAGGTCTTCATGCCGTCCATGATCGTGCATGTCGTAAAACAGTCAAGACCAAAATTCGAAAGGTCGTAGAATGGACATGTGGCGGCGTGCCCCGGATCTCAGGCCGCCGAACCCCTGCCGCCTGTCGTTGAACCCCCGGAGCTGAGCCTGTAGACTCGCCCTGCCAATCCTCTCTCACATCAACAAGCACAAAGGAAGGCAGACAGACATGGATCCTATCCTTGCGGACAAGCCTGGGACCAGGGTGCTTCTGCTCGGCAACGACGCCCTGGCGCGCGGCGCAGTCGAGGCCGGTTGCCGCGTGGCTGCAACCTACCCGGGGACACCATCTTCCGAGATCGGGAATACCTTCCAGCGGATCGCGGCCGAGGCCGGGATCTTCTTCGAGTTCTCCATCAACGAGAAGGTCGCCTTCGAGACCGCGGCCGCCGCGGCCATAGCCGGGGTGCGCTCGTTCACCTTCATGAAGCATGTAGGGCTGAACGTGGCTGCCGACGCCTTCATGACCCTGGCGTACACGGGGGTTCGGGCGGGGATGATCATCGTCTCGGCGGACGATCCCGAGTGCCACTCCTCCCAGAACGAGCAGGACAACCGCTACTTCGCGAAGATGTCCGGGGTCCCGATGCTCGAGCCATCCAACCCGGAGGAGGCGCGGCGGATGATGCTTGCCGGGTACGAGCTCTCCGAGAAGTACGAGATGCCGGTGATGCTCCGCACCACGACCCGCCTCAACCACGTGCGCGGCCCGGTGGAGCTGGGGCCGATGCTGAAGCCGTCCGAGGGGCGCGTGTCGTGGAAGAAGGAGCCGCGCCGCTTCGTCACAGTGCCGACTACCGCGCGTGCGCGCCATCCGGTCCTGCTGGAGACACTGGCGAAGATGGCGGACGACGCGGAGGACTCGCCCTTCACGCGGGTGGAGACTCCCCGCAAGGCGAACCGCAAGGGTAAGAAGGCCGGGTTCATAACATCCGGTGTGCCCTCCAACTACGTCATGGAGGTGCTGGACAACGTCGAGATGGGGATCACAGCGCATGTCCTGCACCTGGGGATGACCCATCCCCTGCCCGAGAGGAAGGTCGCCGAGTTCTGCCGTGAGCACGACTTCGTGATCATCGTGGAGGAGCTGGAGCCTTTCCTTGAGGAAAGCATCAAGGCGATCCTGCACGAGCAGAAGATCGACTGCGCTGTCCTGGCCAAGAAGGAGGGGCACTTCCCGCGCGCCTTCGAGTTCAACCCCGAGATAGTCGCCGACGGGATCATCTCCGCTCTCGCATCGAGGGGGATCAAGGCCGACAGGCCGCGCCGCAAGCCTGGCGAGTGGGCCGAGCTTTCACAGCCCGTGCGCCCGCCGGTGCTCTGCCCCGGCTGCCCGCACCGCGCCGCCTTCTACGCCGTTCGCCGGGCCACCCGCGGCAAGGCCGCCTTCTCCACCGACATCGGGTGTTACACACTCGGGATGGCGCCCCCGCACGAGATGGGCGACCTCGTCCTCTGCATGGGCAGCTCCGCAGGGGCCGCGGGCGCGCTGTCGAAGGTCGTGGAGGAACCGGTCGTCGCCTTCATAGGGGACTCCACCTTCTTCCACTCAGGAGTTGCGCCGCTGATCAATGCCGTGCACAACCGCCACAGGTTCGTCCTCAACATTATGGACAACAGCACAACGGCGATGACCGGGCACCAGCCGCATCCGGGCATCCCGATGGACGGGATGGGGCAGAAGGCGCCTGCCGTGGACATCGCGGAGGTCTGCCGGGGGATCGGCGTGGAGCATGTCGTCACGGTGGATCCCCTGGATGTGAAGGCGACGCAGCAGGCGTTCAAGGATGCGCTCGGCCACAAGAGCGTCAGCGTCGTCATCACGAAGTCGCCCTGCGTGCTCCTGCTGGAGCGCGACCGGCGGAAGAAGGGGGTGAAGGGCACGAAGTACGAGGTCTACCAGGACAGGTGCCGCCACTGCCACCTCTGCACGAAGTCATTCGCCTGCCCCGCCTTCATCCGCGACGGGGATGACCATTACATCGACGTGACCCTCTGCCTATCCTGCGGGGTCTGCGCGCAGATCTGCCCCTTCGACGCAATGGGGCCGGTTGGAGAAGGGGAGAAGGTGCCCGCCGGGGTCGACGAGGGAGGGAAGTAGAATGCCGGCCACGAATACAGATTGCATAACAGTCCAGATCGTCGGCGTTGGGGGCCAGGGCGCCCTGACCGTCTCCAAGATCATCGGCCACGCGGCTGTCGAGAAGGATATCCCGATCCTGGTGAGCGAGATCCACGGGATGGCCCAGCGCGGAGGGGTGGTACAGACAACCGTGCGCCTTGGCGACACGCGCTCGTCCCTCCCCTTCGCCACCGACATCAGCGTGATTCTGGGGTTCGAGCCGCTGGAGGTGTACAGGGCAAGGGACCAGATCACTGCTGACACGGTCGTGATCATCAACCGCGATCCGATCCGGCCTGTCTCCGTAAGCTCGGGCGGGCGGGAGTATCCCGACATCCCGACGATCGAGGCGGAGGCGCGGAAGAACGCGGCCGAAGTTCACTCACTCTCCGCGCACGAGCGCGCGCTCGAGGCCGGAAGCGAGAAGACCGCCAATGTGGTGATGCTCGGCGCGCTCGTCGGCACGGGGCTGCTTCCTTTCACATACGAGGAGATGAAGGCATCGGTCGTCGCCTCGGTGCCGCCCAAGGCGATCGAGGCGAACCTGGCTGCGTTCGACCTCGGGTACACGGAGGTGAAGAAGGGGTAGGGTGCGGCTTCGGCGGCGGTGTGCATGCTCCCCGCAACGTATCGGCGGGGCGGGAGTTGCGGCGGGGCCGGTTCACGCGATGTGATCCCGTGCAGATCCGATACGAAGGGAGGAACCCATGTCGGTTCCATCGGGCTGTGCAGTCTCCATCATGCTGCTCGCGCTCGCCGCTGCCCAGGCACCGGCGGGGGACGCCATGGACGTGGCTGTGACCGAAGCTCCCGCCCCTGCCCGGCTCATTCTCACCAACGTAGCCGTGTTCGACGTTGATGCCGGCGTCATGACCGGCCCGATGGACATCCTGATCGACGGCAGTCGGATCGCGGTCGTGCGCGATGCGGGCGCCCCGATGGACGCGCCTGACTGGAGCGACGCGGCCGTCATCGATTGCGCGGGCAGGTACGCCGTTCCCGGCCTGTTCGACAGTCACACGCACGTGACCAACCTCAGAATGATGGGCAGCGGGATGATCGA
>CAZWSC010000068.1:0-57710 GCA_964636385.1 uncultured bacterium
GCCGTCATCTTCGGCACACCGACCAGGTTCGGCAACATGGCCGGGCAGATGCGCCAGTTCCTGGATGCGACGGGCGGACTCTGGGCGAAGGGGAAGCTCATCGGCAAGGTCGGCAGCGTCTTCGCAAGCACCGCGACGCAGCATGGCGGGCAGGAGTCGACGATCCTGAGCTTTCACACAACCCTGCTTCACCACGGCATGGTCATCGTCGGCCTCCCGTACAGCTTCCAGGGGCAGACCCGGATTGACGAGATCACGGGCGGATCGCCGTACGGAGCAAGCACGATCGCCGGAGGCAAGGGCGAGCGCATGCCGAGCGACAACGAAATCGCCGCTGCCAGATTCCAGGGGAAGCACGTAGCGGAGATCGCAAAGAAGCTGTCGGCTTGAGCCTGCCGGGCCGGTCATGACCGGCAGCCTGATCAGTGCAGGACAGGTTCAGGTCAGGCGGGAACTCGTAGTTCCGGCAGCTTCAGCGCAGGACAACCGCCCCCTCTACAACAGATGAGGCCAGCTCCGCAGGAGCGAATCGGGGTACCGCCTGCTCCGCCCTTGGGTGTAGACTGCAGAACTTATGACCTCATCAGACCGATCTGATCTCCCGTCGCCCGGAACCGGTGTCGCCATCGGCCTCAGCGGCGGACTGGACTCGGCCATGGCTGCCGCCCTTCTCCAGGAACGTGGCTGCAGGGTGATCGCCGTCACCATGTCCATATGGGACGGCTCCCTCCCCCTTCCGGATGAGGGCCGCAGCGGGTGTTTCGGGCCGGGAGAGGAGCAGGATATCGCCTCAGCCGCCGCTGTGGCGCAGCGTCTGGGTATCCCGCACCACATCGTCCGTCTGGCGGAGGAGTATAGGGACACGGTGCTCTCCTACGTGCGGGATGAGTACCGGGCGGGCCGCACACCAAATCCCTGCGCCTGCTGCAATCGTCAGATCAAGTTCGGGCTCCTGCCGGAGCGTCTGCGGCAGGCGGGCGTCTCATTCGATCTGTTCGCGACAGGCCACTACGCGAGGATCGTCACTGATCCTGGAACAGGCCGCCGCCGGCTGCTGCGCGGACGTGACGGATCGAAGGACCAGAGTTACTTCCTGTCGCGTCTTACACAGGATCAACTCGCGAGGCTCTGCTTCCCGCTCGGTAATCTCACAAAGCAGGCGGTCCGCGAACAGGCTGTTTCACGCGGACTCGGCAGTCTGGCACGAAGGACCGAAAGCCAGGACTTCCTGGAAGCCGACAGCATCGAGCCATTGTTCAGTGCGGATGCTCCGTCCGCGGGCGAGATCGTTGACGAGGCCGGTAAGGTGCTGGGAAGGCACCGGGGGATGCCATACTACACGATCGGGCAGCGCAGGGGATTGGGCATCGGCGGAGCCAGGGAGCCCTGCTACGTGGTCGCGCTGGACGCGGAGCGCAACAGGGTTGTTGTTGGGCGGCGGGAGTCTCTCATTCGTCGGTCGTTCTACGCATCGGACTGCACCTGGATCGCCTGGGATGAGCCCCCGGCCGAAGCCTGGCGTGCGGAGGTCTGTACAAGGCTCCGCCAGCATCCGACTGCCGCCATGATCGCCCCGGATTCGGCCTCCCGCGGGCTCCGGGTACAGGTCTTCCTCGACACTCCGCTGGCCTCAGTCACGCCGGGACAGATCGCCGCCTTCCATTCAGGCGACGAGGTCCTGGGCGCCGGCGTCATCGACGGCTGATCGTGAAAGTCCTTGCGGCGCCCCATGCCGCCTCAGAACGACACCGGCGGCAGGACACGGAACGTGAACGCCAGCAGGAAATAGAGCCCGATCACCATGAACAGAACCCCTGTCACCCGCCGCATCCATCGTTCGATGACCGTGACCTTGTCGAAGACCCGGCCGATCTGTCCCGCGGCGAAAGCCAGCACCACCCCGAACAGCAGCACAGGCAGTCCCGTGCCGATGCCGTACACCAGCGGCAGCCAGAATCCGGAGTTCGCCTCCAGGCTCAGCGAGATCAGGCTGCCGAAGAAGAGCGCAGCCGAAGCTGGACAGAATGCCAGCGCGAACATCACTCCCAGGAAGAAGGCGGCGCTCGTTCCCATCGCATTGGCGCGGCGCTGTGCCCAGCTCGTGAATCCTCCGCCGCCTCTTCCACCGAATGAGATCCAGCCCAGCAGGAACAGCGAGGTCAGAATGAGCACAGGCCCCAGCAGCCGGACCATGTTCTCCAGCATCCACATGGAGACCGTGGGAATCGCCAGCAACCCGTTTACCAGCAGCATGCCAAGCACGGTGTAGGCGAGAGCCCTGCCGGCAGTGTATATCACACCGATCCAAAGGGCGCCGGCGGCGCTGTCGGTGCGGCGCCCGATGAACCCCATCGCAGCCACATTTGTTGCCAGCGGACAGGGGCTGATGCTGGTCAGGATCCCCAGCCACAGGGCAGATACTGTCAGAAGGACCATCAGCTCTTCTTCTCCAATCCCACCTCGCGCAGACAGCCGGTCAGGTTCTCGGCGATGTACGCCTTGTATGCATCGTCGTTGCGGACCTTCGTCCAGACTTCATCCAGGCGGCGCCAGCGAAGCTGCTCTCCGTTGAGGCGCTCGACCATCACGATGCCTGCGCTGTGCAGCTCGAAGTCTTTGGCGAAGTGGCTGGTCTCCTGGGTCTGTACATTGATGGACCTGAAGACAACCAGTCCGTCATCCAGGTAGTCTGCGAACTTCTCATGAACGACGGCGTCGGCGAGGCTTTCCATCTTGTTGCAGGTATAGCAGCGCTGCCTCCCGTGGAAGTAGTAGACGACAACGCCGTCCACCGGCAGTTCGTCCTGCAGGGCGGGGTTGATCGCCGCAGCGGGATCGACGGCATCCTGCGGATCCTTGGCCGCCGGATCTGCCGCTGCTTCAGCCGTGGTTCCCGGATTGTCCGCCGCTTCCGCGATGGTTTCGCCGGCCTGGTCTCCGTCTCCCGTGAGGGCGAAGATCGCGCCGCCGACCGCCGCGAGCACCAGCACGCCTGTGATGATGGTTCTGATCTTCATGTGCGTTGATCCTTTCGAATGAAGGCTCAGCTGAGCAATGCCTTTACCTCGTCAAGACTGGGGACCTTGCCGGCCACCTTGACCTCGCCGTCGATGACCAGCGCAGGGGTCATCATCACCCCGTGCGCCATGATCCTCTGGATATCCGTCACCTTCTCGAGTTCCGCGTCGAGCTGCATCGCTTCGATTGCCTCTCTTGCGGTTTCGTAGAGCCTGGTGCACTTTGGGCAGCCAGTACCGAGAACTGAGATCTTCATTTGCCTTCCTCTCCTCTGCATTGCCGTCCCGTTCAACCGGATCTCCGGCACGCTTCCGGCCCGCGTTGCTCACGAGCGCCATGAGCACTGCGGGCTGTTGCGTCGGCGCTCAGCCGACAAGCGATCCGAACAGGAGTCCGCATAGCGTTGCCATGACAATAACAAGGGCGACGAACACCCCCGTCTTCTTCCAGCCGATCACGCTGCGGATCACCAGCATGTTCGGCAGGCTCAGTGCCGGGCCGGCCAGCAGCAGCGCCAGCGCCGGCCCCATTCCCATGCCGCTGCCCAGAAGCCCCTGCAGAATCGGCACCTCTGTCAGGGTGGCGAAGTACATGAATGCCCCCGCGACGGCGGCGAATATGTTCGCCGCGAGGCCGTTTCCGCCTACTGCGCTCGTGACCCATTCGGACGGGACGACGCCCTCGCCCTCCGGACGGCCCAGCAGGAAGCCCGCGACCAGCACTCCGCCCAGCAAAAGCGGCATGATCTGCCTGGCGAACTGCCAGCTTTGGTCGAACCAGTCACCCAACTCGCCCTTCTGCCCGGCGGTCACCCATGCCAGGCCGATGATCCCGGCCAGGAACGGCAGCTCGGCAGGGCCCGGCGATAAGATGCCGAGGCCCAGCACCACGCCGGCCGTCACAGCCAAACGCCTGCGAGGCGCCTCGAACCACGCGGCGAGCATGACGGCCAGGACAATGCCAAACGCGCCTGTGATGTACCATTTGATGCCGTGAATCAACGCCTGGAGTGAGCCCGAATCGCCCGGTCCCCAGGTTGCGGCAATCAGGGTGAGAATCATGCCGGCGATAAGCAACGCGTTCTGCCACAGGGGCCTGGCGGGCTCCTCGAGCGGGATCTGCATCGCTGCCGCCTGGCGCTGCCCTTCGCTGCGCCGGAAGATGGCCGCCATGCTCAACCCGATCACTACAGCGAAGATGACCGCGCCCAACGCCCGTGCGAGACCCAGCTGTGGCCCCAGGATCGTCGCGGTCAGGATCACCGCAAGCACGTTGATCGCCGGCCCGCTGTACAGGAAAGCGGCGGCCGGACCAAGCCCGGCTCCCATCATGTAGATCCCGGCGAAGAGTGGGAGAACGGTGCAGGAGCAGACGGCCAGTACGGTCCCCGATACCGCCGCGACCCCGTATGCCACCGGTTTGGGCGCGGACGGCCCGAGGTATCTCATGACCGAGTTCTGGCTGAGGAACGTGCCGATCGCCCCCGCGATCCAGAAGGCGGGCAGAAGGCAGAGGATCACATGCTCGCGCGCGTACCACCGCACGAGGTGCAGTGCCTCGTCCAGGGCCTGGTCGAACCGCGCCTGGCCGACCGGCAGATACCATGCAGCCACGAACGCCGCCGAAAGCCAGAGCAGGGGGCGCCACTGAGTTCGAAGATTCACTCTTTCTCCTCGGGCAGGGTTACAAGGGTTTCGAGGGTTCGCCGGGCCACGGGATCGGTCAGGCCGTCTATGCAGTTCATGAAGCTGAGAACGCACGGTGCTGTCAGGCGGTAAAAGACCTGGCTGCCGCGGCGTTCGTCGATCACGAGGTTCGCTTCACGAAGGACGGACAGGTGTTTGCTGATCGTGGACATGTCGGAGCCGACCAGCTCCTGCAGCTTGCACACACACTGTTCGCCCCGCCCGAGCTCCAGCACCATGAGGAGCCGGGTGGGATGACCCAGCGCCTTGAACACCTTCGCCCTGCGGCGGCAATCCATCTGGGTGCCATAGTCGATCAAGTGACCCTCCAGGTACGGCTTCTGATGACTGGAATCAGGGCCGAGGCAGACCATCGAACGGGCGAATCAGACCGAATCCGCCGCTTTGCCGAAGGGCTGACTTCCCCTGCAGACGACTTAACTCCCATCGGCAACATGTGTGCATTATATTGGCTATTTGGCCAAATGGCCAATACTTTTTTTCGGGTCAGGTGAGGAAGTTGATGTTGGGCAGTACACTGAAGCTTGCACCATCGAACCCGGCAAGATCCAGACCAGGTGTTCGGTAGAACTGCCCGAGCTGCGGGCTTCTGATGGGAGGCATGCCTGCCTGCATCACTTCGAATGTGTGTTCCCCAGTGCGCTCGCACACCCTGGACTCCATGCTTGACCTGTTGCAGACATACTCCGCAGATTAGTCCTCGTCTATGTCGCCGATAGTGTGTGAACTCGTGTTGAACCCCGATATGCCCGTACCCTTCACGCAGGTTCCGTCGACCTGTCGGAGGAAAAGCCGCAGACCTGGGCCACTCTGCGTCTTCCGTGGAGAAGACCTGCTTCCGGCCCGGCCGGGATCACAGGTGCGCCGGCATCCGGCCGGGATCGGCAAACCGGGAGTAGTCCCGGGCACCTTGCGATTCTCCCCTCACTTTCGCTTCAGCAGTTCGCGCAACTCCCCTGCGCTCGTCACGGGCGCACTGCAGGAGAACCCGGCACACACGTAAGCCGCAGGGCGGCCATCCACCATGGTCTTGCCCTCGAGCAGGCTTCCGGTGCCGCCAGGCTTCTCCGCAGGAGCTTCTGCATCTCCAGTTCCAACCAACACAAGAGCCCTGGGGAGAAACAGCTCCCTGCACACTCGCAGCATCTCACGCACAGTGCTGTCGACCAAAGGCCCGGCGCTGACACCCGCCAACCTCGGCCCCACGACAACAACCTCCTGCCTCGGCCCAGCTAGAAGATCCATCGACAGAAGCATCATCCCCATCCCAAGGGGGATCTGCTCCATCGCGGGCCCGGAGAGGCGCAGCACCTGCTCGCCCCTCGCCTCCAGGTCATCCCGCCCTGTCAGACGCCCGAGCTTCAGGAGAGAATCGGCAGCCAGCGAGCTGCCCGACGGAATGCTCCCGTCGTAGACGGATCTCGGGCGCACGAAGAGATCCCGAGAGCCCGCAGGCGCGTCGTAGAATCCGCCCGACCTGTCACCGAACAGCGCGATCATCCTCTCCGCCAGATCCTGCCCGGCCTCGAGCCAGGTGGAGTCGAAGTCGTACTGGTGCAGTTCGACAAGGGCTGTCAGCAACGCTGCGTGGTCCTCCAGAAACGCCTCCTGATGTGCCCGCCCGGCTGCGAACACACGCAGGAGCCCTGACTCGACCCCCATCCTGTCCAGTATGAACATGGCTGCGCGCTGCGCAGCACAACCATACTCTGCGTTGCCGAGGACCCGCGCAGCCATCGCCATCGCGGCTATCATGAGACCATTCCAGGCGGTGATGACCTTGTCATCCCTGTGCGGCCTGACCCTCTTTCCGCGCTCGATGAAGAGCCTCCGCCGCGCATCCGCCAGCGCTGCAGCCGTGCCTTCGGGCGGACTGCCCGTCACGGCAGCCAGCCCTTCCACATCGGCAACAGGATGCGGAATCGAGCGGCCCTCGAAGTTTCCCTGCGGTGTCACGTCATAGGCCCGGCAGAAGAGATCGCCCAGTTCCCTGCCCAGCACGTCGCGCACTTCCGCGGGCGTCCAGACGAAGAACCGGCCCTCCTCACCTTCCGAATCGGCATCCTGCGTGGAGTAGAACGCACCCTCGGGACTCGTCATCTCCCGCAGCACATAGTCCAGGGTCTCACGCGCAACCCCTGCATAACGCTCCTCACCCGTGACCTGCGCGGCCTCGAGGTATGCGGGGACGAGCATCGCCTGGTCGTAGAGCATCTTCTCGAAGTGCGGCACAAGCCAGGCCTCATCCACCGAGTATCTGTGAAACCCTCCCCCGAGGTGGTCGTAGATCCCTCCGGCCGCCATCCTGTCCAGGGTTGTTGAAGCCATCTCCAGGAGGGAAGGATCACCGCTCCGCTCGTGAAGCCGCAGCAGGAGCCTGACGGCCGGGGGGTTCGGGAACTTGGGCCGTCCGCCAAATCCCCCGTGTGCGGGATCGTACTGCTTCTTCAGGGCATCGGCTGCGGCCCTGAGGATGGCGCCGCCACCGGATCCTGAGTCCCGAGTCGCATCGCCAGGATCAGCCGACGTCTCGTCACCGCCCGCCGGCGGGTGATGCACTGCCTCAACCCTGGCCATCACCGCCTCCGCCATCGCCTTGATCCTGTCGGGCTCGCTTGTGTACAACTCCACGATTCTCTTCAGCAGCGACCTGAACCCGGGAAGCCCATGACGGTCCTCGGGCGGGAAGTAAGTGCCTCCGAAAAACGGCTTCAGCCACGGAGTAATGAAGACACTGAGGGGCCACCCTCCGCGTCCGGTCATGATCTGGACGGCGGTCATGTAGATCTCGTCCAGATCGGGCCGCTCTTCACGATCGACCTTGATGCTGACGAAGTGCCGGTTGAGCAGTTCGGCGACCTCCGCATCCTCGAATGATTCCCGTTCCATCACGTGGCACCAGTGGCATGCGGAGTATCCGATCGAGAGGAAGATCGGCATGCCCTCGACCCGCGCCCTGCGCAGCGCTTCCTCACCCCAGGGATACCAGTCCACCGGATTGTGGAGATGCTGGAGAAGGTATGGGCTGGTCTGCCCCTCGAGATGGTTGGGAGTCCGCTCGCGTTCCATCATCCCACCTTTCCGCTGCCGGACTGTCCACCCTGGTCCGGCTCTTGCAGATCTACCGACACAGTGACGGCTTCCCGAGACTGTCGCCGACAGCCCGCGAATTCGCAGCCGGATTCTGCTATAATCCCAGAGATTCCCGCCCGGCCGGAGTCTTCGCCGGGCCCGCCTGCACGAAAAGGACACAAGGAGCGCTCATCCATGATCCGGCATCACGACAACACGCTGAGGGCGGCACTGCGTCCTGCCTTCATCCTCCCCCTCCTGATCGCGCTGGCCCTGGGCCAGGCGGCATCGGCCGACCAGCACCCGATTCAGATGGACGGGTTCTACTGCGACTGGGAGGGGATCGACCCTGTGTACGTGGACCCGAGCGGGGACGGCGGAGCCAGCGGCATCGACCTCGGCCGCCTATGGATCGCGGATGATGACGACTTCCTCTACATGCGCTTCGAGGTCGGAACCGAGATACAGCTGAACGCCGGGCACCAGCTTCGGATCTACATCGACACCGACGAAAACCAGACTACCGGCCTCCAGATCGGTGGAATCGGCGCCGACCTGATCTGGAACCTCGGGAATCGCGACGGGACATTCTGGGTAGGTGGCGGCCAGATCCCGGTACGCCATGCGGATGTGCTCTTCCGCGCGCTCCCCTCGGTAACCGCGGATGAGTTCGAGGTGTCGTTCGGCAGACACGCACTGCCCGACGGGATCACGCCGCTGTTCCCCTCCAGCCAGATCAAGGTGATGATGTACGACTTCATCGCCGGCGGCGACATGCTCCCCGATCCCGGCGAGACACTGGCCTACACCTTCGACCAGGGGACACTGCCGCCCGAGACGGCGATCAGCCTGGCGAAGGAGCACCCTGATGATGTCCGCATGATCTCGCTCAATGTCCTCAGTGACGGGCTCTGGCACAGCACACGCGGGGAGAAGCTCAGGCGCCAGATTCAGGCGGTGCAGCCGCAGATCATCAGCTTCCAGGAGATCTACAACCACACACCCACTCAGACCAGGAATCTGATCGAGTCATGGCTCCCGTCGGAGCAGGGGCAGTTCTGGTTTGCCGGGGGAACCTTCGATTGCCACACCGTGAGCCGGTATCCGATCCAGGGCTCCTGGAATCTCGACGGGAACACGGCATTCCTGATCAACACGACATCTGTGTTCGACAGGAAGATGCTCCTGATCAACGTCCATCTCCCCGCAGGCACAAACGATGCGGGCAGGCAGGCGCAGGTGGACAACATCCTCGCCTTCATCCGGGACGCGAAGGAACCCGGCGGAACCCTGTTCCTGGAAGAGGGATCCCCCATCATGGTGATCGGGGACATGAACTTCGTGGGTGACTCCCAGCAATTGAGATCGCTCCTGACCGGAGACATCGTGGACAATGGCTCATTCGGCCCCGATTTCGACCCCGACTGGGACGGCACCGATCTCGCCGACCTCGTCTGCCGGCAGACCGAGAAGCGGACCTCCTACACCTGGCGCAATGACAGCAGCTTCTACTGGCCCGGCCGGCTGGACTTCATCATCTTCACCGACTCCGCCCTGGATGTGGGGAACCAGTTCATCCTTTACCCCCGCACAATGTCGCCTGACAGTCTTGCCGCCCACGGACTGCTGGCAACCGACCACGAGGGCTCGGATCACCTCATGGTGTGCGCTGACTTCAGGCTGCCTGCGCCTGCGTCTGTGGAAGATGAGCGGCCGTTCCGAGACCAGGGGATACGTCAGGTGGACCTGGCCCTGCGGCTCACACCGAATCCGTCTCCGGGCGAGGCACAGGTCGGTTTCCGCCTGGATTCGCCAGGCTGGATGACCCTGGACGTGTTCGACCCGTCCGGACGGCTGGTCGCAAGGCCCTTCTCCGATCTGAGGTTGAACGCCGGAGAGCACCAGAGGAGCTGGGACGGAAGGGCCCTGGACGGCTCGCCACTGCCGAGCGGTGTCTACTTCGCACGCCTGTGGAGTGTGGATGACGGAAGGTCCCAGACGATCCGGTGGACCAGGATCCGGTAGGCTGAGCTGCACATGAGGAAACTTGCGGGACGCGGGTGTGCGATGTCGTCGCTGCCCGCGGCCCTCCTGTACGTAGTCCTTGTGACGCCCGGCCCTGTTGACAATCGTCGTCCACCCTGCTATAACTCGTCCAGTTCGAAGCAATATCCACTCACGATCCAGCACACGGAAGGAGGCGCCATGTCCAGGAGTGTGAACAAGCGACGGGTTGAGCGCCTTACGGGTGTCTTGGGTCGGAGATCATAACGCGATCCTTAGCCCGGACTAGACTGAACCAGACCCCTTCTTCCTCCGTCCAGACGCCCCGCTCTACGGCGACAGCCCGTTCGCACCGATCCATCCGTTAACTCTCTCTGAACTCAACGGAACACAAGTCCGCGGGTGAAGACACGCGGGAGTGCGGCGGCCTCTGCAGACGGTCTCCGCAGGAGGAGCAGACAATGCTGTTGGAGGAACTGGGTTGGGGCCCGGAGTGGGCCGGGAAGCTGGCTGATCTTGGGGATCCGGGTCTTGCGCCCGCGCGCGTCACGCGTGCGGATCGCGACCGCCACCTTGTGTGCGGACGCAGTGGAGAGCAGGGCGCGCGACTGGCAGGCCGTATGCGTCACCAGGCCGCCAGCCCCAGCGCGCTGCCGACAACCGGCGACTGGGTGGCGATACGCGACAACGGTGCCGGAAGCGAGGCGATCATCCGCGCAATCCTGCCACGGAAGAGCGTCTTCCTGCGCCGGGCTGAGAATGCGGACGGGAAGCCTGTCGACCAGACGGTGGCGGCCAACATCGACACCGTGTTCATCGTCACCGGACTGGATGAGAACTACAGCGTGCGGCGGATCGAGCGCTATCTCGCCATCGCCCGCGACAGCGGGGTCATTCCGGTCCTGCTGCTGAACAAGCTCGACCTCGTCGGCGATGCCGCTTCGCAGATACGCGCCGTGCAGCGCAGCGCCGGAGGCGCGCCGGTTCACGCACTGAGCGCCCGCGATGGCATGGGGATGGATGCGGTGCGCGCCTGCCTTGTGCAGGGGAAGACGTACGCCTTGCTGGGCTCGTCCGGCGCAGGCAAGACATCGATCATCAATGCGCTCTTCGGCGAGGAACGCCTGGCGGTGACGGCGACAAGCGACTTCAGCGGCAAGGGCCGCCACACCACGACCGCACGCGAGCTGCTGGTCCTTCCGGGCGGAGCGATCGTCCTGGATACACCTGGGATGAAGATGATCAAGGCCTGGTCTGATGACGGCGGGCTGGAGGAGACCTTCGCCGACATCGAGGAGCTGGCAACGGCATGCCGCTTCGGCGACTGCCGTCACCAGTGCGAGCCCGACTGCGCCGTGCAGGCTGCGGTCGCAGAGGGCAGCCTCGACGCAGGCCGGCTTCGCAACTACATCCGGCTGCACACCGAGGTGACTGCCCTGTCGCGACGCAGAAAGGAGCTGGCGAAGCTGCAGAAGACTGCCGCTGCCAGGCGCCGGGCCAGGTGGGGGCAGGGCGGATGATGCGGTCTCTGCTGAAAACGAAGGCGGTTCGCGAGCGACAAGGTGGACCTGGCCCTGGCCGGGCGGGACGGTCACCTCGCACGCAGGCGCGTTCCGTACTCCACCGAAAGGCGGATCTCCTCCGCGCTCAGGTTCGCCGGGAACAGCACGCCTGCGATCTTGGCGTCGTGGATGCTGGCGCCGTGCATGTCGGTTGCGGACAGATCCTGTCCGCGCAGGTCGGTGTTTCGAAGATATGCACCGCGCAGCTTCGCCCGGGACAGATCGGTTTTGCGCAGGTCCAGCATCCTCAGGTCAGTGTTCGACAGATCCGGTTCCTGCCGGGCCGCCCGGTTGTTGAACTCATCGATGAGCGACTCTCTCAGGAGCTGTGCCCACTCCGAGTCGTAGACCAGTGCCATGTGCAATCCTCCCCGATGAACACCAGGCGGTCCGAAGATCGCCCTGCCGTGCCACTACTCGCCTATGATCTTGATCAGAATCCGCTTCGGTCTGCGGCCGTCAAACTCCCCGTAGAAGATCTGCTCCCACGGCCCGAAATCGAGCCTCCCCTCCGTCACCGCGACAACAACCTCCCGCCCCATGATCTGACGCTTGTGATGGGCGTCGCCGTTGTCCTCTCCTGTCCTGTTGTGCTCGTAGCGTGACGTTGGCGCGTGCGGAGCGAGTTCCTCCAGCCAGCGGGAGAAGTCATGCAGAAGGCCCTGCTCATCGTCGTTGATGAAAACGCTGGATGTGATGTGCATCGTGTTGACGAGGCAGAGGCCTTCGCGAATGCCGCTCTCACGCAGCGCCGACTCCACATCCGGCGTGATGTTGCGAAAGGCCATCCGCCGGGGAAGGTTGAGCGTAAGCTCCCTGCGATGGGACTTCATGCCAGCCTCCTTGGGCCCGGACTATCAGCGTGCGACAGTGGCCGCGCCGTGCCGGAGCGCGGATCATCAATACACCCCGGCAGACTATCCGTATCGGCAAGTGGGGGCAAGGTCTCGGAGTCCAGCGCCTCAATCCCACTCGATGACGTGTAGATGCCGACCTGCCGGGCGGTTTCTCCCCCTTCCCATGGATCTCCTGAACCGCAGTCAGATACAGGCTTTCAGCAGATGAAGGCAATCCCCTCCGCCCATCGGACATCTAAGTTTCCAGAAGGTCGGTCGTGCAGCGCAAATCGACCAGACATCTTCAGGGATGATCGGCCTTCACAGTACATGGGAGCTGGTCTTCGTGGGCTGCGTGTAGGGATCAGTGGAAGGGCAAGTAGATCTTGAACCTCCCCAATGACCGCCACACCCGGATGATCCGGCTCTCCGCAAGTGGGCGGACGGCTTCCCTCGGATCTCACGGCCCTCCCCCGGTGGAAAGCCGCCCGCCCCGCCCCAGTCCCCACGGCCTGGAAGAATGCGGAACCCTCTCCTGAGACGCCGGAGTACTTCCTAGCCAGTCCGATCGCCGCTTGCACGGCGTTGCCATCCCCAGTCAGGCCGTAGATACTCCATGCAGAGTTGCCGGCCCCGCAGGGAGTCCTGCCGGGGCGCTCCTGGTCTGGTGTTCCGGGACCGTCGGAAGACCTTCAGCATGGTCGGAGGTGGGTTTGACCGCCAGGGATGATGAGTATCGCCTGCTCCCCCCGCGCAGGCGGCCCGCGCGCGAGGTGCGGATCGGCAACCTGCGGATCGGCGGTTCACACCCGGTCCTGATCCAGTCGATGACCACCTCCAGCACCACGGACACCGATGAGGTGGTCGGCGAAATCGCCGGGATGGCCGGGGCCGGCTGTCCCCTGGTTCGTCTGGCCGTCCCGACTGTCCGGGCTGCGGAGAACCTGGGCAGGATCAGGTCCATGCTCCAGGGGCGCGGTGTCGACGTCGCCCTGGCGGCGGATGTCCACTTCTCCCCTGAGGCGGCCATGATCGCGGCTGATCACGTGGAGAAGGTGCGGATCAACCCCGGGAACTTCGCCGACTCCCGCAGCACCTCATGCGATGCCACAAGCGCTGGCGAGGCGGGCACCGGGAGGATGGTCGAACGCTTCATCCCCCTGGTGAGGAAGCTGAAGGAGCGCAATGTCGCCCTGCGGATCGGCGTCAACCACGGATCCCTTTCCGGGAGGATCATGACCCGCTTCGGAGACACACCGGAAGGGATGGTCGTCTCGGCGCTGGAGTACCTGCGCCTCTGCCGCCAGGAGGATTTCCACCAGGTCGTCATCTCCATGAAGTCCTCCATCCCCGCCGTGACCGTCGCCGCGTACCGCCTGCTCGTGGAAAGGATGGGTGATGCGGGGATGGACTACCCATTGCATCTCGGGCTGACCGAGGCGGGGGACGGCCTGGATGGCCGGATCAGGAGTGCGGTTGCCATGGGTGCGCTGCTCGCTGACGGCATCGGTGACACTGTCCGGGTGTCGCTGACGGAGGACTCACGCCACGAGATCCCTGCCGCCAGGGCCCTGCTGGAAGCTGTCGGTCGGGAACGGACGGCTGTCGAGGATTCGACATCTGCACCCCCTGTGGGAGACGCAGCGGCGGTTACGCGCCGCCCTTGGTCCGGCCTGCCGGCTCCTGCCCGCGGGGAGAGACGGCGGAGCCGGCCGCTTCGTGTCGGCGAACTCGTGGTTGGCGGAACCTCGCCGGTACGGGTTGAGCTGTGTCTCACCCTCGACGCTGACCGTCGGTTTTCCGACGGCCTGCAGCATGCGCGGCCGGAGGAGGTGCAGGAGGTCTGGCTGGACGACCCGGCAGATCCCGGGCCGGAGCTGATCTCGGTACGGCCCCAACCGCCCGTGACACGACATGGGCTTCTGGACAGCCTGGATCTTCTGAGTCGCAACCTGCCGGTGGGAAGCCGTCCCGATGACAGCGCCCGCCACGGGCTCTTCCTGGAGTGGAGCTACGCAAGTCAGAACGAGATCCACTTCCTTGAGGCGGCCCTGCCCCATGTCGATGGCCTCAGCCTCGCCTTGCCGCAATCTGCCGACAGGCGGCAGGACGAGCGGTTCTCGTTGCTGGCGAGGCTGCTGCGCCGCCACGGGAAGCCCGTCAGATGGCGCCTTGGATCAGAGGCAGGGGATCCGGGAGAAGCCGCCGCCAGACTGCTCGCCCTCTTCCTGAGGGAGGACTGGCCGGAGATAGGGTTCCTGTGCGAGCCCGGCACGTCCTGGGTTCCCCGTATCCGGGCCCTGGCAAGGGCCCTGGGAGAGAACGCCCCGCCGATCTTCCTGGAGGTTCCGGGATGCGGCCCCGACCCTGCGCTGCTGGCCGGCTCAGTCCTTACCGACGGGATCGGAGACTCCATCTGCCTGGCAGGCTCCGGCTTCCCATGGCCTGCCGGTCCCAGGCCGTGGACCGAGAGGCCCGTTGCCGGGGCCTTCGCAATCCTCCAGGCCTGCCGCCTTCGGATGACGCGTGCCGAGATCATCGCCTGTCCTTCCTGCGGACGGACACTCTTTGACCTGCAGACCGTGACCGCCCGGGTGCGCGAACGAATGGGGCACCTCGCCGGGGTCAAGATCGCGGTGATGGGCTGCATTGTGAACGGCCCTGGAGAGATGGCTGACGCGGACTTCGGCTATGTCGGAAGCGCAGCAGGCACCGTGGATCTTTACGTGGGGCGGACCCGGATAAGGCGCGGGATTCCGGAGCATGAGGCGCCTGACCGGCTCGTGGACCTGATACGCGAACACGGCAGGTGGGTGGATCCGGTAGAGGAAGAACTGTAGCCCGGCTACGGCCACAAGGAGCACTGGATGCCTGAAGAGCACACAGGACGAGACAGAGACAGATCACATCCCCGGAATGCAGAAAGCCACACGAACCCCGGAGAGCTCCTCTTCATTGAGCCGGACGGATCCAATCGCGAAGAGGCCAGGCGCCTGGGATACCGGTTCGTCGACATGGTCGTCGACGCGGCATCCGGCGCAGCCGGCCGCCCTCCGCTCAGCAGGGAGATCCCCGACGGAAACTCACCGTACGTGCCGCCCGCGGCAGGCAGGGATCTGGAGTCGCTCCTGAGGGAAACCGAGTCGGTTCTCCGCCACGGCATGAACCCCGCGCACCCCGGGTACATCGGGCACATGGACACCCTAGCCTCCAGCATCGGCATCTTCTCCGACCTCGTGGTGTCAGCCATGAACAACAACATGCTGTCGTGGGAGATGTCGCCCTTCTTCACCGAGCTGGAGAAGAGGGTGATGGCGTGGATCGCCTCGTTGTTCGGCCTTGACCACCCCGGGGTGAGGAGCGACTCAGGACCGATCGGGACGATGGTAAGCGGCGGCACCCTGGCCAACATGACAGCTCTGCTGGTTGCACGGAACGCCTGCCTCCGGCGTACCGGCAAGACCGGGCATGCTGTGTCCGTCTCCCGGCTCGTCTTCCTCGCCTCCGAGGATGCCCACTTCTCCTTCAGCAAGGCGGCGAATCTCCTCGGCCTCGGGAAGGATGGATGGGTCAGGGTCAGGACAGACGAGAGGGGCAGGGTTCTGCCGGAGGCGATGGAGGCAGCCCTGGTACGGGCGCGTGAGAATGGCAGGGAACCCTTCTGCCTGGTCGGAGTCGCGGGCGCCACTGTCACAGGTTCGATCGATCCGCTGCAGGATCTTGCGGAAACAGCGGCGCGGGAGGGGCTCTGGTTCCACGTGGATGCCGCCTACGGTGGGGCTCTCGCACTCTCCGACAGGCTGAGATCGAAGCTTGCAGGTATCGAGAGGGCGGACTCGATAACCTTCAACCCGCAGAAGTGGCTCTTCGTGCCCAAGACCTGCGCGACGATCCTCTTCCGGGACGCATCGCAGGTCGATGCCCACCTCCGCGAACCCTTCATCTACGGCAGCGTCGACCGTTCCCCTTCGGGCGGTTCCGGAACGAATCTGGGAGAACTGACCATCCAGGGCACCCGAAGGGTGGATATCCTGAAGCTTTACCTGACGCTGGAGCATCTCGGCACCGACCGCCTGGCCGGATTCGTCGAGCAACAGGTTGCACTGGCGGGTGAACTCGCCGCTTACATCCGCAATCAACCGGAACTCGAGCTGATCAACGATCCTGACATGAACATCGTCTGCTTCCGGTATCGCGGCCGGCCCGGCACAGACCCCGGGCCGGTTGCGATGGACCGCCTCAACGCCGCGATACACGCAGAAATCGAGGCTGGCGGAACGGCGTGGCTGAGCATGCCAAGGTACCGCGGCATGAACACCCTGAGAATGGTCATCCTCCATCCGCGATGCACCGCCCGGCTGCTCGAGGCAGTGCTGGAATCGGTGCTTCAAACCGGCAGGCAGGGCGTGTAGGCTCCCAACGGGCCGGGGGGCATCGGTCAGTCAGGAGGTGGATCATGCTTCGTCAGGCAATCGCGCTGATGATCACGTGCTGCCTGCTGCCGGCCTCCTGCGGAGACGATTCCGGACCGGCAGCCACAGACCCCCTCGAATCCAGAAGGATCCCCGTTGAGTTCCAGGAATACTTGGGCCCCGTGGTAGACGCCAACACCGCGTTCGCATTCGATCTCTACCACGAGCTGCGTCGCGAGGAGGGGAATCTCCTCCTCTGTCCGTTCAGCATATCCACTGCGCTCGCCATGACCTGGGGAGGTGCGCGGGGCGTTACGGAGGAGGAGATGGCCCGGGTGCTGCACTTTCCCCCGGATCAGGAAATGCTGCATCAGATCTATGGCGCAGTCCTGGCCAGCCTGGACGCCGGGAACTCGCTGGGAGGGTATCGGCTGAACATCGCCAACCGCCTGTGGGGACTGACGGGCTACGAGTGGGAGGAGCCGTTCATCGACCTTACCAGGGACCACTACCGCGCCCCGATGACCGACCTCGACTTCGTCAACCACCCCGAACCGTCCCGCCTCGAGATCAACCGCTGGATCGGGGACCGCACGGAAGGAACTATCCCCGAGCTCCTCCCCGCGAACAGCATCACCCCGCTGACGGTGCTGGTGCTGACGAATGCGATCTACTTCAATGGAAGCTGGGCTGTGCAGTTCGATCCGGAGAACACAGAGCCCGGGACTTTCACACTGGAGGACGGCAGCGGGGTCGAGGCCGACTTCATGCAGGTGGTCAGCTCTTTTGCCGGCGCCCGCATCGGGGAGATCAGCATCCTGGAGCTTCCGTACGTGGGTGGCGACCTGAGCATGTGCCTGATACTCCCGGATGCCGGCCTGCCACTGCGGGAGCTCGAGGAGAGGATCAGCCCGGAGACGCTGAGTGCGTGGCTTGGCCTGCTCGAGGAGCGGGATGTGAGTGTCGCGATTCCCCGCTTCTCATTCAGCAGCAGGTTCGAGCTGAGCGGCCCGCTGATCGAACTCGGGATGCCATCGGCATTCGGGCTGGGCATTGCCGACTTCACCGGCATCACAGGAACCGACCCCCTCTTCATCTCAGGGGTCTACCACGAGGCCTTCGTCAATGTTGACGAGGTCGGAACTGAAGCCGCCGGCGCAACAGGAGTTGTCATCGACCGGACGAGTGTGCCCCTTTCCTTCCGCGCAGACCGGCCCTTCCTTTTCCTGATACGCGACCACGTGACAGGCAGCATTCTCTTCCTGGGGCGCGTCTCGGATCCGACAGGAGGATGAGTCTCTGCTGACCAGCCCTGACCGGGGGAGCTGTCTCGGCCGACACCTGTTCCCGCGGTCCGGTTGGCCCTTCCCCGGAATCCGCGCGCCTGCTAACATGCCTGCGTTCCGGAATCGGCGCCAGGCCATGGATGGCCTGCCCAGGGAGGACGCAACGTGGCGAGTCAATCGTTTGCGCCAATGGTGGAGATTAACCGCGGCGGGCTGGTCGAGTCTCATCACCGGGGCGCGGTGGCCGTGGTCGACTCCAGCGGCCGCCTGGTCGCATCACTCGGCAATCCCCGGGAACCCGTCATCCTGAGATCTGCAGCCAAGCCCTTCCAGGCGCTTGCGCTGGTCTGCTCGGGTGCTGCAAAGGCCTATGGACTGACCGACGAAGAGCTGGCCGTTGTCTGCTCTTCCCACGGCGGTGACGAGCGGCAGGTCGCACTGGTAGAGAGCATCCTGCAGAAGGCGGGTCTGGATGAGTCGATGCTCCAGTGCGGAGTCCACGCACCGATGGACCCCACGGTCCGCCGTTCCCTCGCCAGAGAGGGCCGGGAACCGGGACCTCTCCACAACAACTGCTCGGGCAAGCACGCAGGGATGCTGGCAACGGCGAAGCACCTGGGCCTGACCCTTGACGATTACACAGAGCCCGACCACGGGGTACAGCAGGCAATACTCGGCCTTCTGGCCTTTCTTGCCGGCATTGAGGCGGACCAGATCCGGATGGCGAAGGGGGGCTGCTCTGCTCCCACCGCATGCCTGCCGCTGCGTTGCATGGCGCTGGCCATGGCCCGTCTGGCAGCCGCGGGCGAGGGTATCCTCAGGCCGGACCCATCAGCCTTTGAGGATTCGCTGCCGGATCCGGACGAGGATGTCGCCGAGTTCTACGACGATCCGCCGGATCAGGAGCCGGATCAGGGGAACGAGGTCGATGACGAACTGCCGGTCTCTCTCGAGGAAGGCCTGGCGGTTCTGTGGCGTGCCATGCGCGGCCACCCGGTGCTGATCGCCGGGGGCCAGGGCAGGATAGACACCGACATCATGCGCTGCTGCAACCAGGTGGGAATCCCCCTCGTGGCCAAGGCCGGCGCCGAGGGCATCTATGCCATGGCCCTGGCCCTGGAGGATGAAGCGTACGGCATCGCTCTCAAGATAGAAGACGGCGCGGAGAGGGCGCGAAACGCCGCCACTGTACAAGCTCTTGTTGCGCTGGATCTGATTCCTGACGAGGCGGCTCAGGCGCTCGCCGGATACCACCGCCCGATCATCCTTAACTGCAGGGGCGATGCGGTGGGATCGGTTGTGCCGGTGTTCCAGCTGAACCTCAACACGACGTGACGTTGCGGCTCAGGACTGCTCACCTCCTGTAACGGCGATCAGCCTGTCGCCGGACTGAGGCGTGCATACCGCGGCGGGCAACCCTGGCCACAGGATCATGCGGCAGCCTGCCGCAGAAGAATGATACGGCCTACAGCCCCCAGCGGAAGTGGTAGAAACCCTGGTGGCCACCAGGCCACCGAATCTCCAGCACACCTGACGCGTTGAGGCTGTCCCCGTCCTCATGACGGAACCGCAGATCCAGGCGGCCTCCGTTACCGATACCGGTTCCGAGAAGATCGACCAGGGGATAGGACTCGAGTTCAGGGTAGAAGCCGATCCACTCGGCGCCGGGTGCGCGGATGCTCAGGGTGTTCTGCCTCCACTCGGTTCTGACTGCCCTCGCCGGCAGGCGCTGCGGCAGACGCTTCCTCGCCTCCTCGAACCGCCCGCTCCACAGAGGGTGCAGCCGATGTTCAGATTCCGCCACGACCGGCAGGCGGATCGAGACCTCCTGCTTCTCCGGGACGCATATGTCGCGGCAGATCAGCCAGTCGGCCGTTCCGCTGAGCTCCAGCGTTTCCCCCGGCCTCGTGCCGGGTGGCGCCCGGAGCGGGAAGATCAGGGTCAGGTTCTTCCTGTACACATGATCCAGGATTCCTCCCGGAGAGACATTCCTCTCAGGAGCAGGCCATCGGATCGGTCCGGCCTCGTATCCGGGCGGCAATTCCAATGATAGAGATGGCGCATATCCCGTGTCGTTGATCCCGTTCCAGTAGAGGTACCAGCCTTCGTCGATGAGGAAGTCGAGCGCCAGCCACAAAGTCCGGCCGGGAACCAGTCCGTAAGTCTCGGAGATGAGCGTTGCCTGGGCACGAAGGGTGTCGGAGGGCTCCGGCGAGGGGGTTACGACTGAAGCGGCCTGCGCCTGCTGCGGGTGTGTCGTGTCTGAGATCACGGACGATTGCATCGAGCAGGCCGCGTCCGTAGAGAGAGCGGACAGGAGCAGGACGAACAGGACGGCCGCCGCCGGTCTCGGTGTTCTACTTGAGACCAATGATGAATCTGCCTGATGCAACTTCCTGGTCTCCCGGCGGTCAGCCGCCCTGCAACCGAATACAGTTCCCGCCCCGGAATGGCCGGGGGTGGGCCCTGGTACAGGACCCACCCCCGTGGAGGCTGAACGGACGGTATACAACCTGGATCAGGGGGAGTTCCCTGATGCGTGATGCGGCAGAGAGAGTCTGAATCGATCACATTCTTCGACCGATATCTGAGTCGGCACTGAACCCTGCGTCCTTCGCCGGCCTGAGTCTTCCGGCCTATCCGGCATTATGACCTGCCATGACAGCAACCGTATGCGGCGGCAGTACGATCTCATGATCCTGGAGTGTGATCCCTGACTCAGAAGAAAGGACCATCTCCTTTCCGGCAAGGCTTCCGCAGGGGACACGCTGTGATCTGTCAGACAGATTGCACGCGACTACGACGGAACCGCGCACCATGGTCAGGCACCGGGCTGTCCCGTCCACTTCCACCCTTGTCCTTTCGAGGCGTCCGTCGGCCAACTCCGGCATTCTCCTTCGCAGGGCAATCAACGCCCGATACCACTCCAGAATCCGGCTGTGAGGCGGGCGGGCCGGTTCCCGCCAGTCGAGCCGGGAACTCCGGAACGTCGATGCAGCGGATGGGTCCGGGATCCCGGCAGGATCCCAGCCGAAGGCGGCGAACTCCTTCTGCCGTCCCGTCCGGACAGCCCTTGCCAGCTCAACCTCTTCATCGGAGATGAAGTACAGGAATGGAGTCGACGCTGACCACTCCTCGCCCTGGAACAGCATGGGAACGAACGGCGCCGTCAGGACCAGGGCCGCGCCTATCTTCTGCAGGCCTTCCGGCAGGAGGTGGCCCATCCGCTCTCCTGCGGCTCTGTTCCCCACCTGATCGTGGTTCTGCAGACAGCCGACGAATCTGTGGCCTGACAGCCCGCGTGCGGACCTTCCATGACTCCGCAGCCGGAACCGGGAGTAGCGGCCGTCATACACCAGTCCTTCGGTCAGTACCTTCTTCAGATCGTCCAGGCTTCCGAAGTCCTGGTAGTACCCGGTTCGTTCGCTGGTAAGAACCGCATGAAGTGCATGGTGGAAGTCCTCGTTCCACTGGGCGTCAATACCGTAGCCTCCCGAATCGGCGGGACGCACGATCCGGGGATCGTTCAGATCACTCTCCGCGATCAGGAGGTACCCGCGGCCGGTCCGCTCCTCCATCCTGCGGACCTCGCAGGCCAGTTGCTCGAGAAAGTGAATCGCTGATGTGTCAACGATTGCGTGAACGGCGTCGATGCGCAGTCCGTCGATGTGATAATCGCGCAGCCAGCCCAGGGCATTATCGATGAAGAACCGCCGGATCTCGTCGCTGTGTGGTCCGTCAAGATTGACCGCCTTGCCCCAGGGCGTGCGATAGCGGTCGGTCATATAGGGGCCGAAGCGCTCAAGGTAGTTGCCGCTTGGTCCCAGGTGGTTGTACACCACATCGAGCAGCACAGCCAGCCCTCGCTGATGGCAGGCATCGACCAGGAGCTTGAGCCCGTCCGGACCTCCGTATGCATGATGCGGCGCGAAGAGGTCAACTCCGTCGTATCCCCAGCCCCTGTCTCCGAAGAACTCGGCCACCGGCATCAGCTCGACATGGGTTATGCCGAGAGAGATCAGATGGTCAAGATGATCGATGACGTCGGCGAATCCGCCGCCCCCGGTGAAGGTGCCCACATGCAGCTCGTAGATCACGGCCGACTCAAGAGGCGGCTGACGCCAACCAGCATCGTTCCACGAATACCGGGCATGATCCACCCACCGGGACGGGCCGTGTACGCCCTGTGGCTGCCAGGCTGATCGTGGATCCGGAAACGGCCCTTCACCGTTGATACGGAAGGCGTAGTCGGTCCCGTGCGTGATGAAGGGCGCTTCCAGTCTCCACCAGCCCGTCTCATCCCCCGTCATCCTGATCCGCCGGTTCGAGTGCTCCAGCTCGACCAGATCTGCGAGAGGGGCCCAGACACGCAGCATCGTCATGCCGACTACTCCTTGCGTTCCATCAGGGCAACGGGGAAGCGCGACAGGATTGAAGCCAGCCCTGCCTCACCGCCCGGTTCAGTGTCTCCGGTAAGGACGTTGTGCCAGTTGCCGGTCGGCAGTTGCAACACCGTGTCACCCCAGGACGCATCCAGATGCAGGGGCAGCCTCGGCACAACGGCGACCACTTCCGTACCGCGCATCAGTGCGATCGCGTGGCCCGATTTCTCCCCCTCAACCACAAGGGGAGAGTAGGCCCCCTGCTCACCGAAGCATTCCGGCTGACGCCGGCGAAGGTGCAGCGTCTGGCGGATCAGCCACATCTTGGGCAGGCCCTCATCCATGCGTTGGAGAATCTCCTCCGGTGAGAGACGGACGACCTCCCTCAGGAGCCGGCGACGATCGTCAAAGTCGACAGGGCGCCTGTTGTCGGGATCAACAAGGCTCAGATCCCAGAGTTCGGTTCCCTGGTAGATGTCCGGCACGCCCGGGGCCGTGAGTCTCAGAAGCGTCTGCGAAAGACTGTTAATCCGTCCCGGCTGCACGAGATCTTCGACGAAGGACTCGAGATCGCGGATGAACTCTGCGTCCTCCAGGATCGCCTCTACGAAGTCCTGGATGGACGTCTCGTACCGTTCGTTCTGCTGTGTCCATGATGTATGGAGTTTTGCTTCGCGTACCGCTTTCAGCATGTACTCGGCAAGACGCTCGACATCAATGGGCCACGCCCCTGCCAGCGTCTGGTAGAGAAGGTACTCGGTGTTGCGATCAGGGAACCCTCCGTCCCTGTGCCGTGCGTTGCGGTCGCTCCATCGCCATACTGCCTCCGCCCACTTGCGGGGGATCTCCGAGAGCAGGGCCAGCCTGGCCCGCACATCTTCACTTCGCTTGGTGTCATGCGTCGTTGCCGCCAGGAGCGAGAAAGGACGTCTGTCCTGCGCTTCCAGGCAAGCCCGGTGGAACTCCTCCACCGTGGTTGCAAAACGGGCAGGGTTGCCGCCCACTTCGTTCAGGGCGATCAGGCGATGGTATCGATACAATGCCGTGTCCTCCAGGCCCTTGGCCATCACTGGCCCGGTCAGCTGCTGGAAACGCATGGCGAGTTCGGCCTCTGGTCTTCCCGGGATCCTCAGCAGCAGGAGTTCTTCCAGAAAGCGGAACAGCTCGGGATCCAGGTCCGGCCTTTCGGCCTTCGCGCCCGAAATGGCGGCGCGGATGTGCCGCTCGTCATCCTCGCTGACCGAATCTCCGGCGGCGGATGCGTAGGAGCGGTAGACCGGAAACGACACAGCAGTCTCGAACAGGGATTGGCGCAGCTCATGGCGCGTATAGTCGCGATGGCGGCGGTGCCGCTCACAGATATCGACGAAGAGGCTGGCCAGACGACTGAGATCCCCGCCCAGCAGCCCGGTCAATACCAGACGCTTGCAGTCGTGCAGCAAGTCGCTGTAGTTCACGCTTTCGCCGGTGAACTCATCATAGAGTCGGGTCAGCTCCGTCTCGCCGTCAGGGTCGACGAACAACCCGCCCGCAAGGTTGAGGAAGTCATATCCCGTGGTTCCGGCTACAGGCCAGTCACCAGGAAGCTTCTCGTCCCTTTCCAGGATCTTCTCCGGCACGATCCATGCGTCCGGACAGGATTCCCGCAGTCGCCGGAAATACTCTGCAGGTTCCTTGAGCCCGTCAGGATGATCGATCCGCAGGCCATGGACCCGCCCTTCGCGGACCCAGGCGATCGGCAGGGCATGGGAGGCATCGAAGACCTCCGGCTCCTCCACACGAAGCGCGACGAGATCATTGATGTCGAAGAAGCGTCTGTACCCCAGGTCGCGGCTGGCGGAGCGCCAGAACGCCAGCCTGTAGTTCTGTTGATCGATAAGCGTGTCCAGCGCATCGGGATCCCTGTTCAGGCTTCTGATCTCGTCATCTATGGCGGCACCAGCCCCCGGATCCTCGCGGCAGATGCGGGACAGGAGTTCCGCAAGCACTGTCTTGTCGCGATGGCGCCGTTCGACCGACTCCCTCACGGTTACCGAGGGGCGCGGAAGACGTGCATAGCTTGCTGCCAGGAACGCAAGGAAGTCTGATCCGCATGACTGGGCCGCACGGCTGGTCAACCCGGTCAGGCTGGAAGGATCCACGGGAAAGACCCTGTCATGATAGTGAAGGACAAGAATCCCCTCGGAGCGTGAAAGATGAAGCTGGTGATCCTCGAGAATGCGACCATAGTGGTCGCCGAGCACCGGCAGGAGCACCTTGTTGGGCCAGCGTTCTTCGGAAGCCTCCCAGTCAACATCGAAGTAGGTCGCATAGCGGCTGGCCGGGCCGTTCTCCAGAACATCCCACCACCAGGGATTCTGTCTGCCGGCTATCGCCATGTGGTTCGGCACCAGATCACACATGTGGCCCAGCCCCGACGCCTTCAGAGACTCACACAGCAGATCCCATGCGGCTTCACCGCCGAGTTCCTCGTCGATCCGACCCGGATCGACCACATCATAGCCGTGATTACTGCCCTCGACGGCCTGGAGCAGCGGAGAGGTGTACAGGTGACTGACGCCCAGCTCGGACAGATACGGCGCCAGTCCGGCGGCCTGTACAAGCGTGAACCCGTTTCGAAGCTGAAGCCGGTATGTTGAGACCCGCTCAGGCTGCATTGCGGTTCTCCTTCAGATCACGGCTGTGTCGATTCGCAGGCATGTCAGTCGCGGTGATTGTGCTTCGCAGCTCGCTGTACTGCAAGCACCCCGCTTCGCAGATGGATGTCCCTCTGGGGGAACGGGAACTTGACCCCTGCCTCCGTGAACTTCTCGTGGATCGCGAAGTTGAGTGTGCTGATCATCCTCCCCCTGCGGTGCACCAGGCTCGATGACCATGCGAGGAGTTCGAACAGGATCCCATTGTCGCCGAACTCCTGCAGACGTACGGCCGGGGGCGGGAACTCGAGCACTTCGGGCACCTCTTCGGCGACCTCGAGCAGAAGCTGCTCAACGCGGCGCGGATCACTTCCGTAGGCCACGCTGACCGGGACGTGGAAGCGTACACGATCATCGTTGTACTTCCAGTTCACCACGTCCTCCGTGATGAACTTCGAGTTGGGCACGATAATCGCGATGTTGTCATTCGTGAGTACGACCGTGGCCCGCGCGCCAACCTCTATGACATCGCCGGCGACTTCATCCACAATGATCCTGTCGCCGACCTTGACCGGGCGCTCGAACATGATGATGAGCCCCGCGATGAAGTTGCCGACGATGTTCTGAAGCCCGAACCCGACTCCGATTCCGACCGCTCCCGCGATGACCGTGAAAGCCGTGAGGTTTATCCCGGCAGTCTGCACCACAATCAGAAGCCCGATCAGCAGCAGGACATAGCGGACGATCGCACCCGCGGCCTGTCGCGCGCCGGCATCCAGCCTGGTGCGCAGCAGCGGCCCGTTGGTGAGCCACCGCTGTATCCGCCGCGTTCCCCACAGAAGCAGCACGACGAAGATCGTGAGGTACAGCAGCGACCAGAGCGTGATGCGTGTGTCACCCATGTTGATGACAGCCACGTCGAGCAGGTCGCGCGCCCTCCCAAAGAAGCTCCTGAACCAGTCCATGTCACATCCCCCATACAAGCAGGGTAAGAGGAACCGCGACGGCAATCACCGTCACGGTGAGCGGCAGCCCTACCCTCCAATAATCTCCGAACCTGTAACCTCCCGGACCCATGACCAGGGTGTTGGACTGATGCCCGATCGGCGTGAGGAACGAGCACGAGGCAGCCACGGCGACAGCCATCAGGAAAGGATCCAGCGAAACCCCGAAGCCCGCGGCAAGGGCCGCCGCGATCGGCGCCATCAGCAACGCGGCCGCTGCGTTGTTCACCACATTCGACAATGTTTGTGTGACGACGAAGAGCACGACCAGCGCGGCAACAGGCGGCCAGGATCCGCCCAGCGCCAGAAGCCCGTCGGCGACCATCTGCGCCCCTCCGCTGGTGTCCAGCGCCCCGCCCACGGGGATCATCGCGGCCAGGAGCACGATGATCGGCCAGTCGATCCCGTTGTACGCCTCGCGCAGCGGAAGGATGCCTGTCAGCACCGTACAGACCGCCGCCATCGTCAGCGCGACCGGGGCGGACAGCCATCCCAGAAGCATGGTCACGACGGCAGCGGCGAAAATCAGCACGGAAAGGATGAGCCGCCTGGGGCGGCCGAGCGTCAGGTTGCGGCTCGCAAGGGGCAGGCAGCCCATCGCGGGCAGGGCCTCCGCGACATCGGACTCATCCCCCTGCAGGAGCAGCACGTCGCCCGCCTTGAAGCGGATCCTGCCCAGGCGCTGCTTCAGCCTGCCTCCGTCGCGCGCCACTGCCAGGAGACGCAGACCGTGGCGGTCGAGCAGGCGGACCTGCGTGACGGTGCGATTGATCAGCCGGGAGTCAGGCCTGATCACCGCCTCAACGATCTGCAGATCCTCGGACTCGGCGAGCTTCTCGGCGAATCTCTCGCTGCCGGCGAGCTTGAAGCCGCTCTTCTCCTCGATGAGCTGAAGCTCCTCGGGCTCCGCTTCCACCAGCAGCACATCCCCAGGCTTGATTGCGCCGAAGAACGCGTGGCCCGGATAGCGCTTCTCCCCGCGAAGGACGGCAACTATCGGCACGGGCTCACCGCATGCCTGCTGCAGTTCCAGCAGCGTCCATCCCACCGCCTTCGCGTCCTCGCCCACCTCAAGCTCACCCAGGTAGTCGGATGTCTCGAAGAGCTCATCCGGAGATGCCTGCCCCTTGCGTTTCGGCGTAAGCCTCCAGCCGAGCAGGACCAGGAAGATAAGGCCTGCGACCATCACGGTGCCGCCGACCGGGAGAAAGGAGAACATGCCGTAGGGCGTGCCCGTCTGCTCGGCACGATACGTCGAGACGATGATGTTGGGTGGCGTGCCGATGAGGGTCATCAGCCCGCCCAGCAGGGAGCCGAAAGCGAGCGGCATCAGCAGGCGGGATGGCTGGCGGCCGTGACGGCGGGCCATGCGCAACGCCACCGGCATCAGCAGGGCCAGCGCCCCGACGTTGTTCATGAAGGCGGAGAGGACCGCCACCGCGCCGCTGAGGACCAGCACCTGGACCATCAGATTGCCGCCTGCCTTCAGGGTCAGCCGTGCGATCCAGTCCACGAGGCCTGAGTATTGGAAGCCGCGGCTGAGCACCAGAACCGCGGCAACCGTGATCACCGCAGGATGGCCGAATCCGGCGAAGGCCATGCCCGGCGCCACGACGCCGGTCAGAACGCATGCGAATAGAGCCAGCAGGGCGACCAGGTCGTATCTGATCGCCCCCCAGATGAAACCTCCCAGGGTCAGCCCGAGGATAATGAAGACGAGGGTTGCTTCGTTCATGGTGCAGGCGAAGCTCCGCCTCTCCCTCCTACTTCTCCTCCGCCGCCTTCTTCTCCACCAGCGCCCGGATCTCGGCCGGGAGGGCAAAGCGATCCGACGGGATCTCGGCGTTGATCGCGACGCTGTCTATGACACTGACCATCTCCTGCATCTGCATGACCAGCTGCCGGGTTTTGAAGGGGATCATGAGACCGCCGACCTTGCGGTAGTCTGAGAGGAAGCTCTCGATCGGGATCTCGCCCATATCGGTCTTCATGATCATCTCCATCTTGAGCAGAAGACCTGTCTCCACGTCGTAGTAGTGTGTCTCGACCTGACCCTCGTGGGGTGTGAGAGCCACCTTGTGGCAGAGGTTGCCGTCAACCTCCTCCCTGCCCACTGTCTCAGCCTCCGAGTAGTGCTTCCGCCAGTTGACGAGGCCATCGATGTCGTTCTGCCTCGCACTGACCGCCCGCTCTTCACCGTCCTTGAGGTTCGGGCCGGTCATGGCGGAGTTCTCCCAGAAGTGCTCGCCGTCGCTGCCGGAGAGGATCTGCCCGAGGGCCGGTGAGGTGATCTCCGTATACGTCAGGTTCGGTCGGGCCGCCCAGCTCCTGAGGGACGCTTCAATGCCCATCGCGGGAAGGCTGAACGTGCCCGAGGTGTACCGGGTCTCGACCGCCTTCATGGCGTCCGCTCCGCCCATGGCCTCGACCGCCCTGTCCAGGATCGTCCCGGCATCCGGGAGTGCTTCCTCTTCCCCCGAATGCACAGGTGCCGTCAGTATGCAGAGACTGAGAACCACCATGACGGCGGCCCAGGCCCGGTTGTTCCGGCTCTCAGGTGACAGACTGCTCCGTTCGATCATCTCCATCCTCCTCGTTTCATTGTCTTCCCAGGGTCAGCCCCCGGTGCGGATCCAGGCCATCGCGGCCTCCAGAACCGCATCCCGTCCCGCCTGCAGATCCGTGCGGCTCATCTCGACCGGATCCGTCGGCTCGACACCGTCCCCCTCCAGGACATCGCCTGAGTACGAGATATAGTTGGCAACTGCGTACTGGAAGCCGTCCCCGTTGGGCAGGCGCTCGATCATGGACGGCAGCGCGGCTCCCGCTGTTCTCTGGCCGAAGACTCTCGCCCTCTCCAGGTCCTTCAGGCCGCCGGCCATGATCTCCGATGTGGAGGCGCTGACGCAATCCACCAGGATGGCTACAGGCCCGTCGTATGTCACAGCCCGCGGGCTCACCGTGAACCTGACCTCGTTGTCGCGGAGGTACATCGTCCCCAGGTTCCGGCCCCTCTCGGAGATGAACCAGCCCGACATCCCCATGGCCATGGCGCCGATCCCACCAATGTTGCCGCGCAGGTCCACGATCACGCCGGTTGCGCCGAGATTCTCCCCCATCGCCTGGTTGTACGCCCCCATGATCCGCCCGGGATCCATGAACATGCTGAACGCGAAGTAGAGGATGTCATCGTCCACAATCCGGGACTCGTACCAGACGTTCGATGAGGGGAGATTGCCGAACTCGGCCTTCTCTCCGCGAAGCGGCGCCAGGGTCAGGTTGATCGACACCTCCTGATCGTTCTCATCGAGCAGACGGAACCCCACCTCCATGCCGACCGGCCCGCGGAACCTGCCTATGACAGCCATGTTGACCATCGCGCAGGCATCCTGACCAAGTTCCTCCTGCACGCGCTCGATCAGATCCGGGATTTCCACGTCTCCGGCCTTCCTCACTATCCACCCGGTTCGCACACCCGCATCTT
The DNA here is from genome assembly GCA_964636385.1 of uncultured bacterium. Taxonomy (GTDB): domain Bacteria; phylum Eisenbacteria; class RBG-16-71-46; order CAIMUX01; family CAIMUX01; genus CAZWSC01. The sequence goes on from CAZWSC010000068.1 coordinate 29,403, forward strand.
CGGCGGGAGAGCCCGGATGCACGCGCCAGATGACAGCCCTGCCATCGATGACCCGGGTCTCGAAACCGGGCGACGCGTCCCGCGCGGATTCCCCGTCCGGTCCGGCGATGTCGGAGTAGAGGTCGGCGGGGAATATGCCGAAGTGCGACTGCCCGAGTTTCATGATCATGTCGTTCATCACCTGCCGCGCCTGGCCGCGGGTTACCGCGCTCTCCACCTTCGGCCGCAGCGAGTCGCGCACCGCCCCCCAGTCAAGCCCGCCGAGCTCCGGATCCCAATGCCTGTCGCGGACTGTTTCCCAGACGTAGTCGAACGACTCGAGCTGCAGCTCGCGCTCCCGGCTCGTCAGCGGCGCGGGCTGCGGTGCTCTCGTGCACCCCTGGATCAGCATCGCGGCAACCAGGACCGCCAGCGCCGCCGCAGGCAGAAGGCCTCCCGGCGATTTCCTGCGCGGGCGGTTCTCAGGGCCCGCGTGTGGTGTTCTCTGCATCGTGCTTCCCCCGGTTTTTTACCCGATGGCGGCCGTCGCTTCCCGCAGGGACCCTGAGCCGACCGCGCTCCGAAGCCGGGAGTATGGGGCAGGGAACGCCGCGATGCCAGTGTCGACGGGCCGCCGGCATTCTGCCCCAAAGGAGCCGGCGGTGTGTTATCGTCCCGGAATGCTCGACCCGGGCGACATCCAGCTGTGCTGCTTCGACAACGACGGCACCCTTTTCGCCTCCCACGAGGTGGCAAACCCGGCCATCCAGCGCTGCTTCGTGCGATTCTGCGCGGGGTATGGGCTGCAGATGGAGCCGCCCTCTGACGAGGAGATATGCCGCCTGACCGGGCAGCCGGGGCACACCTTCTACCGCGAGATCCTGCCTGAACCGCTTCGCGACCACTCTGCCAGGTTCCGCGAGGAGTGCCTGAAGGAGGAGGTCGTCGAGATCGAGGCCAGGGGAAGGCTCTTCCCGGGTGTCGAGGAGATGCTGCTCGAACTGCGCGCCGCCGGCCGCAGGACCGCGATCGTGACGAACGCGGGCGAAGTCTACATCGAGGCTGTGCGCCGCAAAGCCGGGTACGAACGACTGATGGACGGCATCTACCACTTCGGCCGCAACGGCCTGCGGAGCAAGGAGGCCATGATCCGCACCGCGCTCGACGAACTCGACTGCGAGACGGCCCTCATGGTGGGGGACCGCGCGAGCGACCGCGAGGGGGCGAAAGGGGCCGGAGTGCCCTTCATCGGTTGTCTCTACGGCTACGGCGAACCCTCGGAGCTCGAGGGCGCGAGCTTCCTGGTTCGGGATGTCGGGGAGTTGCGGCGCCTGCTGAACCCGTCGCTGACCAGATCAAACCCTCCTGGAGCGCCTTGACACTTGACCGGCACACGCCTAACCTGTTGCTCGCAGCGCCCTCCGGGTGAGGGCCCACTCTGTGGACAAGAAACGGGAAGCGAGGTAGCGATCATGCGACGCTGGAGCCTACTGGCTGCCCTCCTGGGCGTTTTCCTGCTCATCATGTGGGCGGGTTGCAGCAATCCGAATCTTGCGGGAGGCAAGCTCCACTTCGACCAGGCGAGTCGTGAGGAGGATCCGGCCGAGAGGACAGCCCGCTTCCACCGAGCATTGGAGACCTTCAAGAAGGCGGTTAAGGAGATGCCCGAGAGCGGCGAGGCCAGGCACTGGCTCGGGCGTGCTTACGCCGAACTCGACATGCCGGATTCCGCCTCGGCCAGTTTCGATGAGGCCCTCAGGCTGGATCCCCGCATGGTCGACGAACTGCGCGATACGCGCGAGCATTACTACAGCCGCAGGTACAACAGCGGCCTGGCATCGGCGGAAGAGGCCTTGAAGGCGCGTGCGGTCGGCGATGAAGAAGGTGCCGAGAATGCGTTTCGTGAGTCCCTTGAGGAGTTCAGGATTGCAACGATCTACCGCCCTGATCATGCCCAGCCATTCACCATGCGGGGAAAGGTCTACCTGAACCTGGGCGATGTGGACAGGGCGATCGATCTGCTCTCCAGCGCGAGGGAGATGGAGCCTACCGACCAGTCGATCCGGCGGGATCTCTTCCTCGTCTACCACGAGGAGGGGGACAAGGCATTCCAGGGCGCCTCCGTGGCGCTCCGGGACGATGACTCCACGAAGGCGCATACGAAGTTCCGGGAGGCGAGGGATTTCTACAACAAGGCCGACGAGGTCATGCCCGGGGATCCGAACCTGAGCTTCCAGCTTGGACTGGCTGCCTACGAACTCGCCCAGCTTGAGCCGGACAACAGTCAGGAGCTTCTGGGAGAGGCAATCACCCGGTACGAGGAAGTCCTTGAGGACAACCCTGTCGATCTGGATGTCCTGTACAACCTGACCTTTGTCCTGAGGGACCTCGGCAGGTATGAGGAGGCCAGGGAGATAGCCGTGCGCCTTGTTGACCTGCGCCCCAAGGACGGCACATACCGCGACGTGCTGGGCCGGATTGAGGGCAGGCTCGGCAACCAGGATGCGCTGCTCAGCGGCATCATGTTCGGACGGGCCCTCAGGGCCGGTATCCCCCAGGACGTGGGCAATGCCTCGGCCATGGCGGATCAGTACGGTGTTCAGGCGGACATCAAGCTCCGCTACCTGGAGAACGGGGCACCGGAAGAGATCCTGTTCCTGCAGGACATCGGAAGTGAAGAATACCTGATGTGGTTCTACTGGTCGCGCGGGCTGGCCTTCGGGTTCGTGCAGGGACGCCAGGAGTTTGTAAGCCAGTTCGCGCCCGCGGGCGTGCTCAAGGTGGACTCGCTGGACATCTCGACCCGGGGAATCTCCAAATACCTTTCCGGCATTCTCTCCAACGGCGGCGTCCGCCGGTACGAGTATGTCAGGATCTTCTTCGATCTCTTCGATGAGAACGACGAACTCGTGGCGCGGAACGTGATAGCCGAAGCCGACCAGCTGGAACCGCGGGGAGTCTGGAACTTCGAGGTTCTTCTGTCCGGTGAGAACCAGGAAGCCGCCGTGCGCGCCGAGGTGCTGGACATACTCGCATACTAGTCCTGGTCAGCCCAGGCCAGGTCCGCCCGAGGGAGCCGGCCATGATGCAGATCCTCCGGGAAGGGGACTGCCCCCGGGATTCCATCCGGGGGCTGACCGTCGGAGTTCTCGGTTACGGAAACCAGGGAAGGGCGCATGCCCTGAATCTCAGGGATTCCGGGCATGCCGTGATTGTGGGAGCGCGTGCGACCGGCCGATCCGCAAGCATTGCCTCGGCGGAGGGGTTCCATGTCGTCACTCCCGACACCCTCGCCCTTCAGGCTGATCTGATCGCGATACTCACACCGGACGACACTCACCGCACCCTCGTGGAGTCGATTGCCGGCGCAATCCCCGGGTCGGCCATGCGCACCCGGGCCGCGGTTCTCGCCCACTCATTCTCGCTGCTCTACGATCCGCCCCCGTTCCCGCCGGGCTGGGACGTCGTTGTCGTCGCCCCTTCCGGGCCAGGCGATCTTCTGCGGAAGAGGTACATAGAGGGGAGCGGGATCCCCGCCGTCTATGCCGTCCACGCGGATATCTCCGGAGAGGCTGATGCCCTGGGGAGGGCTTACGCCGCCGCCACAGGGTGCGCGCGGGCGGGCCTTCTTGTGACTACGCCGGCAACGGAGGCCGAGGTCGACCTGTTCGGGGAGCAGGCTGTCCTGTGCGGCGGCATGAACGCCTTGTGCACCGCAGCCTTCGATACGCTGGTGAAGGCCGGGTTTCCGGCGGAGATGGCATACCTGGAGTGCATCCAGCAGGTCCGCCTCACTGCCGAGTTGATGGAGCGACACGGGATCGAGGGGATGCGGCGGAGGATCAGTCCAACCGCCTTGTACGGAGATCTCTCCCGTGGCGGCCGTCTCATCGACGCTAAAGTCAGGGCGCGAATGGCCGATCTTCTTGACGAGATCCGCACCGGTAAGTTTGCGAGGGAGTGGCTGGCCAGGGCCGGCGATTCTCCCGGCTGGGCTGAGGAGGATCTGGCCCGAGCCCGTGCAGGCCTGCTTGAGGAAGCGGGCGATACGATCCGCAGCCTCTTCCGGGACAGGAGTTCGACGGACCGAAACGGCGCGGATCAGAGCGGCGCTCAGTAGTGGAATCGGGCCGGGAGATCTCAATGCACCGTCATCCCGGGGTGCCGAGGAAAGGCGTTGACAGGGTGGGCCAGCTGGGATAGCTTCCGGACGTGCCCGGGTGGCGTTTTGCCCAGGCAGCCGATCGGCCGGTCCCGGACCCGGTTCTCTCCATAGATCCGAACGAAGACCGTCTCCTCCTGTCGGCGCCGATTTGATCGATCCAGTTCCCTGATGGCTGACATGTTCAAGGCTTCCGCCCGCCGGGCTCATGCATGACTGTCTGCCGTCACGATATCACCACATCACAAGAGAGTTTTTTTCCCGCCATGAAGAACAATGCGACAGACAACGGTGTTGCCGAAACCCCGGTTCAGGCACCCGAACCCGCGGCAAACGCGTCCTCTCTCGACATCAGCGAGATGAAGCGCAAGACCGTGCCGGGCCTGATGAAGGTCGCGCAGGAGCTGGGTCTTCAGGCCGTCAGCGGCCTGCGCAAGCAGGACCTCATCTTCAAGATCCTCGAAGCACAGACCCGGAAGAGCGGGCTGATCTTCTCCACGGGTGTGCTGGAGATCCTGCCCGAGGGGTACGGGTTCCTTCGCTCACCCGACTACAACTACCTGCCAAGCGCGGACGACATCTATGTCTCCCCGTCCCAGATCAAGCGTTTCGATCTCCGCACGGGGGACACCGTGCAGGGACAGGTACGCCCGCCCAAGGACGGGGAGCGCTACTTCGCGCTGCTTCGCGTGGAGGCGGTCAACTTCGAGAGCCCCGAGGTGGCGAAGGATAAGACGATCTTCGACAACCTCACGCCGCTCTACCCCGAGGAGAAGCTGAACCTCGAGACGAAGAACCGCGACCTCTCGACACGGATCATCGATCTGCTCTCTCCCATCGGCAAGGGGCAGCGCGGGCTCATCGTCTCGCCCCCGAAGGCCGGGAAGACTATCATCCTGCAGAAGATCGCCAACGCGATCACGGAGAGCCATCCCGAGGTGATGCTCATCGTTCTGCTGATCGACGAACGGCCCGAGGAAGTCACCGACATGGAGCGCTCGGTCCAGGGGGAGGTTGTTTCGTCGACCTTCGATGAACCGGCCGAGCGTCATGTGCAGGTTGCCGAGATGGTAATCGAGAAGGCGCGCCGCCTTGTTGAACACAAGCGCGACGTGGTCATCCTGCTGGACTCGATCACGCGCCTGGCCCGTGCGTACAACACGATCGTCCCGCATTCGGGCAAGATCCTCTCCGGAGGAGTGGACGCCAACGCACTGCACAGGCCCAAGCGCTTCTTCGGCGCCGCGCGGAACATCGAGGAGGGCGGCTCGCTGACGATCATGGCCACCGCCCTTATCGAGACGGGCTCCAGGATGGACGAGGTCATCTTCGAGGAGTTCAAGGGCACCGGAAACATGGAGCTGGTGCTCGACCGCAAGCTCTCGGACAAGCGGATCTTCCCGGCGATCGATCTGAACCGCAGCGGCACCCGTCGCGAGGAGCTGCTCCTTCCCGACGGCGACCTGCGGAAGATCTGGATCCTCCGGAAGTTCCTCTCCGAGATGAACGTCGTCGAGGCGATGGAATTCCTGATCGAGAAGATGAGCCAGACCAAGACCAACCGGAAGTTCCTGGAGTCGATGAACGCCTGACCGGCACTGTCTGCGAAACTCGTGACGACGCGCCGGAACGGCGCACGTGGCAGGTCGCGCGCGGCTCCGTCGACTACAGGCCCGTCTGTGGCGGTTGTCCGATCACCAGTGCGAACGCGGATGCGCCGCCTGAGCACAGCGCTCATCATTTTGGCGGACAAAGGGTTGGGGAGGCCCGAACGGCCGTCGGACAAGCATTGTTGCCATGGCCCTCCGAATCTGTGCTAGACTCGCAGGGTTGTCTCGTAACTGGAATCGGTGGAGGTTTGATTAGATGAAGGAAGGTATTCACCCGAACTATCGCAAGATCAAGGTGACTTGCGTCTGCGGACACAGCTTCGAAACCCGTTCGACAACGGGCGCCGATTTCAGCATCGAAATCTGCTCGAGCTGCCATCCGTTCTACACCGGCAAGCAGAAGCTGGTGGATACGGCCGGCCGTGTGGAGCGGTTCCTCCGCAAGTACGGCAAGGAAGTCCCGAAGGACGAAGAGGCGGCCAAGTCGGCCGAGCATTAGCGATCCAGGCAGGAAACGGACGGCTCCCGGCGGGCATCCTGCCGGGGGCTTTCTTATTGGGAGATTCCATGAGGAAGCTGCTCGGTTCGCGCGACAGGCTCCGTGAACGTCTGGAAGAGCTGGATCAGGGGATGAGCGATCCCAGGGTGCTGGGCGATGCCCGGCAGATGAAGAAGCTGGGGCGCGAGCGCTCCCGCACCCTGGATATCCTGGGTTCCATGGACAGGTACGAGAAGGCATGCGACACCCTCGACGAGTACCGGGAAATCCTCGAGTCGGGCGGAGACCCGGAGCTCACTGCCCTCGCCCGCGAGGAGATTGACGGAGCCGAGGAGGAGGCGCAGAAGCGCGAGGATGAGCTGAAACTCCTCCTGGCTCCACGGGATGAGTCCGATGCACGCGGGGCGATAATCGAGATCCGGGCAGGCACCGGCGGCGAGGAGGCCGCCCTCTTCGCGCACGACATGTTCCGGATGTACTCGCGCTATGCAGAGACCAGGGGTTTCAGGATGGAGATCATGCACTCCAATCCGACCGAACTGGGCGGCTTCAAGGAGGTGGTCTTCCTCCTCGAGGGCGACGACGTCTTCGGCACCATGAAGTTCGAGAGCGGTGTGCACAGGGTGCAACGCGTGCCGGACACCGAGGCTTCGGGTCGGATACACACTTCCGCCGTCAGCGTCGCCGTTCTGCCGGAGGCGGAGGATGTGGAGGTGGAGATCGGTGAAAGGGACCTCAAGGTGGATGTGTACCGTTCCTCGGGTCCGGGCGGGCAGAGCGTGAACACCACGGACTCGGCGGTCCGCATTACCCACATCCCCACAGGCCTTGTGGTGCAGTGCCAGGATGAGCGCAGCCAGATCAAGAACAAGGCAAAGGCGATGAAAATCCTGCGGGCGCGTCTTCTGGACCGCATGCAGGAGGAGCAGAACGAGGCCACTGCGGCCATGCGGCGCAGCATGGTTTCCACCGGGGATCGCAGCGCGAAGATCCGCACGTACAACTTCCCCCAGGGACGGATAACGGACCATCGCATCGGTCTGACTCTGTACAACCTTGCATCGGTGGTGGAAGGCAACCTGGGCCCCCTCATCGACGCCCTGCGGCTGGCCGACACGGAAGCCAGGCTGAAGGCGGGGATCTGACGAGCGATGGCTTCCAGGCTCCGCCTCTCCGCACTGCTTCGGGATGCGTCGGGACGCCTGGAGAGGATCGGCGCCGGGAACCCGCTGCTGGAGGCCCAGCACCTCCTGGCCTTCGCTCTCGGCGTCACACGGGTGACCCTCTTGCGCATGAGCGACGCCGACGCCATATCCGACGCAGGCGCAGCCAGGTTCGAGGACCTCATGCGGCGGCGTCTCTCGCGGGAACCGCTCCAGTACATTCTCGGTACGGTGCCGTTCTGCGACCTCGACCTGCTGATCGGCCCCGGGTGCCTCATTCCCAGGGGGGAGACCGAGATCCTGGTCGAGCGCGCATCGCAGGCCCTGCTGGCTCATCCTGCGGAAATTCCGAAGCGGGTTGTTGATGTCGGGACCGGCTCAGGAGCAATCCTGCTGGCCATGCTGCGGCGGATGAGAGACTGGCACGGAGTCGGAACCGACACCTCTTCGGCGGCATTGGACTGGGCCTGTCGGAATCGCGAGAGAGCGCGCCTGGAGGAGAGGGCGGATCTTCTTCAGTGTAATCTGCTGTGCGACATCACGGACCGGTCGGCCGGCGCCGTTGTCTCCAATCCCCCGTACATCCCGAGCGGCGAGTTTCTGTTTCTCGCCCCCGAGATCCGCAACCACGAGCCCTGGGAGGCGCTGGACGGCGGTGTGGACGGCCTGCGGTGCGTGCGCTGCCTGATCCCGGAGGTCGGCCGCGCACTTGTGCCGGGCGGGCTTCTGGCGCTCGAACTGGCGCCCGACCAGCCGGGCATCGTGGCCGGCATCCTGGAGGAAAGCGGGCGCTTTCGCGAGATCAGCATTCACGATGACCTGGCGGGCCGGCCTCGTGTGCTCCTGGCGCGGAGGAAATCGTCCTAGCCCGGACCGCCCGCGAATATTCGGCTGCGGCGCTGAAAACACCCGCAAATCCTGCGTTGCGCCGGCTCTCGCTCCTCGACATACTCCAGTAAGTACTGCAGTAGTGACCAAAAGGGAGGGTGAGCGTATGGACGCATTCCGTATCCGTGGAGGCGCCAGACTAAGTGGTACACTCGAGATAGGCGGGGCAAAGAACGCAGTGCTCCCCATACTGGCCGCCGCACTGCTCGTTCCCGGGCGGACTTTCATCCGGAAGGTGCCACATCTTCGCGATGTCGTCACGATGATGGAACTTCTGTGCAGTCTCGGCGCAGATGGTGGTTATACAGATCACTGCTTCGAGGTCGACGCATCGGATCTGAAATCGCATGAAGCCCCGTGGGAGATTGTCCGGCGGATGCGCGCATCGATCTACGTGCTCGGCCCGCTGCTGGCGCGCCTCGGACGTGCGCGGGTTTCCCTCCCGGGAGGGTGCGCCTGGGGGCCCCGCCCGGTCGATCTGCACATAAGCGGCATGCAAACCCTGGGCGCCGACATCCGGCTCGAGCAGGGATACGTCGTGGCCCGGGCGCCGGAAGGCGGCCTTCGCGGGGCGCGCATCGGCTTCGAAATCTCCAGCGTCGGGGCAACCGGAAACGTGATGATGGCTGCGACACTGGCCCGCGGCACCACGGTGATCGAGAATGCAGCCAGGGAACCGGATATTGTGGCCCTTGCGGACTTCCTGAACGGCGCAGGGGCGAGGATATCCGGTCACGGATCCGCCACTGTGACCATCGAAGGTGTGTCACAGCTCCACCCATCAGACTTCGCCAACATACCTGATCGGATAGAGGCCGGGACCTACATGGCTGCTGCCGCGATCACGGGGGGAGACGTCACCGTGGCCGGTATCAGACCTGACCACATGGGCATAGTTCTGGACCGTCTCCGCGAGATGGGAGTCAGAGTGGACGTCGGAGGCGACTCCGTGGCAGTTACCGGCGCGGCGGGCGGAAGACTGAGCTCGGCGAATGTTACAACGCAGCCATATCCTGGCTTTCCCACCGATCTGCAGGCGCAGTTCATGGCTCTCCTCTGCCTGGGTGACGGAACCGGCGTGGTCACCGACACGATCTACACTGATCGCTTCTCGCACGTCCCGGAGCTCACGCGCCTTGGGGCCGACATCGACCTGCATCAGAACGTGGCGACAGTCCGTGGCGTGCAGGCGCTCGAAGGGGCACACGTCACATCGACGGATATCCGGGCATCCTCCGCGCTCGTCCTGGCCGGGCTTGTAGCGCACGGGGAGACGCATGTGCACCGGGTCTACCACATCGACCGCGGATACGAGGCGATAGAGAAGCAGCTCAGGTCCCTTGGCGCCGACATCGAGCGCTACTCTGCGCCCGGGCCTTAAGAGCAGGAGCGAGCTTTGATGCGGGACATTGCCGCAAGCGATGGCGAATCGGGCGTCGCCCGGAGGCTGGCCGACACACTGAGGCGGCGGGAGAGCCTGCTCCGCGCGATCAGCGATGTCGCGGGGCAGATGCTGGAGCTTGGAAGCTGGGATGGGATCGAGCACGCGCTCCACCGGCTGGGCGAAAGCATCGGCGTCCAGCGCGCCTCGCTTCTCAAGAACAGGACCGACTCGGACGGACGCCTGCTCATGTCGCTGAACAGCGAGTGGGCCGACCCAGGCGTCGAGCCCCAGATGGGCAAGCCCCACTGGCAGGACATGCACTGGCCCGACATCGGCCTGTCGGAGTGGCAGCGGCGGCTTGGGGCCGGCGAGCCCGTGGCAGTCAGCCTTGGCGACCTGCCGCCCGAAGGCCGTTACCAGCTCGAGCGGCAGGGGATCCTTTCCGTGGCAGCGGTTCCCATATTCGTGCGGGACGAGTGGTGGGGATCGCTTGTCTTCGATGACTGCCTCACGGAACGGGACTGGCCGGATGCCGAACTGAATGCGCTGCAGGCGGTGGCAAAGGTCTTCGCATCGTTCATCATGCGCGTGCGGAACGAGAGATCCCTGCGGGCAAGCGAGGCCCGATATCGTGACATCGTCATGGCCCTTCCCGACTTCATCTTCAGGCTGGACAGCTCGTTCCGCTTCATGGATGTGCAGACGGTCTTCCCCGGAAAGCTCCACATACCGCGCGAGGAGTTCATCGGCAGGACCATAAGCGAGGTTGCGCCCCCGGAGATCGCGGCGGGCGGCGAAGAGCTGTGCAGGGCGACCATCGAAAGCGGCCAGATCCAGATCTCCATCTTCGAAATGGAGGTGCACGGCAGGCTGCGCACCTTCGAGACAAGGCTTGTGCCTTCCGCCGACCAGGGGTTGCTGGCGATCCTTCGGGATGTGACCGAAGCGCGTGAAGCCGAACGCCGGCTGCGCGAGAGCGAAGCCCGTTTCCGCAGCATCGTCCAGGCACATCCCGACATCATCTTCCGGATTGATGACCAGATGCGTTTCACAGAGGTCCAGACTGCTCATCCTGAGGATCTGCTCGTTCCACCGGACCAGATTCCCGGCAGGACGGCCGCCGAGATACTGCCGCCCGAAGTGGCGGCCCTCGCCGAACAGCAGTACAGGGCCGCCAAAGCGTCGGGCGGAGTGGAGATCCTTGAGTACACCCTGGACGTCAGGGGGGAGGGGCGCAGATACGAGTCCCGGCTGGTTCCCTGTACGAACAGTGAGATGCTGGCCATCGTCCGCGAGGTGACCGAGGCGCGTGAAGCCGAGCGCCGGCTGCGGGAGAGCGAGGCGCGCTACAACGCCGTGGTTAACGATCAGACCGAACTGATCTGCCGGTTCGGGGCCGACAGCGTGCTGACCTTCGTGAACGATGCCTATTGCCGCTATTTCGGCAGGACGGCGGAGGAGCTTCTGGGGAACAGGTTCATGCCGATGATCCCTGAGGAGGACCAGGACCTGGTGACCTGGATGTTCTCCTCGCTCAACCCCTCACAGCCGCTCCTGGTCTACGAGCACAGGGTGTACGACGCCGCAGGAGATATCCGGTGGGTGGAGTGGACTGACAGGCTGATCATGGATGAGAGTGGGATGTTCCTGGAGTATCAGTCTGTCGGCCGTGACGTGACGGAGCGCAAGGAACTCCAGCGGCGGCTCCTCTCCAGTGCCGAGAACGAGCAGAAGCGCCTGGCCCAGGAACTGCACGACGGGCTGTGCCAGGATCTCAAGGGCCTGGAGATAGAGGCCGCCCTGCTGGAGGACAGGCTCGTTGACGGCGATCCCGTCATTCGGGGGCGTGCGGCAGAGGTAGGCCGCCTTGCGAACCTGGCCGTTCGCTCGGCCTATGACATGATCAGGGGGATGCTCCCGGTCGGGCTGGACGCAGCCGGGTTCGGCCCTGCCCTCAGCACACTGGTGGAAAGGGCCAGGGAACAGGCCGGCTGCAGGATCGAGCTGTCACTGTGCGAAGGGCTGCTCCCCGTCAGCGAAATCCAGGCGAACAACCTCTTCAGGATTGCGCAGGAAGCCCTCGGCAATGCCCTGCGCCACTCGAAGTCGGAGAACGTGTGGTTGAGCTGGGGACTGGATGGGGAGGCTGCCGTACTGTCCGTCCGCGACGACGGCATCGGGTTCGACGCCGCGCGCCCGAGGTGGGAGAACGAAGGCGTTGGGTTGACGATTCTCGAATCGCGGTCTCAGAGCATCCGAGGCCGCCTTCGCATCGAGAGCCAGCCCGGCAGAGGCACGGAGGTCCGCTGCCTTGTCAACGAATGGTCGCTGTCAGACAGACAGGGAGAATGATGAGCCGATCGAAGGAGATGACAAGGATCCTGGTCGTGGATGACCACCCTGCCATGCGGCATGGCCTGGCCCAGCTGATCGCGGGTGAGGCGGATCTTGAGATCTGTGGCGAGGCTGAGGACAGGCCAAGCATGGCTGCGGCCATCGGGAAATCGCAGCCGGACCTCGTGGTGCTCGACATTGCGCTGAAGGACAGATCGTACAGCGGACTGGACCTGATCGAGGACATACGCACCAGGCTGGGCGAGGTTCCGATCCTGATATTCTCAATGCACGATGAGTCGCTCTACGCCGAACGGGCGCTCAAGGCCGGGGCGCGCGGATACCTGATGAAACAGGAGTCGATTCGCGAGGTTATCGTGGCCATCCGGCGGATCCTGGGTGGCGGCATCTATGTCAGTAAGGCCGTCAGGGACTCATTACTGAAACAGCACGTGGGATCCAGGCCGCAGCCCGATGCCGCCGATCCTGCAAGCTGTCTGACCGGCCGCGAGTTCGAAGTCTTCCGCCTCATCGGAGAGGGCTTGCAGCCCAGGGAGATAGGCGAAGCCCTGAACCTGAGCGTCAAGACCATTGAGACGCACCGCATCAACATCCGCAGAAAACTGGGCCTAAGCAATGCCTCAGAGCTGACCCGTCTCGCCGTGAAGTGGATTCATCGCCAGAAGTGAGCTGCCGGCCTGCCCGCAGCGCCCGCCAGATCCTGCTCACGCACAAGCCGCCGCAGAAGGCTGCTCTCACTCGCCGGGAGACCGGCTCACTTCCGGGATCTGGGATGCGACACAGCGTCTCCATGCTGATCAGTGAATACTCTTAGACATGTCTGAGGGAATCGCCTGTTTCGCGTTGTAGCATCCATGAAGCCGTTGAAGAAGAAGGCAGAATGCGCGATCCTTAACTTGTCTCAGTTAGATCGGTGAGTGCCGGTTCGAAGATGTTTGTGGTGAGAGTGACAGTAAACAGCATCAGTTCACAGGTTCCCGTGAGGGGAGGGGCCGCTTGAGAGAGCAGCCCCTCCCTCTTTTTCCTCCAACACATTAACTGCCGTCCCGGCGCACTTCATCACCATGTCGCTGATGATGCACAGGGCAGTCGTGCAGGCCTGCTAGCACGGGCTGTTCGGGAGTCCTCTCCCGCGACGCGCAAGGATCCGCTCTGATGCGGGCGGATGTTCCAGCAGCTCAAGACCAGGCGGATCTCCCGTCATGCGCGCCATCGTTCCGAACGGCAGCGAACAGCAGACCGGGTCGTGCCCATGCGGGAATCCTGCGATGAGGGGAACATCCAGGGACCGGGCCCAGTCGTGCACAACACGGCGGCCGTCCGCCTCGGTTACCGGGCTGTTGCGGGGAATGCAGCGCGTGAACTGCCCCAGGATCAGCCCTCCAAGCCGGGAGCAGACTCCGGAGAGGGCGAGCTGTGTAACCATGCGGTCCAGGCTCTGTGGCGTCTCCTCTATCTCCTCGAGGAGCAGTATCGCGCCGTAGAGATCCGGGAGGAAGGGTGTGCCGATCAGGCAGGTCAGAAGCGACAGGTTGCACGGCATCAGAGGACCTTCGGCACTGCCGCCGGCCGAAGTGAAAGAGTCTTCACGGGCCGGATCGGGACTCGACGCCACCGGGCCGGGGACGTCCATCCAGCGTAACGGACCCGGGCCCGTCTCTCCCCGGACCATCGCCAGCCAGCTTGCCCGGGTGTACTCCGGCGCCTGATCCGACAGCTGGACCAACACCGGCGCTGCGACGCCGCGAATCCCGGCTGCCTTGTACAAGGCAAGGTGCAGGGCCGTCACGTCGCTCAGGCCGATGACAGGCTTCGCGAGACGGCCGATCCTGCCGGGATCGATGTACGGCAGGATTCCGGCGGTCCCGGTTCCGCCGCGCGTGCACAGCACCGCATCGACGCGGGGGTCTTCCATCAGGGCATGAAGATCAGCAGCCCGGCGCTCGGGATCCCCGGCGTGAAGCCCGGCTCCTGTCCGCACAGTGGTCCCCTCAACCAGGCGAACGCCGTTGGTCTCCAGCCAGTGCATCCCTGCCCGCAAAGGCCCCTCCCCGGGAGGGCTCCCCGGCGAGAAGAGGCCGAGTGTTATGGGATGATCAGTCATGTCCTGCCCCAACGGGTTGTCGCCTCATTCCCGTTCCTGCAGTCACGGCAGACCGCAGCGCCGGGCGCGCCGGTCTGTGAGGCCGGACGGGTCAGTGGTGCGGTTCCTCGAAGACCTGGGCCTGGAAGATGCGAAAGGTCGCTCCTGACCTCCAGTCGTCCGGCCCGAGCCCCGCCTTGAGCGACAACTGGGTCAGGGTCGTTGCAAGATCCCAGCCCTGCTCAGGCGCAACCTTCGGGAGGAAGACAGATCTCCTGCCGCCTTTCTCCATGATTATCCCGTCGCGGCCGATCACGATCTCCTCGTACGACTCCACCGGCTGGAGCGGAGTCAGTACCGATATCTCGATGTGCAGACTGCCGTACTCGGCAGGGCCGACTGGCGGAAAGCGCGGATCCCGCGTCGCAGCGGCGACTGCATTGCGGACGACTCCCTCCGCAAGCGGCTGGTCGCCCACGATGCTGCCTATGCATCCGCGCAGTCGGCCGCCCGGCAGTGTTGACAGCGTCACGAAGACGCCTCGTTCCTCGTGCAGGGGGCTGTCCGGACCAAACCTGTCAGGGATGACAGGACGCGGAATGGTCGCGCCGTGTACGACAGCCTCCAGGGTCTTCCTTGCGAGCGAGAGAAGGTACTCCTGCCCGTCCGGGCCCAGTCCCCCTGATCCGGGCCGCGCAGGCTCACCCGGGCCGGCACCTTCCTTCCGCCTGTCCGAGCTGCCGCCATCCCCCTGTGAAGGGCTGGTGTCCCGTGCAGGGAAGAAGGCGATCCCGGCATAGCTGACCGAAGTGCTGAAGTCGCCGGTCATGTCCCCCGACCTGTAGTAGTCGATCAGATGCGTGTCGAACTCCCCGCCCCCGATCATCTCCAGCAGTATCCGAATCGGGGCGGCACCACAGATCGTCGCCCGGGTCGACTCCCTGTACGAGGTGAACCCCTCGCCGTCCAGGTCCAGGATCTGCCGGATGGCCCCTTCGTCCAGCGAGGCGATCTCCTCAGGGACATTGTCCCGGAACGGCACATACCTGAAGTTGGCGCCATAGTGTGTGAAGTCGGAGGAGATGACCATCACTGTGCTCTCATCCCAAAGCGGTGTCAGCGCGGCAGCGATCCGGCGCGCCATGGTCCCGTCAATCTGTCCGATTACAATCGGGATCAGTGTGAAACCGGGTTGGAGGACTCTCTGGAGGAAGGGAAGCATGATCTCGAGAGAGTGCTCTGATTCATGAGCCTGACCGAACACCTCCAATCCCTGCATGCCGGCCAGCTTTCTTATGGCATCCATATCCAGAGGTATCCGTCCAAGCGGGGTGGCGAAGGCATCGGCTCCGCTGAGCGCAGCGCCGTTGAAGGGAACCCTGTGGCTGGGACCGATGAGGATCACCCTGCGGTATCCGCTTCCCTCCAGGAGCGAGAGTGTGGCTCCTGCACAGGCGCCGCTGTAGACGTGGCCGGCGTGCGGGACAATCAGGGCGGAGGGATGCAGGCCGGCAGCCACACGTTCCCGGGCGCCGGCCGCGCCGTCCGGGACATCCACAGGCGGCCTGCCCTCACCGCGGAGATACCGCTCGATCGCGGACTCGAGGCGGCCGGGATCACCCTCGTACCAGGACCCGGCAAGTATCGGCTCCCGCACGGAGAACGCGTCCTCCCCTGCCCCGGATGAAGACCATGTCGCCGCCAGCAGCAGAACTGCAAGGGCAATGGTCCACGACCAAACCGGAAACGACTCGGAGAGAGACATGCCTCCCGGGACTATGAGACTGCTGCCAAATTCGGCAATTGATGGCATCGCTCGCTCCTCCATCCGGCCCGATCGCCGGGCGATCCGGACTCAGTATGTGTACGACAGCGAAATGCGGGCCCTGATGCCGTCCTCGTAGTGCCATGGGTTGTTCAGCCTGTCCCTGTAGGACTCGGCGAATCTCTCATCCTCGGCCCTTGGGTCTTCGGTTGTGTCCAGCCATCCGTCATCGTCGGCCTTCCCCGTGGCGCCATAGACCCTGCGGACATTGCGGCGGTCGAGGAGATTCAGCACCTGCAGGTCGGCCGTCCAGTTGCTCCCCCACAGCCTGATGTACCTCCTGAGTCTCATGTCCATGGTCCAGGTCCAGGGCATCCTCCCTGAGTTGACCCCGGCATCCGCCCTGATTATCCCCGGGGTGAGGGCCGTGCCCCCCCGCTCACCGGGCACCGGTGTCATGAACCCCGCAGGCTTCACGTATGTCGGCGTATACGGCGCGCCCGATGCGACCCGTGCAGTCAGGCCGAAGTCAGAACCACTGAAGAGAGTCCCCAAGGCCGGCCCCAGGCCGGCCCCGTCGATCCGCGCCAGGAACACGGCAGCGATTCTGTGCGTGCGGTCGAACAGGGAGGGGTGATACTCGTCCGCTTCACCTTCGGATGTCCAGACCGGCGCCAGGGGTGCAGTCTCCCTGGATGCGGTCCCTTCAACCGGGCCGCCGGGTATAAGCAAGCCCCTGTACAATGGGGCCGGCTCGATGACATTGGTCTCGATCCTGGAGAGATTGTATAGGAGACGAACAAGAGTCCTTGGCCCGGGCCGGTAGTCAAGGCCGACATCGACGCTTCGTTCCCTGCGGTTGCCTTCATTGTCGTAGGCGTAGAGGAAGCTGTTGCCGTTGGGATGGGCCTTAGCCACCCATGTGTCACCGGTACGGGCCAGGGTGCCGGCGAGGGTAACATTCCAGGACTCGCCGAGCGGCCTCCGGAAACCAAGGTGGGCGCCGCGTCGGACTTCCGGCCCAAGGGCCGGGTTGCCGAAGATCAGGTTGCTGATGGTCTCATGGCTTCCGTCCGAGAGCCGGATCTGGTTGTCGAGACTCCTCAGCACGTTCGGCGAATAGTAGAGGGCCTCATACGGGGGCTGAGTGCGGGACTGTACGAGATCGGCCCATAAATGACCCTTCCCGACCGGCAAATGGAATCCGATCCTCGGGTCGATCCCCGTGTCGGATGGCTCATCTCCCAGGTCCGCTCCTTCCAGGATCTCGTTATCTCCGGCTGGCTCGACCATGGTACGCACCGGCCGCTGTCCCGGCCGGAAGTGCTCCAGCCTTGCTCCCGCCTCGATGGAGCCCCTCCCCAGCGAAAACTGCTGGGAGGCATACAGCACAACCTGCGCAGGCTTCGGGGGCGCGTGCAGCCCGGAATCGACTCTCTGCGAGGGAGCCCAGGAGTACCCAAGGTGCGAAGCATAGTCGATGGGGCGCAGTCCGTTCTCGTCACGGGGGCTGGAGTACTCGGTTACCGGATCGGAATGCTCATACCACCGGTACGTCGAACGCGAGTAAGTCAGTCCCGTGCGCATGGGGCCATGGTCCAGAAGAGCGAGACGCCCCAAAGCGCTCATCTGCAGGGTTCCTATCACGTGCTTGGTGTAATAGTTGTACACGTGAGTCTTCAGAACGCCCGTCTCCCCCGGGCTCCAGTAGAGCCCGTTCTCGGATGCCTCGAGATTGTGCTCCGGGTCGCCGTCGACCGAGTAGTTCTCTATTCTGTCATATGCAGTCCCGTCCCCCGTCTCCAGGTAGGCCCTGGAGTAGGAGAGGCCGAGTGAGAGTGTGTGGCTTCGGACCGGCAGTGTGTAGGCAAGGGCCGCCAGCAGGTCTGCGCGATCCTGGCGCGGGGCGCGCTCCGGGATGAGTCGGAACTCGTGGAGATAGAAGCTCCGCCTCTGGCCGAAAGCGTAGAACTCCATCTCGGCCAGGCCGTGTCCCCAGGGGCGCGCGAAGGCGCGGGCTCGCGCCTCCATTGCCCTCAGATCATTTCCCTTGAGCCGGTCATCAAGGATCCCGATCGGTCCTGCATCCTCTGCATTATGATGGTTGAAGACCGCGTCGACCTCGAACGGGCTTCTCGAACCTGCGAAGCTGCTGAAGCTCAACCTGCCCTGTGAGGTGAACTGCTGCTGGACTCCCATGGAGGCCTGTAGTCTCACGAGGGCAGGTGAGGCCCGGTAGGTGGCGGTCTGCATCGCGCCCGATCCCTGTGTTGCGGGGCGGCCGGACAGGGGCACCTGCACCAGGCTCGGATCCCCGTCGATCCTGAGGGCGCGGGGGCGCACCGACGCCTGTCTCCTGAGGTCGCGGCCGTTCAGGATCGGATCGGTCACACTACCGGCCCGCGTGTCCAGAGGGAGAACCGCTTCAGTCCCATGGTTGGGCAGGGCCGACAACTCCCATGCGTCCCAGATGAGCTCGTTCCCGAACGGCTCTGCGGACGCCTGATCCACCCTGAACCAACCCGAGGAGGAATCCAGACGAACGGTTGTCAGCCTGTCCGTTCCGATTGGGACCTCCCAGGATTCCAGGAGCCTTCCGACATACCCGTGCAGTCCGGCAGAACCACCGGCAAGGATCACATCGGCCGGGTCCTGGAGAGCTCCCGGAGGCGTGGTGTGAAGGTCGAGCCTCAGGATTCCGGCCGGCAATCCGTGAAACAGGTGTTCGCCGGATTCAGCGCCGTCAAGGGGCAGAAGACGATACCCGGCAGCCGGTGTATGGATCACCAGCGTCTTTGGATGATCGGGATCATGCGTCCAGAACACACGCAGATCCCCCCCGGCGATGCCCGCCGTCGCAGGTTGCAGCGGAAAGGCAAGCAGGGCCACGAAGACCAGCACCGTTGGGCAGGGCGAAAGAGACGCTCGGAAGGCTGGAACGATGGGCTTCATGGGATCCTCCCTTCGGGTTACGGGCGGCCCCGGCAGCCGCTTTTCGGAGCATACCCCTCCCTGTCCAACGGTGAAAGGGGTGACCTCCGGGGGGGTCCCACGAATGGCAACCCCGTGGCGACGTGAATGCGGAACTGCAGTATGATGCCGATCCGGAGGCGTTTCAGATCAAGGTGGCCCATGAACGATCGCTGCATAGCCCATGTCGACATGGATGCGTTCTTCGCATCGATCGAGATCCGGGACAACCCCGCCCTCACCGGCAGACCCGTGGTGGTCGGCGGATCCAGCGGGAGTCGTGGCGTGGTGGCCGCCGCGTCCTACGAAGCGCGCAGGTACGGCATCCGCTCCGCCATGCCGATGGCCCGCGCCGAGCGTCTCTGCCCCGACCTGGTCAGGATCCCCTCCTCCTTTGAGAAGTACACCGACGCATCCCGACGCATCATGTCGATACTGCATCGCTTCTCACCCCTGGTGGAGCCACTCTCCCTGGACGAGGCGTTCCTGGACCTGACCGGCACGGAAGCCGCCCTGGGACCGCCCGGGCGCGTCGGACGGAAGATCAAGGATCAGATCCGCAGGGAGGAGCGGCTGACAGCCTCGGTCGGGATCGCACCCGTGAAGTTCGTGGCCAAGATAGCATCAGATCTGGAGAAGCCTGACGGCCTCGTCATTGTTTCTCCCGGGTCTGTGGAGGCATTTTTGCGTCCACTGCCGATATCCCGGCTGTGGGGGGCAGGCCCCCGCACCCGCGAAGTGCTGGAAGGGCTCGGCATGCGGACCATGGCGGATATCGCGGACACCGATCCGGGTCGTCTGGCTTCCCTGCTGGGAGAGCACGGGCGCCGCCTTGCCGAGCTGGCCAGGGGAATCGACGACAGGCCGGTTGCCGCAGCGGAGGAGGCGAAGTCATACAGCCATGAGGAGACCTTCCCCAGGGACATCACAGACCCCGCTGCACTGGAAAGCGTGCTCCTCGGGCAGGCGATGCGTGTATCGCGCAGACTCAGGGTGGACTCGGCCTGTGCAAGGGTTGTACAGGTCAAGATCCGCTACTGTGACTTCAGCACCCTCACCCGCCGCCTGACACTGGAGGGATCCACTGCCGACGAAGCACGGATCTTCCAGGCGGCCCGGGTGCTGTTCCGTACGAACTGGAACGGCAGGCCCGTCCGGCTGATCGGGCTTGGTGTAAGCAGGATTTCCCGGGAGGAGTGCTCGAGTCCGGACCTGTTCGGCGGACCCGACGCAGACATGCGAAGGCGCCGGCTTGCCGAGACCATCGACAGGATCGGGGACCGCTTTGGGGAAGGCAAGGTGACGCGGGCGCGGCTGGTGCCGGAAGATCCCGGGAATGCGGACGCCGGATTCGACTTCGTCAGCGGGCCTATCAGCCCCCTTGCAGGCACATTCGACACCTCCGGCATGGCCGGAGGTGCGCCGGGGATTCCCGAGGGGTTCGTCAGGAACGGGAGGACAACGCGGATAACGGAGATACTTGGTGGATGGAAGCTGGCCCGGCCGGAACCTGGAAGCGGCGAGCTGTATGTGAGACGCCACTACTACCGTCTCAGAATGGATGACGGGGATACCTGGGTGGTCTATTGTCTGCGAGGCTCAACGGGGGTGCGCACATCCCCGCATCGGTGGTTCCTGCACAAACGGGGTCAGAGCTGACCATTCGGGAATCCTCTGCCGAAGCTACTTCAGGAGGAGCGCAATGCGAGAGAAGAGGGCCACACGGATCGTTGCCACACTGGGGCCTGCAAGCACCGACGAAAAGATGCTGCGGAAGCTCATACTTGCCGGAGCCGACATCTTCCGCTTCAACATGTCCCACGGATCACAGGAGGAGCACGAGGCGGCATTCCTGAGACTGCGCAGGGTCGCGGGCAGGCTTGACCACACGGTCGGCGCGCTGTTCGACCTGCAGGGGCCGAAGCTCAGAACAGGACGCAACGAAGGGAGCGAACCGATCCCTCTTCGCAGCGGCGATACGGTCCTGCTGGCCTGCCACTCCCGCCCGGCGAGGGACTCCGGTGAACGGTCGAAAGGATCCGCAGGAAAAGGGAAGCGGGCTAAGCAGGCACGTGTCAGCAGCCCGGGTTCGATCTGGATCGACTCTCCCGGCCTCTGCAACCTCCTGGAGCCTGGCGACGATGTACTCCTGGATGACGGACGGATGCATCTGCAGGTGCTGGAGCCGGAGCCGCGCGGGCTGAAGGCCGAGATTCTGAGGGGAGGAAGACTCAAGGAACGAGCCGGGGTGAACATACCGGGCAGACCCCTGTCCATTCCCGTCCCCACGCCCAAGGATGTCAGGGATGCACGGCTTGCAGTGCGTCTGGGGGCGGACTTCGTGGCCCTCTCGTTTGTGCAGACTGCCCGGGATGTGCTGCGCCTGAAGCGCCTGCTGAAACGCGAGGCGAAGAACGAACAGCCTCCGATGATCATCGCAAAGATCGAGAAGCCCTCGGCCCTGGATCACCTCGATGAGATCCTCGAGGCTTCCGACGGGATCATGGTCGCCCGCGGCGATCTCGGCGTCGAGCTTTCCCTGGAGAAGGTGCCGATGTGGCAGAAGCGAATCCTGCTTGCAGCGAGGGTGCACGGCATGCACTCGATCACGGCCACGGAGATGCTGCAGTCGATGGTGAAGAGTCCCACACCGACGCGCGCCGAGGTTTCCGATGTCGCGAACGCCATCCTGGACGGCACCGATGCCCTGATGCTGTCGGCCGAGACCGCGGTTGGGTCCCATCCGGAGGAGTCGGTGCGGATGCTTGCGCGCATTGCCTTCGAGACTGACCGTCCCTGGCTGGAGCGGAGCGCCGCCGAGATCGACACCGAGCTTCCGTTGACCGAGCCGGGGGATGTTGATCCCGTGAGCGCCCTCGCCCGATCGGCCGTGGATCTGGCAGCACGGTTGGAGGCACGGTGGCTGATCGCCTTCACCCTCACAGGCCGCACCGTCCGCCTGCTCGCCAGGCACAGACCGCCGGTGCCGATCCTTGCCCTCACCCCATGCGAGGAGACACGGCGTCGGCTCACTCTCGCGTGGAATACGCAGTCGGTGCTTCTGCCAAGAATCAGGAGCGTGGACGAGATGATGAGGCTTGGCCTGGAGCTGGTGCAGGCGAAGGGGCTGATCCGCCGGGGCGACCGGCTGGTGATGTCGGCGGGGATCGCCGACATACCGGAGGCAGCCAACCTGCTCCGGGTGATTCAGGTGGGTTGATGGGGGGATGGGAAACCGGCTGTGTTCAGACCCGCCTTCCGGCGCTCTCTTCCTGCAGATAACGCCCTATCATCACACGCTCCGCCGGGCGTCTCATCGCCATGGCCGCCAGCTCCCTTCGGCACTCCTCCCAGGGATCGCCGGATAGGCCCTCAGGTCCGTACTCATCCAGGATCAGCGAGCAGATCTCCCGCCGGCCCGGGGCGAAGTGCGGCCGCGTGCTAAGTATGAAGGCCATCGTGCGGCCGATGTCGACCGCGGGATCTCCGTGCAGGCTTTCCTCGAAGTCCAGCCCCCAGATCCCGCCACCCGGATCCAGGATGAAGTTCCTCAGGTTCACGTCTCCCTTGAGACGGCGTCCGCCGGGCCCCTCCGCCCCATGGATGCGGCGGAACCAGCTGGCCAGAGATCGGCACCAACCCTCCGGCTGCGATCCTCCCTGCTCAACGATGTCAACGAGCAGATCCCCCTCGATGTACTCGAGGTAGAGCACAGGCCCTATACATCCGTATGGCGCCGGTACTGGTATGCCCTCTGCAAGCAGTGCGGACAGGCGATCTCTCTCCGCCGCTGCCTCCCGCGGGCCGGGGTGCTCCTTTGACACAGCGAGAATCCTGCGACCGTCGGACTCCAGGCTGACCAGGGCCACGCGGTTCCTCTTGCTCGGCAGGGCCCCGACCAGGACCACCGATTCCCCGTCCAGGCGGCTGTAGATACCGCCCCGGGCCATCACTTCGTAGTCCTCCTGCCGATCGAGATCTCGATCTCCTCCCCGGGCCTGTATCCCTCCAGGGTCGAGACGAGTCCGCCGACTGTACGCCTTATGACCTCCTGCACGAAAGGGACGATCTGCATCTCCCGGCCTCCGATGCTGAGCCTGACGCCGAAGTCGCCGTGGCGGCAGTCTTCGCGCGTGGCCTCGCCGGACAGGATTGCGGCAACCATGTCTGTACAGGTCCGCCCGCACTCCGAGCAGCACTCCGGATCGACCGCGGGCAGAACCGGAAAGACGCGTTTCTCCATCAAATCCACAAGCTGACGCGTATGTGTCCGTGCGTCGAACCCGGGGATGCCGGCAATGAGCCGGGTGCTGTCATCGACAGCGTCATCACCGGCAGCCGGTGCATCGCCACCGGCGGCCATGCTGCCGCTGGAAGAGGCAATGACGCCCGAGACAGCGAAGGTGGCCGGGGAGATGACCTTCTCCAGCTCCTCCGGGTTGCGGCCGCAGGCGATCGACGGGACGGGGAAATCGCTCACGCCCTCCAGCGCCACCCAGTCGTGGTCGTAGAACCCGAGGATCCTCCCGACCGGCAGACGCCCCGGGAAGAGGATGTCCGTCTCCGCAAGCCCGCGCGCCGTGACGACGTCCGCTCCCGCCCTGCGGTGCCGCCAGGTGTTGGTCCCCTCCGTGTCGATCGCGAAGGCCTCGAAGTGGATATCCTTCACCGAGCCGACTGTATAACCGCGCCTCTTCAGCTCGGCGATGACGTGTTCGATGGTCGTCGTCTTGCCCGACCTGCTGATGCCGTTTACGGAGAAAACCCTCATCTCAGAACCCTCCGGAGAAATGGATGTACATCGAAGCGGCCCCTGCCAGGACGACGCCGCAGATCAGCGCCCTGTCGACCCATGAGAGAGACAGGCTCTCGGCCCAGGTTCGTTGCGGGCAGGCACGGAACGCGCGCGCCTCCATCGCCGTTGCCGTCTTCTGTGCCCTCATGACACTCGTGACCACCACCGGCAGGAACACCGACCTGTAGAGCGCAAGCCTGCGCCCTGCGGGGACCTCCCTGAGGTTGACCCCCCGCAGCTGGATCGCCGTCAGGGCATCCCTGAAGTCCTCGATCAGAAGCGGAAGGAACCGCACGCCGAGAAGGACCATGAAGGCCAGCTCATACGGAACGCGCAGGTGCACGAGACCGCGGACGATCTTCATCGGATCTGCCGCCACAAGCAGGGATGCGCTGAAGATCACGATCAGCATCCTCAGGATCACCGACACGCCCGTGACAACTCCGCCCGTGGTGACAAGAGTTACCGGCCCGGCCGTGAGCAGTGGTTCACCCGATGAGGCGAACACGCTCTGGATGACAAGCAGGCCCGCGAAGAGGGGCGCAAGCCTGGCGAACCTCGCCCGGGTCAGGCCGGCTCCGCCCAGAGCCAGCAGCGCCATGCACGTGGCGAGCAGAATGCCGGCCAGCCACACGGGATCCCTGATCGCCACGGCCAGTGTCGACACGACCATGACCACGGCCATGCGTGTGCGCGGGTCGACGTGGCTGATCACGGGCTTCATCCGGCCACCCTCCCCTCCTCCACGCGGAGAATCCGGGCAGGGCGGGCCATGTCCAGCAACTCCTCATCATGGGTGATCAGGATCCACCCCGTACCGCTTTCGAACACACGCGACAGAAGCGCGCAGAACGCCTTCCTGTGCGCCCGGTCCAGCCCGGTAGTCGGCTCATCAAGCAGCAGGAAGCCCGGCTGCAGCACCATGACAGCGGCCATCGCGAGGCGCTGCTTCTCGCCGCGGCTCAGGTTGAACGGAAAGCGTTCCAGGGCATGATCCAGCCCCATGTACTCGAGCATCTCCAGCGACTTCCCGCGCGCGGTTTCGGGATCGGTCCCTGAGTGCTTCAGGCCGAAGCTGACCTCGTCCAGAACCGATCCGGTGAACAGCTGCCGCTCGGGATTCTGGAACAGGTAACCGACCTGCCGGCCGACTTCGGGTAGGGACCACTCCGAAATGCCGCGCCCGTGGAGGATCACCGATCCGGCCGTGGGCTTGAGCACACCGACCATCAGCTTGCCGAGAGTCGTCTTGCCCGAGCCGTTCGGGCCGATGAGGGCCGCGTTCTCGCCGGGGGCTATCTCCAGGTTCACATCTGTCAGGACGTCCCCGCCCTCCCTGTACCTGAAGCCGACTCCGCTCAGGGACCAGAAGCTCATCCCATCCCCTCCCGGGCCTGCACCCCCTTCAGCACAGCATCGGCGCGTCCATCGATGATGATGCGCCCCGACTCCATCAGCACGACCCGGTCCGCAATCTCCAGCCTGCGCAGGCTGTGGTCGATCATGACGACTGCACAGCCGCGTTCACGAAGCGCAAGCGCCACCTCCCGTATCTTCCGGGCGGACTCCGCATCGAGTTGCGACATCGCCTCGTCCAGGATCAGCACATCCGGCTCCATCGCGAGGACGGCGGCGATCGCGGCCAGTTGCTGCTGCCCGCCGGATATGCGGTGCGGGTGTGCGTCCAGGATCTCCGCGATCCCCGCAAGCCCGGCGACATCCCGCACGGTCCTGAGGATCCCGGCCGGCTCCCTGCACAGGTTCTCGGGGCCGAATGCGAGTTCGTTCCTGAGGCTGGGGAGGAAGAGCTGTGTAACCGGATCCTGGAAGACCATCCCGACCCGGGTGGCGATCTCCGGCAGGGAGAGCCCGCGCGTGCTGCGGCCGTCGATCAGGACCTCGCCCCGCATCTCCGCAGGACTGCTGTGCGGGATTATCCCTGCCAGGCAGAGGCAGAGCGTGGTCTTCCCGCAGCCGCTTGGCCCCGTGATCCCGAGGATCTCGCCGCGTGAGACACTGAGGTCCACACAGCAGACGGCCTCGTGCCCGTCCGGATAGGCGGCTGAGAGGCCTGCGGCCTGCAGCACGGGGCCGGCGTTCACTGGATCTCGACCTCGGCAAGATACTTGCACCAGCGCTGGCCGAATCCATCCTGCCTCACCACAAGCTGCATCGGGCCCGGCCCTCCGGACTGCCTCGGAAGGAGCGGCTTGCCGTCGCGCTCGAAGACAACGTACAGGTTCTCCGCGGCAAGGACGTCCGCGACCGAGAAGGCGAGCGTATAGGTGTCCGCAGCCCTCACCACGACCTGGTTCGCCTCCGCAAGGGCTTCTTCGCCCATTACCCTGCCGATGATGCCGCTGAGCGGGACGCCTGAGTATGTATAAGTTGCCGGCGGCGCGCTGGTGGTGCGCAGGGTCGCCTCGAAGCGCTCCGGGCCCATGGCCCTGATCTCGTCCAGGGTGACATTGCGGGCCTCTCCGCCGCCCGCCTTCAGGACCAGAACAGGCATCTCCGCGGCAGGCGGAATGCGGCGCATGTTGACCCACGTCAGCAGACCGATCGCCACGGCCAGCAGGCTGATCAGGAGGATCAGACCACGTTGCTGATGCATCATCGTGCAACCCCTTCTCGTCCGCCGGACGAAACAGCCGGATCGCGCCGCGTCCCATCCATGAACCGGATGTACGGAACGAACATATCCTCATGCCGGAGTTCGCCGTGAACCCCGCCATCCCCGGTCAGGCGCATGCCGTGGTCGCTCAGGACGATTGCCGGGCCATCCCACCGGGAAAGCAGCCCGGCAAGATATCCATCCACCTCGGCAAGCCTCGCCATTGTCTCCGGCGCCAGGGGGCCGTGCTCGTGCCCCGCATAATCCGTGGACTTGAAGTGCACGAAAATGAAGTCCGGCGCGGTCTTCATCTCCTCCACGGCCCTTTCGAATATCTCGTCGTCGGCCGATCCATCGGCGTTTCGGTCCGGGTTGAGGATCAGCTCCTCCCCCAGGTCGAGGGTGCTGACACTGCCCTGGATGAAGAGACCCCGCCTGCCTGACTCACGAAGCCGGTCGAACAGCGTGGGCGCCTGGATCTGCCTGCCGCCGCGGCTTTGAACCCCGGTCTGATCCGGCGTCCTGCCCGTAAGGATGGATGCCGTCGCGACCGGTGTGATGGGCGGGTACACGGTGAGGGCCGTCACCGCATCACCCCAGGCCATGGCAGGCACGATCCCCTGCTCAACCGCCGCGGCGAACTGGGTGTGCCCGATCCCGTCGATCATGACAGCCAGGACGCGCCTGCCTTCGTCCACGAGATCGAGGGCCTCTCCGAAGAGGTCGGTTACCCGCACCAGTGGCGGATCTACCACCACCCCGGCCAGCGGCAGGCTTCGGCCCGCGCCGGGATGGTGCAGGTAGACGTGGTTCGCCCCGACTGCAAGGCGCCCGCCCGCGGTGTTCAGCATCGACCCGTCCGTTCCGACAGCGAGCAGCGGCAAGCCGGGATCGACACCGGCCAGTCTGTACAAGTCGATGAGCTTGTGCCGGCCGAGGACCATCCCCTCACGGACCTCGCCGCCCGACTCCATCGATGCTCCCCGCTCGATGCGGGTGGCGACTGTGTAGTCGGAGAGAAGGAGCTCCCCGGGGGTGAACACGGCCAGATCTCCCTCTGCAGATGTGACGCGGAACCTGACCGGCCCCGCACCCTCGACAATCACCGAGCGGATGTTCTTGACCCAGGTATTGATTGGATAGGATTCCGAAACGAACTGCAGGCCCCCGCCGGCAAGGGCGAAGTAGCTGTCGGCCGGATCTCCGTCGATACCGATGCCCGCCATGCGGCCGTCGTCGCCGATGAAGGTCAGCCTGTGCGGATCCACCGCTCCCGCCAGATTCAGGACGTCGCTTACACGCAGGGCCGTAAAGGTTCGGCCCCTCACGACCGCCCTGACCTTCCCGACTTCCTCATCCGGGGATGAGAGAACGACAACCCTCTCCACATCCCCGATCACCTCGAGCGGCAGGAATACGGGAGGAGGGGAGCTCCTGAGCGCAAGCCACACATTGGCCGCGAGGCTCAGGGCCAGAAGCCCTGCCGCCACGCCGAGGATCGCCCCTCCTGGCCGCGCGCCTGTCATGGCCGCAGCTCCCTGAGGTGGTCCGCCGCCGGCTGTCATGGTGCCGGCTCCCTGCAGGAACTCGCCGCCAGCGATCCCCGGCCATCCCTCCCGCGCAGGCCGGCCCTGTGCAACTGCCGGAGCAGCCCGAATGCGACCAGGCCCCCCATTCCGCCTGAGAGCGCAGCTGTTGTCAGGCTCAGCAGCAGCGGGATCCATGGCAGCCGGTAGAAGACCACCGAGACCATCAGCACTCCAGTCACATTAGCCACCATGCCACCGAGGAACGCCCTCAGGGGGGAGCGGACCCCGCCCCTGAGCACGAGATACAGAAGGTCAACCATAAGCCCCGGGGCCGTGTATGTGATGAGGCTTACTGCCCCGTGCGTCCCGAAGAAGCCGAGCGCGATCACGAGGAGCGACTGGACAAGCCCGATCATCGTCCCCGCACCGTGCCGGTTGACCAGCCCGCGGCCCAGCACTATCCAGAGCATGTACAATCCACCCGCCGCCACCCCGCCCGGGATGTACAACGG
>CAZWSC010000069.1:0-15950 GCA_964636385.1 uncultured bacterium
GTCGCTCAGCCTGCCCTGGTAGGTGAACGCGGCGGCCCCCGCCTGGGCAGGCGACTCCCCCGGCGCGGCCGCCAGGGCAACCAACACCCCCGCAACAACAGTAACAGCACGTAGCGATGACATACGGTTCATGACAGGCTCCTCTCGCATTGCAGATCCGCCCTCGACCTCTGGCCTGAATGTTCAGACGGATGGCCGGCGGGAACCGAACAGGAAAGCTGCGGCCGGATCCGGGAATCCCACGCTTCCCAGGTCCTGATTGCAGGGTTGATGCGGGCACGAGGCCGACAGATAGCAGGCTGACACCCGATTACGGGCCATCCGCAACGGCCGCGCGCGGCGAATGTGCTATACTTGCCCAGAGCTCGAAAGCATTCTGGCCGTTGCAATCCCGGCAACGCCACTGTCCACTTGGCGCAACGTATTGTGATTTGGCTGGTTACAGGTCGTAAGAGCGAAAGGCAGAAGAGATGCCGGCTGAAAACTGCTTTCCTGACACGACACCCCTTGTGCCCGGCCCCGAAACCGGACCTCCAGGCAGTAGCCCGAAGGTTCCGTTCTCATCGGCTGACCGCTCCCCTGGAAGCCCCCTCCCTGGTCGGCGCCCAAGCCCGATTCCGGCCCTGCCGGCTGCGTTCGCCTGTGCGCTCTGCTTCGCGCTCTCGATCGGATCAGCCGGCACACTGGTGGCTTCGGACAGCCCCACCGGCCTCGAACGCGAATCGGCGCAGCATGGCCTTGCGGACAGCTCGGGATCCCGGCACACGGCAACACAGGCTGACACACTTGACCTCTTCTTCCACCTGTTCCGCGAGTTCAAGTACAGGGAGGCGGCATCACTGATCCCGAGGCTCCTGCCTTATGCCGAGGGCGAACTCGGCGACTCCTCGGAGGAGTTCGCCAATCTCCTCGACCGGATGGTCGGCTCACTCTTCCAGTCAGGGAGGGACCAGGATCCGGAGACGTACGCCATTGCCGAGCGCTCTCTGGCGATCAAGATGTCGCTTTTCGGGGGCAGTGACGCCCGCACGGTGCGAAGCCTGTACAACATCGGCATACTCAACGCCATGGCCGGCCACCTGGACGTGGCTGATTCCCTGTTCGCGGCGGGACTCGGCATTCTTGACCAGCTGGACTCTCCGGACCCGGCAGAGGTCGCCCGTGTCCTCGGGTATCTCGCGAATGTCAGGCAAATGCGCCTCGACGTGAGAAGTGCCATATCGCTCAACCGGAGATCACTCGAGCTTCAGGAGCAGCTGTACGGTGCGAGGAGCATCTATACGAACACCACCCGCTCCAACCTGGCGAGCCTGCTTACGTCGGTGTGCGAGTATGCCGAGGCCAGGGAGCTCCTCGACCTTCAGATCGACATACTGGAGTCTGCCGGAAGGGAGGGTGAGGAGCTTGCCCGCGTCTACGCGTTCCTTGCAGACGTCAACGAGATGATCGGCGACCATGGGGAGACACTGAGACTGCAGATGCGGGCGCTGGAGATCCGCGAGGCCGCCCACGCACCCGATCATCCGATGCTCATCCTGAACCGGCTTATGGTCGGGACTACGCTCGGCATCCTCGGGCACCTTGACGAGTCCTACGATACGATCAAGCAGGCCCGGGAGGACTGGCTGCAGCATCGCGGCCCGGACGACACCTACACACCCAACTTCGACCGGGATCTTGGCAAGACGCTGAAGCGGATGGGCAGGCTGTCCGAGGCGCACGCTGTACTGACCCGCGCAATGGAGGGAAGCGCCGGGATTTCCGGGTGTGATTCGCCCAGGACCATCGGGATCCTGGTGATGCTGGCCCGCCTGATGATGCAGCAGGGAGACCACGCCGCAGCGCGGGAAGCGTTGACACGCGCAATCGAGGCCTATGGACGTACCATGGGTTCCGGCCACCCGGTTGTCGGAACATATGGGGATCTTCTTGCCCGGGCATGCTTCCTGGAAGGAGATTATACAGATGCCTTTGTACAGGCCCTGGTCGCCGAGCGGATCATCACACAGCATACGCGCCTGGCCTCGCGCTCGCTTCCGGAACGGCAGGCCCTGCTGAACGCCCGCCGTCGGGGGACGCCGCTGGACCTCGCCCTGTCCCTCGCGGAAGCGGTTCCCATGCCAGAGGCGGGTGTGCAACTGTGGGACGCCGTGATCCGCTCCCGTTCCGTCGTGCTGGACGAGATGGCCGGCCGCAACCGGCGTCCGGCGGGGGACCCCGAAGCGGA
Source organism: uncultured bacterium (assembly GCA_964636385.1). Lineage (GTDB taxonomy): Bacteria > Eisenbacteria > RBG-16-71-46 > CAIMUX01 > CAIMUX01 > CAZWSC01. The sequence continues at coordinate 2,228 of CAZWSC010000069.1, forward strand.
AGCCCTCTGGGAGGACTACCAGGCAGCCAGCGGGAAACTGGCTAATCTCTTCCTCAGGGATCCCGGGGGTTCCGATCCGGAGAGGCACAGGCAGATGATCGATGATGCCAGGCGCGCAATGGAGGAGGCCCAGCGAAGGCTGCCCGGCTCGGAGGAAGGGCGGGATTGGCTTGTGCGGTCGGAGGAGATCGGGTGGCCGGATGTCCGTGAGGCCCTGCCCCCCGGTGCGGCCCTGCTGTCATACGTCCTGCACCGGCAGTACGACTTTGCGGATACCGGGACGGCTGTCGATATCGACGGGACCCCGATCTCCGGAACTGCCCTGCGATACCGGGCCTTTGTTCTTCCACCCGGCTCAGGCGAACCCGTGGTGCTGGATCTCGGCGATGCCGGCGAAGTGGACGCCCTGATCGCTGAGTGGCAGCGGGAGGCCTCCCTCGGCGCCCTCTATGCCGACAGGAATGCGGCGGAGTCGATCCTCGCATACAACAGCGCAGCAGGCTCATTGAGGGAACGGATCTGGGATCCCGCGGCGAGTCTACTTGAGGGTGCCACCCGGGTCTTCGTGGTGCCGGATGCCCAGATCCACCTGGTCAACCTGGCATCGCTGCCGTCTGCCGATGGGCGCTACCTGATCGAGTCGGAGGTTGCGATCCACTACCTGACCGCGGAGCGGGATCTTGCGCGTCCGCCTGCATCTGGCGGCCGGGACGGTGTGCTGGTGCTGGGTTCGCCCGATTTCGAGAACGCAGGGGATCCGGCGCTCGCGTCAGGGTATACAGCCGTGGAATGGGCCGTGGAGCCCATGTTCGCCTCTGCATTCCGCAGCACCCCGCTGGAGTGCGACTACCTGGCGGCGCTTCGCTTCGCCCCCCTGCCGGCGGCCCTGGAGGAGGCGCGCGAAGTGGCCGGATTGTGGGAATCCGGCCTGTCCTCCCAGGTCCATGAATCCCTTCCGGAGGCAGCCCCGCGGGTCCTGCTGCTGACCGGATCCGCTGCGAGCGAGAGGGCATTCAAATGTCTGGCTCCGAAGGCCGGAGTTGTTCACGTGGCGACACACGGCTACTTCCTCCACAGCCACTGTCCACCCGGGTTCACTGGCACCCGGGGCATCGGATTGCTGATCCCCGAACCCATGCAGGGGCAGCTGCCCGATCCGCTCTCGACTTCCGCCGCCGTCAACCCGCTGCTCTTCTCGGGCCTGGCCCTTGCGGGCGCCAATCAACGGGAGATCGCACCACGGGATGGAGAGGATGGAATCCTCACCGCCCAGGAGATCGCCGCGCTCGACCTGTCCGGCGTGAGATGGGCCGTCCTGTCGGCCTGTGAGACAGGGACTGGGCAGGTTGTGAGCGGAGAGGGTATCTTCGGTCTCCGCCGGGCATTCGAGATCGCGGGAGCCGGGACTCTCGTGACAAGCCTGTGGTCGGTCCGTGACCAGGCTGCACGCGACTGGATGAACACCTTCTACAGGGCCGCGATGGAGCAGCGGCTATCACCATCCGAGGCTGCCCGCAGTGCGAGCCTGGCTGCGCTCGAGGCAGGCCGGGAACGGGGAGAGATCCCGCACCCCTCCGACTGGGCGGCTTTCATCGTGTCCGGAGACTGGCGGTAGGGGCGCGAGGCGGGCGCAGGTGCTGCGCTAGAACTCCTTCAGCCGCGTGACCACTATCCCCTTGAAACGATCTATGCCGGACAGATAGGCACCAAGCGGGACTTCAACCAGGCCACCCGCTTCGTAATGCCCCTTCAGGGGACGTGCCGCGGGATGGATCAGGACAGGCTCATCCCCGTCGCAATCAAGGATCCCGATGTGGTGGATCAGCGTGCCCAGAGCCCGCTGTTCCCGGCCGCCGGGAGCGTCCTCGTCTCCCACGAACCAGACGATATCCCCGCTCTGCAGCGCTGCCGGATCGATCCTGCTCTTCGGGAGATAGCGCAGGGTGTCCGGAGGCACACGCGATGACCCGACGGCGTCGAGAAGCGACGAGCCGCACAGTGCCGTCACATCCTCGCCCCATATCCCGCTCCTGATCATCTCCTCGGCATACTCGAGATGGTCCGGGACGTCATAGTCCACCTTCCCCGCTTCGGAGACAGCCTGGGCTATGGAGGCCCCGTAGAAGCGGGTGCCGAACGCGAACTGGACGGCCTCCCTCGCGTTGGCCGACCGTGCGAGCTCCGTCATCCTGTACATGAAGAGCACGCAGTCGGTCCGGAAGTCCTGGCAGAGCCTGCCCTCGGAGACGTAACCGCCTTCGGCGCGGCCATACAGGTAGGATACGCTGCCGAGATGGAGGAACCATCGGGCCCATCCTGACACGCGCCTTCCCAGGGGGAGTGGATCAAGCTCCCTTGCCATTGCATCAAGTGTCGCGGAGTCGACCACGTGCGGGTTGTCCAGGTTCTGCTGCACCATGATCTCGAACCTGGCCAGGAGAGCTTCCGTATCATCCCCGGATCTCGAGTAGGGCGCTATCATGAGCAGCCCGAGCAGGACTCCGAGAGCCCACATGCAGAATCTGTGCGGCATGTCCATCCCTTCAATATTGCCTCGCTTCCTGTGAAGAGAGCGGGCCCGGGGCGGGGCCACGGGCACCCGCGAATTGTAGGAAGGACGTAGCGGCAAGGTCAAGCGGGGTGGTGACGGACTCCTCGCCATCCGGCGTGTCATCGGGTATTCTGTGCCGGTCCCGTCGGAGCGCCGGAATGGAGGAACCTGGATGAGACGCAGAGCCTGGCTCTGGGGCCTTGCCGTGTACCTGATACTGCGCTGGATGCTTCTCGCGCACCCCGGCTACATCTATGACACCCAGGCCTACAAGCGCTGGGCCGTAAACGCCGCGCACCACGGAGTCTCCCAGGTCTACCGGATGTCGGACATGGACTATCCGCCCCTGTACGCGTATGTCCTGGCGCCACTGGGGAAGATCTACCTGTGGATCACGCCTGACATCTCCGATGGGGTCAAGGATACGCCTCTTCTCACCGCGCTGATCAAGCTCCCGCCGCTGATCTTCGACCTGGCCATTGCCCTGCTTCTCTTCCTGCTGGCCCGGGGCATGACCGGCCGGCCTGGGCGGGGGATTATGCACAGGCTCGGGAGGCGGTGGCCCGGTATACGGACTGAAGAATCAGCAACCCGATCCGGCACGCGATCGCCTGCGTGGGTCTGGATCCTGCCGGCACTATACCTGCTTCATCCTTCGGTTGTGTTCATCCATGGCTACTGGGGACAGGTCGATTCGATCCACAGCTTCTTCATCCTGGCTGCGTTCCTCGCGCTTGCCGCAGGCCCCAGGGGACGGGCCTGGCCGTCATGGATCCTCCTGACCCTCGCGACCGCGATGAAGCCGCTGGGCGCCCCCTTCTTCCCACTGCTGCTTCTTCTGACTGTGCTGAAGCACGGGTTACGGGCGGCTGTAACGGGCGCCGTCGCCGCCATCGCCACCGGCCTTCTCCTGATCTCACCATTTCTCATCGCAGGCCAGGGGGGGGAGGTGGTGCACCGCATGATCGGAGATGTACAACTCATGGCCTATACCTCCACAAACGCCCACAACTTCTGGTGGATCTACGGACCGTGGCAGGATGCGAGTACGCCCAGGTTCGGGCCTTTCTGTCTCACACATTTCGCCATGCTCGTCTTCGGACTCGTCTACATTGCGCTGCTATGGAGAACCTGGATTCTGAACCGGATCCAGCCTGGCGGTATCAGCCCCGCCCAGCAGATCGCCCTTGTGTGCGCGGTCGGGTCAAGCTTCTTCATGATATCGACGCGTATGCACGAGAACCACCTCTTCATAGCAATACCTCTCCTGCTGCCCCTGGTCACGGCAGGGCGACGGTGGAGGTGGCTCTTCGCAGCAGCAGGACTGGGCGTCTTCCTGAACGTGCTCCTTCACGATCTGACCATTCCCGGACACCTCCCGTTCACACTCGGCGGGCCGACCGGAGTGACCAACCAGCACCTCCAGACGGTCGATGTTACACGCACATTCTTCCTTGGCGAACTGATCGGTATATGGATCGGCGTGGTTGTCAACTTGGCCTTCTACGCCGCCCTGATGCACGCGATCTTCCGCCGCGGTGGGCGCCCGCCCCTCGACGAGTTGTACAGATGACCGGCCCGAGAGATTCCGCCCGAGCCGGCCGGCTACCCGGTCAGGACCCGCTCAGAATGTCCAGGGTCGAAGCGGCTCGAAGCGTCCCTGGAAGAATCGAAGCGCGCGCGGCTCGTAGACGAACTTCAGGCCGCTGATCTCGTTTCTCTTCTCGTACAGACGCCGTATTCCCTCCACAACGAAGTCGAAGTGCGAATCGGTGTATACCCGGCGCGGAATGGTGAGCCGTACGAGTTCGAGCGGCGGGCGGTAGTTGTTTCCCTCCGGATCGCGGCCCTTGGAGACATTGCCGCGCTCCATGGCCCGGACGCCGGTCTCGATGTAGATGGCCGCGGCGAGAGCCTGCGCAGGGTACTCATCCTGGTCGATGTGGGGAAGGAATCTCTTGGCGTCAAGAAAGATGGCGTGAGTTCCCGGGGGAGTGACGATCGGCACGCCGGCCTCCATGAGATTGCGGCCGAGGGCCTGCGTCTGCTCCACCCGCATTGCGATGTAGTCGTCATCAAGGGAATCCAGCAGACCGCGGCGCAGAGCCTCGATGTCCTTCGGATCGAGGCCGCCCGTCGTGACGTCGCCTTCCCACACGCGCAGCATGCGCCGGAAATCGTGGGCAAGCTCTGAGCTGTTGCAGGCGAGGATGCCGCCCATGTTCACCATGAAGTCCTTCTTGCAGGAGATTGTGCAGCCGTCACCGTAGCTCATGAGCTCCTGGAGAATCGCCTCGACCGGTGTGCCGGCATAGGCCGGATCTTGGAGTTTGATCATCTGGGCATTTTCGACACATCGCGTCGCATCCCACATCACCGGGATGCCGTGCTTCTGGCACAGGCGCGCAACGTCGCGGGCATTCTCCATCGATACCGGCTGGCCGCCCGCCATGTTCACCGTGATCTCGAAACTGACGTAGGCCACGCCTCCCGGTCCGGCCTTGTCTATCACCTGCTGCAGTTTGTCCAGGTCGATGTTTCCCTTCCACGGGAAGGAACTGGCAGGGTCGTGGGCTTCATCCACGATGACGTCGACGAAGACTCCACCGGCTATCTCCTGGTGGGCCTTTGTGGTCGTGAAGTACATGTTTCCGGGCACACACTGACCCTGCCTTATCATGCACTGGGACATGATGTGCTCGGCAGCCCGCCCCTGGTGTGTGGGGATTATGTGCTCGAAGCCGAGGATGTCCTGGAACTCCGCCACCAGGTCGTGATAATGGCGGCTGGAGTATGGGGTGTCCGTGGAATTGGTCATCCCCTCCCACTGGTATCCGCTCATTGCGGTCGTGCCACTGTCGGTAAGGAAGTCGATGTACACATCCTCCGAGAGCAGCAGGAATGTGTTGTAACCCGCCTGCTGCATGGCCTCACGGCGATGGTCCTTGTCGGTGACTTTTATCGGCTCGAAGATCGCTATCTTGTACGGCTCGAACCTGCGTTCGGAGACAACAGGCTTCGGGAACGTGACGAAGAGGCGATGGTTGGCCGCATCGAATACGGCCTCATCAACGAACTCGGGCTCGTTCTTCAGCACAAGACCGGTGATCCCGTCGCGGGCCTCGAAGGTTGTCGCCACGACATCCGCTATGTGCTCGAGGTGTGCGCGGGTATGGGCATGGCGCGGCAGGTCCAGGTTGACGAGCTTCCTTCCTTCGCCAGTGTGGTGGAATGCAAACCCGCCGTCCACACGGGGTCGGATTCCTCCCTGGAGATAGAGGCTTGCGGCAAGGACGAACTTGGGATGGTCCGCTTCGGAGAGGTGCGGGAGAAAGCCATTCACCGGGAGTCCCACTCCGTGGGTGCCGAGAGTGCAGGGGACCCTGCGGGCCTCGAGCAATCCATGGAGGTGCGCGATCTGGGACATGTACCATTCGGTGTAGGCCTCCTCCTCGAGCTCGGAGATGCCGATCGCGAAGACCTCCATGGCACGGCCTGTCATCCCGCCGTACGTGTGCAGCCCCTCGTACAGCACAACCTCGTTGCGGAACTTCTCCCACAGTTCGTCATTGCTGCTCGATATGAAACCGCCCACGTCAGACCGGCAGTCCTGGCTGGCATCCACGATGACGATGTCGGCGAGCGCGGTCATCCGCCTCACGACTTCCAGCAGTTCCTGGCTCTCGACCTTGCCTGCCTTGAGGTTCCAGTAGGCCATGGCCATGGCGTTAGAAGCATCAAGGACAAGCGGGACACCTGCCTTTCGGCACCGGTCGCTCACCTGCTCGAGGTTGGAGAGGGTCATCGGCTGGCCGTTCCAGGCATCGGGGCAGGCCTCAAGGTGCACGTAGGCCACCCCGGCGGGCTCCTTGAGAAGCTTCTCCAGGCGGGGGATATCCACGTCTGCTCCGAAGCGGGAGGGATGAGGGAAGTCGGAAGCGATGGTGCATGTTACGTCCCGCAGTCTTCCCCCGACAGCCGGCACCAGTCCCTCATCGCGGCCGCGGTTCGTTGGGACCATCTGGCCCTTCCCGCACATCGTCACGGCGAGGAGTTTCTCCGCCCCGATGCCGTTGTGACTCGGCACGATCCTGCCGACGCCAAGTACCCGCTGGGCATTGCCTTCTAGGGCGTAGAAGTTACGGCTGCCCGCGTAGGCCTCATCGCCGGTCATGAGTCCGGCCTTCTGGAAATGGGACCAGGAGGACATGCCCTTCGCCACCATGTCGAACGAGACGTAACACGAAGCCACGTTGTATGTGTTGAAGCTCGCACTTTTGAGGACATTCCATCGCTCGTAGGGCTCGAGCCTCGGCATCGTCTTCACTTCCTTGATCTTGTAGGGTTCGCTCAGCATGACTGCTCCTTCTCCAGAAAAGGCGCTCCTGCTCTCCGCCGGGCGCGCCGGGTATTGGTACACAGTATGGATCGGGCGGTGCTCCGGGCCTCCCTCGGCCACCTCGACTCCGCGATCATCCTGTCAGTGCTGCGGGGCTGACTATAGCATGCCCATCAGGCCGGGTGAATCCGATCCCCATCGGAATCCGGGACCCCGGAGCCCCCTCACGCGACCGAAAGATCGCCCACGATCTTGAAGCTGTGGCCGTCGCGTTCAATGCGGAGGTCGCGGCAGGGAAAGGCCTTCGGAAGCCTTTCTTCCAGGAGTTCGAGAACCTCCTGTTCGATCTTCTCCATCACCTCCGGGGGAACACGAGCCAGCGTGGACAGCCTCATACTGATCGCGTAGCCGCGTCCATGAATCGATCCAAACCCGGCAGAGAAAGCCGCTCCCAGATCAAAGAGCCCATCGGCGGATGGCCGGGAAGTTGCACCCCTCTCGGGACGACTGGGGTGAAGAGGGTACTTGCCGCCGTAGCGCTCTTCCATGATGTTGTCGATGTCATTGAAGACCTCTTCCAGCTTCTTCTCCCAGGCAGTGACCCTGGGATCTCTGAAACTCATGGCTGACCTCCCTGTGGTGTGGGGCTGGACTCGCCGAAGGGCCTGAATAATCCGCCTCTCAAGCCAGGTTGCCCCTGCCTCCAGCTGCATGGCGGCACTGCATTGCGCCATGGTAGCAGCGTTATCCGCTACCGGACCAGCAGGGTCTGCCGCCCGGCCTTTCCGAGGCACCGAAAAGAAAAGCCTGGAGAGATTCGGGTGATGCAGGCCCGGGCCGGTTTCACCGGCTTCAATTGTCGCACCTGATCTGGCATAATGCCCGGTGAAGTGTCTCATCTCAACTGAGAGGAGGGTTCGCCATGTCCAGGGCAATCGTCCTTCATGTCCTTGCGGCGTCCGCCGCCCTTGCCCTAATGCTGCCGGGTCCGGCCCTTTCCGAGGACATGATAGCCTTTACAGCCAACCAGGGCTTTCTCTCACGCATATACGCCCTGGACATGAACGGCGCCGTCATGCATTGCCATGAGTACAGCAATTACCGGTTTGTCGGCATGGAGACTGTTGATGGCGAGCTCTATATCGCTGAAGCATTTGCGCCAAGGGTATACAAGGTCAATCCTGTTACCGGTTCGCTGCAGGTCTTCATCGATGACTGGTCACTGTACTATTTCTACGATGTCGCATTCGACGGGACCTACTTCTATGTGGATGAGTGGAGCCTGAACCGCTACGACATAAACGGAAACTATGCGGGATCAGCCGGCTTCAGCGAATATGTCCTCGGGTGCGCGTGGGACGGTGAGTACTTCTGGACCCTGGATGACATGGATCTGATCAAGTGCTGGGATCTGTCGGGATGGCCTTCGGTAACTCCTGTTCCCGACAGGAACTTCGTTCCCCCCTCGGCAGGCTGCCGCGGCCTCTTCTTTGACGGGGAGTACTTCTGGAGTGCTGAAAGAGGGGACAGTCCCGGATGGATATTCCAGTTCGACCACACTGGAACCGTGATGCAGCAACTGCCCGAACCTGCGTACAGCGGATGGGGAGCGGCATGGATCAGGGATGATGCGTCCGGCGTCGAGGGCGGTGCTTCAGACCTCGTGTTCGGCATCACCGGAAGTTCACCAAACCCCTCTGCCAGTGCAACGGTGATCAGCTTCTTCCTGCCCGTAGCGGTCCGGGTTGAGCTGTCAGTTCACGACGTCAGGGGAACCCTGGTGGAGACCCTTCATGACGGCCACACGGGTGCCGGTCACCATCTGGTGGAGTGGCAACCGGAACCCCATCTTCCAGGAGGAGTGTACTGGGCGATGCTGAGGATGGGCGGACAGGTTTCCAGCCGGAAGATGGTGATCCTCAAGTAGCCCTTCCCTTCCGGACCGGGGACGGCATCTGCTGCCCGGGAGCCTTGCATGCGCTTTCCGTGTACAGTCGATTGGCGTAGTCCGGGCGGTTCAGCAGGAAACCGGAGGCGTCATGACGGAGACCCCTCACATTGACAGTATCTGCAGCCGGCGATGTAACCGCGTTGGAGGTGTTGGACAGATCGGATGCTCTGAGTTGGCCGGAAAGGGTAATGCACCACACATGCAGAGCCGTGCACCATGTGGCCTCGCAGGGTGAGCTGCCGACGGAGGTCTTGCGCATGTCTTCATGGAGTCTGAACACTGCCGATCCGGAATGCGCTCACCAGACACGGTGCGTCACAGCCCATGAAGTGCGCGGTTTGCGGGAGAAAGGTCGCCTGCCGTGAAAGGCTCATACCTGTACACTCCGGGTCTTGCAACGGCTGTCTTCGAACTGCTGAACATTGTATACCCCGGTATAGGCGATCACGCCGCAGGGATGGCGGCGATGGGCGCAAAGGCCGGGAGCGCCCTGATGCATGCGTCTGTTGACGCCCCCGGACGGGCCCCGGTCCCCGGATCCGTGGCGGGAAGCGTGTGCTGGGATCAGGTTTCCATGCCCTTCACGATGGCGCTGGATGGCAAGGTGGTTGCCCATGTTGGTGTCATCGAACTGCCCATGATCATCATGGGCACCAGGACTACAGTGGCAACCATGCACGCGGTTGCAACTCACCCTGAATACAGACGCAGGGGTTTTTACCGCACGGTGATGGAGGAGGCGTTGGAGTATTGTTCAGGCCACCTCGATACACAGATCCTTACAACTGAGCATCCCGAGTATTTCGAACCCTTTGGCTTCAGACATGTACAGGAGCATCGTTTCAGGTGTATCCGCCCGCGTGACATCAGTGCAGGAGCACGAAGGGGCGCAGGCGGCGGCGGTTTCCGCCTGCTCAACCTGGATGCCCCGGCCGATCTCGCAGCGCTCTTTACTCTTCTGGGGAACCGGGAGGCGGTCTCACAGGTCGCCGGCATCGTACGGGAGAGGGCGATCTTCTGCTTCAACGAGAGTTGGAGACCCCTCTACTACGATCCCGACCTGGACACCATAATCTGTATCGAATCAGAGGGAGACACGCTGCGGTTGTACGACATCGTCAGCAGAAGGATCCCGACGCTTGGAGAGGTTCTCGAACGTCTTCCACATGCCGTCAGCGAGGTCCTGATACACTTCAGTCCGGATCGCCTGGATGCCGGATCGGACCCTGAACCATATCTGCTTGATCATGACGGGCCGTCACACCTGATGGTCCGCGGACCGTTTCCGGCCGATGCCGAGAGGTTTACAATCCCCAGGTCGGGAAGGACCTGAGATAGGCAGCACGACTTTGCAAAGGCCGCCGGATAGCTGGTACCAGCCGGCCGGTACTATGGCTACGTCTCTGACTTAACTACCTGTCCGACCGCTCCGATGTGTGGTGTGTCCTGAAGACGTGGTGGCGGCTGGATGACGGATGCCGATGTCTCAGTACGTGAAAGCACTTCCGCCGATGAACTCCCTGAGCACTGAGTTCTGCGGCACTTCTTCCGGGAAAAGCGGAACCAGGAGATGGAGGAATCTAAGGAGCCGGTAGGCCTCGCTCATCACCTCGGTCTCCTCAATGGGTACTTCCAGCAGGAATCGCTCGGCATAGTTGCGAAGCACCGCCGGTTCATAGACCAGGGCCGAGTTGAACATGCCATCCGCCTCTTCCTGAAAGGGGAATATGTACCTGTCCTCGCCGGCACGAACGCTGGGCCACTGGCGCAGTGTCTCTGTTGCCGTATAACCCCGGTACAGACGGTCCCGGACGAGCCTGCGCAGCAGGCGCACATCCGAGGTGAAGATCCTGCTGTGGTCGTCGATCGAGAGCAGTGTCAATGCCGACACGTAGAGCTTGTGCTTGAAGGCATGATCCACGCCGACTGTCAGGCGCTCATTAAGGCAGTGGATTCCTTCTACGATGAGGATCCTACCCTCGTCAAGATGCATCGGGACCGTCCGCTCTATCCTCTGTCCAAGTGTGAATGAGTATATCGGGGTGTCGACCTTCTCGCCTTGAACAAGGCGGCGGATCTGGTCGTTGAACAGGTCGAGATCCAAAGCCTCGATCGACTCAAAGTTGTACGTTCCATCGGCGTTCTTCGGCGTGTCGATACGGTTAATGTAGTAGTTGTCCATGCTGAGCGAGACAGGCCTCAGGCCCAGAACGCGCAACTGGGTTCCGAGGCGCTTGGTGAAGGTGGTCTTCCCGGATGCCGTTGGACCCGCCACAAGAACAAGCCTGACATCGGGCTGACGCCGCCTGATCTGGTCGGCAAGAACTACGATCTTCCGCTCGTGGAAGCCCTCAGCAAGTCGGATGATGTCACCGACATTCCCCCGAATGACCGTTTCGTTCAACTGTCCGACGCTCTCCACTTCGAGTTCTTCATTCCAGGTCTTGGATTCCACGTAGATGTCGAACAGCTTGCTCATCTGCTTAGGCATTGGCCGCATCTGGAAGTCCCGGCCGGGGAATCGCAGTATCATCCCGATGCCGTGGGGAACGAGGTCGAAGCGCTTCACCTGTCCCATGGATCTGCAAAGAGGACCCGTGACGAGGTCGCGGAACACACCGGCAGAACCCCAGCGGACCTCCGCCCGGCGTGTTGTCTCGAGCAGCTTCACCTTGTCCCAGGCTTTAACAGAACGGAAGTACTCAAGTGCCTCCTCGACGGCCACCCGCCTGACTACTATGGGGCGGTTATCCGAGGCTATCTCCTGCATTCGTTTCTTCACATGCGACACCAGATCGGGAGCGACATCCGGCAGGTAGGCCCCATCCTTGCGCAGGTAGAAGAAGTAACCCCCGCCAAGAGCCTGCCCTACCACGGGGTTGAGCTGCGGGTCGACCTCCACGGCAGCTTCGCACAGCAACAGCGTGGCCGAACGGCGGTAGATGCTGGCGCCGTCCTTCGATGCGTAGTCCACGGTGTCTGCCCGGCAGTCCGAGACAAGCTGGTGGTCGAGATCGCGCAGCCGGCCGTTCACAACTACGCCAAGCGGCGCGAACCGGCCCGGATGGGGATGGCTCAGCAGGAGCTCCTCAACTGTCTTGCCCGGAACTGTGTGTATAGTTCTGCCGTTCAGGACAACCTTGATCTTCTGAGGGCCGTGGTCGGTCTGTTCTGCGGTCATAACGGTATCCCCATCTCCAGCAATGCCGAACTGCGCTGAAGGGCATCTCTGCCGCTGCAGCGGGCCGAGGCGGTCGCCACGCCGTTCGGCCCGGGATCGTACTGGAGGAATCAGTACAGGAACATCGGCTTTCCCCGGACGCCACGAACGATCGGCATGTACTGCTCCGAATCGTAGAACTCCCGTACATTCACCTGTCGCCGTCCGGTGGACGCGATCTCCACCGGCACCGTTGTGTAACGGCCGTCATGGATGGCTACCATCTGGCCGTGCTGGTGCCCGTCCAGGAGTTCGTAGGCCATGTTCCCGAAGTTGTATGCCACGAGACGGTCCAGCGAGTCCGGCGCCCCGCTGCGCATGAGGTAGGCGAGCCGCTGGGTCATGACGTTTCGTCCGGTAAGCCGCTTGATCTCCGCGCCCACCAGGTCGCCGATTCCGCCCAGCTTTCGGTGCCCGTAGGCGTCCTTCTCACCGGCCATCAGCATGTCTCCGCCGTCCATGCGGGCTCCTTCACTGATAACAAGCATGGCGTAGCCGCTCGGGTTCATCTCCTTGTCCCTGGTAAGCTTCTCCGAAAGCTTCTCCATGTTGAAGGGCACCTCTGCGATCACCGTGCGGTCCACACTGGAAAGGAATCCGCTGAAGAGGGCGGTTTCTCCGGAGTAGCGGCCGAAGACCTCCACCACGCCGATGCGCTCGTGTGATCCAACGGGAGTTCTCAGCTCGGTGATCAGATCGACGCACCGCGTGATGGCGGTGGAGAACCCGATGCAGTAGTCAGTCCCCATGACATCGTTGTCCATTGTCTTGGGGATGGCGACGATGGGGAACCCCTCGCGGTTCAGACGTGCCGCGTATGAGAGCGTGTCGTCTCCTCCGATGGCCACGAGATGATCTATCTTCAGCCTTTCCAACGCCTTCAGTACATGGGGCGTGATGTCGAAGACCTCCATCGGATCGCCTTCACTTCCGTCAGCGGGTCTATGGCTGTCCAGCAGATGAGGCGGCAGATCGCGGCGGCGGATCCGCGCAGGGTTGGTGCGAGAGGTGTGAAGGAATGTCCCACCGTGCCTGTCCACGGTGCGGACCTGAAGCTTGCCCAGGGGCATGAGCCAGTTCTTGAGACCTTCGGGGTTGTCGGGGTCAAGGTTGGCAACCCCCCTCCATCCGCGGCGAACCCCAACGACCTCGTGCCCATCGGAGAGAGCACGGTTGACGAATGCGCGTATGCACGAGTTCAGCCCCGGTACGTCCCCTCCTCCGGTCAGTACACCTATCTTCCACTTCCCTGGCATTCCTGATCCTCCCCCTCCATGCTCTGGATCCAGCGTGAGCCTGCTTGCGCTTGGTATTCTTCGCTATCCCTGCACACTAGCATGATCGGACCTCCGGGTCAGACTCTGAAAGGGATACCTTCTGGACCCAGAACTGCATCTGTGGCCTGGGGAAGCTTCCACCGCGGGGGGGCTGAGCGGAATCCGAACCCCGCACTTCTCCCGTCCGGAACATGCCGGACCTCCGATCACGCTGCCCTTATCTCATGCCACACCCTCCTCTCAGCCCGGATCGTCCGGCAGAAGCACTGACACAAAGCACCCGCCAGGACGTCATCCGACAGCCCCAACCCCCTTCACCTGGCATAGTTACACCGATGCTCGACCAGATACCCCATGTTGCGCTCCACTGCCCTGGGGTCCGGCC
>CAZWSC010000070.1:0-15474 GCA_964636385.1 uncultured bacterium
ATGTTCATGATACCCGACTACCAGGTATCCATCCCGCCTTCCGTCCAGTGGAATCCTCAGATCACAGCGAAGCAACCGAGAACGGCATCAGCAGTCGCGACGGGGAATCCACCACCTCGAACCAGACATCGTCCTCCGCACAGTTGTGCCAACTCCTGCCGAAGCTGACCCAACCGCCCCTCACACTGTACGCCTGCCCCTCGTAGGCGCCCCGATGGCCGCACGTCTGAGAGAGCGCGTTGTGCAACCATGCCGGTCAAGGCGGGGCGCGTGCCGCAATCGAGGATGGGGTTGGCGGCGAGCGCGACTCGATTCGCCCGCACACGGGCTTTCGATGGGAGTGGCCCTGCATGCGGAAGGCTCGCGAGGGAAAGCATCCAGCCTCCGGCGTCTTCAGCATGCGAGCGCGCGTCGCTGGTCGGCAGCATGAGCGGGGCGGGGACATCTGGTCCTCCTTCCGACTGCCTCTGCTGGTACCCCTTGAGCGGATGGTACCTCTCACGTTGAGGAAACTCCTGTGCCATCACGATAAGCTCAGTCACGATACCCTGCAAGGTGTCTCAGGCCAGTGGGTTACTGAGCTCCGAAAACGTGCCCTGACGGAGGCAACACGCTTCACGCAGCCGAAGCGGTGTCAACTGACGGTGACACACGCAGACAGGTTCGGTGATAGCTCGCTGCACACGCGTCTGTTAGCGCACAAGTCAACAGGTCTTTACCGATTACACCGAAGCTGACACCAGTTGAGACTCCCCGCGTAGCTCTCGATGCTCTGCTGCGCGGGCCTCCGGACGCGTCAGCTGAGCTGTAGTTCACCCCGGTGAGGTGTCCGGAAAAGCCGGATGTCGGAGAAGCCCTGCAACTCTCCTGGACTACGGCCGGATCTTTCGCCGGCAATGGGGACAAGGAAGAATCAGCGGATCATGTCAGCCAGGCGTTCGTGCAGCGGAATCGGGGCAATTGCTGGAGACCATTGGACGGCGGTGGTGTCGCTTCTCTGGATGGAGCCGTTGTAGGATCTCTCTGGTCCGAACCAGGTCGTGTAGCCCTCTGCCCACTCGGTCCTGATGTTGGGTACTGTTCCCGGGCTCAGCAGCACACCTCTTGCTACCTGCATCACGAAACCGAAGTTAACGACGTTTGGATCCAGGGAGAATACTGCCGATGTGCTGTCGGTGGTGAAGAGTCTTCGAACAAGTCCACCATTCAGGAAGTAGGTCAGGTGGCCGGTGGCCTGGTCATAGTCTCCGCCCGTCCAGCTGAAGACGAGCTGCTCCGCGGGAGGCACCCGATTCGGTCTGTTCTGGTGGAACTCCACTCCGTTGCAGGCAACAAGGTCAGGAATGGTGGGGGCTTCGAGGGTTCTGCTGATGTGACGGTCACTACGAAGGATGTCCAATGTAACGGTGTCGTCGTAGGGTATACGCTTGAAAGCGTAGAGGATGTTGGCAAGCTGCTCAAAGGGTTCCATGGAATGGCCGTTCACCAGGACATATGGAATCTCTCCTTCGAGCGTCATCGCGAACTCTACAGACATCGAACCAGCAGCGGGGTTGACGGGAGGCTGGGGGGCGTCCTGTCGGGTAATCTCCAGCGAAAACCTGATCATGTCTGGTCCCGTCGATCCCGCCGGCCCCGCCGGCCCCGTATCCCCCTTGCAGCCGGCAAGGGCTATTACGATGCACGCAATCCAGAGTACAGGAGTTCTGCTTCCAGTCATGAGTTCAACCCTCCGTTGGTTTGGTCGGGCACTTTCCAACGCACCTGGCGAACTGTACTGACAATCGCGGTGCCCGATACATTTCCTGCGGTGAAGGAGAGTCTCACGGGGTGCGCCGGGATGCAAGATGTGATCACCCCGGCTCGGTCCCATCCTCCTGGATCAGCCGCATGCGAATCACGTCGACCAGCGCCTGCTCCTCTGGTGACAGGCCGAAGAGCTTCTCCAGGACGATGCGGGGATTGGCCGTCTGCCCGGAGGCGTGTACAAGGTGGAGTTCCAGGCGCAGCTCCTCAGGCGGGAAGCCTGCGTCCTGCGGCGGTCCCGCGGCAGATGCCGGCTTGTATGAAGCCTCCAGCGACGCGATCGCCTGCTTCAGGTCGACCGTCCGTACGGCCTCGGCATGTCTGTCGCCGCGGCGGACCGCTGCGCTCCCGCTGCGCTGTCCGTGGTTCTGTACCGGCTCTGTGCCCCAATCGCGCCCCGAGTCGGGATTCCACGCGGATCGCTCCACCACCATCGCATCTGCGGCGCCGAACTCGCGCAGCTTCTCGGCAATGTTCTCCAGCGTCTCACGGGGAAGATCGCCGAGATCCAGCCGGTATTCCGCGCGTACGGCCGCGGCCTGCAGGCTGGTCCTCCGCAGCCCCGGGACTGCGGGGAGGGAACGGCCGCGCAGGATCCGGATCCCGTCGGGCAGGACCCCGTTCAGCCGCTGCGCCAGGTTGTCGGACCAGGGCTCGTGCAGCTCCGCGTCGATCATCTCCGCTGCGCCTTCTACACCCACCGGCAGCGGCGGCCCGAATGAGAGCTTAGGATGCGGCCTGTGCCCGTGTGTATAAGCGACCGGGACGCGCGCCGCACGGAATGCCCGCCCCAGCACCGCTGTCGTCTCCAGGTGCGACAGAAACCTGCTGAGCCCGCGCTTCTCGAAGACCAGCCGCACAGGCCAGGTGATGCCCTCGGCCTGCATCCGCGGCGCCTGCGCGGCGAGGGCCTGCCTCAACTGCTTAAACGCCTCGTCCGTCAGTTCAGGCGCAAGGCGGATGTCGTGCGGCATCCCCTCGATCCCGCACCCGTTGCACATGCCGAAGCGGCAGTCAGGCAGGAGCCCGCCATCTCCGCCGCCGGCCGCCTCGTCCGCGGCCTCGCTCATACCGGCACTCGCGGCCCGCTTCCGCTCGGCGGCCAGCCATGAGCGGTCCACACCGATGTCAAGGAGATCCCACGGGAGTGGTTCGTCCGTACCGCGGGCGCGTGTGAACAGAGACGGATCGAGGCCCTCCTCCTCGAAGCATCGCATCCAGAGGCCGTAGTCGAAGTGCTCGGTCCATCCGTCGAAGCGGGCACCAGCCCTGAAGGCCGCCTCCAGCACCGCGCCGAGGCGCCTGTCGCCCATGGAGAAGACCGCCTCGAGGTGCGAGGCCTCGACGTGGTGGCGCTTGAGGCGCGTCCAGCGCGAGCGGATCCTCTGTGCAAGGTAGTCGATCTTCTCCCGGAGGATGCCGGTCTCCTCGAATGCTTCCCACTGGAACGGTGTGTGGCTCTTCGGAACGAATGCGCCGACCGACACGTTGACGGCGCAGGACGGGCCGTGGCGGCGGCCGATCCTGCGGATCTCCTCCACCAGCGGTGGGATCGCCTCGATATCCTCCCGGCGCTCTGTCGGCAGACCCACCATGAAGTAGAGCTTTATCAGCCGCCATCCTCGGGAGTATGCCGCATCGGCCGCCTCGAGGATTCCTGCGTCGGTTATGTTCTTGTTCAGCACGCGGCGGAGGCGCTCGGTCCCGGCCTCCGGGGCGAATGTGAAACCCGACTTCTTCGTCTCTCCCACCAGCTGTGCAAGGTCCAGGCTGAAGGAGTCGGTGCGCAGGGAGGGGAGGCTGATCCCCACTCGCTCCTGCCTGAAGCGCTCGTTCAGCAGCTCGGCAATCTGCCGAACCTGTGTGTGGTCGGCGGTGGAGAGCGAGACGAGCCCGACCTCGCTCCATCCGGACGCCCGGATCCCCTTGTCGGCCAGCTCCAGCACGCGCGCGGCGGAGCGCTCCCGGACGGGTCTGTAGAAGTAGCCGGCCTGGCAGAAGCGGCATCCGTGCGTGCAGCCGCGCAGTACCTCCACGGAGAGCCGGTCCTGGACTATCCCCTGGAGCGGGACAATCGGGATCTCCGGCCAGTGAGCGGTTTCGAGATCCTTGACGAACCGCCTGTGCACGCGCCGGGGGACCGACTCGTTGACAGGATCCACGCCCGCGAGGCGGCCGTCGGCAGTGAACTCCGGCTTGTAGAGGCCCGGCACGTAGACGCCGGGGATCTGCGCCAGCTCCGTCAGGATCTCGCCGCGAGGCCTCCCGCGCAGCCTGCGGATCGCTTCGGTCAGCTCGATCACCGCCTCTTCGGCATCCCCGATGAGGAAGAAGTCGATGAAGTCGGCCAGTGGCTCCGGATTGCTCGCGCATGGCCCTCCGGCGGCCACAAGGGGATCGTCCGGCCCGCGGTCGCCGGAGCGCAGGGGAATGCCGCCCAGGTCCAGGCAGTTAAGGAGATTCGTGTAAGTCAGCTCGTACTGGAGTGTGAAGCCGACCACGTCGAAGTCGCGCAGCGCACGCTTCGTCTCCAGGGAGAAGAGCGGCACCGCGGAGGCACGCATCCTCGCCTCCATGTCGAACCATGGCGCGTAGGCGCGTTCGGCGCGGCTCCCGGCATGGTTGTTCAGGATGTCGTAGAGGATCCGCAGCCCCCAGTGGCTCATTCCGATCTCGTAGACCTCAGGATGGATGAGGCACCACTGCACGGCATCGGGCTGTGCGTCGCGTTGCCGTACGTGGAACTCATTGCCGAGGTAGCGCGTCGGCTTGGAGACCAGAGGCAGCAGGGCCTCGATCCGCCGTGTCAGGTCTTCGCTCATACTTCCCTTCGGTGATTCAGGTGGCTTCCGACCGCAATCGGATCCGGCAGTGTACCAGAGAGGGCGGGGGAGGCAGTAGCGGTCGATTGCCCCGACACGAGATCTCGACCGGGAGAGTGTGGCAGGGTATGATCCCCGGGTTGAGTCCAGGAAGCACAACCAAGGAGAAAACGATGGCCGATCCAGTCAATGCGGATCAGATACTCGAGTTCGCAATCGAGCGCGAACAGGAGGCTGCAGACTTCTACCACAACCTGGCCGCCCGCGCAGGCTCAGATGTCATGCGCGATGTGTTCGAGCAGTTTGCCCGCGAGGAGGAGAGGCACCGGGACAAGCTGACCGCGGTGAAGGTTGGAAGCCGCGGCCTCGGCTCTCCGGCCGGAATACAGGACCTGAGCCTCGCCGACTATCTGGTGGAGAAGAAGCCGGATCCCGACATGAGCTACCAGGATGCGCTGGTGCTTGCCATGCACAAGGAGAAGGCGGCCTTCAGGCTCTACTCAGAGCTGGCAGGACTCGCCGAGGATCCGGCGCTAAGGGAACTGTTTCTGTCGCTCGCCCAGGAAGAGGCGAAGCACAAGCTGAGATTCGAGCTGGAGTACGACGAGAACGTCCTCAGAGAAAACTGACAGTCGGCCGCCCCGGGCACCCGCCCCGCAGGGGCCCCGGATCCCATGGAGCGGCGGAGGTGGTTCCTTGAGGCGCTTCAGGCTCCGGAACGGGCATGCACGCAGGTGTGTCGCCCAGGTTTGGCGGCACCTCAGGCGGAACTATCCCGATGATGCGCGCGAACTGCGTTCCCTCGTGCGCTGCATAGAGCCGGTGTCGCAGGAGGATCCCACCGACGCCGACATGGTGGGCGAGTGGACCACGGGCAGGCACACCATGCTGCTCGTGGATTCCGATGAGCTGGACAGAGGGACGGTGGCGCACGAGATGGGGCACGCGATCACATCGGACGGTGACCTGCGGGCCCGCCGCAGTCCCGAACCTGAGTGGGCCTGCGAAGCCTCGGCCGACATGCATGCGGTACGCTGGGGGTTGCTGAGCCTGGAGGAGATCCGGCGAAGGTTCGAGGAGAACGTCGCGGCGGCGAGAGGGCAGGGTGTTCCGGAAGATGCAGCCTGGGCGCACCACGGACCGCCTCCCGGGGGGCAGCCGTTTTCGGTGAACGGCAGATGGTGGCGCCTGCGTGAAGATTTCGTGTTCGAGGAGATGAAGACATAGCCAGGGGCATCGCCGCACATCGGAGGCGCTGTTCCCGGCCGGTGCCCCGAACAGATGACCCGTCTTCAGGGCTTGAAGCTCGACTTGATCTGCCCCCAGGTTCTGTCTGAAGAGGGAACCGGCGGTATGTCGAACAGCGGGTTCCGTCCGGGCGCGCCGCCAAGCCCCAGGATCCCTGCTGCGCGCACCTGATCTTCGACGAACGGCACTGCGTCGTCCCTGAACTCCAGCCTGTGCTGCGTGGGATGCGGCGTGATCCGCACGTTCGACGGACTGCCGTCAGAGTATCCCAGGAACCAGTAGACCTCGAAGAGATGGCTGGTACGTGGAGGGTCGAAGACGACCGTTGCGCCCATCGCGGTAGTAAGCCACTCGTCGATGGTTACCCCCCAGGGGGCCGGGCCGCCGTCCGTTATCGTCACGCTCCCGTCGAAGGTGATCCCGAAGACAACGTTTCCCACCCTGGGGCATGAGTCTGGTGGAAAGGCAGCCAGTATCCACCAGAAGACCTCCTCTCCAGGATCGCCCAGCGAGGTCGGATCGGCGCTGTTGTACGCGCAGGGTCCGCCAGAGGGGACGTAAGGGGGGCATTCATTGGCGCCGTGGGGCCCCGCGTCGTGCTCACCGCACGCGATCCCGGACAAGGGGGGATGATCGCCTGTCGTGTAGGCCGCCTGCGTCGTGTGAACCACCAGGAATCCACCGGCATTAGGGCCGGACAGCACCGGCGATGACACTGAAAAGATCCCCGCAACAGCTAGAAAGCTCCAGAGCCCCCTGATCATGGCCTCACCTCCTGGCTGCATCCTTTGCGCAGCCCGGCCGGTCGCGATTGGCACGCACAACCGGGCATCTCCCTGCCACTGGTCCGGGAAGCGGAGCCTGCCGGTCCTCCCGAACCGCGTTCCACTTATCGGCCGGGACAGGCCGTCTCAGGAGAACGGAGTCGTGTGTCAGGAAGGTGAATTTGTCGGTGCCGCCCGGGGGTGCGTCCGGTTTTCGGATGTGCGATAGTTGGCCTGCTGCATCGAAGACGATGTGTCTGAAACTGGAGGCTGGACTGCCCTTCTGTAGAGCGCGGGGGCTACTGCTTCCAGAGGAGAAAGGAGACTTCATGAAGCTCCGCCGGGCCGGATCCCTGATCACAGCCTTTGCGGCAGTGCTTGCCGTTTCCGTTCTGACAGCCGGTTGCGGGGGGAGCCGCCAGGCTCTGGTTCCCGTAGAGGCCGTCTCGGAACGCATTACCGTGAATGCGTCGGTCCCGTCAGACCCGGATGTCGAGGAGCTGATCGAACCGTACCGCCTGATCTTCCACGCGAAGATGGGGGAGGAGCTGGCCTTCTGTCCTGCAGACTTCCGGACCGGCCGCCCCGAGGGGAACATGGGAGCCCTCATCGCTGACATCCTGCTGGAGAGCGCGAGAAGCGCCGGCGGTCGGGATGTGGATGCGGCCATCACGAACAATGGAGGCCTGCGGATCTCCTGGGCGCCCGGGGTCATCACGCTGGGTCGTGTCTACGAGCTGATGCCGTTCGAGAACGAACTCGTGCTGCTGAGATTCAGCGCGACGCAGATGCGCAGCCTGGCCGCGGATGTCGCCGGCAGGGGTGGTGAGCCGATCAGCGGGATGGAACTCGTGGTAGCGGGCGACAGGCTGCTGGAGGTCCGGGTCGGCGGTGAGCTGCTCGGGGAGCGGGACTACTGGGTCGCAACCACCGACTACCTGGCCGACGGCGGAGGAGGGATGCCCACCCTGTGGGAGCCTCTGGAGATGCGAAGGGTCGGCGTGCTTCTGAGGGATGCCATAATCGATGCTGTGCGCGCCTACGGCGCCGCCGGCGACGGAGCGGGAGGGCTGGGCAGCATCCCGATGCCCTCGATGGGGAGGATCCGCGAGGGGGACGCCGGATCGTTGGGAGAATATCTGGACGGCATCCTGCCGGGAGCTTTCGTCCGGATTCCGGTTTTCGCAAAGGGGGAAGCATCATGATAACGCGCCGCGAATTCCTGGCCAGGTCTGCCGCAGGGGCCGCATGGCTCGGTCTCGGGGCAGGGTTGTCGCCCCTGGACGGCCTGCTGAGAAGCGCCCGGGCCGCGTCGGGCGATGAGGTCGTCATAACGCTGCTGCACACAAACGACGTCCATTCGCGAATCGAGCCCTTTCCCGACGATGGCAGCCGCAACGCGAACATGGCCGGAGCGGCAAGGCGCGCAACCCTCGTGAACAGGACCCGCGGGGAGAACCCGAACACCCTTCTTCTGGATGCCGGCGATGTCTTCCAGGGGACGCCGTACTTCAACCTGTTCGATGGCGAGGTCGACTTCAGGGTCATGTCGGCGCTGGGATACGATGTGATGACCCTGGGTAATCACGAGTTCGACACCGGCGTCGAGGCGCTTGCCCGAGTGGCGCGCGAGCATGCCCGGTTCGCTATCGTCAGCGCCAACTACGACGTCGCCGGGACGGCGCTGGAAGGCCTGGTCCGCCCGTACGTGATCCGAAACCTGGGCCCGGCCAGGGTCGGGATCTTCGGCCTGGGGATCAAGCTGGAAGGGCTTGTCGGCGCATCCATGTTCAGGGGTGTGACCTACAGCAACCCGGTCGATGCGGCAAGGGAGACTGCGCGCCGGCTGCGCGAGGTGGAGAAATGCGACCTTGTCGTCTGTCTCTCACACCTCGGCAACAACGGCTACGCGGGTGAGCCTGGCGAGCAGGATGTGGGACGCGAGGTCGCAGGAATCGACTTCATAGCTGGCGGACACAGCCACACATTCATGGATGCCCCCACCCGGGTGAGTCACGGGGACCGCGAGACCCTGATCTTCCAGGTCGGATGGGGCGGGATTTACCTCGGTCGGGTCGACTTCCGGATGAGCCGAGGGCGTGTTGTGGAGGCGGTCGCCGCCGCGATGCCTGTGGACGGGCGGTTTCTGGAGACGGAGACCGGGGTGACGGCGGAGGGGGTTACGTAGCACGGGGCGCTCACCGCCGTAGCCGAGGTGGACGAGCACAACGGCTGCGAGCGACGGACCGAGTCCGCCCAGCACGTACAGCACCACCGTGGGGAACTCCATCCAGGAACGGCCGGAGGCGACAGCGATTCCCCAGAGAGACCAGCTCCAGGCGAACGTCAGGGCGAAGAACACCCACGCCGGCGCGGACCGTTCCGTCATCTCAACCTCCTCTACCTCCGCTGGGAGCGAGCCAGGAAAGCCCTGCCCGGAGGTGGGTTCCCCGGCGGAGGGTTGCGTCTTCAACCCGGGCGCGCCCGGCGTCTTCCACCTCCAGGCGGCGCCGGAGCGATGCTCCGCCGACCAGGGAGAGGCGGAGGTTGTGTGTGAGCGCCAGTCGGATCTCGGGACCAACATCGATCACCGAGTAGCGTGCGAGCCCGCCCTTCAGTGTGCCGTCCCGGCCCAGGGTGTAGACGTTTCCGTCGAGGTCGGCCCGAACCCCCACCTCGATTCGGTGGCCGGGCGTCCAGAAGGCCTCCGCATGAGCCGGTGCGAGAACGCCGGCGCGGGCTCGCGCTCCCTCCCACTCCAGCGCCACGAGGGGCAGTACCCGGCGCTCCCCGAAGGCGTTGGATGCACTCAGGCCGAGGCCCCAGGATCGTCCGGGTGCCCAGGTTCGGGTGAGCAGGGCCGCGGCCTGGATCGTCGAGTGCTCCCAGCCCGTGTTTCGCAGATCGCTTGCCAGACCCGGTGCAAGCACGAGGGTGAGCTGCGTCCGATGGGACACCGTTCGTTGGAGAACCAGCTGGAGGTCGATGTCGTAGAGTGACTCCACCCAGACAGGCTCGGCCGGGTCTATGGGCCTGGGGGATATGCCCACACGGCTGCCGGAGAGCCTGGACGCGAAGAAGGTGTGCTCGCCCCGAATCACGAACGGAACCACGAGAGAGCCACGGAAGACGGTGACCCGGGCCCCGGTCGCGGGGTCCGAGATCGAGCGCTTCACAGGAGCCGTCGGCAGCAACCCGGCTTCCAACTCGAGAATGGCCGGTCGGGCCTGGATGCCTGTGGCGCTCCATGCAAGCACCACGACAGCGAGGCCAGGGGTTATGAGCCTGCTCATCCTCACGGTCCTTCCACTCGAGAGGAGTTGGGATGCGGCGGGAACTGCTTCCGCATCAGGTCGAAGCCGAGGTCCGGAAGCACCTTCTCAACACGGAATCCCCCTTGCAAGTACATGGAACGCGCACCAACGTTGTCCTGCTCCACTCCGAGTTCCATAACGTCCGCACTCTCAACTCTCTGGAGACAGGACGCCAATGGAGGAGTACAATCTGAGGCTGGCGGCATGATCAAGCACAGGGAGTCCACCTTAAACTGGCCGCCAAACTGTCCAATAAACTGGGTCCACCTCTGCCGAAGCTGCTTACCCTGAGGAGTCTATCAATCGCGAACTGAAGTGCCTGACCAGAGGGCCGGCCCGTTTCGCCCGCAACTGCCTGAGATGATAACGCGATGCTTCCGGCAAAGAGCGCCATGCTGACACACAATCGTAGCCGGTTCATGCAACCTCCTTTTCGTGTAAGCCTGATCGGACCATGTGGGGATTTCGTGACTCCGCTTCTCCCGCACAACAGCACGTCGGCATATGGAACAGCATTCCCTTTCTGAGTAGCCGGCGAATACTGTAACTGCTCTGCACGGCGATCAGAACTGTTCATTCTTCCAGCCCCGCGTCGTCGAAACTGTCTAGATCTTGTCTGAATCCGGGAGATCCAGCCCACGCCGTGTGATCCGGAGGTTCATCGGCCCTGGAGATTGCTGCAAAGGGCCCGATAGATCAGATCATCCGGGTTCACGCCCCGTTGCCTCGCCACTGCCTCGATCGAACAGGCGTCGTTTGCGGGCAGAACGTCGCAGGATTGTCTTCTCGAGCTCAACCAGCAGGAACACAGCCAGGCCGGCCAGGATCACGCAAACCCAGTCGATCATGGATAGACCGGCCGTTCCGAAGAGATTCTGGACAGGGCCCAGATACGTGAAGCCAAGCTGGAGGATGACAAGGATGGCTACAGCAAGCAGTGCCAGTCGGCTTCCGAACAGACCTTTGACGCTCAGCGAGCGGCGCACGATGTATCGACTGTTAAACAGGTAGAAGAGCTGCCCCGCAACCAGAGTGTTAACAGCGATCGTTCGGGCTCTTTCGAGATCGTCCGCTTCCCCGTGCCAATACAGAAACAGCCCGGCGGAAGCGACAGCGATCAGAACGGAGACGAAGACAATCCGCCAGAGAAGGTAGGGCGAGATAATCGGCTCATCCGGCGGTCGAGGGGGACGCCGCATGATCCCGGCCTCTGCCGGCTCGAACGCCAGAGCCAGAGCCAGTGTCACGGCAGTAACCATGTTCACCCAGAGGATCTGCAGGGGTGTGATCGGCAGGTGATCGAAAAAGACCAGCACCGAACCGATGACCACAAGGGACTCGGCCCCGTTGGTGGGCAGGATGAACAGAATCGTCTTGATCAGATTGTCGTAGATAGTCCGTCCTTCCTCCACCGCCCGCTCGATTGTCGCGAAGTTGTCGTCGGCCAATACCATATGAGCAGCGCCCTTGGCAGCCTCGGAACCCTTGATGCCCATCGCCACGCCCACGTCGGCGCGCTTGAGGGCCGGCGCGTCATTAACGCCGTCGCCCGTCATGGCCACAATCTGGCCACTGGACTGCAACGCCTGGATCATGCGCAGTTTGTGTTCCGGGCTGGAGCGGGCGAACACATCGTTGTTCCGGACCAGATCCGCCACCGCCTCATCGTCTTCGGCGCCGTCCAGATCTCTTCCCGTCACAGCATGCTCGCGGTTCCCGATGCCCATCGACTCGCCAATGCTGCGCGCAGTCAATGCGTGATCGCCGGTAATCATCTTGACCCGAATGCCGGCGGCACGGCATTTCTCGATGGCTTCGATTGCTTCGTCGCGCGGCGGATCTATGATGCCGATCAGCCCGAGCAGGGACAGACCGTCGAGTTTGTCCTCTTCCAGTGACTCATCGGACCCCACACGCTTGGTCGCCACGGCCAGGACACGGTGCCCGCTGTCAGCCAGTTCCTCCTCTCGTTGCCGCCAGGCATCCTCATCAACCGGTTCATCGCCCCGCCCGGCACGTTGGTTCGAGCACATCCCGAGAACGCGTTCAGGGGCACCCTTGACATAGACCACGTTCTGTCCCTCCGGGTCCTTGTGCAGGCTGGCCATGTAGCGTCGCTCGGACTCGAAAGGAATCACGTCCAATCGGGGTCGTTGTTCCCGTTCGTTGTCCCGGTTGATCCCGGCCCTGTGTGCCAGGACCACCGCCGCCCCTTCGGTTGGCGTCCCCTCGATGCGCCACTGGTCGCCTTCCCGACGCAGGCGGGCGTCGCTGGCCAACAACCCGGCCCTGGCCAGTTCGAGCAGGCCCGGGTGTTCCCCGGGGGAGATCGACTCGTCATCGAGGCGAAACTCCCCTTCGGGCGCATAACCCGATCCGCTGACGGAGTAGGCGTTGTCGGCCATGGCCACTCTGGCCACGGTCATCTCATTGCGGGTCAGAGTGCCGGTCTTGTCTGCACAGATGACGGTCACCGAGCCTAGTGTCTCAACGGCGGGCAGCCGTCGAACGATGGCGTTGCGTCTGGCCATGCGTTGCACGCCCAGGGCCAGGGTGATCGTCATGATAGCCGGAAGGCCCTGAGGAATTGCGGCCACGGCCAGGCTGATGACCGCCATGAGCATCTCCGTGACGGCAAAGCCCCGAACGAGATGGCCGAAAGCAAAGAGTGCAATGCCGAGCAGGACGATAATCGCCGCCAACCGGCGTCCGAAAGAATCCATCTTCCGGAGCAGGGGCGTGCTCATCTCCTCCACGTGGGAGACCATCTCACTGATGCGGCCGATTTCGGCCTTGCTCCCGGTGGCCACTACAACGCCGAGGATCTGTCCACTCGTTACGATGGTGCTCGAGTAGGCCATGCTGCTGCGATCACCTATGGGTGCATCCGCCCCGACCGGTTCGACCTTCTTGCCCACCGACTCGGATTCGCCGGTCAGTGCCGCCTCCTCCGCCTGGGCGGTGCGGGCCTCGAGTATCCGCAGATCGGCCGGAACGCGGTCGCCTGAACGGAGCAGCACGTAGATCAGAACGTTTCTGAACTGCCGCAGAAACCGCCTAAGAGCGCCTGGACTCGCTTCCGATGGCAACTCGTTTGGTCCGTATTCATCGAGCCGTCTTCGCGCTTCCTCCTGGCTCAGGCCATCCTCGTCCGTTTCCAGAGCCGATAACACATCGGCCTTCTCCATGGCATGCCATGCCAGATGACCGTCGTCTCCGCCGTTTCCGTTATCTTCGTCGCTCATTGGATCCCCTCACCGATAAGACGGATTGCCTGCTCAAGATGCCCGGACATCCGGAGAGTCGGACCACAACGTTCGCACATCTCGCGGATCAACTCCACCTGCCCATTCCCATCAACCAGATGGCAGTCTCAGGAGCAGGACTCGGGCAGACAGCACGCACCCTCGGTGTCTCCCATTCGACAGTCATGCGGCACAATTGAGGAACTAACCGCATGGCTCGGGAAGCGAAGGCGCCGTGGCAGCATCCTGCTTCCTGATCCCGGTCAGTCTGGTGCAGATCCCGCATAACACCGGCTCGGCGACCGGGCGGGCGAAGCTCGCGGACTTACCAGTCTTCGTGAACCCACAGCAGGTCAGTTTCACAGTCCCGATCTCGATGGTCTCCATGCGATCAGGCCCCGTGCCCTTCTGCCCCAGCCGTTGCGTTCGCATGCAGGCCGCAGCCGGCTGGTGATGAGGCTACCTCATCACGGTAACCTTCATGGTCGCGCAGGGTCCGTCGCCCGCGCTGACACGCAGCATGTAGATCCCGGAGGGAACCTCGCTTCCGCGGCTGTCGAGACCATCCCACGTTGTCTGATGCCGGCCGCCTTCCATCGATCCCTCCGTCAGGGTCCTCACGAGGCGGCCCCGGAGATCATGGACCGACACGGTTGCGCTCTCTGCCCACGGTAGGGTGAACTCGATCGCCGTCGTTGTGCTGAAAGGATTCGGTGAGATCCTGCCGATGGCCGGCGACAGCGAGGTCTGACCCGGACCCTGGTCCCCCTCCACGGAGGACAGGTCCATCACAACGTACTCGATGAAGCGCGACTGGCCTGAGTACTTCGTGTCGATCAGGTTGCCGTTCCTGTCGATCACGAAGACGCCGTCGGTGGATGTGGTCAGTATGTGCCCGTCATCGAGGTCGTACACACCCCGGAAGCCCGACATGGTGCCCGGGCGGTACACACCGACCAACTGCCCGTCGGTTGTGAGCTCAACCACACCAACCTGGGCGCCGCTGAAGTTGCCCACCAGGACATTGCCGCCGCCGGGGATCTCGTAGTGCTGCTGCGGGAAGCTGGTAACGGGCGCGAACTCGCCGATGAACCCGCCGGATTCGAGTTCGTAACTGAGGATCTGGTTGGTGTTGATGCTGCTGACCAGCCAGTCAGAGCCCACGCGCTCGTAGATATCGAACGGGGAGTTGAGGCCGCCGCTTCCGTTGCCTACGAAGTTGCCGAGGTAGTTTCCTGCCTGGTCGAACTCCGCGATGGCGTTGGCATTCGTCCCGCCTCCGACGGATACCAGCAGGTTACCGTTCGGCCGCAGTGCTATGCCGCGGATGTTCTGCATGATCGCTGTGTTCTCGCCACCGGCAGGTGCGAAGACCCCGAGGTAGTTGCCGTCGAGATCGTACTGGTGGACGACATTCCGGGTCTGGTCGGAGACCAGGAAGGTGTTGGATGGGCCGAGAATCGCGTGGATGGCCGTTCCTGTGGCGTCCGGATCGAGGGTGATGAAGTCCAGGGTCACAACATCGCCCGAAGACGGATCGAGGGCCATCAGGCGCTTGTTGGTCGAATCGGGGATGAGAAGCAGGCCCACGACGCGCAGCATCTCGTGCGCGCGCTGCAGAGCGGCAGGATCAGTGACCTGTGGACTCGCCACAGCATCAGGTTCGGCCAGGTATACCTGGAACTCCGGATCGAAGACCCACTCCGGGCCCAGAGGCTCCTGGCTGGCCCGCATGCCGGTCAGCTCGCTTATGACAACCATGTCCGGCTGGTCCGCACGCGCCACCGTCGAAAGCCCGGCCGACAGCGCCACGCAGATGATCAGGACAAGCAGTTCCGACCTCTTCACCACGTTACAGGTTTTCATGGATGCACCTCCTGCAGTCGGGAAAGATGGCTGCCCCTGTAGACAACAAGAACTGGACGACCCGGGGATTATACTCCATGCGGGGAGTAGTTGTAAGCCCCCAATGGCCGGTTCGTGAAAGGCTGTGGCCCTGCTTGACCAACGCGCCGCTGAGCCTCTTCGCTGGGGCAGACTCCAGCTCACCCATGGTGAGGAGTTCCCGGATCACTCCACATACGACCCGGACAACGGAACGGATCGCACCGGCGCAGAAGCGACAATGCGCCCCTCTGCGGCAGAGGCCGCCACGACTGCCGGCGATGCAAGGTACACCAGGGAGTCGGGAGATCCCATCAGGCCCCCGGTGTTGCCGTTGGTGGAGGAGATCCCCACTTCACCGGCCTCAAGGAGCCCCTCGCCGAACCCGCTG
>CAZWSC010000071.1:0-15238 GCA_964636385.1 uncultured bacterium
TGCGGGCCCCGTTCTCGATTGAGCGCCTTACGCGACGGCCGGACGGAAAGGTGGTGTACAAGCTGCGCCGTCCGTGACCGCATGGGGGGGGCATACGCACCTGGTCCTTGATCCGCTGGACTTCCTCCGCCGCCTCCGTCGTTGCGGTTCCAGGAGATGGCGGAGACAGAAACGCCGCGGCCCGTGATGTCGGGAATGGGAGTGGCGCGATCGCCAGGCGCGGAGTCGCAAGCGTCGACAGCCGGGGGTGTCGCGACTGCGGCTGCCGCCACGGTGTGCAGCGCCACAGGTCCGGGAATGGATAGAAGTGAACCCGACGCCGTGTCGTGCCGCCGGCGCGTCTCAGAGGTGGACCCAGTTCATTGGACAGTATGGCGGCCAGTTCAAGGTGGACTCCCTGTGCTTGATCATGCCGCCAGCCTCGGATTGTGCTCCTCCATTGGCGTCCTGTCTCCAGAGAGTTGAGAGTGCGGACGTTCTTCATTGTAGTACGTCATCCAGATCCCGATCTGCCGGGCTGCCTCGAAGCCGCCGTCCAGGTCCTGCAGGTACACGCACTCGTACTTCAAAGACCGCCACAGCCGCTCGATGAACACGTTGTCCATCCACCGGCGTCGGCCATCCATTGAGATCCGCACCCCAGCGTTCTTCAGCACCCGGGTGAAATCGCCGCTGGTGAACTGCCCGCCTTGGTCCGTGTTGAAGATCTCCGGCTTGCCGTAACGGCTCATGGCTTCCTCAAGAGCCTAGACACAGAAGTCCGGATACATCGTGTTGCTCAGCCGCCACGACAGCACCGCGCTGATCGCACAGACCCTCATCGCTCAACCCTCCTGAGGCAAATGCCTTACGCGATCGTTTCGCTCTCCGCTCTCTACTCGTCGCTGCGCTCCCCGGGTGCCGCGCGAGCGCGACGAGAGGCGGGTGGAATGCGGCCCGGGGACACACTTGTGCGTAAGATCATACCAGATGACCGGGGGAAAGGGCGCGGAAGGACCCGGCTGGCTCGGGAAAGTGGTCCCGGGCCCGTCCACAGCCCCCCAAAGGCCGGGCCGCAGCCGCGCCGTCCGGAGGACATTCCAGGTCAAGAGCCGCTTCGAGGGCGCGGTTTCAGAGGGTGCGGGAGGCCCCTTTCCCCGGAACACCGCTTCCACGCGGGGGAGAACTGCCGGCCAGCCTGGCCAGGGCAGCGCGCTTGGCCAGGAGCAGGGGGTTGGCGCGGCCGACCGCATCGATCGCGTCATCGATCACCCGGAGGGCGGCGACTGGTCGGCCGATCCGGACCAGGGCATCGGCGATGTCGATTGTGGTCCTGGCATCCGTGCGGAACCTCTTGCCGGCCCGCTTGAGCGTTTCGGCCGCGTGTTCCGGATGATGCGAACGCACGGCCGACTCGGCCAGCCCGAAGTAGGCGTCGCAGAGCCCCTCGTTGTGGCGGATCGCCTCGCTGAAGCTCCTGGCCGCCTCCTCGTACTTCCCGTCGGCCAGGAAGGCCTGCCCGGCCTGGCAGAAGGAATTGGCCACGATCCGCGTGTGGCCTGCCTTGACCCGCTCCCGTGGATTGGGCAGGCCCAGCGCGAGGCCCCGTTCCTCCGGAGGGAAGTACCAGACGGCGAGGGTGTCGCTGGCCGCCGGGCGCGAAGATCCGGCGGTAATGTAGCCGAGGCTCCGGAGCCGTTCCCGCTGCTGTGCGCTCATCTCGAGCGAAGCGGCGTGGTGCACCCCCTTGCGCGCCGCGTTGAGCGCGGTGGCATCCATCAGCTGAAGGAGCGAGTCACACACTGATTCGAGTTCCAGGGCCAGGTTGAGCGTCTCCTTAGGATCGGATCGCAGGTCGTAGAGCTCCGGCTCGGGTCCGGAGATCACCTTCCAGGCGTCGGTCCTGAGGCCCCGGAGCTCACACCAGTTGTTGGCCAGGCGCGGCCGGAAGGTCTCCAGGTAGGCGACCCTGCCCCGCGACCCCTGCCCGCCGCCGAAGAGCCCCGGCAGAGGCGCCCCCACGCCCTCCGGAACCTCAAGACCGTGCAGACGGCACAGGGTCGGAAGGATGTCGACCATGCGCACCAGGTCGGGCACGCGCTTCCCCCGGGGGATGCCCGGACCGTGCAGGATCAACGGAACGTGCACCGTCTCCTCGAAGAGAAGATCGCCGTGGTAGAACTCGCCGTGATCGCCCAGCCCCTCGCCGTGATCGGCCAGGAACACGAGCCTGATCTCCGCTCCCCTGGCTGTTCGCCGCAGCCCCTCCAGCAGGCGGCCAATCTCCCCGTCGACGTAGGCGATCTCGCCCTCGTAAGGCCGCCCCCTGTACTCGGCATCGAAAGGAGGGGGAGGATCATAGGGCAGGTGCGGATCGAAGAGGTGGACGAACAGGAAGGTGTTGCCGCGCATGGTCTCTTCGAACCAGGCCAGGGCCCGGTCTACCGTGACGTTGGCCCGCCGCTCTATCCCCTGCAGCCGCTCGGCCATCGGCAGCAGGAGCGGATGGTGCGGTTCGTAAGGCATCGACATGTCGTCGTCGTAGGTATCGAATCCCTGGTCGAGCTTGTGATCGCTCGAAAGGACGCTGGCCGAGACGAAGGCGCCGGTGTCCCAGCCCGCATCGCGCAGCCGCTCGGCCATCGTGGTCCAGCGTTTGTCGAGCTGATAGGGCCCGTTGTCCCGGATGCCGTGCTGCACCGGATACGCGCCGGTCAGGAGAGTCGCGATCGACGGCAGCGTGACCGGCACGGCGGTGACCGCCTGCTCATAGAGGATCCCCTCAGCCGCCAGGCGGTCGATCTGGGGTGTCTTCACGGTGGTGCTGCCGTAGCAGCCGAGCCGGTCGGCCCGAAGCGTGTCCACCAGCAGGATGACCAGGACCTGCGGGCGTTGCCCTCCGCAGGAAAGGAGAAGCATCGGGAGGAGGAGAAGGGCTGGTAGAATGAGAGCCGGGAGGAACGATCGCGCTGTTCCCCTCGGGAAGAGGCCCCTGCCACATATGCCAACCATAAACTCGATACCCCGCATTTGGCCCACCCCGTTCCGCCCAAAGGGTCATGTTACGCCCTGGCGGCTCCTTTAGGCAACTGTCAGGACCGGATTCGCCCGGCAGTGCTGGATGATCCGGCGGCAGGAAGTCGGTCAGTTCATCGGGAAGAGGACCGGGAGAACAGGGAGTCGAGAGAAAAGCGGCCGCCGCCCTTGAACAGGAAGAGCAGGGCGCCGGACAGGTAGAGCAACGCGAGTTCCCTTCGGGCCAGCGGGTCGGCCGCATGCACGACGAAGGCCGCAACAGCCATGGTTGACACCATCATGAAGGCGGCAGGCCGGGTGAAGGCACCCAGGAGCAGCAGTGCCCCGCACACGCCCTCTGCGAAAGCTGCCATGAAGCCCCAGAAGATCGCGGGCCCGGGAACGCCGATTCGGCCCATGACCCCGCCGAGGGCCGCCCAGGTGTCGGGGCCGCCCTGGAGCTTGGGCAGGCCGTGAGTCAGCATGCCCAGGCCCAGGAGAATCCGGAAAAGAAGGAGCCCGGGGCTCCGATCGGACGGTCTTCCAAAGAAGAGAGATCGAACCAGCCTGGACAGGGTCATCGCGCCTCCTCTCGCCTGGCCACGGAAGACTATCCATGTTGTGGAGGATGCGCAATCGCTCAACGACTGTTGGGCAAGGGTCTGTCCCGCGCGGGCGCCGAGCGGGGCCAGGACCCTGATCCAGAGTGCGCGTCGCAAGTTCCACGCCTGGTCGAGCGCGGGAAGTTCACCGATGCATGAAGACCTGCAGGCAGATCACCCGGTTGGAGACGCGCCCGAGGTTCAAAAGCTGACCCAATCCTCGGGCAGCAGCACGACACGCACCTCGTTTCCGGCGTTCAGGTATCTCGCTGCCGCATCGCGCACCAGCTCGTTCGAGAGCGTCGCGACCTGATCGGCACGCCGCAGGATCCGCCGCGGATCAAGTCCGTTCCGGTCGTTGTTGGCCAGCTGGTTCAGCCAGTAGCGGTTCTCCTTCAGGTTCGTCTCGTCGTTGCGCAGCTGGGTTTCTCGCACCTTGTCGAGTGTCTCGTCATCCGGCCCTGTGGCCACGAACTCCTCCAGGGCGCCCCGCACGGCCGCCGTCAGTTCCTCCACCCTTTCCGGATCACACCCCCAGCCGATGTCCACCCTGAAGGTCTCGCGCGGGATTCTCTGCAGCCGGCCGCGGATGCCTACCCCGTATGTACCGCTCATATCCTCGCGCACGACCTGGCGCAGCCGGATCCGCAGGCTGGCGATGAGCGACTCCATGGCGTAGGCGGCCTCGGGCGACCACTCCGTTTCGCCGGTCAGGACGATCTGCACGTATCCCTTGGGATCCAGGCCCTGCCGTACCGTTGCGCTCCGGAGGCCGGAGGCGGTCGGCACATGGCGATCGAACCAGCGATGCTCGCGGCCGGCTGCCGGCAGGTTGCCCAGATAGGAGCGGACCAGGGGCTCAAGTTGATCGAGGTCGATGTTCCCGACGAAGAAGAATGTCATGCCTCCCAGGTCAGCCGTCATCTGCCTGAAGAAGGTCATGCCGCTTGAGAGGTCGATGCGATCGATATCCTCGATGGTGAACGGTCGGGCCACAGGGTTTCTGTCATACAGCAGCACCTGGACTGTGTCGCGCAGGGCGTTCATCGGATCGGCGTCGCGCCCCTGATACCAGACCCGCGTTCGCTGAAGCCATGAGGTGAAAGCATCCGGATCCTCCCGCGGTTCCGTTGCCTGCAGCCAGATCAGCTGCAGCATCGTCTCGAGGTCGCGCGGCGAGGCGTTCCCCTGCCAGCCAGAAGTCATGCCCCCCGCTTCGGGCCAGACGCTGGCGACCTTGCCTGTCAGGGCTTTCTGCAGGGCTACCGGATCGAAAGCGCCTGCACCGCTCTGGGAGACTCCGCGGGCGGCGGTGCCTGCCAGACGCCTCGCTTCGGGGTCGTCGATGATCGAGGTCCCGCCCCACTGGTAGGCCTGCATCAGGATCTCGTCGCTCCGGAACCCGGTGGGCTTGACCACGACACGGATCCCGTTGGCCAGGGTCCAGACTGTGGTGCCCAGTTCCGGGTCCTCTTCGCGGGAGACGATGTCGGCCAGGGGGGGCGCAGCGGCAACAAGCGGCGCTTCGACCGCCTCATCGACGTATGGCTCGATCGGCTGGGCGCCGGCGGCAGCGATCATGGCCGCGACTTCCGCTTCGGTCGGGTATGCCAGCTCCGCGCGCTCGGGACCAGAGACTGTGATCACATGGTTGTGTCCGGTCATCAGCGCAAGGATCGCCGCCTCGACCTCTGACGCATCGATCTGCGGCAGGAGCAGCTCAGTCAGCCGCAGTCTGTCCCCCGCGTCCATCAGGGCGCCGCCGTTGAGGAAGTGCCGCATGTACTGGAATGACCAGCTTCGGGAGTTGGTCGTCTCCCTCTCCTCGACCTGGCGCTCGAGACTGCGCAGTGTGCGTTGCCGGGCGCGCTCCAGCTCGCCGTCCGTGAAACCGTGGCGCCTCATCCGTTCCGCCTCGGCAGCCAGCACCTCAAGGCCGCGGCCTGCGCCGCCCTCCGGGGTGTTTGCGTTCAAACCGAACCTGCTGATCGTGCGGGTCATCTGCCCGTAGCCGGCGGACGCGCTTGTGAAGGGCGGATCGACCTGGTTGGCCAGCTCCTGGAACCGGGCCTGCAGCATGTCCGAGCCCAGGTTCACAGCCAGCCGGTGACGGAAGTCGCCTGCGGTCTCCAACCCGGCCGGAGCGCTCTTCCAGATCAGGCCGACCTCCGTGCGCGTGGCTTCCGGATCGGTCACCACCGAGACCAGCGTCTCTTCGTGGTCAGGCACAGGCTCCTGCGCATGGGGACGGGGCTCGTCCGGGCCGCGCAGTTCCGCGAACGCCTCGTGGATCTTCGCGATCATCTCCTGCCCATCGAAATCGCCGACCGCGACAACGGCCTGCAGATCGGGCCGGTACCAGTCGCGGTAGTAGCGGCGGATGGTGTCGTACTCGTGATTGCGCACGATGTCCATGTCGCCGATGACGCTGCGCTCGGCGTACTTCGACCCACGGAAGATGATCGGCAACTGACGATCCCAGATCCGCCGGCCGGCGCTCAGCCCGACCCGCCACTCCTCGACGATGACTCCGCGCTCAAGGTCGATCTCCTCCTCCTCGAACGAAACGCGGTGAGCCCAGTTCTCGAGGATCCGCAGGCCTGTGTCCAGGAGCTCCTCGTCGTCGGTCGGCACCTGCAGCATGTAGACGGTCTGGTCAAAGCCGGTGAAGGCGTTCACATCCGGACCGAAGGCCATGCCGATCGACTCCAGGAAGTCGACCAGGGCATGTTTCGGGAAGTGCTCGGTGCCGTTGAAGGCCATGTGCTCGGCCATGTGGGCCAGGCCGCGCTGGTCATCGTCCTCGTCGATCGAGCCGGCCGCCACGACCAGGAAGAGCGAGGCGCGCGCTTCCGGTCTGCGGTTCTCGCGCACGTAGTATGTGAGCCCGCTGGGAAGGACGCCGATCTCCACTGCCGGATCTACGGGCAGTCCGGCATCCGGGGCAGGGGTCAGCGCGGCTTCTGCCGCGAGTGCGCCCGGGGGCGTTTCCACGGGCGGTCTGGTGTGACAGCCGTTGAACAGGCACACGGCCACGAGGGCGAAGACAGGGGCAAGGATAAGGATACTGTGACGCATGGTCTGGCTCTCTTCCCGGAGGTGGATGGTTGACACGCCGGGCACCCTCCTGCAGGGCGGAGAGGGCTGCCGGATATCAGAACCTACCGGCTGGAGCCGTCTGCCGCAACAACCGCCTGAAGAACGGACGCGTCGTGCTCAGGCACGACCTTTGGACACCCAGCCGTCTCCGGCTATTTCAGAACCTCGGCGACGGTGTCCACGATCAGATCGACCTCGGCGGAGGTGATCGCGAAGTGCGGCGTGAAGCGCAGGCCGTTATCCCCACCGTGGATCATCGAGATGCCGCGCTTGCGCAACTGTTCCTCAACACCGCCGGGACCGGTTACCTTGTAGCGCTTCCCGTCCAGTTCGGCGCAGACTATCAGGCCAGTTCCCTCCAGGGAGGTGATGGCGCCCGGTATCGACTGTGAAACGCCGGACAGCTTCCTCATCATCTCCCGCCCGCGGTCCCGGATGTTGGCGCGCAACTCATCATCGATGCTGTCGAGCACGGCGCAGCCCACCTCGAGTGCCCGGGGGTTGGTGGTCATCGTGTTGCCGTACATCCCCCTGGTGTAGATCCGGGCGGCGCCTTCCGTCAGGGCCAGCACTGACAGCGGAAACTGGCCGGCATTGAGCGCCTTGGAGTAGGTTTCCATCTCGGGCGGGACACAGTCCTCGAAACCCGGATAGTCCACGATGCTCAGGCAGCCGGTGGCGCGGAGGGCCGCCTGAATCGAGTCGACGAAGAACAGGGTCCCGCACTCTGCGGTGAGCCTCCGGGCAGCATCGTAGAACTCACGCGTCATCGCACGGCCGGGGTGTCCCTCGCCCATCACCGGTTCGACGTAGAATGCATCAAAGAAGACATTGTTCCCGTCCGCCTCGGCGAAGGCACGCTCCAGGGCATCGATGTCGTTGAGTTCTACTGTGGCAAGGGTGTCATAATCCTGGAATGACGCAAGGTGCTTGCGGTACCCCGGCAGTGTTGAGTCGGACACCTGGGCCGGGCGCATCGTGCGGCCATGGAAGCTTCCCACGAGGGAGAGCGACTTGACTGTATAACCGGCATGACTCGCTCCCGGGCGGGTCTCGTCCAGTGCGTGTATGTCGGCTATCCGGGCTGCAACAGCCACCGCCTCTGATCCACTGTTCATGCAGATGAACCTGGAGAACGGGAAACTCCCCCGGGCGTGGCCTATCTCCTGCCTGAGTCGCCGGGAAAACCGCAACTGGTTGAACGACGGTGTCATGACGTTGGCCATCACATAAGGCTTGGACATGACGTCAAGGACAGCGCGGGGCGCATGTCCGAGCCCGAGCATTCCGTAACCGCCCGAATCGTGAACTACCGCACCGTGGGCGGTGACAATCCAGGGGCCGGCGGCCGCGATGGGCACATACGGGGTAACGGCATCACTCCCGTAGAAGTTCAGGTAGTCCTGCTGCAGATGGGTGCCGAGAACGCGTTCGTCCTGGTGGAGCAGTTGTACCGCTTCTTCAGGTACCGCTTCGATCAGGGAAACTGCCCTTTCGATGGCGTCGCGGAGGTCTTCGTCCTGCCCCAAGAAACGTACGATAACCTCATCGGAGAGCCCCTCGGTGTGCTGTCTTCCGCTCTTGTCCCTGATCAACTGGAGTTTTGACAGGTGATCGCTCATGTATGCAGACCTCCTTCTGCTTGTTGAGCGTGCGAACCGCGATAGGCGAGTCCTCACCCTGCCGTGGCCAAGGGGATGATTTCCGTTGCGATTCCTCGACGATCATGGAATCACGCCACTGCCCGAGGGGATGCGCCACAGCGTCGCTCCGAACGCCTTCCGCTGTTCTTGCCAGTCACAGCCCATCGCTGGATGGGAAGCAGGCGTTCCCGGTTCGATCGGAACACCATCCGGGGGTCGGACCGACATTATGCGGCCAAGGCGTCTGCGAAGTCAATCCGCGCATACCTGGGGATTACGGATGTGCTCCGGACGATCCTGTTCGGTTCATTCGCCCGGGGTGAGGCAGATGCGGTCGGCGATGTCGATCTGGTGCTTGTCGAGGCGACCGACGCCCCGTTCACACAGTGCGGGTTGCGACACCTGGCACTCTTCCGCATGCGGTTTGCTCCGGGGGGGCGGATGCAATCGTGCGCCTTGTCTCCCGTGCCTCTCCGATGTATGGTCGCATGCTTCATGAATGGTCCGGGATAGTCCACTCCGGAGGATCCGATGCAGGATGTGTACGTGGATAATGGTCCCCCGCAACTTCCCAGGGAGCAGATCGTCCGATGACCACAGCACTCCCGGCCGTCGACCATGCCGCCGTCGACGCCTACTGGAGGCGTATCGTGGCCGATGGCGTGGTCCGGGCCGGTGCACCCTTTCCCGCCTCAGTGGGTCCATTCGGTGACTCCGTCGAGCTGGCCGACGAGCTGGTCGAGCTGGTGATCCGGGGCACCAAGCGAGCCACCGCCGGCGCGTTGGCCCAGTACGAACTGGAGAACGAACCCATCCCGGCGCCCGGTGATCTCTGGATCGTCACCGACGGCGCAGGCGCACCGCGCGCCCTCGCGCGCACAACAGAAGTGCGTGTCGGTCCGCTGGACTCAGTTGACGACGCCTTTGCGTGGGACGAGGGGGAGGGCGACCGCAGCCGCGCCCGCTGGCTGGCCGATCACGAGGCCTTCTTCCGGCGCCTCATGCCCACGATCGGCCTGGAGTTCACGCCCGACATGCCGACCGTGTTCGAGCGTTTCGAGGTCGACCACCTCGCATGATCGCGTTGGCGGTGTGCGTGCCGTGGTGCTCACATGACTCCGGCAGCAGCCTCTGCTGACTATCATCCACAATGCAGCAAGCACGGGATAGCCGCGATCTCCTGTGTGGTGGTACACATGATGCCGAGGTGCACAGACGCCATCGAGGGATTCCACAACCAGGGACTACCGGGAACGCATCAACCGGGTCATCTTCCACATCGAGGCTCATCTCGGTGAGCCCCTGTGCCTGGAAGAGCTCTCGAAGGTGGCGTTCTTCTCACCTTCCCACTTCCATCGGATATTCGCCGCCTTCCCCGGCGAGCCGCTGGCGGCGTTCATCCGTCGCCTGCGCCTCGAATGTGCCGCGCAGCGGCTTGTCCACCTGGATGCATCTGTAACGGAGATCGCCCTCGATGCCGGCTATGAGACCCCGGCCGCGTTCACACGCGCCTTCTCGGCGCACTTCGGTGTCGCTCCCTCGGCGTACCGCGGGAGAAACCAGCCGGTCCCGCCTCGCGGATGATCGGCATTTCCCACGACGCCCCACATGTCACAGACGAGTCCAGGTTCCGCTATGACGCCTGCGTGACCATTGATCGCGAGGTGAAGCCGGACGGAGAGGTCGGCACTAAGACGATCGCCGGCGGCAGGTACGCTGTGTTTCTGCACGCCGGCTCCTACGAGGGATTCCAGAACACCTATGATCAGATCTTCAGGGCCTGGCTCCCCGGCAGTGGTGAGAAACTGCGGGAGGAACCCTGCTTCGAGGTCTACCTGAACAGCCCCGACCAGGTGAAGCCGGATGAGCTCCGGACTGAGATCTGGCTGCCCATCCAGTGACCGGGCAGATCACCCGCGCCGCACCACGAAGAACTCGTACGCGTAGCAGTCTGCGTGCCGCCGGTGCATCCCGGGCTCCTGCGCGAGCTGATCGAGGATGCCGATCGCCTCGGCGTCACCGGCGTACCTGCCGCGCATCTCCTTGATCCGCCGCTCCATCGGCGTGTAGAAGTCCTCCCACCAGGCCTCGTCCGGCATGGTGAAGTGGCCGAGGAGTGAGAAGCCGGTCCTTCCGATGGCGGCAATGACGTCGGGCACCCGGCCCATGGCCGGGTAGTCGAGGTCGAAGCTTGCCTTGACCTCGGGCGGCGGGTCATCCGTGCGCCAGACCGCATCTGTGAAAGCGAGGAGGCCGCCGGGGCGCAGCAGCCCGTGGCAGACCCGCAGGCCGCTTTCGATGCCGATGTTGTACAGCGCCCCCTCGGACCAGATGAGGTCGAAGCTCCCGGGCGGCAGCCCCGGCTGCGCCATGTCGCCGACCATCGGCCGCACCCGCTCAGCGAGTCCGCGCTCGGCAACCGTCGCCTGCAGCCGCTCGATGCTTCGCCCGTTGTTGTCGATGGCGGTGATAAGAGCGCCCGGCAGCAACTCAGCGAGCTGGAGTGTCTGCCCTCCGACGCCGCAGCCGAGGTCGAGCACCGCGGGGGATTGCGGCAGGTCGCCGCACAGACCGAGCGCCC
Source organism: uncultured bacterium (assembly GCA_964636385.1). GTDB lineage: Bacteria > Eisenbacteria > RBG-16-71-46 > CAIMUX01 > CAIMUX01 > CAZWSC01. The sequence goes on from CAZWSC010000071.1 coordinate 10,920, forward strand.
TTTCGGCGCAGGCGCGGTTGCCGGGGCCCTGCCGGGGCAGGCTCTCGAAGAGCTCCAGGAAGATCTCCCAGAAGCGCGGTGTCGGTTCGGTCATGGCATACCCTCCATTGCATCAACAGTGGATGATCCTGGGGATCCATGGAGTCGGCCGCAAGAGGCATTGTAGAGGGTGCGTGAGCGCCAATGTGGGTGGTGAGAGCCGGGTCCGGGTCGTGGCAACTTCGCTGCGGCGCAGCTTTCGGCGCATGCCCTGGACTCTCCTGGGTTCCCCACCTTGAGAGGCAGCCGTTTCTGATCTGTCTGGATTACCTTACAATGGTGCGGATCAGCGCCTGACACTGCTGATCATATCTGGTTGATTCGCAAGTGATTAGGTTCCATCAGCCCGATACGGATGGCGCGCGTGCAGTCTGTGTCCCGATTCTGGATTTCCTTACAGTAATCTGAATCTGGTGACAACGTCTAACTAGCTGATTGGCATCATTCTGGTGAGGGCCAAGTGTAAAGCCTGCCCTAGAGTGTAAGGCTAGCAATACACTTTCCTGCATCCAGGGATCGAACTTCCTTTGACGGAGTTTGGTCAGGGATGCTAGCTCTAGTTGCACCAATGTGATAGGGGGTGGAATCGGACTGGCCAATAGTTGGCACGAAATATGATATATCTGTCCTGCGAGCTTGTTGTTCACAAACATACTTCAGATTGTGGAGGAGTACTTCATGAAGCATCTGGTTATCGTTCTGACCCTGTTGGTAGCGTTTGGCGCAGTTGCCGAGGCAACGCCCACGCCGTTCCTGAGCATCGATGATGGTACTTCGACTCGGATAGATACCAATCCTACAGCCTGGATCCGCCTCTACGGCGGACACGACACCTGGGTCCAGACGAGTCTGAATCCATTCACCATGACGTCACAGCAGATACCCAGCTCATATTCCTGGCTGCTGGAAAACCATTGGTACTGCGTTGACCTCAACGAGGCGAATGTTCCGGAACCAATAGCGTGGGACTTCTATGACACCGCGACTCTGGACGAGCCTTTTGGAAAACCGTCTGGCCAGGGTTACATCTATGGGAGCATTGCCGGTCTCCGCAGAGCCGCATGGCTTCTGGATACCTATCACGGCGATGTGTCCAGCTCTCCCACCAGACGTGCTGCTCTTCAGCTTGCGATCTGGGAGGCTGTCTATGACAACGACCTGGTGTTGGATCTTGGAGATGGTTTGTTCATGGCCTCGGCCAGCGAAGGCGGATCGCCGCTTACCGGAGCGGTTGTGGACTTTGCCGTGGAGTACTACGAGGCTTCTTACGGCAGGTCAGGCCGTGGTGTCTACGCGGTTGATGGCCAGAACCTGCTTGGCAGGACCGAGATCCCCGAACCCGGCACCCTCATCCTGCTCGGGATCGTGATCCTGGCCGGGGGGATCGGAGCTGTTCGCAGGCGTAGCTCGCGCTAGTCGAACTGTCTTTCCTGCGAGTTGTTCGCACGGGACCAGGGCTTCCCCACGGCTCGGCTTGCCGGGCCGCGGGGATGTTTGCATGGGCGGCCGGGGGTCATTCGGCCTGGAAAATCCCGATCATCTTCCTTTTGCCCCGGCCTTCGCTCCTGGGCTAGAGTGACGCCCCGAACACAGGTATGTCAGGCCGACCTCCGCCGCCGGCTTATCCGCGCCGGCCGGGCAGGATCTCCGGGCGGTATGGCCACCCAGCCTGGGCTGGATGGCCCGTACCCGGAGGTTTCGTATGGCGCTCACGATCATAATCACCTATCTGGCGGTCCTGGTAGTCCTTGGCCTGTGGGCGAGGCGCTCCGGCGGCGCGGGCCCTGAGGGGTACTTCCTCGCCGGCCGCAGGCTCTCCCCGGGCCTGACCCTGATGACCCTCGCCGCGACCAACTTCAGCGCCTTCACCGTGTTCGGATTCAGCGGCCAGGGGTATGCGATCGGATACCAGTTCTACCCGCAGATCGCGGTGGGGACCGGGCTCATGGCTGTCATGTTCCTGATCCTGGGGCTTCCGGCCGCTGCCGCGGGACGGAGGTTCGGGCTCGTCACGCCGTCCGAGCTCCTGTGGGTGCGCTTTCGCAGCAGGCTTGTACAAGGTCTGTCGTTCCTTGTCATGCTGGCTTTCACACTCCCATACCTTGCCATGCAGCCGACGGCGGCGGGATATGCGCTGGAGACCCTGCTGGGGCTTCCGTACAGGCTGGGTGCCACTCTCATCGTGGCGGTCATGGTCCTGTACACCTTCCGCTCCGGCCTGCGCGGGGTCGTGCTGACAGACGCGCTGCAGGGCCTCATGGTCCCGTTGCTCCTGTGTGTCGTGCTCGGGGTGCTGCTTGTACGGGGCGGCGGGATGGATCTGTTCGCCTCTGTCAGCCGGGATCATCCCTCGCTCTTCGCGCGCGGCGGAGAGGGGGGCTACCTGCCAGGGATCTGGATCGGGTACATGCTCCTCTGGATCTGGGCCGATCCGATGTTTCCGCAGCTCTTCCAGCGCTACTACGCCGCGGGCGGCAGCCGCTCGCTCGCACTGACGGCATGGGCGTATCCTATCGTGACGGGCGCGCTATTCCTGCTGCCGGTCATGCTGGGGGTGATGGCCCGCAACTGGATCCCCGCACTTCCGGAGGGCGCGGCGCCGGAGAGGATCCTGCCTCTCCTGCTGTCTGCCGTCTGCCCGGGCGTGCTCGAGGCGCTGGTTCTTGCGGCCGGGCTTGCGGCGCTGATGTCGACGATGGACTCGCAGCTTCTGACACTCTCCTCAATGCTGACACGCGACATCTGGGAACCGCTCTCGGGGCGCAGGGCGCCCGTGTGGGCGGGCAAGCTGCTTGTGGTGCTGCTGGCGTCGGCGGGGCTCCTTCTCTCCTTCCGTCCACCTGCGTCGTTCATGCACCTGGCGAGGGAGAGTTTCACAGGGCTTGCCGCACTCCTGCCTGTATACCTTGGCGCGGTCTACTGGCGGCGCGCATCTGCCGCGGGCGCGCTGTGCGGGCTGCTGGCCGGGATACTCCTGACGATGCTGTATCACCTGCGGATCCTGACGATCACGATCACCCTGCCCGTGGTGCCGGTTGTGCTGGGGACCACCGCGGTCTTCTGGATCACGAGCCTTCTGCTGCCTGGAACTGTGGGCAGCCTTCCCGCGGCCGTGATCTTCCCGTGGAAGCGGCTCGCGGGTCCGGCCCTGCTTTTGCTCGCCTGCTCGGCCCTCAGCCTGAGCGCGCTTCCGGAGGGGACGGCGCTCGGCATCCCGTGGTGGGTCTGGGCATCCGCGGCGATCTGCGGGCTCGCGGCGGTGGCGATACGGGACATCGCCATGAGGTCGGATGCGAGATCCACTGCGGAGTGAGACGAGCGGCCCGACTCCTGCCCCCCTGATCCTCCGGTGCCGAAAGCCGGTCACCCCGCCCGCCCATCCTCCGCGGAAAGGTCGTCATCGGCCGGACTGCAGGATGGACGCAGGGATTGGGCGGTGCCAAGATACCGGATCACGGAGATGTCCCATGTCCAACCCTGATCGGAAGAATCAGACGCCCGCAAGCCCCGGGAGTCAGCGGCAGGCAGGCACTGGCAGGCCGCGCAGATCGACTGCCGGCCGCAAGGGGTCGAGGGTCCATTATGTCTGCTCTGAGTGCGGCGACTCGTTCGCCCAGTGGTTCGGCCGCTGTCCCTCATGCCAGGCCTGGTCCACCCTCAAGGAGTTCCGCCCTCCGCAGGAACCACAGGAGGGGGGCCGCCACAGGTCCGGTGCCGTCCTCGCCACGGGGATAACAGGTGACGGCCGTTCGACGGCGCGCCCACTCAGCGAGATAGACCCCGAGACAGCGCCGCGCCTGGCAACCGGCGTGGGGGAGTTCGACAGGATCCTCGGCGGCGGGTTGGTCAATGGCTCGGCCGTGCTCCTGGGGGGAGACCCGGGGATCGGCAAGTCGACACTGCTGCTGCAGATAGCCGGGATCCTGACCACCCGGGGCGCGCGTGTCCTCTATGTCAGCGGCGAGGAATCGGCCTCGCAGGTGCGCCTGCGGGCGGACCGCCTGACCGGCACCTGCGGCGAGCTGCTCTTCCTCCCCGAGACGAACCTGGAGTCGGTCGCCACTGAGGTGGAGCGGCTGGACCCCCGGGTTCTCGTCATCGACTCGATCCAGACGGCATTCCTCCCCGGGGTCGGGTCCGCCCCGGGCAGTCTCGCCCAGGTGAGGGAGTCGGCCCTCGCCCTCATCCACATGGCCAAGACCCGGGAGATGAATGTTCTCCTGGTGGGCCATGTAACCAAGGAGGGCACTCTGGCCGGGCCGAAGACGCTGGAGCACATG